>NZ_JBHVHX010000006.1:0-230555 GCF_042799895.1 Nocardia sp. NPDC057663 | reverse complement strand
AACTTATGGGGGCGTTTCTGTCCACCCGGCCCCCGGCGGCCGGGGCCACGCGCCCCCGCGGGGCCCCCACTCCCTCGTGGCCGGGTATGCGGCGCCCCCACCGCCGCCCCCGAATCCGGCATGCGTTGTCAGTTCAGCGCAGGGTGACCTGACGCGACCGCAGGCCGTCGCGCGAACGACGTTCCTCGCCCGTCATCGGGGCGTCCGAGGCCAGCGCCTCGGCCAGCCGCGCACCGAATTCGCGGGCGGGACCTTCCCATTCGGTGGGGTGGCTCTCGGGATCGAGATCGAACACCGGCACCAGCAGGCCGTGCGTCCGGAACGAACCGGCGAAGCGCGAACCCTCGCCCATGTGCAGGCCGCCGGCGGCGTGCACGCGAGCCAGCGCCAGCATCAGCTTGTCCTCGTCCTCGGGACGCACCCAGCGCACATGCGCCTTCTCGCCTGCGTCGACCCACCAGGCCGCGCCGACACCGTCGGCGCCCAGATCCAGTCGCGCCGACGGCATGATGGCCTGCTTGGCCTGCTCGATCGTCGCCGCCACCTGCGGATCGGGGGTCACGCCCTCGGGCACCCACCAGTCGAAGTCCTGGTGCACGGTGAGCTCCAGGTCGGCGCCCGGATCGATGACGTCGGCCAGGCGCGGACCGCCCTCGACGGAACCGGCCGAGTCCAGCGACTCACCGGGCTCGGCGGACTGCGTCCACAGGATCGCCGCGGCGATATCGGCCGACGGGTCGGTGCCCTGGTGCTGCATCTGCGTGCCGACGAAGCCGGCCGGCTCGTCGCCGGCGCGGACCAGCGCGGCCACCGCACCGGGTAGCACCGTCGCCAGCGTCACCGAGCGCTGTGCCGCGACACCGGGCACCAGCTTCAAGGTCGCGGTCGCCGACGGCACGAACTCCCGCAGCGCCACCAGATCACATTCGGCAGCAAGTCCCTCGAACGGCCGCGTCGGGGCCGCAGATGCCTGCTCCTGCGCCGCACGCCGCTCGGCGAGACGCTGAGCCCGATTACTGTCGGGCTTCGGACTGTTCCGCTTGCTTTTACCCACGGCGAGAGTTTATGGCCGGGTAGTGATATCGCTGCGCGCGACCCGGCGAAAACTCACACGCCGGCGAGCAGGGCCTTGGTGCGGCCGGGGTGATTGGTGGCGACCCAGCTGACGCCCAGGTCGGCGCACAATTTCACGTCGTCGGGATCGTCGACGGTCCAGCAGTAGGTGGCGCGGCCCGCGGCGGCGGCCTTGTCGACGAGTTCGGGATGCTCGCGCAGCGTCTTCACCGACGGGCCGACGGCGGTCGCGCCGACCGTGGTCGCGGCGCCGCCGCCGAGGAAGCGCGAGGATTCCCCGAGCAGCACGGTCGGCAGCAGCGGGGCGGCGCGGCGGATCCGCCAGACCGCGGTCGCGGCGAACGACATCACCACCGCGCGGGAGTGGTCGGCGGAGGCGGGTGTGGCGATCCCGAAACGCTGGAGTTCGGCGAGCACCTTGTTCTCCACCAGCGCGCCGTAGCGCACGGGGTGCTTGGTCTCGATGAACAGCTTGGTCGGCCTGCTGCGCCAGTCGAGCACGAGGCCGATCAGATCGCTGAGGGCGAGGACACCGGACGGCGCGTCCTCGGTGCCGAAGTTCATGTCGCGCAGTTCGGCCAGGGTCAGTTCGCTGACCAGGCCGGTGGCGTCGGAGGTGCGGTCGACGGTGCGGTCGTGCACGCAGACCAGGTGCCCGTCGCGGGTCAGGCGGACGTCGCACTCGACACCGTCGGCACCTTCCTCGAGCGCCAGCGCGTAGGCGGCGAGGGTGTGCTCGGGGCGCGCCGCTGACGCACCACGGTGCGCGACCACGAATGGCGCGCGATTGCCCTGGCTCACTTGGCCACAACCTCCTCCTGCGTATTCTCGCCTGTTTCGGCGGGATTCGCGCGTTCAACCTCATCCTGCCCGGTGCCTGGTGCACCGGGCAGGACGGGGGCGATGACGACCTCGGCGGGATCGGCGGCCATCACCCAGCGGTGCGCGGTGCGCGGCGCGCCACGCAGGTCCCGGCCTTCGAGCTGGCGGACCGTCCACAGCGTGAGCACCGCGAAGCAGGCCGCGCACAGATCGCTGAACGCGGTGAACGAGACACCGTCGGCCTCGGCCTGCAGGGTCGACGCGTCGCGCCACAGGGTCGCGCCGAGCAGGATCAGGCCGCTGACCACCCAGGCCGCCCACCAGATCCGCACCGCCCGCACGGCGCGCGGATCGGCGGCGGGCCCGAGCAGCTCGGTGAGGAAGACCCCCGGCCAGATCAGGTTCACGCCGGGCACCAGACACCCGAGGATCAGCGACCACCGGCGCCGCGGATCGCGCCTGCCCCGCGCGGCGAATGTCGCCCGGCGCGCTTCGATCAGCCACGCGACCAGCGCGAGCGCGGCAGCGAGGGCACACAGCGGGGCGATGACGCCGAACACCCACACCGACATGTCGGAGATCCACAGCAGCCAGCCGGGGATGAGGGTGGTGCGGTTGCGCAGCAGGATCAGGTACCGGCCGTATTCGGCGAAGGCGGCGGCCAGGAAGGCCATCGCGGTGATGACCAGCAGGAGATCGCGGTGGGCCGCGATGCCACGCAGCGGCCGCTCCGGCGCGCGACCGGGCGCGGGCGGCGGATCGAGCAGGCCCCAGCGCGGAATCTCGGTGTAGTGCGGGGTCGGGCCGAGGGGTGCCGACGTGGTCGATGCCCCGGCCTTGCGGGTGCGGTGATCCGGCCTGCGCGCGACCCAGCGGTAGTTGCGCTGGGCGGCGGGCGCGTCGACCTTGCCCGGCGACAGCAGCACACCACGGCAGCGCGGGCACCAGTGCATCGGCGCGCCCTGCACGGCCCACCGCGCGCCACAGCGTGCACATGGTTGCACCACCGAACTCACCCGCGCACCCCGTTCCGGACTAGTAGATCTTGGCTTCGTGCTCGCCGTCGGCGACCACCGGGCGGCCGGTCTGCTGCCAGGCCACCATTCCACCCGCGACGTTCACCGCCTCGTACCCGATGTGGGCCAGATACTTGACGACCTCGATGGAGCGCCCGCCCTGCCTGCACACGACGTACACCTCGGCGTCGACGTCGATCTCGTCGATCCGGGCGGGAACGTCGACCATCGGGATGTGGATCGCGCCCGGCGCGTGGCCGAGCTCCCATTCGTCGGGTTCGCGCACGTCGAGCAGCTGGACGCCGGGCACCGGCTCGGCGTCGTCGAACGCGGCGGGTACCGCACCCACCGGCACCGTAGGGACATCGGAGCTCGTCACGCCTCGATCCTGCCATGTCGGCAGCGACGCCGGGCGAGGCTGTGCGCGGTCTGTGGATGGATGCGGGTTATCCACAGAATCCACAACTTGATCCACAGGTCTCAGCTATCGGTCAGCACACTTTCGCGAGGCGTGGGCTATCAACCGACGTGCAGCCGGGGAAGCCAGCGGGCGGAACGGCCGATCCGAGACTCCCCTCCATGTCATCCCGGAGCGACCGTTCGCCGCTGACGTCGGGATTCCGAGGTTGTATCGGTCCCGACATCTACTTGGACGCGAGCCGGGCCGATTCGGTTCCATAAAAACGACATCACTAGAGAAAATCCTAAATCCTGGGATCCAGGCGGCCGGATCGGTAGCCTGAGCGCATGAACGTGAGCAGGGGGCTATTCGACAGTTTCGACATCAACGGCCTTAATACCGCTTTGTCCGAATCAACCTGTCTCGGAGTAGAGGTGGACGCCACGGCGGGGCGACTGCAACTCGCTCTCGAGGTGCTGACACTACCCGCCGACGGACCAGCGCCGACCGAGGCGAAAGTCCTGCTCACCTTCACCGGAGTCACCCGGGTCGCCGCTTCCCTGCGCATCCAGCGCTGGGACGACATCGAGGCCAGGGTCCTCCCGCTGACCCTCGACCAACTTGACGAGGCCATCGAGAGTTTCGGCGGCGGCGGGCTGCACGGCTGGGAATTCATCGATCTCGACGACAGCGGCTGGGCCCTGTGGAGCGAGCTGCTCAGCTTCGACACCGTGCTCGATCAGCGGATCGCCGCGCACGTCATCGAGTTCTCCCAGGAAGAGGGCATCGATCCGCGGGAACTCGATGTCCGCGTCTGGTTCGACAAGATCACCGTCACCGCCTCCGGTGGCCGGGAGATCCCCATGGCGGAGTTCATCGATGGCGGTCGCCGCTGGTGGGCCGCACATGATTCCGGCGACGCCAGGGCATCGAAGGCCGACGTCGCCCCTCCGCTGTAATCCGGGCCGATTCGGCACCACCCGCGCGCTCCCGGGAATGAGGGGCCGCACGCCTGCGGTTGCAGCGAGCGGGTGTACGAATGATGGTTGGTGTGCTCGTCCGAATGGGCGCACACAGCCCGACACACGGAAAGGGACATCGTGGCCGTCTACACACTGCCCGAACTCGATTGGGACTTCAGCGCGCTGGAGCCGCACATCTCCGGACAGATCAACGAGATCCACTTCACCAAGCACCACGCCGCCTACGTCGCCGGTGCCAACGCGGCACTGGAGAAGCTGGAAGCCGCCCGTGAGGCCGGCGACCACGCCGCCATCTTCCTGAACGAGAAGAACCTGGCGTTCCACCTGGGTGGCCACACCAACCACTCCATCTGGTGGAAAAACCTCTCGCCCAACGGTGGCGACAAGCCGGTCGGTGACCTGGCCGCCGCGCTCGACGACCAGTTCGGTTCGTTCGACAAGTTCCGCGCGCAGTTCACCGCTGCCGCGAACGGCCTGCAGGGCTCCGGCTGGGCCGTCCTGGGTTACGACACCCTCGGCCAGAAGCTGCTGACCTTCCAGCTGTACGACCAGCAGGCCAATGTGCCGATCGGCATCATCCCGCTGCTGCAGGTCGACATGTGGGAGCACGCCTTCTACCTGCAGTACAAGAACGTCAAGGCCGACTACGTGACCGCGTTCTGGAACGTCGTCAACTGGGCCGACGTGCAGGAGCGCTTCGCCCGCGCCGTGACCCAGGGCAAGGGCCTCATCTTCGGCTGAGCTGCTGTTCCGCCTCTCCGCGTATTTTGCCGGTCGTAGGTAGTTCGGCGAGTCTCAACCGGACTTGCGGTCGGGTGCGCTCGGCTTCTGGGCGTACCCGACGAGTTACCCATGTTCGGTCGAAATCAGATGGTGCGTGAAAGACCTCCCAGCTTCTGCTGGGAGGTCTTTTGCGTGTATTGACCGGTTCCTGGCACTCAGTGGTACTTGTGTGCCAGATGGGTTCGGGGCTATTCCTGTTGTATACGGGCATCGCCGCCCCGGATATCGGGAGGCCATCATGACGACGCACGGTCCGATCGGGATCACGCCGTTTCAGGCGCGCGGTCATCTGCAGGGATTCGTGGTGGGGGGGCCGGGGGGGGGGCCCCCCCCACGAATGGGGGCGCGGGGGGGGGTGGGGGGGCGGGGGGGGGCCGTTTCCCGCCCCCGGGGGTCCCACCCCCCCCCGGTTTTGCGGGCGGCAATATTCCCGCCCCCGGGTCGTTTCGGTATCCGGCCTTTTCTGGCGCGGGGTAATCTGCTGGTTTTGGGGGGGGCGGGCGGGGGGCCGCACACCACCAAGGAATGGGCGCAGGTGCTGGTGCTCGCGGTCCGGGTGGCCTCGATGCCCGGCCTGCTGGTCACCTCGACCGTGTTCGGCGTGCGCGAGGAGTTGCCCGACGACCCGGAGCCGGGCACCGTCGGGCTGGTGCTGGCGGAGGGGCCGGTGCTGGGCGCGGAAGCGGTCGAGCCGGGCCGGTTCGCCGATCACGTGCCGCCCGCGCTGCTGATGCTGCATCCGCCGTCGGAGACCCGGCCGTCGCTGCCCGAATGCGTGGGCGCGGCCTCGGGCTGCGTGCTGCTGCCCGGCGTGCCGCATCTGGGTCTCGAGCATCGCGCGGCGTGGGCCGAGGCCGAGCTCGACGGGACCGTCACCTCGCTGGTGAGCCGGGTCGGGATGGATCTGATCAGCGATCCCGATACCGCCGTTTTGGCAATGTTGCTGGCGGCCTGAGACTTTCGAAAGCCAGTCCTGGCGAACCTCCGGCAACGGCCGTCCGGCCGACGCGATTCAGGGAAACCGAACTCTCCCGGCCGCATTACCAAACTTATTGCGGCCATTGCGATTTCGATTACACGGAGTTGGCATACCAGCAGCAATCGCGCTAGGGTGAAAGCAGCGAAGGGGAGTAGCCCGCAATCGCCCAGTCGACATACTGATCGGCGCCACATCGGCGCGGTCCGGCTGCGCGAACCGGTCACCACCGGTGGGCGAGACCTTCGGCCACAAACCGATCCGTAGACCGGTGTGGCTGGAGGCGCACCCGTTTCTTCAGCCACAGGCCGGAGTGTCCACCTGGGAGCTGACTTTCATGATCGCCACGATCCTGCTGAGCTTCGGCGTGCTCTTCCTCGCCGAGCTGGGCGACAAATCGCAGCTGATGGCGCTGACGTTCTCGTTGCGCTATCGCTGGTGGGTGGTGCTGGCCGGAATCAGCGTCGCCAGCGTGGCGGTCAATCTCATCGCCGCCGGTGTCGGCCATTTCCTCGGAACCGCACTGCCCGCGAACGCCATCGCCGTCGTCACCGCGCTCACGCTGCTGGTCGTCGGCCTGTGGACACTGCGTGACGCGCTGAGCTCCGCCGCGGAATCCGACGACGCACCCGCGCCGAGCACCCGCAATGCCTTCCTCGTCGTCATCTCCGCCTTCATGCTCGCCGAACTCGGCGACCGCACCATGTTCGCCGCCGCCGCGCTGGCCTCGAAGAACGGCTGGCTCGCCGTCTGGATCGGCTCGACCGTCGGCATGGTCGCCGCCGGTGGCCTGGCGATCCTGGTCGGCAAGCTGGCGGGTAAGCATCTGCCCGAACGCGGCATCGCGTTCGCCTCCGGCCTGCTGTTCCTGTTCTTCGCCGCGAAGACGGTGCTCGACGCGTTCGTGCCCGGCCTCGGCGGCTGGGGTTCGACCGGCCTGGCGCTGCTCGCCCCGGTCGTGGTCGGCCTCGGTATCGGCGCCTGGCGGTTCTACGGACCGCGCAAGGACGTGGCGGTGTTGGATCAGCCGGCGAATGCGGTGCCGTAGACCGGACCCGAGCGGCGGGCGAGGTCGATCAGCGGTTCCTTCAGGCAGCGCAGGCCGTCCAGATCGTCGCCGGCGATCTTGCCGGTGACCATGGCGCCGATCGCGGCGGCCAGGGTCGCGCAGGCGAAGTGCTGCTCGACGGTCTGGGCGCCGAGCATGGCGGCCACCACCGCGACGAACCGGCTCTGCAATTCCATCCGCGCCTCGATCGCCGACGGCCCGACCGCGTACACCTCCACCAGGAACAGCCGGGCCGAGGCCGGATCGTCGATCATGTGGTCGAAGTAGGCCGTGAGGATGCGGTCCATCCTGGTGAACGCGTCGGCGTCGGCGGTTTCGGCGATCACGCCCTGTAGCCGCTCGGCCAGCAGCGCAGAGACCCGGTCGAAGGCGGCGGCGAAGCAGTCCTCCTTGGACCGGAACAGCTCGTAGAACGTCTCGCGGGACACCCCCGCCCGTTTGAGCACGGCGGCCACCGGCGTTCCGACGTAGCCGCCCTCGGTCATCGCCTCCCCCATCGCGACGAGGATGCGTTCCCGCTGAGAGGCCACCACTTCTTCGCGCGAGAGATGATGCCGTCCGCGCGGGAGCTGGCGCAGGGTGGATGCCGAATCGCTCATCGTCGAACTCCGTGTTTGTCGGCGGCTGGTGCCGCGATTCTCGCAGGTCAGGCTTGCCGTTCCATTCTGCGCGGTCGGGCAGGCTGGGTGGTGGTGAAGGGGACGTCCTCGGTGCGCGCGATCTCGATCGCGCGGGCGACCCGCTTGCCGAGCAACCGCTGCACCAGCAGCTGCGCCAAGGGTCGCACCGGCAGCACGAGCGACACCCACCAGGGTGAGACGACGGTCTTGCGCCTGCGCGCGATCGCCCGTTCCAGCGCGTCGACGGCGGGACCGATCGGCGAGACGCCGGTCAGGCTGGTCCCGCCGAGACCGGTGTGCGCGGCGGCCGTGCCGAAGCCGCGACTGGTCATGTCGGTGTCGATCTCGGCGAAATAGCTGACGCCCACCCGCGCGCCGGTCTGCCGCAGCTCGCAGCGCAGTGTGCCCGCCAGCGACTCGACGGCCGCCGCCGACGCGCTGTACGCGCCGGCCAGCGGCAGCTGCACGGCCGTGGAGATCGACGACATCATCAGTACATACCCACCGGGCCGCGCAAGATGCGGGCCCGCCGCCTGCACGGCGTAGGCGACGCCGAGCACGTTGACGGCCAGGGTCTCCTCCAGCACCGACGGATCACCGCCGATCATCGCCATCTGCTTGGCGATGCCCGCGTTGGCGACGAGCACGTCGAGCCCGCCGAGTTCGGCGACCAGCGCCTCGACCACCCGGTCGACCTGGGCGCGGTCGGCGACATCGCAGTAGCGCCACGGCGCGTCACCGCATTCGGCGGCCACCTCGGCCAGCAGTTCCGGTTCCAGGCCGAGCAGGGCGACGTGGGCGCCCCGCGCGGCCAGCTTCCTGGCCAGTGCGGCGCCGAGCCCGCGAGCGGCCCCGGTGATCAGGACCTTGCGTCCGGCCACCGACGGACCGGAGAACGATCTCATGAAGGCACGTTACCACCGGAAAACAGGGCTGTTCGCTGGTATTTTCGCAGTAGATCCGGCGGTGCCGGGAGGGGTGATGTGTGCCTCACCGAAACCCGCTAGGGTGCCAATTGACGAAGTGCCAACTAGCAGTCATGAACGAGAGGACCATCGTGGAGATTTCGGGTTCCGCCGCCATCGTCACCGGAGGCGCATCCGGCCTCGGTGCCGCCACCGCCCAGCGTCTGGCCGACGCGGGCGCTACCGTCTTCGGGCTCGACGTCCCGGCATCCATCGAGCGCGCGGGCGACAACGTCCCGGCCGGGGTCACCCTCATCGCGGCCGATGTGACCAGCAACGACGAGGTCGCGGCCGCGATCGCCCAGATCACCGAGGGCCCGGCGCCGCTGCGCATCGTGGTCAACTGCGCCGGTGTCGGCTGGGCGGGTCGCATCCTGTCCAAGAACGGCCCGCACGACCTGGAGCTGTTCCGCACCGTCATCACCGTGAACCTGCTCGGCACGTTCAACGTGATGCGCCTGGCCGCCGATGCCATCGCCAAGACCGAGCCGGTCGACGAGTACGGCCAGCGCGGCGTGGTCATCAACACCGCCTCCGTCGCCGCCTTCGAGGGCCAGATCGGCCAGATCGCCTACTCGGCGTCCAAGGGTGGCGTGCACGGCATGACCGTTCCGGCCGCGCGCGACCTGGCCCAGTTCGGCATCCGCGTGAACACCATCGCCCCCGGCATCATCGACACCCCGATGCTGGCCGGCGTCACCGAGGAGTACCGCAAGGGCCTCGAGGCCGGTGTGCCCTTCCCATCGCGCCTTGGCCGCCCGGACGAGTACGCCCAGCTGGTCGAGTACATCGCCAGCCACGACTACCTCAACGGCGAGACCATCCGCATGGACGGCGCACTGCGCATGGCCCCGCGGTAAAAACGCAAGCACCGGTCGACGGCGCCCTGTTCCCCGCGTGGACAGGGCGCCGTCGCCGTGTCAGGCCGCGGGCACGGCGGCGACGCCGAACAAAGCGGTGGTGTGCAGTGGGGTGTTCGGGCGGTAGGTGACGGTGAGGCGTTCGACGGCCGCGTCGGTGCGGCGCTGCCATTCCTCCTCGCCCACTTCGTGTCTGAGCACGGTCAGCGGGGCGCTGCTGCGGGTCATGGTGTCCCACAGGGCTTCTGCGCTCGGGAAGCACACCTCGACGGTGTGGCTGCGGATCGTCACCTCGTCGAACCCCGCGGCCCGCATCTCGGCTTCGAAGACGGCGGGGTTCTCCAGGCTGTGCCGATCCGGTCGCGGCAGTGCCGCGTTCGGGTCACCGGCGGTCAGCGCACCGAACAGCGCGCGCATGAGCGAGGAGTCGACGGCGGGCGCCCAGGCGGTGACCACGGCCGTCGCGCCCGGACGTAGCACGCGCCGCAGTTCGGCGAAGCCTTTCGGCCGGTCGGGGAAGAACATGAGGCCGAACAGGGAGAATCCTGCGTCGAACCGTTCGTCTTCGTAGGGCAGCTCCTGGCCGTCGCCCACCTGCGTGGTGATCGTGGTGTGCCCGGCGAGTTCGGCTGCCGCGGTGAGTTGTTCGATCATCGGCGCCGACAGGTCGATGGCGTGTACCCGCGCGCCCTGCGCTGCGGCGGCGAGGCTGAGCAGCCCGGTACCCGCGGCGACGTCGACGATCTCGGAATCCTTGTCGAGATCGACGTATTCGAGCGCGTGCGCCGCGAACGGGCCTAGGACGGCCGCCCCCGCTTCGGCGTAGCCCTCGGCCACCAGATCCCACGGTCGTGCCGTGACCGGCGTCCCCTCCGACATACGCGGTCGTTCCTCTCACCCAGCCGTCAATACCGCGACCAGCCTACGGAATTCGTGCGATGCGGGGTCAGAGCGTCCGCTCGAAGGTGATCAGTGAGCGGCCGGGGCCGTTGTAGTCGGCGACCGGGCCCGTGACGGTGAAGCCGAGGCTGCGGTGGAAATCGATCGAGGTGAAATTGGCCGGGGAGGTGATGGCGGTGACCACTTTCCGGCCGTCGGCCCTGACGATCTCGAAGAACTCGTCGTAGAGAGTGCGGCCGAGGCCGACCTTGCGCGCGTCGGGCCGGACGGCGACGAAGTGGATGTAGGCCGCGTCGGCGTCCGAGGGTGAGCCGAAACCCACCAGGAAACCGGATATTCCGTCCTCGTCGGTCGCGACCAGGCTGGTGCGGTGGAAGTGGTCGAGGAACAGCCGGGGCAGGTTGTGCACCACTGTTCTGCCCCACCAGCTGTCGACCATGCCGATCAGATCGTCGTAGTCATCGGGACGTGCCCGCCGGATCTCGTGCCCAGCCATATCTCCATGGTGACCGCAAACCGCCTCGTCGGCACGGGAAATGCGCGTGAACAGAAACTGCCCGCTGCCGAAATCGACAACGGGCAGTTCTGCAGACGACCGGGTAGTGGCCCGGGACTAGACCGTGCGGGTCAGTCGCTCGGTCAGCAGCTGGGCGAACCGTGCCGGGTCCTTCAGCTCGCCGCCCTCGGCGAGAACCGCGGTGCCGTAGAGCAGTTCGGCGGTCTCGGCGAGTTCGGGCACCTTGCCCTCGTCGGCATCGGACTTGCGGGCGTCGTAGGCGTCGCGCAGGCCGGTGACCAGCGGGTGGGTCGGGTTGAGCTCGAGGATGCGCTTGGATTCCGGCAGCGCCTGGCCCGAGGCGCGGTACATGCGCTCGAGCATCGGGGTGAAGTCGAAGACGTCACCGACGAGGCAGGCCGGGGAGGTGGTGAGCCGGTTGGTGAGGCGCACCTCCTTGGCGACCTCGTCGAGGGTCTTGCCGAGCCAGGTGAGCAGGTCGGCGAAGTCCTTGTCCTGCTGCTCACGCAGCGCCTCGGTCTCCTTCTTCTCGTCCTCGGTCTCCAGGTCGACCTCGCCCTTGGCGATGGACTGGAACTTCTTGCCGTCGAACTCCGGCACCGAGCCGACCCACATCTCGTCGACCGGATCGGTCAGCACCAGCACCTCGCGGCCCTTGGCCTTGAACGCCTCCAGGTGCGGCGAGTTCTCCACCTGCGCACGGCTTTCGCCGGTCATGTAGTAGATCGCGTCCTGGCCGTCCTGCATCCGCTCGACATACTGCGCGAGCGTGGTGAGCTCGGACTCCGAGGCGGTCGAGGCGAAAGACGAGACGGTGAGCAGGGTCTCGCGGTTGTCGGTGTCGGAGAGCAAGCCCTCCTTGAGGACTCGGCCGAACTGCGCCCAGAAGGTCTGGTACCTGGTCTGGTCCTCGGCGCCCTGCATGTCCTTGACGGTGGACAGCACCTTCTTGACCAGGCGCTTGCGGATCATCTGGATCTGGCGGTCCTGCTGCAGGATCTCGCGGGAGACATTGAGCGAGAGGTCCTGCGCGTCCACCACACCCTTGACGAAGCGCAGGTACTCCGGCATCAGCTCTTCGCAGTTGTCCATGATGAACACCCGGCGCACGTAGAGCTGCATGCCGCGCTTGTGCTCACGGGTGAACAGGTCGAACGGCGCGATCGACGGGATGAACAGCAGCGCCTGGTACTCGAAGGTGCCCTCGGCCTTCATCGGGATGATCTCGAGCGGCTCGTCCCAGGCGTGGCTGACGTGGTGGTAGAACTCCTTGTACTCCTCGTCGGAGACCTCGCCGCGCGGGCGCGTCCACAGCGCCTTCTGCGAGTTGAGGGTCTGGTCCTCGACGACGGTCTTCTCGACCTTGTCCTCGCCCTCGCCCTCCATCACCGTGCGCTCGACCTGCATGCGGATCGGCCAGGCGATGAAGTCGGAGTACTTGCGGACGATCTCGCGCAGCTTCCATTCCTGCGTGTAATCGAAGAGGTGATCGTCCTCGTCGGCGGGCTTGAGCTCGAGGGTCACCGCGGTGCCCTGCGGCGCGTCGGCGACGGTGTCGATCGTGTAGCTGGAGCTGCCCGCCGCGGCCTCCCAGCGGGTGCCCTCGGTCTCGCCCGCCTTGCGGGTGGTGAGGACGACCCGGTCGGCGACCATGAAGGTGGAATAGAAACCGATGCCGAACTGGCCGATCAGCTCCTCGGCGGCGGCGTCGGACTTGACCTCGATCAGCTTGCGGCGCAGTTCGGCGGTGCCGGACTTGGCGAGCGTGCCGATCAGGTCGATCACCTCGGCGCGGGACATGCCGATGCCGTTGTCGCGGACGGTCAGGACGCGCTTGTCCCCGTCGACCTCCAGCTCGATGTGCAGGTCGGAGGTGTCGGCGACCAGATCCTTGTCCTGGAACGCGGCCAGCTTCAGCTTGTCCAGTGCGTCGGAAGCGTTCGAGATCAGCTCCCGCAGGAACGTGTCTTTGTTGGAGTAGACCGAGTGGATCATCAGCTCCAGGAGCTGGTGTGTTTCGGCCTGGAACTCGAGAGTTTCGACGTGCTGAGTCACGGCACCGATCGTATTACTGTGCGCTCTGCGGTGCTCCCGAGGACCCTGCGTGGTTACGCTCCGCTGCCGCCTCCGGGTCCGCCGGTCGCACCGCGCCCGAAGTCGGTGAGCGAGGGAACCTCGTCGACAGCCCGCTGCGTCATCCATTCGCGCAAGACCTGGGTGGCTCGTACGTCGTCCTCGTTGTACTCGAACAGGCGGGTGCGCTGGGACAGATCCGGGTCGGCGTCGTAGCCGACGGCGCGGCGGTACCAGCCCATCGACGCCTCGCCGCCCGCCTCCGGGTCGCGCCAGCCGAAGCCGGCGACCGGGGCGATCTTCTTGAGGCCCTTGCCGTTCGGGCAGATGAACTGATCGGTGACTGCCTGGAACATGTCGACCCATTCGGGCGAGTCGACGAAGGCGCGCACCTGCTCGTGGGTCGGCACGCCGGGCTTGCCCGCGAAGCGGCGGGCCGACTCGTAGAGCCACTTGTCCTCGGCGGTCCGGGAATAGCAGTAGGCGGCGAAGGTCTTGCCCGCGGCGTGCGCGTCGGCCCGCACCTGCATCAGCCAGGTCCAGAATTCGCCGAACGAGCGGCCCTCGTCCTCGGTGGGCAGCGGGTCCCAGGTGACGAACGGGCGGTAGACGCCGTCGAGCAGGGTGCCCCACAGGTAGGCGCCGTCCTCCTGGTAGCTCTCCAGGTCGACGTCGACCTCGACGTCGGCGCGGCGCACGCTCACCGTGTCGAAGCGGCGGACCAGCGGGGCGCCCGCGATCCAGGCGCGGGCGGTGACCACGGTCTCGGAGAACGGGCCGTGCTGCCAGTCGTCGGGTTCGTCGCCTTCCCAGGCCGCCAGCTCGTCGACGGTCTGGACGCCGTGCACGCGCAGCACCTCGGCCCGCGAACCGGGCGCGACCAGGCTGACATCACGCATCAGCGCCAGCTGACCCTCACAACTGGGATTACCGTCGGCCCCGCGCACCCACCAGGGGCACTGCCTGCACTCGGGCACCTTCGACGGCTGCGTCGGCAGCTCGCCGCGCACCACCGCGATGCGGTCGGCGTAGCGCTGGTCGTAGTCGGCCAGGACATTGGTCAGGTCGTGCACGAGGATGCGGTCGAAAGCCAGACCGATCGCGCCGCCGACCAGGGCGGGGCTGGCCATGCCGTGGCGCTGCAGCATCCGGTACAGATGGGCGAGGCGCTGCTGGTCGCGCGGCTGCGGGCGCAGCTTCACGTGCTTGTCGCGGCGGGGCTGCCAGCGGAACAGGTCCGAGGTCAGCGGGTGGAAATCGGCCGGGTCGGGCCTGCGCGGGTCGGTGACCTTGTGGTTGACCACGATGATCGGGATGTAGCCGCCGCGGTCGTCGTCGCGCAGCAGGAACTCGGCGCCGCCGCGGCGGCCGGTGTCGGGTTCCTGGGGCAGCAGGCCACCCCAGATCCGGGGTGCACCGGCCTCGATGGCGGCCATGGTCGCCGCGGCCTTCTCCCCGGCGCGCAGCTGCGGGTCGATCACCACCCAGTCGGCGGGGGCGGCGGCGACCAGTTCGTCGCGCACCCTGGTGCGATGCGCGGTCGCGGCTTCCCTGCGCTGCTGTACCCCGGGATCTTCCCTGACCTCGGCGATGATCCCGGGATGCTCGGCGTCCAGGTGCAGGCGATGCCTGCAGCCGATCAGCGAGCGCGCGTCCAGGAAAGCGATCCGTGAAACCGTGGAATCGGCACCTCGATCGAGCGCAGCGGAAGCGGGGACCGGGCGAAGCACCGGCCCACCGTCGAAGTCGTCCTCGGCTGCACGCACGCAAGCAGTATGGTCCCTCCCCCCGACACAATGCCCAATCGCTACCCTCATCCCACTACGCTACGAAGTACGGCAGGCCGCTACCACGGCACTGCCTCATGACTTGGCGAGCATGACGGAGGGCCTGATCTCATGGGGTTGTTCAGCAAGCGCAAGCGGCGGCCGAGCCGACGCGCTGAGGCGAAGGCGCTCAAGCACAAAGCAGCGATGGAGGCGAAGCTCAGCGCCAAGAACGAGCGCAAGGCCGCCAAGGCGGGCGAACGCACCACCCGCCGCGCGGCCAAGGCACAGGCCAGGACCGAGGCCAAGGTGGCCAAGGCGCAGATCGCGACCCTGCACGCCGAGGAGAAGGCCGCCGAGAAGCTGGCGGCGAAGGCCGACCGCGAACTGTTCAGCGCGAGCCAGATCCGCAAGTACATCGGCGTCGCCCGCGTGCTGGTCCCGGTGCTCACGCCGCTGGCCTACCGTGGCGCGACCTACGTGCGCGGCCAGCTCGACGCCCGCAAGGCGCAGCAGCTCGGCATCGGCCTCGACCAGCTCGGCGAGTTCAGCGGCCACGGCGCACGCCTGCAGGCCCGCATCACCAACACCGAGACCGCGCTGGACAAGATCGCCGCCGATTCCCCGGGCGACGCCGACACCACGAAGTTCGTCGCGGCCGCCCGGTCCCGACTGGCCGACCTGACCGTCGCGGTGAACACCGCCGAACAGATGCCCGCCGCGCGCCGCAAGGCCGTGCACGCCTCCATCTCGGCCGAGCTCTCCGTGCTCGAGAACGACGTGCTCGCCCGCCTGGGCGTGCGCTGAACCGTGCCGTGACCACGCCGCAGCTCACCGCCCGCCTACGCGGTGGTGGCTGCGGCGTACTCGTCGGTGCGCTGGCGGTCGCCGCGCACGGACTCGGCGGTGGCGGGGTGCCGCGCTCCGCGGAAATCGCTCTGCTGCTGATGGTTTCGCTGGCGGCGGGGGTCTTCGCCAGTGGCCATAGCACCAAACGTGATGCGGCGCGGCCCGGTTCCCGGGCCAGCCGCCACGTGGGAACTGGCGCGCAGTACGCCCGAGGCGATGTCTCCGAATACACAGCGGCGCGGCCGGGTTCGTCGGTCCGCCAAGTCGTGGTGCCGGCGGGCGCACTGCGTGGGCGGGTTACTCGTGCCGTACGAACCTTCGCGACCACCCCGGCGGTGCGCGCCGCGTCGGCGCTGATCGGCGGCCAGTGGGCAGGGCATTTCGCCCTCACCGGCACGCTGGATCATCACGGCCGCGCCTTCGATCTACTGCATCTACCCAACGCCCCGATGATCACCGCCCACTTCCTCGCGGCCTTCGTCTGTGCCGCACTGGTTCTCACCGCCGAGCGGCTCTATCTCGTCGCGTCGAGCGTGGTTCGAGCGGTGCTCACCGCGCCGTCGCTCCCGATCCCGCAGCGCGCTGTCCGCTGGCCTGCCACCGTCGCCACCGCCCGTGGCGGCCGTCCGGAGGGGGTGCGCGGTCCGCGCGCACCGCCGCTGTTCGCCTGATTCCAGACGACCTCAGAACTCTTCGGACAGAAGGCAATTCCATGCAGAACTTCCTCACTCGCGGTACCGGCACCGCCGCGCTCGCGGCCGGGCTGGTGCTCGCCGCCTGCGGTTCGGCGGCCGCGCACGTGACCGTCGACGCCCCCGGCGCCGCACAGGGCAAGTACACCGTCGCCACGTTCAAGGTGCCGACCGAATCCGAGACCGCGTCCACCACCGGGCTGCGCGTCACCGTGCCGAACCTGAAAAGCGTGCGCACCGAACCGATGCCGGGCTGGACCGCGAAGGTCGAGCGCAACGACAAGGGCGAGACGGTCGCCGTCGCCTGGACCGCCGACCCGGGCAACGCGGGCGTCGGCCCTGGCCAGTTCCAGCGCTTCGTGCTCTCGCTCGGCCCGCTGCCCGCCCAGGACACGGTGAACTTCCCCGCCCAGCAGACCTACAGCGACGGCAAAGTCGTCGCCTGGGATCAGCCGAGCACCGGCGGCGCCGAACCCGAACACCCGGCCCCCTCGCTCACCCTGAGCGCCAAGGGCGGCGCCGAGGGCGGCGATCACCAGGTCGCCTCGGGCGAACCCGCTCAGTCGGAGACCGATTCGGTGGCCCGTTGGCTCGGCGGCATCGGGCTCGCGCTCGGCCTGTTCGCCGCCGCCCTCGGCCTCGGCCTCGTCTTCCGTTCGCGGCGGTCGTGATGCGCGTCGATCACTGCCGGTGCGCGAACACGATGATCTCCGACCGCTCCGGCGAGTTCGCGCCTGCCGAGCCGTCGGATGCGCTGCGCGGCGAATCTCGCAGCGATCAACTCGTCGCTGACATCAACAGGTCCTCGCGTCGGCGCATCGCGCGCAGGGCGCTTGCCGTCCTGATCGCCGGACTGCTCGCCGTGTTCGCGGCGTCGGGTGTCGCGAGCGCGCACTCCGGTGCCGTGAGTAGCGTGCCCGAGGACGGGTCGACCATCGAGGTCGGGCCCGCGCGCGCCGGCGTCACCTTCAACGAGGAACTGCAGCAGAACTTTCCGTCGCTGACCGTGGTCGGCCCGGACGGCAGGCTGTGGTCGAAGGGCAAGGCGCTCGTCGAAGGCCGGACCGTCAGTGTGGAACTGGGCGAACTCGGTCCGGTCGGTGAGTACACCATCGCCTTTCGGGTCACCTCCGCGGACGGCCATCCCGTCAGCGGGACACGGCATTTCACGCTGAGCAAGGCGGGCACCGGAACGCCGGGCCCACGCCCGGGCGAGGACAAGGCCGACGGCGGCGGCGACTCCGGCGGGGTGCCCGTCTGGGTGTTCATCGCCGGTGGCGTCGTGCTGTTCGGCGTTGGCCTCGCGGTGGCGCTGCTCGGCGGTCGCGCCGGACGCAAGAAGTAGCCATCCATGACGACCGGTCGCCGGGCACCCGGTTCGACGCTGCGGCAATGGCGGGTCCTGGTGCCGGTCGTGGTGGCCGCCCTGGCCGGGGTGGCGCTGGCGTGGGCATTGCGCCGCGGGGGTGGGTTCCCCGGTGCGGCGTGCGCGCGCGTCGTCGCCGACGGCGCGGGCGCGGCGGTGCTCGGGCTGGCGGCGCTCCCCCGGCTCAACGCGCGGCTGCATGTCGCCTGGCGGCCGCTGGCCGCGCTGGCGGGCGGCTGGTTCGCCGCCGAGTTCACCGTGCTGGTGTGTGAGGCGGCCGAGATCGTCGGCGTGCCGGTGACCGAGCTCGGCGCGGACGAGTTCGGCACGTTCCTCGGCAAGCTCAGCGGCGGCCAGATCGGCATCGCGATCCTGTTCTGCACCGGCGCGATCGCCTGCTACGCGGCACTGGCCTTCCGCAGGCCCGACGCGGCGTCGGCCGATCTGGTGCTGGTGTTCGCCGCGGTCGCGCTGGCCTTGCGCCCGATCACCGGGCACATGTCCCAGCAGGCGCTTGGTTCGGTGCTGGCCGCGGCGCACGCGCTGGCCGCCGCGGGCTGGTTCGGGCTGCTGCTGGCGATGGCGCTGGTGCTGCGCACCAGGGGCGACTGGGCGGCGACGCTGCCGCGCTATTCGGCGCTGGCCGCGCCGCTGGTGCTCGTGATCGCGGCGACCGGGCTGATCGACGGGCTGGTCCGCATCGGCGGGCTGGAACCGCTGTGGACGAGCGGGTACGGCCGGATCCTGCTGGCGAAGTTCACCATCCTGTGCGCGCTGGCCGGCCTCGGCTGGTGGTGGCGGGGCACCTGGGTGCGCCGGGCGGGCGAGCATCGGGTCACCGCCGATGTCTCGCTGCGCAACGCCGCGATCGAGGTGACGGTGATGGGCGTGGCGCTCGGCCTGGCGGCGACGCTGGCGGTCACCGCGTAGTCGGATCGGTCACCGCGTAGTCGGATCGGTCGCCGCGCCCCATTAAAGTGACCGATATGACCGAAGTGAGGATTGTCGAAGACTGTGCCGCATCCGCCGATACGGCGTTCGAGTACGTCAACGACTACCGCAATCTGCCGCATTTCCTGTACGGCATCGAATCCTTCGTCCCGGTCACCGACCAGACCGACGGGCTCGGCGCGACCTTCGACGGCCACATGAAGCTCGGCCCCGCGGCGCTCAAGTCCAGGGTCGAGGTCGTGAAATGGGAGAAGGGGCGCGTGATCGGCATCAAGTCGATCAAGGGATTCGAGATCATCTCGACGTTCCACTTCTATCCCAAGGGCGAGGAGCTGTGCACCGTCGACGCGACCATCGAGTTCTTCGTGCCCGGTGGCATCGCGGGCAAGATGCTGGGTAAGACGATCGAGCCGTTCGTCAAGATCGCGGTGAAGCACACCACCGACAACCTGGTCCGCGAGATCGCCAAAGCGCACCTCGAGGGCGCCTGACAGAATGCAGGCCATGACCGAATCAGCGAATGTTGTGGCCACCGCCGATCTGGCCGATGAGATCGGCCCCGAGATCCGCAGCTGCGACACCCAGTTCATCCAGTTCGGTGGCCGGGCCGCGTTCGCCGGACGGATCACCACGATCCGTTGCTTCCAGGACAACCTGCTGGTCAAGCAGACCCTGAGCGAGCCGGGCGAGGGCAAGGTCCTCGTCGTCGACGGCGGCGCGAGCGTGCACACCGCCCTGGTGGGCGACATCATCGCAGGCCGTGGCGTCGACAACGGCTGGGCAGGCGTGATCGTCAACGGCGCGGTGCGCGACTCCGCGATCCTGCGCACCCTCGACATCGGCGTGAAGGCGCTGGGCACCAACCCGCGCAAGAGCACCCAGACCGGCAGCGGCGAGAAGGACGTCACCATCGAGTTCGGCGGCGTCACCTTCGTGCCCGGCGAGATGCTCTACAGCGACCACGACGGCGTCGTGGTCCGCGCCGAGGACTGAGGCACGCCTCGCGGGTGTTCGGGGCTAGTTCCCGGACACCCGCACCTTGTGCCCGGCCAGCACGACGACATCACCGATCTGTAGCTGCCTGCCGCGGCGCAGCTCCACCTCGTCGTTGACCCGGACCAGGCCCTGGGCGATCACCATCTTGGCCTCGGAACCCGAATCGATCAGGTTGGCCAGTTTCAAGAATTGCCCGAGCTTGATGACATCGTCATCGATCGGCACATCGACTGGTTCCGACATGGGAAAATTATTACCCGCCCAGGGAAATCGCGTCGCAACCGGCCCCGCCACGGCCACGGTGACGAACACGCCGCAGCGACGGCGGCACCGATCCGGCCCGAATGGACGCACACTGGATCGGTGACCCTCACGCAGGCCGAGCAGCATCCCACCGTCGAGGCCCCGCCGGACCGCGCCGCCGTCCCGCATCGCGGGCGGGGCAGATTGGCCGAGGTACCGCACATCACCGGGCTGGTCCTCGGTGTCTTCGCGGTCCTGTGCTTCCTGTGGAGTCTCTCGCCTGCCCTGCGCCATCTGACGCAGGCGCCGCGGCACTACGTCGACACCTACTACTTCGACGCACCGGACACCAGCCTCGTGTGGGCACTGGTCGTCGGCCTGCTGGCCGGGGCGCTCGCCGCGCGCAAACGTGTCGCGTGGTGGCTGCTCATCGTGTACCTGCTGCTCTTCGCGGTGACCAACATCCTGGATTTCGTCTCCGCGGACGACATCGACGCGCTGGTCGCCTTCGTGGTGCACGTCGTCGTGCTCGGGATCCTGGTCGCGGCGCGGTTGGAGTTCTACACGCGGGTGAGGCCGGGTGCGCTGTGGAAGGCGCTCGGCGTCCTGGTCGGGGGCCTGGCACTGGGCTGCCTGCTCGGCTGGGGGCTGGTCGAGCTCGCGCCCGGCTCGCTGCCCGCCGGTGCGCAGCGGCCGCTGTGGGCGGTCTACCGGGTCACCGCGGCGGTGCTGGTCGACAACGAGCACTTCGACGGGCACCCGCCTTCGTGGGTGAACTTCCTGCTCGGCCTGTTCGGCGCGATCGCGCTGCTGGCCGCGGTGGCGGTGCTGCTGCGTTCGCAGCGCGCCGACAACGCGATGACCGGCCTGGACGAGTCGGCGATCCGCGGGCTGCTCGCCGCGAGCGATGTCGAGGACTCGCTCGGCTACTTCGCCACCCGCCGGGACAAGGCCGTTGTGTTCGCGCCGAACGGCAAGGCGGCCATCACCTATCGCGTCGAGCTGGGCGTCTGCCTGGCCAGCGGCGATCCGATCGGGCCGAAACAGGCGTGGCCGCAGGCGATCAAGGCGTGGCTCGAGCAGGCCGACCGGTTCGGCTGGGCGCCCGCGGTGATGGGCGCGAGCGAGCTCGGCGCGACCGCGTACCGCGCTGCCGGGCTCTCGGCGCTGCGCCTCGGAGACGAGGCGGTCCTCGACACCCGCACGTTCTCGCTGGCCGGGCCGGAGATGAAACAGGTGCGCCAGGCCGCGAACCGGCTGCGCAAAAACGGTCTCGGCGTGCGTATCCGCAGGCACCACGACATTCCCGCCGCCGAGTTCGCCGGCGTCGTCGCCCGCGCCGACGCCTGGCGCGACACCGAGACCGAACGCGGCTTCTCGATGGCACTCGGTCGCCTCGGTGACCCGCTCGACGGCGAGTGCCTGCTGGTGGAGGCCGTCGACCACGACGACCGGGTGTACGCCATGCTCTCGCTCGTCCCGTGGGGCCGCAGCGGCGTCTCGCTGGAACTGATGCGCCGCGACCCGCAGAGCCCCAACGGCGTGATGGAGCTGATGATCTCGCAGCTCGCGCTGAACTCCGACCAGTACAGCATCACCAAGATCTCGCTGAATTTCGCGGTGTTCCGTTCGGTGTTCGAGGAGGGCGGCCGGATCGGCGCGGGCCCGATCCTGCGGGCGTGGCGCGGTGTGCTGCTGTTCTTCTCGCGCTGGTGGCAGCTCGAGGCGCTGTACCGGTCGAACGTGAAGTACCACCCGCGCTGGGTGCCGCGGTTCTTCCTGTTCGAGGAGCGCAGGCAGCTGCCGCGGGTGGCGACGGCCAGCGGGCTGGCCGAGGGCTTCCTGCCCCGCCTCGGCAAGGAACCCGACGCGGCCGTACACACCGGCACCCACCCGGCCGTACCCGCGGGCATCACCGGTCTGCACGCCGACGGCAGCCCACCCGAGGCACCGGAGGGCGAAGAGGCCGAGCAGGGCCCGCGCAGGCCCGAGCAGGTCCGGGTGCGCATGGACAAACTGGACCGGCTCACCGCCGCGGGCGTCGACTCCTACCCGGTCGCCTACCCGCCGACGCATACCATCGCCGCGGCCCGGGACTGCCCCAAGGGCACGACGGTCCGGATCGCGGGCAGGCTCTTGCGCATTCGCGACTACGGCGGCGTGATCTTCGCCGTGGTGCGGGACTGGACCGGCGAGATCCAGCTCGTCATCGACCGCGAACGGGTCGGCGCCGACCGCAGCGCCGAATTCACCGAATTCTTCGACCTGGGCGATCTCATCGAGGTGAGCGGCCAGCTCGGGAACAGCCGCAGCGGTGAGCTGTCCCTGCTCGCCCAGGACTGGCGGATGAACGGCAAGTGCCTGCATCCGCTGCCCGACAAGTGGCGCGGCCTGGCCGATTCCGAGGCCAAGGTCAGGCAGCGCTACGTCGACATGGCGATCAATCCGGAGACCCGCGAGGTGATGGGCAAGCGCAGCGCGGTGCTGCATTCGCTGCGCGACTCGCTGTTCACCTGGGGCTTCCTCGAGGTCGAGACGCCGATCCTGCAGCAGGTGCACGGCGGCGCCAACGCGTTGCCGTTCCGCACCCACATCAACGCCTACGACCTGGACCTGTACCTGCGCATCGCCCCCGAGCTGTATCTCAAACGGCTCTGCGTCGGCGGTATGGAGAAGGTGTTCGAGCTCGGCCGGACCTTCCGCAACGAGGGCGTCGACTTCAGCCACAATCCCGAGTTCACGATCCTGGAAGCCTATGAGGCGCACAGCGATTACCTGCGGATGATGCACCTGTGCCGTCGGCTGATCCAGGACGCGGCGCTGGCGGCCAACGGCGCCGAGGTGGCGCTGCGCCCGAACGACGAGGGCGGTTTCGACGCCGTCGACATCTCCGGCGAGTGGCGGGTCAAGACGGTGCACGGCGCGGTCTCGGAGGTGATCGGCACCGAGATCACCGCGCGCACCGAGCTGTCGCGTCTGCGCGAGCTGTGCGACGAGGCGGGCATCAACTACCAGCACGGCTGGGACGAGGGCCAGGTGGTGCTGGAGATGTACGAGCACCTGGTGGAGTCGCAGACCACCGACCCGACGTTCTACCTCGACTTCCCCACCTCGGTCTCGCCGCTGACCCGCTCGCACCGCAGCATCGACGGCGTCACCGAGCGCTGGGATCTGGTGGCCTGGGGCGTCGAACTCGGCACCGCCTACAGCGAACTCACCGACCCGGTCGAACAGCGGCGCAGGCTCACCGAGCAGTCGATGCTCGCCGCGGGCGGCGACCCGGAGGCGATGGAACTCGACGAGGACTTCCTGCAGGCGCTCGAGCACGCCATGCCGCCCACCGGTGGTCTCGGCATGGGCGTCGACCGGGTGGTCATGTTGATCACCGGACGCAGCATCCGCGAGACGCTGCCGTTCCCCCTGGTGAAACCACGCTGAACGGGGTACACGGACCGTGGTGTAAACGAAATCCGGCTCCGCCGCGATCAACCACTGCTCCGCGTCTAGACGAGGCTTTCTTACCGAAAGTCACACCGACAGCGTTAGTCTCGGAGTTCCGGCACCGGGAGGATGTCGGGCCAACAACACATCGGGATGGGATTACATGTATCTGGACCTGCTGACCACGGCCGCTCTGGTCGATCCGCACATGCTCACGAGCAGCTTCGACACCTTGGCGAGTTCGGACGCGGTCAACACCGCTCTGGACCTCGCGGCGAAAAAGAAGAAGAAGAGCAACACCGGCCTGATCATCGGCGGCATCTGCTGCCTGATCATCGTGGTGCTCATCGTCGGTGGCATCTTCCTGCTCAAGAACAAGAAGAAGGACGGCGGTCAGCCGCCCGCCCAGCCGCCGTACGGTGGTCCCCAGGGTGGTCAGCCGCCGTATGGTCAGCCGCCCTACGGCCAGCCCTGACCTGATGGAGGGACTCGCGGCGATGTCCTCGCCTCGATGACGAGGTATCCCGCGAGTCCTCCGGGCCGATACGGCAGAGTGTGTGAGCGTGCAGCTCATTCTCGTGCGTCATGCCCAGCCAGAACGCGTCGTCGGTGCCACCGTCGCCGCCGACCCCGGTCTCACCGGCATCGGCCTGCAGCAGGCCGAGCGCGTCCCCCCGGCCCTGGCCGCCCACGAGATCGCCCGGATCGTCAGCAGCCCGCAGCGGCGCGCCCGCGACACCGCGGCTCCCACCGCGGCGGCGCGCGATCTGCCCGTCGAGGTGATCGACGATCTGGCCGAGTACGACCGGGACCTGCCCGCCTACATCCCCATCGAAGACGCCAAGACCGACTTCGCCGACGCCTACAACCGGATCAAGGCCGGGTTTCTCCCGGAGCAGATCGACGGTCCCGCCTTCACCGCCCGCGTCCTGACCGCGATCGATGCCCTGGTCGCCGCGGCGGCGCCGACCGACACCGTCGTCGCCTTCGCCCACGGCGGCGTCGTCAACGTTCTGCTGGCCGACATCCTCGGCCTGCCCCGCCCGCTCACCTTCCCCATCGACTACTGCTCGGTGACGCGCATCCTGTACTCGCGCACCGGCGCCCGCACCGCGGCCACGATCAACGAAAACGGCCACATCTGGGACCTGCTCCCCCGCAACCTCGCCCGCACCACCCCGTGACGCGGCGGGGCCCGGTGTCGGTCGACGACACCGGGCCCCGCTACGCGCTGACTCAGGCCTGCTGAGCGATCCAGTTGTGCATCCAGGAGATGGCGGTCTGGCCGCCGCCCACGGAGTAGCTGCCGTACAGCGTGTGCGCCTGCGAGCGGTAGAAGCGCTCGAGGTCCTTGGCTCGCTGCTGGTTGGCCGTGTCCGAGAGCTGCGCCTGCAACGTCGGGACGCCGCCGTGCGCCATCAGGTCGTTCATGATGGCGCCCGCTTCGATCTGGTAGCGCCACAGGTTGGCCGGGTTGGCATCCGAGCTCTGCGCGAGGAAGCCGGCGAAGCGGGTGACGAAGTCGTCGGTGGCGGTGGCGCAGTACAGGTCGTCGACCGCGCAGATGGTCCGCACCCGGTCACTGATCCAGCCGAAACCACCGGGCCTGGCGCCGCCGGCACCCGCGCCCTGGGCGATCGGGCCGACCTGCACGTCGGCGGGCGAGCGGCGCGGATCGGAGATCAGGCCGACGGCCTTGACCTTGCCGGGCGCGATCTTGCTGACGCCGGTGCCGATCTCGGCGGCGAGGTCGCCCGCCGCGTCGGCGCCCTGGCTGTAGCCGACCAGCGCGATATCGGTGCCGCCGCACGCGGCGAGCTTGTCGGTGATCAGTCCACGCGCCGCGTCGACGGCCTGCTTCTTGGACTGGCCGTAGACATCGCCTTCCCACGGGAACGCGGTGGCGGCGTAGGTGACGTAGTCGACGTCGGTGTTACGGGGTAGGCCTCTGGTGACACCGGCGAGCATGCCGGGCCCAGGGGCCTTGTCGTGGCCGGTTTCCCAGGTGCCCGGGATCGCCACGACGTACAAACTCGGGCAGCCGGGCGCCGCCGCGGCGCTCGTGCTGCCGGCCATGATGCCAGTGGTCATCGCCGCAGCAGCACCCAGCGCCGCGACAACTTTCTTCAACTGCATACCGCTCCAGTCCAACCTTGCTCGATGCAGAGCAAACCCCGATAAGTTGCTGTCAAGTTGGGAGAACTCGGCAGATGACCGTCGTGGTGACGACCTGAAGCTGCTCACCCAGACCCGCCGCGGATCACAATAGGCGTACGGCCGCGCTGATGCCACACGACCCGTCGAGCGTGTCTGATTTCCGACAGTCCGGCGACGATCTCATGACGCGGCATAGATCAATCCCGCGCGGCAGTCTCGTCCACACAGGCAACCGAAAACGCGCAAAAGGCGAGAATCGTGGGCAACATCGTTGTGGCCGAGTGTATTTGCGCGGTGGGATGTCGGCGGCCACACGAGTCGCCGACATATCCACGGCTGGGTGAACTCACACCTCCAGGTCTTCTTCGATGCCCTTGAGCCGGTGGCGGGCCAGGGCGAGATTGGCCCGGCCCCGGTCGAGCGCGAGGTAGAGGAACAGACCCTTGGACTTGCGCCCGGTCATCGGCCGGATGACGTGATACTGACTGCCCAGGGTGATGAGGACGTCCTCGATGTCCTCGTTGATACCGAGCTGCTCGATGGTGCGCATCTTCGCGCGGACCACCTCGGTGTTGCCTGCCGCCGCGATCTGCAGGTCCAAGGCCTTGCTGCTGCTCAGCATCCCGAGCGCCATGCCGCTGCTGTAGTCGACGACCGCGGCGCCTATCGCGCCGTCGATCACCATCATGTCTTTCAAAGCCAGGTCCATGTTCGACATCTCGTGCCTTTCATTCGGATTCTTGATGGGGGTGCGCCGCCGCCAGATGTTCGGCGATGGCGCGAGCCACCGGCCGCGACTCCAGATGGAGCCGGCCGACGTTCACTTCCGGGCCCGCGAGCACGGTCAGCGAGGTGTAGCCGGCGGCGTAGATCACCACCTGCCCCTCGGTGCCGAGCACGACGACCTCGTTGAACCCGCCGCCATGGGCGGTGGTCGCCAGCCGATACGACAGCGACAACTGCGCGGCCGCCATCGCGGCCATGCCCGCGGGTTCGATATTCGGGGGTAGGTCGTGTTCGATGAGCAGCCCGTCGCTGGACGCGACAACCGAGCCGGTGAGGCGGGGTACCCGCTCCCGCAACGACTTGAGTTCGGCCAGCACGACCGTGTTGCGTTCGGGCACGGGCATCGCCACCTTCGTCAACCTTCCCCTCCATTCACCGAGCAGCTTCTTCCGCACGGTCACGCAAGCTCCTCCAACGCCGCTCTGAGCCGGATGAGTAGTTCGCGGTCCACCTGCTGCCAGCGCTCGGGCTCGTAGGGTGCTGTGCCTGCCTGGGTTCCGCGTCGCCGGGCGGGTGCGGTCGCTTCCTCGTCGACCGCGTGCCGACCGGATCTTTCGTTCGTTCCCGCTTGCAGCGGGTGCGGGGAACGAACGGTCCCCGCGGCGAGGACGGACGGGATCCGCCTCGGTAACGCGGGCACGCCTGTTGTCGGTGCCGGACGCCGGTGCCGCGCGGTGTCGTCGGCGGGCTCCGGTGCCAGGGCGAGGTGACGGCCTGCCGGCGGCGCCTGCGGCGCTTCGACCGCGGTGCCGTCGGGGGTCTGGAGCAGACCCGCTGCGGCGAGGTCGGGTTGCTGGATCAGGCCCGCCGTGGTCAGGTCGCGGACCGCGACGAGGCAGCCGTAGGTGGTGCGGCCCAGGTCGCGGGCGATCTCGGCGATGCTGCGGCGTTCGTCGGCGGCCGCGAGGACCTCGGCTTGGCCGCCGGTGAGCACCACGCGATTGCGGCGGACCCGGCGCGCAGGCACCACCGGCACCGCTGCCACCAGATCGGCGGGCCACGGTCCCCATTCCGGGTCGCTGCGGCGGGCGCATTCGTGGACCAGGGCGCGGGGTGCGACGCGGCAGACCGGGGCCAGCCAGTGTTCCGGCGCCGGCCGGAATTCCGGCTCGGCCGCCGAGGCGAGCAGGAAGTACGCGGCGTCGAAAACCGACAGCAGCGCAAGGGTTTCCAGTCGCGGCTTGTGCAGTAACCGGCCCGGATCGCCCGCGCCGGCCCGGCGCCAGTCCTCGGCCGTCGCCACGCCCGCCTCGACGACGAGCCGGTCCAGACCGATGGTGCGGCGGCAGCCCGCCGAGGCGATGGCGCCGCGCGCCAGATGGAATTCCCCGTCCCCGGCCCGCAGTACCCCGGTCGATCCCTGTTCCTCTAGCCTGTGCAGTTCCTCGGCGAGGGCGAGACTCATCGCTGCCCACCCGTCAGTTCCGCGAGCGCGGCCCGGAGCTGATACCGCGCCATCCCGAGATTGCCGGTGTCACCGTCGAAGACGACGTGCACGAACAGCCTGCCGTCGAAATCACCGTCGACCAGGTGCAACAGGTGGAATCCGCCGGTGCGGCAGACGACGATCTCGGTGATGTCGTCGTCGGGGCGCCCGGTAGCCAGCGCCGAACAGCTCAGCGCCGCCCGCACCACATCCGTTGTCCCCGCGGCATCCTCGTGTTCGTCCACGATGTCGTGCACTCCAGCGGCGGCAATCGCCAACCCGCTGGCCCCATCCACCAGTGTCACGCTGCACGCACCGGGAATATCCATGATGCGTTTCAGGCAGCCGTCGAGAGAATTCACACGCCCCGGCCTGTCATCGAGAGGGTTATCGAAACGAGACCTTATACCCACCCGCAAATCCCCGCATCTCGAACGCCGGAAAATTGCTGCGCCCCATAATGTTTGCTGAGGGTTGCTGGAAAACCGCTCGGTATCAATACTTTTGGGTAACTTGAGCCGGATTCGCTGCCGACCCGAGAAACCCCGTGCTCAACCGCCTTTTAGCACCCGGCGACCATCTCGCGAACATAACGAACTGGACGTGAACAATCCGCGAACCTGAACTCGGTCCGCTCGAACACCCGCCCGGCGTGTCGCTCAGCCCGCCGCGCGGCGGTACCAGGATTCGGCTTCCCGGTGGGCGCCTTGGGATTCGAGGAGGGCGGCGAGGTTGGCCATGGCGCGCGGGTGGCCGTGGTCGGCGGCTCGGCGGAAGCAGCGGCGGGCTTCGGTGAGGGCGCCACGGCGGCGCAGGAGCATGCCGAGGTTGTTGATGGCGTCGATGTCGCCGCTGTCGGCGGCGTCGCGGTACCAGGCTTCGGCGTCGTCGAGGCGGTTCTGGTCTTCGAAGAGGCGGGCGAGATTGTACATCGCGTCGACGTTGCCCGCGAAAGCCGCGTGGTGGTACCAGGTTTCGGCGTCGCGACGGTCGCCGCACTGGTAGAGCAGGGTCGCCAGGTTGTACATGGCGTTGGCGTTGCCACCGGCAGCCGCACGGCGGTACCAGGATTCGGCCTCGTCGACCTCGCCGAGCTTGTCCAGCAGGACGGCGAGGTTGTTCATCGCGCGGGTGTGTCCGGCGGCGGCCGCCCGCCGGAACCAGTGCTCGGCGGCATCGAAATCGCTGTGGTCGTAGTAGATGTTGGCGAGATTGTGCATGGCGGTACCGTCACCGCGCTCCGCGGCGCGATGCAGGCTCGCCATCGTTCCCGGCGGTAACGGCACAGCTCCCCCTCGGATCATCACCGGTTACACATCGATAACGGAAAGTCTATGTGCTGCACCGGAGATCAGCTACGTCGTTTGCTTCGCCACCGAAGATTTTGGGCGCGTAACATGTTCAGTCCCCTACGCGCCCGGTGACAAACCGCGCCAAGCGCGATAGAGCCCGCGGACTCGGATGCCCCTGCGCGCCACGTGTTTCGCGTGTCAGCGCTGGGCGCCACGCATCCATGACTTCGGGCGAGAGGCACCGAATAAGAGAAAATCCCTGTTCAGAGGCATGGATCGGTTGTCGGTGACAGCCAGGACAGCTACACTGAATAACCTATGGAAAATCTATTCAGGAGGTGAGGGCCGTGGCTACTGCTTCTATCGGTGAGCGCATCGAACGCGCGCGTGTTGCGGCTGGCCTGAGTCAGAACCAGCTGGCCGAGAAGGCTGGAATCACCCAGCCGACGCTGTCGCGGACCATCGCGGGCAGTCGGGTCGCGAAGATGAACGAGCTCGTGGCGATCGCGCACGCTACCGGCAGCTTGCTCCAGGAACTGACCGGGTTCTCCCCGGTTGCCGACGAGGTCCAGTGCGCGGCACGCTCTGCCAACGGTGCCGCGATGGATTCGATGTACGACCAGATGTTGCACTTCGTCGAGATCGATGTGTATCTCGACGATCAGGGGATCGCGGCCATCGGATGACAGCCGAATCCGACGGCCGGGTCGCCGCCGAGAAGTTCCGAGCAGACTACTCGCTAGGCTCGCAACCGGTCGGCGACCTTGTCACCCTGATCGAGCAGACCGTCGGCGCCGACGTAGCGGTTCTCGATGCTGAGGTCGATCAGCACGGGATGACCATGCGCCGCAGCGAGAACAGTCACATATTTATCGCAGTGGCGCGCAGCCGAAACCCGATGCGCCAACGCAGCACCCTCGCCCATGAGCTCGGACATGTTGTGTTCGGTGATTGGGCTACCGCACCGATTGTCGACTCTGCGAGCCCGGCGGAGAGTAGGGCAAACGTCTTCGCACGACATCTACTTGTCCCCCAGGAGGGTCTTCGCGAGTTCCTCGGCACACGTCCGGAAGTTGATCTGGCGGCTCTGTCGAACGTTGTCCAATGGTTTCAAGTCTCGCCCCAGATCGCGGCGATCGCGCTGGAACAGGCCGGTCGCATCGACCCGACCACGAAGACAAGCTTTATGGAGCAGACCGCGCCCCAATTGGCTGCCAGGTATGGCTGGTCGGATCGATATCACGCGATGCAGCGAGAGTCGGATCGCCGGCGAGCACCGCAACGGTTGCTGACCCGAGCGATTTCAGGATGGCTTCAAGGCGTGGTGCCGATCGAGATGCTCGCGACTCTGCGGGGTCTCGACGTTGTGGCGCTGCAGGAGGAACTCGCCGACGCCGGAGTAACCCCCGTGGAGGTGGTACCGGTGTGGGCCAACGGCTCGGAGCTGCCCCATGTCGAAGTCGACCTGACCGGACTGGACGAGCTGGATGACGATTTGCATGAGGAGGGAACCGGCGGATGACATCCAGGCCCGTCATCGATGCTGGGCCTGCGCTGAATTTCGTGGCCACGAACCAGCAACGACTTCTGTTCAAAGTCCTCGGACCGCTGAGTACACCAGAGACAGTCCAGGCGGAGGTATTACGGAAGCCCAAGAACGATCCTCGGTTCCAGCGCGTACCGCTGACATGGTCGAAGCTAACGCCCACCTGGATCGAGATCCTGTGCGATGACGTAACTCCCGAGCTAGATGCTGTCTGCCGCCGCCTGTCGGCTACTGGCTTGACTGATCGCAAGGCCCGCGCCCAGGACCTCGGCGAACTCATGGTCATTGCGCACGCCGTCGCTATCGCTGAGCATCATGCTCTGGCGGTAACCGTGGTGATCGATGAGCGCAACGGCGCCACGATGGCCACCACTGAGGCGAAACGCCTTGACCGCTTTTTACGAGAAGCTGTACGCCTGCGATGACGGGTTGCCGCCGATCCGGGATACGACGCTCTTGTCGGCCAGGTTATGGAACCGGTAGCGCGACCGCACTGACGCGCGTCATGCCGAGGTGGTGATCGATCAGCACACCGGAACAAGCGCCCGCGGGCTCGGAAGTCCGCGGGCGCTTCGTGTTCCGCCTGTCAGCGCTGGACGACAGCGGTCGGCGGGATCGGCGAGCGCGGTCTCGGCCGCGGCCGTCGTAACCGACCCCGAGGTCGGTCAGCAGGCCGGGCTTCTGCGGACTGGCACCATCAGGCGAGCCTCTCGATATCTTGCAAAAGGCCCCAACTGAACCCCGCACCATAACGCTTACCGTCGGCCGCAGTAAACAGCAGTTCCTCGTATGGCGGCATCGAGTCGCCGACCTCGACTGCGCTGAAAGAACCCGCAACTTCGTCGAGCGTACATCCCCACACCGGGACCGACATCGGATTGACAAGAATAGGATGCTTCTCGCCCTCTGCGCGCTGAAAACGCGCGCTTTTCCAGCAACCTTCCTGCCCCATAACGACAAAGTCCAATCCGGGCCACAGGACGGACCTATACGAGAGTACTGGATGCTCATCCGCCGGCACATCAACCATCAGAATTTCCGCAAGGTTGGCGAACTGGTCTGGACCGAACTGCACCTTGGGCCGAATACTCTCACGAATTTCCATAGCTTCATCCATAGTCAGCCCGGCTCTGACGATGGCATTGCGTTTCAATTCTTCCTTGCAGACCATGCCCATCAGCAGAAAGACATCGAATTTCAAACAAGCAGCCTCATCCACCATATGATCCTTCTTTCGCCTGACGACGCCTCGCGATTAACGTGCGATGAAATCGATTACGGAGCCACGCGCAGCGATCACAGATCCATCCGCCCGGACTATCATTACCACATTCTGCGTAGCATAATATGGCAGGATCACAGTTCCGCCGCCAACTGCTGGTGCGGTACCTCCAATCTCACCGAATGCACGTTGCGACGCAGCGATTGTGGCCTCCACAGCCTCGTCGTGCGAGAGGTTCTGCTCAGTGAGCTTCGTTGCCATGATATCCGGCTTGCCAGACCCTTTTGGCAGGTCCTTGATCTCGTCACCGATCTTATTTCCTTTGTCTGCCGCCGACGTGCCAGCTGGGGCCTTCGGCGCAGACTCGGACCGTACGGGCCTATTCCGGCTCAAATTTCTGGCCTCATCGATGGAATTGCGGGACTTCTGCAGATCTCGTGCAGCACGCTGGCCCTCACGGACACTTTTCGCCCGATGCCATGCACCTACCGCATCGGCAATCAGGCCCGCGAATCTGCCGATGATTGTCCCGCTAGCAACGCTAGTCGCCACAGCACTCAAGCCACATGTCAACCAAGCCGTAGCCGCAGTGATGACCACCTGAGTAAGGAGGGCGGCGGCAAGTTCGTTCAGTAACAGGGTTAGCGTTTCGCGCCGGAGTGTCTCCAGCTCAGACTTCTGGTCACTGCACATCGTAGCCAGCTCACCGCAAGTTCCCAGGACATCATCGACCGCCCCTTGCATAGCCCGTAGCCGATCGCGTATCGCATCTGCATCAGGCGCATCAATAACGTCCATCCGTTCAGCCGCACCGTTCATTACCCATGCAATGTCAGCAGTGTGGCCGGTCTCAAGACGGTGCCAGATGTCAGAGGCTGTCTGTAGCTTGCCGGTATCTCCGTCGGGAATCGGGATCAGCATTTTATCAGCGAGTGTGATTGCCGTGTCCACGGTATCTCGAATGCCTTCACTGGGTCCGCCAGCGGATGGCACGTCACCGTAGTATCTACATTCGGGCCCCGGCGTACTCGGAATCTCCGGTATTGCCCCGCTCGGATTTCGGGTGCTGTAGTAGTCAGCCAGTTGATAGTTGTATCCAGCTTGGGTGATTACTCCACCCAAATTCTGCAATCCTTCGCCCAATTCCGCGGTCATTCTGAGCAGTTCAACTACCCGTGCGTCATATTTTTTACCCCACTCGACGCCCGCCTCATCAACCCCTGCCATCGACTTACACGCTGCAAGCGCTTCAGTCTCGCCGATAAAAGCATCCTGAACGGCGTCCGCGAGCTGAAAACACAATCTACCAATCGAATAGTAGGTATTCCAATCTACCTTCAACAGACCCTCCACCCCGTTCTATAAACTAGTTACGGGCTTCACTCCAACATCTTCACATTTGCCGTCGCAGCCTCAGAATAGTTTGCGTGCGCCGCAACTGCCAACGCCTCCAGATCCCCCAGATTGACATGCACTTCATTCATTCCAGAAACGAACTGGAGATGAGCTTCAGAATATGCATCCGCAGCTGCTCCGTCCCATTTGCTCGACAGTTCTTTAGCCGCGGATTCCAGGGCCACAATATGGTCAGCGAGAAAGTCCTTGTAGCCTCTTATTCGAATAGTGACCTCATCGAGGTGTTCGAGATCGACGTCGAATCCGTCGCTAGTCACAGATACCTCTCAATCCATCGCGAGCTGGGGCCCTGCGCCGAACGATCCTGCGGTGGATACGTCAGCTTCCCTAAAATTCTCTGCGGTAATTCCTAATTTTTCGGCGAGCGTAAACATTGCGTCCCATACCTGGGATGCACCGCGGCCCAGCTGATCCCATTCGTCGTTGTACGCGTCAGCTGCCGCTCCTCGCCATGAGTTCATCAAGCCGGCGACATCATGGTCTACAGTGGTCGCCCCAGAACGCAACTCCTCTGCAGTTCGGTAAACGAGCCTTCCGAACTCCTGCACCGAATCCAGACCCACGCCCAACACCCCGGACTGAGAAGCTCCGTCTGTTGTCACCTGATCAACCCCCATCCTGTTTGCACTTCGTCAACAGGCTATCGCAATCACAAAAGCGCCCGCGGACTCGGAAGTCCACGGGCGCTTCGTGTTTCGCGTGTCAGCGCTGGGCGACAGCGGTCGGCGGGATCGGCGCGGGCAGCGCGGTCTCGCCTTCCAGGAACTTGTCGACCGCCGAGGCCGCGGCGCGGCCTTCGGCGATGGCCCACACGATCAGCGACTGGCCACGGCCCATGTCGCCGGCGACGAAGACGCCGGGGATGTTGGTGGCCCAGTTCTTGTCGCGCTGGACGTTGCCGCGGCCGTCGTAACCGACGCCGAGGTCGGTCAGCAGGCCGGGCTTCTGCGGGCCGACGAAGCCCATGGCCAGCAGGACCAGGTCGGCTTCGAGGGTGAAGTCGGTGCCTTCGACCTTCTCGAAACGGCCGTTGGCCATCTTGACCTCGTGGGCATCGAGACCGGTGACCTTGCCGTCCTTACCGACGAAACGCTCGGTGTTCACGGAGAACACGCGCTCGCCGCCCTCCTCGTGCGCCGAGGAGACCCGGTACATGAGGGGGTAGGTCGGCCACGGGGTGGAGCCTGCGCGCTCCTCCGGCGGACGGGGCATGATCTCGAACTGGTGCACCGACTCGGCACCGTGGCGGTGCGAGGTGCCCAGGCAGTCGGCGCCGGTGTCGCCACCACCGATGATGACGACCTTCTTGCCCTTCGCGTGGATGGGCGGCAGGCCGTTCTCGTCGGTGATGTCGTCGCCGAGCTGGACGCGGTTGGCCAGCGGCAGGAACTCCATCGCCTGGTGGATGCCGTCGAGCTCGCGGCCCGGGATCGGCAGGTCACGGGCGATGGTGGCGCCACCGGCCAGCACGATCGCGTCGAAACGCTCACGCAGCTGCTCGGCGGTGATGTCGACACCGACGTTGACGCCCGCCTTGAAGATGGTGCCTTCGGCCTCCATCTGCGCCAGGCGGCGGTCGATGATGGACTTCTCCATCTTGAATTCCGGGATGCCGTAGCGCATCAGGCCGCCGATGCGGTCGTCACGCTCGAACACGGTCACGGTGTGACCGGCGCGAGTGAGCTGCTGGGCGGCGGCCAGACCGGCCGGCCCCGAGCCGACGACGGCGATCTTCTTGCCGGTCAGGCGGGTCGGGTACACCGGGGTGACCCAGCCCTCGTCGAAGGCGTTCTCGATGAGCTCGACCTCGACCTGCTTGATGGTGACCGGCTGCTGGTTGATGCCGAGCACGCAGGACGCCTCACACGGAGCCGGGCACAGGCGGCCGGTGAACTCCGGGAAGTTGTTGGTGGCGTGCAGGCGGTCGATGCCCTCGCGCCACGCACCCTTGTACACCAGGTCGTTCCACTCGGGGATCAGGTTCCCCAGCGGACAGCCGTTGTGACAGAAGGGGATACCGCAGTCCATGCAGCGGCTGGCCTGCTTCTGCAGGGTGTCGTGCGAGAACTTGTCCTCGTAGACCTCTTTCCAGTCGAGCAGTCGCAGCTCGACCGGGCGACGGGTCGGGAGTTCCCGTGAGGTGTGCTTCAAAAAACCTTGTGGGTCAGCCACGAGCTGCCTCCATGATCGCTTCGTCCACGTCCTTGCCGCTCTTCTCAGCTTCGGAGATGGCGAGCAAAACCTTCTTGTATTCGCGGGGCATGACCTTCACGAAGTGGTTCACCTGCTGGGACCAATCGCTCAGGATGCGCTCGGCGACAGCCGAACCCGTTTCGTCGCGGTGCACGGCGATGATGTCGCGCAGCCAGGTGAAGTCGTCACCGGAGAGCTGCTCGATCGCCTCGGCCTGATCCGGGTTGACGCGCGCGGGGAGCGTGCCCTCCGGGTCGTAGACGAAGGCGACACCACCGGACATACCGGCGCCGAGGTTGCGGCCGGTGCCACCGAGGATGACCACCCGGCCACCGGTCATGTACTCGAGCGCGTGGTCGCCCACACCCTCGACGACCGCGGTCGCACCGGAGTTACGCACGGCGAACCGCTCACCGGCGACACCGTTGATCAGGATCCGGCCACTGGTCGCGCCGAACATGATCACGTTGCCCGCGATGATGTTGTCCTCGGCGACGAAGCTCTCCGGCGCGTTGAGCGCGGGGCGGACCACGATGTGACCACCCGAGAGACCCTTGCCGACATAGTCGTTGGCGTCACCCTGCACGCGCAGCGTGATGCCAGCCGGGACGAACGCGCCGAAGCTGTTGCCCGCCGAACCGTTGAAGGTGATGTCGATGGTGTTGTCGGGCAGGCCCGCGCCACCGTAGAGCTTGGTCACCTCGTGGCCGAGCATGGTGCCGACCGTGCGGTTCACGTTGGTGATCTTGGTTTCGATCTTGACCGCCTGGCCACGCTCGAGCGCGTCGGCGCTCTGCGCGATCAGCTCGTTGTCCAGCGCCTTGTCCAGACCGTGGTCCTGGGTGCCGGTGCAGCGGGTGTTCTGGTTCATGAACGCCGTCTCCGGCATGTCCAGAATCGGCGACAGGTCCAGCTTGGCGGCCTTGAAGTGCGCCTTGGCGGCGGCGGTGTCGAGCAGGTCGACCCGGCCGACGGCCTCGTCGAGCGTGCGGAAGCCCAGCTCGGCGAGCAGCTCACGCACCTCCTCGGCGACGAACAGCATGAAGTTCTCGACGAACTCCGGCTTGCCGGTGAAACGCTCACGCAGCACCGGGTTCTGGGTGGCGATACCCACCGGGCAGGTGTCGAGGTGGCACACGCGCATCATGATGCAGCCCGAGACGACCAGCGGAGCGGTCGCGAAACCGAACTCCTCGGCGCCGAGCAGGGCGGCGATCATCACGTCGCGGCCGGTCTTCATCTGACCGTCGACCTGGACGACGATGCGATCGCGCAGGCCGTTGAGCAGCAGGGTCTGCTGGGTCTCGGCCAGGCCGAGCTCCCAGGGACCACCCGCGTGCTTGAGCGAGGTCAGCGGCGAGGCGCCGGTGCCGCCGTCGTGGCCCGAGATGAGCACGACGTCGGCGTGCGCCTTGGACACACCGGTGGCGACGGTGCCGACACCCGGCTCCGCGACAAGTTTCACGTGAATCCGCGCCTGCGGGTTCGCGTTCTTCAGATCGTGGATCAGCTGCGCCAGGTCCTCGATCGAGTAGATGTCGTGGTGCGGCGGCGGGGAGATCAGGCCGACGCCCGGCGTGGAGTGCCGCACCTCGGCGACCCACGGGTACACCTTGTGCGCGGGCAGCTGGCCGCCCTCGCCCGGCTTGGCGCCCTGGGCCATCTTGATCTGGATGTCGGTGGCGTTGGTCAGGTAGTGCGCGGTGACGCCGAAGCGGCCCGAGGCGACCTGCTTGATCGCCGAACGACGCCAGTCGCCGTTCTCCTCGACCTCGAAGCGGGCCGGGCTCTCGCCGCCCTCACCCGAGTTCGAGCGGGCGCCGAGGCGGTTCATCGCGATCGCGAGGGTCTCGTGCGCCTCGGCCGAGATGGAGCCGTAGCTCATCGCGCCGGTGGAGAAGCGCTTGACGATGTCGCTCGCGGGCTCGACCTCGTCGATGGAGATCGGCGCGCGCTGACCGGTCTTGAACTTGAACAGGCCACGCAGCGCGGCCAGCCGCTCGGACTGATCGTCGACCAGCTTGGTGTACTCCTTGAAGATCGAGTACTGACCCGAGCGGGTCGCGTGCTGCAGCTTGAACACCGTGTCCGGGTTGAACAGGTGGTACTCGCCCTCACGACGCCACTGGTACTCGCCGCCGACCTCGAGCTCGCGGTGCGCGCGCTCGTTGCGGTTCTCCAGGAACGCGACACGGTGGCGGGTGGCGACCTCGTCGGCGATCTCGTCGAGACCGATGCCGTCCAGGTGCGAACGCAGACCGGTGAAGTACTCGTCGACCAGGTCCTGCGCCAGGCCGATGACCTGGAACAGCTGGGCGCCGTTGTAGGAGGCGAGGGTGGAGATGCCCATCTTCGACATCACCTTGAGCACGCCGTTGCTCGCCGCGGTGCAGTAGTTCGCGACGGCCTTGCGGAAATCGGCGGCCAGGTCACCGGTGGAACCGGGGATCTGCAGCGAACCGCGCTCGAGCATGTCCTCGATCGACTCGAAGGCCATGTACGGGTTGATCGCGGCGGCGCCGAAGCCGACCAGCATCGCCATGTGGTGCACCTCGCGGGCGTCACCGGCCTCGACGACCAGGCCGACCATGGTGCGGGTGCGCTCGCGCACCAGGTGGTGGTGCACCGAGGAGGTGAGCAGCAGCGACGGGATCGGCGCCAGCTTCTCGTTGGACTCGCGGTCGGACAGCACGATGATCCGCGCGCCGCCGTCGATGGCCGCCGACACCTGGGTGTTGATGGCCTCGAGCGCCTTGCGGATGCCCTCGCCGCCCTCGGCGACCGGGTACAGACCACGCACGACCACCGAGCGCAGCTCGGGGTGGCTGCCGTCGTCGTTGATGTGGACGAGCTTGGACAGCTCGTCGTTGTCGAGGATCGGCTGCTCGAGCGCGATCTGCTTGCACGACTCGGGGCCCGGGTGCAGCAGGTCGGCCTCGGGGCCGATGTTGCGCTTGAGGCTGGTGACGACCTTCTCGCGGATGGCGTCCAGCGGCGGGTTGGTGACCTGCGCGAACAGCTGGGAGAAGTAGTCGAACAGCAGGCGCGACCGGTTCGACAGCACCGCGATCGGGGTGTCGGTACCCATCGAGCCCAGTGCCTCGCCGCCGGTCTTGGCCATCGGCGTGATCAGCAGGTTCAGGTCCTCGGTGGTGTATCCGAAGATCTGCTGACGGATCAGCACGCGGTCGTGCGACATGTGCACGTGCGGGCGGTCGGGCAGGTCGGCCAGGCGGCTCACGCCGGCGTCCAGCCACTCCTGGTACGGCTGCGCCGCGGCCAGCTCGGACTTGATCTCGGCATCGGTGACGATGCGACCGGCCTCGGTGTCGACCAGGAACATCTTGCCCGGCTGCAGGCGGATCTTCTGGACCACGGTGGACGGGTCGATGTCGAGCACGCCGACCTCGGAGGCCAGCACGACCAGGCCGTCCTCGGTCACCCAGATGCGACCGGGGCGCAGGCCGTTGCGGTCGAGCACGGCGCCGATCTTCTTGCCGTCGGAGAAGCAGACGGCGGCGGGGCCGTCCCACGGCTCCATCAGCATCGAGTGGTACTCGTAGAACGCCCGCAGCTGCGGGTCCATGTTCTCGTTGCGTTCCCAGGCCTCGGGAATCATCATCAGGATCGCGTGGTGCAAGTCGCGGCCGCCGAGGTGCAGGAGCTCCAGCACCTCGTCGAAGCGCGCGGTGTCACTCGCACCCGGCGTACAGACGGGGAAGATCTTCTGCAGGCGGTTCTTGCCCGCCTCGTCCTTGCCGAACACGTCCGAACGCAGCAGCGCCTCACGCGCGCGCATCCAGTTCTCGTTACCGGTGACGGTGTTGATCTCACCGTTGTGGGCGACCCGGCGGAACGGGTGCGCCAGCGGCCACGAGGGGAAGGTGTTGGTGGAGAAGCGCGAGTGCACGATGCCGATGGCGGACTCGACGCGCTCGTCCTGCAGGTCCAGGTAGAACGCGCGCAGCTGCGGCGTGGTGAACATGCCCTTGTAGATGAAGGTCTCGCCGGACAGGCTCGGGAAGTACACCGATTCCTTGCCGACGGTGCCCTCGCCGGAGCCTGCCTTGCCTAGCTCGTGCTCGATGCGCTTGCGGATGACGTAGGCGCGACGCTCCAGCTCCATGCCGGACAGCTGCTCGGCGGAGTTCTTGGGCGAGCCGATGAAGATCTGCCGGAAGGTCGGCATGGCATCGCGGGCCAGTGCGCCCAGCGACGACTCCTCGATCGGCACCTCGCGCCAGCCGAGCACGGCCAGGCCCTCTTCGGTGACGATCTTGTCGACGCCGTAGGCGGCACGCGCGGCTTCACGACGGGCCTGCGGCAGGAAGGCGATACCGGTGGCGTAGGAGCCGACCGGCGGCAACTCGAAGTCCACGACAGCGCGGAAGAACTTGTCCGGAAGCTGGATCAGGATGCCGGCACCGTCGCCGGAGTTCGGCTCGGCGCCCGCGGCACCGCGGTGCTCCAGGTTCAGGAGGGCCGTGATGGCCTTGTCGACGATGTCTCGACTGCGTCGTCCGTGCATGTCGGCCACGAATGCGACGCCGCAGGCGTCGTGCTCGAATGCCGGATCGTAGAGCCCGGTGGCACCGGGTGACCTGTGGCCAGGAAGTTGCGTCATGCCTCTGCCTTCAAGAAAGTCGGCTGTCGATGAGATCGGCCGCTCAGCGAACTGAGTTGGGCCCTTCGTCGTTTCGCCTCCGTCAAGACTGCGTCCGTACGATCCGAAACCAGCGACGGTGATGGTTTGCGGCGTGCAGTCACGTCTCCAGTTGTCCACCCGCTTCGTTGACGTAGTGGGTGCTCAGAGGTAACGGAACGCTTACGCATCCCTTACCTCCGCGCGGGGTTTCACCCGCTAGTCTTGGTCCGGTTTCACCGGCCCTCGAAACAGGTGGTTGTGCCGAACTGGGTGCGTTCGGCGTAAGAGCAAACGATAAGTCAGACCGCAGACCCAACCAACTAAGGTCGGGCTAAGAAACCTGTCTAGCTGGGGTTTGTAACGGCGGCATGCTTCGTCGCGCGCGTCGTCCAGTGTAAAGCAGAGCTGGCACGGGATCGATCCCGAACAACCCGCGCCGACCTGCGCGAACACTGTGGACGAGCAGGCCGGAAACGGCCGTCGGCGCGGCGCCGAAAGCTGAACTCACCTGCACCGCAGCAGAATTCCCAGACAATGCGCAGGTCAAACCTGCCTGCTCCGCTAACCGGGGTGGAAACGGTGAGATATTCCTGACAGCGGCTCCGACGTGCCTTGGTAGCCATCCGACCGTACGGTCTGTATGCCGAATGTGCGTCACAGCACATTCTCGGCAAATTCTGGAACAGTGTCGTTCGCCACAAAATGGCCTCCACCTACCAGTAGGTACGGATCGCCGGTGACGACACGCCGAGGTGGGCGGCGGTGCCCGCCCGCGCAGTCGTGTCGCGCCGATGCCGGGTTCGCTCGACTGTGAGGCTGACCACACGAGGGGCCGCGACACTCGGTGTGTCGGCTCCGCGCCTGTCACGCTGGCACAACGAATCCATGACAGTTTCGCCATGCCCAGTGGAGCGCAAGAACCGGGGAGAACAGATGACCCGCATACTCACCTGGCTCGGCGGAGGCCTCGCCTCGCCCCGGCAAAGGGACCCCGAAACCGGCGCCGACCTGGCCTTCAACCATGAACAGGGCGGCTACTTCGTCACCGGTGCCGCCGTCGCGCTGTTCGCCGCGATCGCCGGGATCGTCACCGCCGCCGCCCTCGCCGCCGCCGACGGAATCGGGGCCTTCGCCGTCGTCGCGCTCGCGCTCGTCGCCGGGGTAGCCGCCGGTGCGCTCGGTCGTGCGCTGGCCACCACCCGGCCCGGCGCGAGTGCCGATCGGGTCGGTCTCGCGGCCAGGATCGGCGTCGGCGTGCTGGCGGGCGTCCTCGTCGCCGAGCTGGCCTCGACCGTGCTGCTCGGCGGCACCGTCGACCGGGAACTGGACGTGCGCGCGCAGGCGAGCGCCGAGAACGCGCCCGGCGTCGTCGCCGCGCGCACCGAATTCGACCGGGCGAGCGCCGACCGCGCCGCCCTCGACGTGACCATCGCCGAGGCACAGGCCGGTATCGACCGCGCGCTGGTGATCGCCCGCTGCGAATACAACCCGACGCCCGAGTGCCCGCAGACGCGGATCACCGGCGTGCCCGGCCGCGGTCCGGAGACCCAGACCGCCAACGACATGCTCGACGACGCGCGCAAGCAGCTCGCCGCCGCGCAGGCCCGCACCGAGCAGCTCGACCAGCAGGTACGCACCGAGACCGCCGAACTCGCCACGGCCCGCGCGACCGCGATCGCCGAGGCCGACCGTGGGCTCGGCGCCCGCTGGCTGGCCATGAACGGCTACACCGCCGCCCACGCGGGCGCCGCCGCGCTGCGGGTGCTCATCCTGCTCGCCGGGGTCCTGCTCGCCCTGCTGCCGCTGCTGCTGCGCTGGTGGCGCGGCGAGACCTCGCTCGACCGCAGGGTCGACGCCGCGGAGATCGCCGACCGGGCCCAGCGCGAGGCCGACGCCGCCATCGCGGTGAAGCGGGCCGAGGTGCGCACCGAGGCGGCCGCCCTGCGCGCCGACCACGAACTCACCGCAGCACGGCTGGCGATCGAAGCCGATACCGTCATCGATCGAGAACGTCAGCGCACCAGGATCATCGCCGCGATCGGCGGTTTCGAGCTCGGGTTCACCGAGCCGCATCGAAAGGACGACTCCGTGGCTCTGGAGCCGAACGTGACACCGCAGCTGCCCGCCGGGTACCTCCCCAACGCGCTGCCCGCCGCCGCGCCGCCGGCGGGCGCCCTGGTGCCCGTGCAGCCGCCGGTGAGCGCGCCCGCCGCGCCCGCGCAGGCCCCGACCAGCGGTGGCGGGCTGGAGCTGCCGATCATCGGCACGGTGCCGTTCACCGACACCGCCGCCCGCTGGATCCGCCCGCTGGTGCCCTCGTTCGTCGCCAACGCGATCGACTCGGCGACCCACCCGCTGCGGACCGCGCGCCAGGCCTTCGAGGAGGTCGAGGAGGTCACCTTCACGCTGCGCCGCACCCGCAAGGTCACCGTCGACACCCAGGATTCGCAGGCCCAGCAGCAGATGGTGCCTGCGGGCTACCAGCTGCAGGGTGGTCAGCCGGTGCAGGGCTACCTGCCCGCGGGCGGCTACCAGCAGCAGGCGCCGCAGTACCAGCAGGCGCCGCAGTATCCGTACGCCCAGCAGATCGCCTCGACCGTCGTCGACGCCCCGTCGACCCGCTACCACCCGGACCCGCGCCAGTACCAGGCCGCGCCGACCTACACCGCGCTGCCCGCGGGTCAGGGCAACGGCCTGCCCGAAGCGGACGGCTACGGCGAGATCGCCGGCGGCAACGTCAACGAACTGCCCGGCCACCGCGGACCGCCCGAACTGCCACCCGCCCGCTGATCCGCCCGACGGCCTGGGCGCCACAGACGCCGCCGGCGAGCTCGTCGGCGGCGACACCCGCGTCGACCAGCTACCGCCTGCCGCAGGCCAGGGCAACGGCCTGCCTGTGCCGGTCGGCTACGGCGAGCTCGCCGACGGCGACGTCACCGAGCTGCCCGGCCACCGTGGGCCGTACAGCTGCCGCTAGCCCGCTGACCAGACGAAACGGTTACCTCCGGCCGCGCGGTATGCCGCGAACCCGCTGACCAGCCGACGCGACCACCGCGGGCCCCGCGAATTGCCCCAACCCACTGACCAGCCGATGCGGGGCCGGATCCCTCCGGCCCCGCATCGTCGTCACGCTTGCGTAGTCTTCGTGCGCACCGCACTGTAGGCCGCGAGCAATAGCACCGCGACGATGCCGAGCACCGTCAGGTGGATACCGCTGACGAACGCCTGGTTCGCCGAGGACAGGAACTCCTGTGCCACTGCGGCGGGGAGTTCGCCCGCGACCTCGATCGCGCCGCTGAGCGAACCCGATGCGGTCGCCACCGCGTCGTCCGGCAGCAAGGACAGGTCCAGGCCGCGCCGGAAGATCGCCATCACGGTGCTGCCGAGCAGGGCGACACCGAGGGCGAGCCCGGTCTCATAGGCGGTTTCCGAGATCGCCGCCGCCGCACCGGCGCGTTCCTCGGGCGCCGAGCCGACGACCAGGTCGGCGGCCACGGTCATCGCCACACCGGCGCCGAGGCCGATGCCGACGAAACCGAGGACGAACGCCTCGGCGCCGCTGGTCGCGTCGACCGCGAGGAAGACCGCAGCGCCCACCGCCGTGATGACCAGCGCACCGGCCAGCACGGCCGCCGCGCGCCAGCGCCGCACGAGCCAAGCCGCCGCGAGCGAGCCGAACACGCTGGCCGCGAGTCCGGGCAGCATCAGCAGACCCGCCTGCAAGGGCGAGCGGCCGAGGACCAGCTGCAGATACTGCGAGCCGAAGAACAGCACGCCGGCCAGCGCGAACACCGCGAGCAGGTTGGTGAACACCGCGACCCGGAACCTCGGCAGCGCGAACAGCCGCAGGTCGAGCATCGGATCGGTCAGTCGACGTTGCCTGCGCACGAACAGCACGGCGGCGAGCACACCGGCCAGGCCGACCAGGAGCGCACCGACCGTCGGGCCGTGTGCCGCGGTCTCCTTCACCGCGTAGACCACCGGCACCAGCGCGAGCATGGACAGCAGCGCGCTGAGCGCGTCGAACCGGCCGGGGTTCGGGTCACGCGATTCCGGGATGAGCAGCGGCGCGAGTGCCAGCAGCACCAGCATGACCGGCAGGTTCACCAGGAACACCGAGCCCCACCAGAAGTGCTCGAGCAGCCAGCCGCCGACCAGCGGACCGGCCGCGGCGCCACCACCGGCCATCGCGCTCCACACGCCGATCGCCAGGGTGCGCTGCCGCGCGTCCTGGAACATCGAGCGGATCAGGCCCAGCGTGGCGGGCATCAGGGTGGCACCGGCGACGCCCTGCAGCACGCGCGCCGCGATCAGCATCTCGGGCGAGACCGCCCAGGCGGCCAGCGCCGAGGCGATGCCGAAGCCGACGGCGCCGAGCAGCAGCAGCCTGCGCCTGCCGATCCGGTCGCCGAGGTTGCCCATCACGACCAGCAGGCCGGCGAGCACGAACGAGTACACGTCGATGATCCAGAGCAGCTGCGGTGTGCTCGGGGCGAGGTCGGCGCTGATCGCGGGCACGGCCAGGTCGAGCACGGTCGCGTCGACGGCGAGCAGCAGCAGGGCGAGGGCAAGTACGCCCAGGCCGGCCCACTCGCGCGGGGTGGCGCGCGGCGGGGTGAGTGTGGTGACGGGGGTGTTCATCGGTCTCTCGACTTTCAGGTTTGGTAAACCGTCCAGCCGGTACAGTAACAGGAAAACCGTCCAGACGGTACAGTGATCGACGTGAGCCCCGGCACCCGCGATCGCATCCTCGACGCCCTGGAGACCCTGCTGCTCGAACGCGGCGCGGCCCAGATGACCCTCGACAATGTCGCCGCCGCGGCGGGGGTGTCCAAGGGCGGGTTGCTCTATCACTTCAAGAGCAAGGACGCCCTGCTCGTCGGCCTGGTCGAACGGCTCGGCGAACGCGCCCGCGCCCAGCTCGACGAGATGCGGGCGAACGGAACCCCGGTCGCCGAGTGGTACCTGCAGACGCCCGACCCCACCACGCAGGCCGACGCCGTCGAACTCGCCTTGTACCGCTCCCTGCTGGCGACCATGCGCACCATCGACGCCTCCGCGGGCAGCGACCCCGACGAGGTGCAACTGGCCCTCGACGGCGTGATGACCGCCTGGTCGGACGGCCTCGACGACGAAGTGGACGACCCCGTCCGCGCCGACACCATCCGCCTGGTCGGCGACGGTGTCTACCTGCGCGCTCTGCTCGGCCTGCCGCAGATCGAGCCCGCCCGCTACCGTGACGTCGTCGACCGGCTACTCGAGCGCTGAGCACAACATTTTCAGTGGACATGTGTACTCCGAACCCATACCGTGCCGACCCACATGCCCGCGCCGACCTCCAGCGCCGGAAAACGGATCACTGACTGGTCATATAGCCGACCATCGGAATACGTGACCTGAGATACACCTTGGATGGAATTGCGTAGCTCGGTTTACAGTGCGTAAGTGATCCACCGCGACGAACCACCGTGCGCGCCGAGCGCAGCGCCATGGGGCTCGCCACTGCTCGGGCCGGTCGACGAGAAGCCGGCGATCCGCCGCGTGCGGGTGCAGCTGCTGCTCACCGTGCCGCTGTTCATCGCCAATCTGATCGGCATCGCGATGGTCGTCGCGCTCGCCGGTTTCGTCCTGCCGGGACCGACCCTCTTCACCCGTGACCTGCTGCTGATCAACACCGTCTTCACGCCGCTGTGCGCGGTGATCGCACTGACCGTCGGCACGGTGTGGGGCACCGTCGCCGGTCTGCGTGCCATGCGCTGGGCCAGCGATCCCGAGCACATCCCGACCGCGGCCGAACGCCGGGTCACCGCGTCGGCGCCGTTCTGGATGGTGCTGCAGCAGGCGGCGCTGTGGACGCTGGCGCTGATCGTGCTCACCGTCGCCTACGGCGTCGCCGATCCCGCGCTGATCCCGAAGATCATGCTGGCGATCGGCGGCGCCGCGATCGGCGTGTGCGCCGACAGCTACCTGATCGTGGAGTTCGCGCTGCGTCCGGTGACCGCCCGGGTGCTGGTGGCCGACCCGCACCGCCGCCGCGGTATCGGCGTCTTCGGCCGGACCATGCTGTCCTGGGTGGTCGGCGTCGCCATGCCGGTGGCGGTGACGATGACGGTCGCGGTGTGGGCGCTGGCCGATCCCGCGGTGAGCAAGGCCAGGCTGGCGGTGTGCGTGCTCAGCCTCGGCGGCTCGATCCTGCTGTTCGGCGGGCTGTTGATGGCCCAGGTCGTCGCCGCGACGGTCGCGCCGATCATGGGTGTGCGTCAGGCGTTGCGCCGGGTCGAGAACGGCGATCTCACCGCCGAGATCCCGCTCTACGACGGCACCGAGCTGGGTGAACTGCAGAGTGGCTTCAACCGGATGGTGCACGGTCTGCGCGAGCGCGCCATGATCGAGGACCTGTTCGGCAAGCACGTCGGCCACGATGTCGCGATGGCGGCGATCGCGTCCCAGCCGGTGCTCGGCGGCACCGAGACCGAGGCCGCCGCCCTGTTCATCGACATCATCGGCTCGACGACAATGGCCGCCACCCGGCCCGCCCCCGAGATCGTCGGCATCCTCAACCGGTTCTTCGACATCGTCGTCGACGAGGTGGAACGACACGGCGGCCTGCTCAACAAGTTCGAAGGCGACGCGGCGCTCGCCGTCTTCGGCACCCCGGCACCGCTGAACGACCTGGCGGGCTCGGCACTCTCGTGCGGCCGCGCCATCCAGCGCAGACTGCGCGAAGCCTCCGACCTGAACGCGGGCATCGGCGTCGCCGCGGGCCGGGTCGTCGCGGGCAATGTCGGCACCCACAACCGCTACGAGTTCACCGTCATCGGCGACGCCGTCAACGAGGCAGCCCGCCTGTGCGAGCTGTCGAAGAACTACGACGAACGCCTGCTCAGCTCCGCGACCACACTCGCCGCCGCCGCCGACACCGAGTCCACGCACTGGGACCTCGGCGAAACGGTCACCCTGCGAGGCAGATTGAAGCCAACCCAACTGGCCCTGCCCCGGATGTCCACGCAAAACCTGGACCCAACTGCCTCGCACCTGGAACAAACCGAGGCCCACTGACACTCCCAGCCCCGCACGACCCGACCTCGAGGAGGGTCCGCCGCGCAGCGGCGGTGGGGGGCGGGGCGGGCCGCCGGCAGGCGGGTGGTTGGGGGCGGTTCGGGGATAGTAAACCACATAGAAGGGGGGGGGCGGGGGGGGGCCCCGGCGCCCGGGGGGGGCCGCCGCCCCCCCACTTGTTTTGTCTGTTGGGTTGGGATTTTTTTATCATCTCAAGGCCCTTTCTCCGCCGGGACACGAGGGGCCGCGACTCGAGCGCGCCAGCGCTCCGACAACACAGCTAGACTCGGCCGCGTGCGTCCCGCCGTCGAAGCGGTCGGCGCCGTCGGGGCGGGAATCGAACCGGCACAAGCGCCTGCGCCGACGCCGCCATCTCCGCCGACGGTTCCGATCAGGCCCCTGCGTTTCCGCGAATTGCTCGACGAGCCGTTCGCCCTGATCCAGGCCCATATCCGGGCTCTCGCGGCGCTCGGCGGCGCTGCTCTCGTGCTGACGGTACTCGGCGTGCTCGGTGTCACCGGACTGGTCTCGCACCTCACCGACGGCTCCGATGACGGCACCGCGTGGGCCGCCGTTCTGGCGACAGCGGCCGGTGTGTGGCTACTGCGCCTCGTGCTGCGCGGCACCACCGTCGCCATCGCGCTCGCCGACTTCGGCGGGGTCCGCTACGGCGCGCGCGCCGGGTTGCGGGCGGCCGCGCGGCGGGCGGGGCCGCTGGTTCTCGCGCAGGTCATGTTCTCGCTCACCGGAATCGGGGTGCTGCTGGTCGGCAGCCTGCTGATCGTCACCTATCCGCTGGCGCTGATCTGGCTGTCGTCTGTGCGTGCGCGCCGGTTCGTCGCCGAACCGGTGATCCTCGGTGAGCAGGCGGGATTCGGTGTCGCCGTCGCCCGCTCGAAAGAACTGGTGCAGGGCGCGGACTGGACCTTCGCCGGCCTGTGGCTCACCCAGCGGCTCATCTTCGCGGTACTCGCGGTGCCTGCGTTCGGCATTCCTTTCTTCCTGTCCGACTTCTCCGGCACGCACCGCTGGGCCTTCATCACGCTGCTGGTCGGCGGACTGCTGCTGGTGGTGACGGTCGGCGAGATCATCGAGGCGACCAGCCGGGTCCTCTGCTATATAGACCGGCGCTGCACCCGCGAAGGCATGGACATCCGGATACCGGGTGGTACCCGATGAGCGACAACAACTTCCCGGACCTCCCCGGCGGTGCACCGCCGCAACCCGGCCACAGCGGCGCACCACCTCAGCCCCGCCTCGGCGCGGCCGCTGAGCACCGGGCCGCCGCCGAGAACGCAGCGGGTCGCCGCGACTACGATCGCGCACTCCGCGAACGGTTCCGCGCGGTGCTGCGCGCCCTCGAACAGGGCGGCACCCTGCCGGTCCGCCGATCACGCACCGCGCAGGAGACCGCCGACGACGCGACCACCGCGCTGCCACTGGAACAGTCCACCGAATTACACCCGGCGGCACGCAGTTTCGACGAGGTCGTCTACGGCGGGCGCGCCGCGACCGAGGACGAATACCGCAGGCTCGAATACGCCGACCGGTACTCGCAGTCGGCCCCACCGCCGGTCGCCGAGCCGGTCGAACTCGAGATCGTCGAACGGGAGCCCAAGCGGCGCAGGCAACTTCCGCCGCTGCCCGGGCTGCTCCGCAATCCCCGGTTCTGGGCCGCGCTGGCCGCCGCCCTGGCCCTGGCCCTGCTGCTGTACGCCACCTTGCAGTCGTGCGGTGCGCCCAACGCACCCGAGGCGCCCGACCCGCCGATACCGCCTGACCTGCCCGATCAGCCCGAGGACGACAGCTTCGACCCCGATTTCGGCGAGGGGAAGGACTCGATCTTCACCAGCCTGCCCGGCTGGCTCGCCTTCGGCGGTCTGCAATTCCTGATCGCCTTCGTCGCGCTGATGGGGTGGCGCGGGCGCAGACGCGGCGCGCTGGTCGGCGAACCGCGACCGGTCGAGGTGGCCGCGAACGAACTGCTCGCGGGTCAGGCGGGTCTGTACCGTCGCTCCGGCGACGTCGCCCACGTCGCGCGGACCCTGCGCACGGCGACCCTGCGCCGGATCCGCCCACGCCTCGGCGCACGCGAACTCACCGACGATCAGCTCGTCGAGACGGCCGCCACCCGCCTCGGCGTGCCCGCCCAGCAGATCGGCACCGTCCTGTTCGGCCCGGTGCCCGACGAGACGACCCTGTATTACGTTGCCGCACACCTCGAATGGATCGAGACGGAGCTCGGATGACCGACAACACTGTCCTGCAGAAGACGCCGAGCGCCTCGGAGGCCGGTGCGGCGCTGGCCGCGCTGCGCACCGAGATCGGCAAGGCCGTGGTCGGCAACGACCAGGCCGTGCTGTACCTGGTGCTCGCGCTGCTGTGCCGCGGCCACGTGCTGCTGGAAGGCGTGCCAGGCGTGGCCAAGACGCTGCTGGTCCGCGCGCTGGCAACCTCGCTGGCGCTCGACCACGCCCGCGTGCAGTTCACCCCCGATCTGATGCCGGGCGATATCACCGGTTCGCAGATCTACGACCCGCATTCGGCCGAGTTCACCTTCCGCCACGGCCCGGTCTTCACCAACCTGCTGCTGGCCGACGAGATCAACCGCACCCCGCCGAAGACGCAGTCCGCGCTGCTGGAGTCGATGGAGGAGCGTCAGGTCTCGGTGGACGGTCAGCCCAAGCCGCTGCCCGAGCCGTTCGTCGTCGTCGCCACCCAGAACCCGATCGAGCAGGAGGGCACCTACCCGCTGCCCGAGGCTCAGCTCGACCGGTTCCTGTTCAAGGTCGACATCCGGCTGCCCGACCGCGACGACGAGTTCCGCGTCCTGCAGCGGCACGCGAGCGGCTTCGATCCGCGCGATCTCGGCGCCGCCGGGCTGCGTCCGGTGGCCGGACCCGAGCACATCGCCGCCGCCCGCGCCGCGATCGCGCAGGTGACGGTGAGTCCCGAGGTGCTCGCCTACATCGTCGACCTGTGCCGCGCCACACGCAGCTCGCCCGCCGTCGCGCACGGCGCGTCCACCCGTGGCGCGACCGCGCTGCTGGCGGCCGCGCGCGCCTTCGCCTGGCTGAACGGGCGCGCCTACGTGACGCCCGACGACGTGAAGACCGTGGCCGTGGCCGTGCTGCGGCATCGGCTGATGTTGCGGCCCGAGGCCGAGCTGGACGGGGTGAGCACCGAGGGTGTGCTCTCGTCGTTGCTGGTCTCGGTGCCGGTTCCGGTGTAGCGGCGTGGTCGTCACAGGCCGGTTCGCGCTGCTCGCCACGATCGCGGCGGCGCTGGTGATGTTTCTCGCGCCGTCATGGGTCGGCGTGCTCGGCGCGTGCGTCACACTGCTGGCAGTCGGACTTTTCGATGTCGCGCTCACCGCGCGGGCCGACTCGCTCACCCTGACCCGCGACCCGCTGACCGTCGTGCGGCTGGGCCGGGGCACCGAGATCGAACTCGTGGTGACCAACACCGGCACCGCCACGGTGCGCGGCATGCTGTGGGACGCCTGGCCCGACAGCGCCCGCGCCGATCACCGCACCCATCACCTCGCGCTGGCGCCGCGCACCCGGATCCGGTTGCGCACCAGCCTCACCCCTACCTACCGCGGCGACCGGGTCGCGGGCCCGGTGACGGTGCGGCTGCTCGGCCCGCTCGGGCTGGCCGGTCGGCAGACGCGCGTCGACGTGCCCGCCAGGGTCCGCGCGCTGCCCCCGTTCCGCAGCGAACGGCTGCTGCGGTCGAAGGTGAAGCGGCTGCATCATCTCGAGGGCCGCAATGTCGCGAACACGCGCGGGCAGGGCACCGAGTTCGATTCGTTCCGCGAGTACGTGGCGGGCGACGATGTCCGCAGCATCGACTGGCGGGCCACCGCCCGGGCCGCCGACGTCCTCGTGCGCACCTGGCGGCCGGAACGCAACCGGCACGTGCTGATGGTGCTCGACACCGGGCGGGCGAGCGCGGGACGGGTCGGTGCGGGAACGCGACTGGATTCCTCGATCGAAGCGGCGCTGCTGCTCGGTGGTCTGGCCGCGGCCGCGGGCGACACCGTGGATCTACTGGCCTACGACCGCCGAGTGCGCGCCGAGGCGACCGGTGCGAGCGGACATCAGCTCCCCCTCAAACTTATGCACACCCTCGCCGGCGTGACGCCACAGCTTGTGGATACCGACACCACCGGCCTGGTCCGGACCGTGATCTCCCGGGTGCGCAGGCGGGCACTCATCGTCTGGTTCACCAGCCTGGACGGTCCGACGGTCACCGAGCATCTGCTGCCCGCGTTGCCCACGCTCACCCGGCGGCACCGGGTGTTGATCGTCTCGGTCACCGACCCCGATATCGCCGCGGCCGCCCGTGATCGGTCCACCGCGGACGCCGTCTACACCGCGGCGGCGGCCGAAACAGTGCTGGCCGAGCGGGCTCTGGTGCAGGAATCACTGCGTCGACGTGGGGTGCAGGTGGTTGCCGCCGCACCGGACCGGTTGCCCGAGGCACTGGCCGACGAATACCTGGAATTGAAGCAGTCCGGATCACTGTGAGTTGTGGACAACCGAAGTTGTCCACCGCCACTCACAGTCCATCCACCGTCTCGCCAACATGTTGTGCACAGGACGATTTCATCCACAAGGCTCAGCCGCGCGAAAGCTGCTGCCGCCGAGCCAGAACCGCACCGAGGACGTGGTACGGCGGATATTCGGTGGGTACCGGGCGCTGCACGGCGGCGCACACCGCCACCACGAGCTGAGTGCCGAGATGGTGCTGCGCGGCCGGTGTCAACGTGCGCAACCTGGTCAGATACTGACGGACCGCCCCGGCCAGCTCGTCGGACATCCCGCTCGGATCGAGTTGTGCCGCCCAGCCGGTCAGCCACGGCGGCGCGACGGCGAGCGCAGGCATCGGCAGGCTCTGCCGGGTGTGCACAACCACGGTCCCGGCGAGCACGTCACCCACCCGCTTGCCGTCGCGCGAGCACAGCGAGCTGATCACCGCGATCGCGCCGAACGCGCCGAGCATCCAGAAATCCACAATCGCCCCGGCCAGCCCGCGGGTGAGCGCGTGCCGGAAGTCGATCGGCCCCGCATCGGCGCGCACGACGCGCAGCCCGAACGCCAGCTTCCCCAGTGAACGCCCGCGCGAGACGGTTTCGCTGGTCACCGGATAGGCGACCAGCACGGTCACCAGCGTGACGACGGCGGTGACGCTCCACCACGCCGAATCGGCATCGGCCGCGAGCAACAGCATCAGCCCGGCGTAGGCGAGGGTGGCCGCCAGCGACAGCTGGATGACCAGGTCGAGCAGAAAGGCGCCCGCACGGCTGGGTATGCGCGCGATCGGGAGTTCGAGCGCCACCGCTTCGCCGGTGGTGAATTCGGCCATGTGGCTAGCATTCCCGATATGGACACCGATGCCTACAGCTGGGCGCATCAACGGTCGTGGTATCGGTTGGATCAGCTGGTCCGCCAGCGCAAACTCTCCGGGGCCGAGGCCGACGAACTGGTCCGGCTGTACCGGGCCGCCTCGCAGCAGCTGGCGAAGCTGCAGGGCCACCACCCCGATCCGGAGCTGGTGGCCGGGCTCAGTGCCCTGCTCGCCAGGGCCAGGGGACGGGTGCTGGCCGCGCGGTCGCAGCCGTGGCGCGAAGTCGGCCGGTTCTTCACGCGGCATTTTCCCGCGGCGGTGTATCGCGCCTGGCCGTGGTGGGTGGGGGTGACCGCGGTCTTCCTCGCCGTCTCCGCCGTGATCGCTGTCCTTGTGGACAACTCGGCGGCGGCGCGAAAAGCACTGGGGATACCCGAGGGTGATACGTCGATCATCACCGGACCGGGTGGCGCATTCGAGACCTACTACTCGGAGCACCCGAACGAGGCCTTCGCCGCACAGGTGTGGACACACAACTCGTGGGTGTCGGCGATCGCCCTGTTCACCGGTGTGCTGATCCTGCCCGCTGTGTATGCGCTGTTCATGAATGCGCTGAATCTGGGGATAACCGGTGGATTGATGTCCGACGCGGGACGGCTGGAGTCGTTCTTCGGATTCATCCTGCCGCACGGCACGCTGGAGCTGACGGCGCTGTTCGTCGCGGGCGGGGTGGGACTGAAACTGGGCTGGACGCTCGTCGATCCGGGACGGCGCAGCAGGGCGGCCGCGGTGGCCAGGCAGGGCAGGGTGACCGCGACGGTGGCGCTCGGACTGGTCGCTGTGCTGCTGGTGTGCGGTCTGATCGAAGGTTTCGTGACCCCGAGTCCGCTGCCCGCCCCGGTGCGGATCGCCTTCGGGTTCGGCGCCGAAGCGTTGTTCCTCTTCTACGTTTTCGGTCTCGGCCGGCGGGTGGCCGACGAGCAGGACGCCGCGGCCGCCGCGCCCGCGGCCCTGCCGGACCCGGCAGATCGATGGTTGTCTGCGCCAAAGACACTGAACCGGGCGTGAACGCGCAGATGCACGTGCATTTGCGAGTTAGGAAACTCCGAGCACACCCCTGCGGAAACAGCTCCGGACAATCGGCAGCTACGCGAGGTTACGAGATGGTGTCGAACTCCCCCATTTGAGTTCCGCTGGCCGCAGCGAGTCGGGCTCGAGCTGCGGCCAGCGTTACCGTCAACTGTACACAATCGTTATGCCCATGCAACCCCCAACGCGCAGGTCGGGCGTACTGATTGCGAACCAGCAAACATCTGTCGATCCACCGATTTTCACCGACACAGCTAACTTCCGGCGGCAGTCTCGGCGGGTGCTCGCCGTCACCGGAAATTCACCCGCGGCAAACCTTCGACAACGATCCACCCGACCGCCGGCGCGGTCGGGTGGGAATGTTCCCGCTGGTTGCCCGACGCTGCTCGAGATGGCTCGCATAGCCGACTACCTGGGGATTTGGCAACGGAATATCGATTTGCCGCACTTGAAACGCTTTAAAAGAGACTCCAAGTTTGTTTACAACGCTGCAAACAAGATCAGCACCTAGCAATCGAGCCCAAGCACCTGTCACGAGGCCTTCAATGGGCCGAACAACCGGTTGCGAACCGTCCGCCGAACGACGCGAAATCGGCAAGCAGAACACCCGGAATGCAGCCCGTACCACACGGTGTGATCTTCGCCTCACCGGCACCTTCCGGACCCCGGCCGCCGGCGCATCAGCCGATGCGGATGACCTAGGTCACAGTGCCTTGCAGGAAATCCTGAACGCCTACGATTGCCGCATGCCCGGGGTCAAGGATCGCCTGCTCACGTCCATCGCCGATCAGCTCGGTAATCCGCACGGAATGCTCGGTAAGGGTGTGGCGTTCGTCCTCAATCGCAGCAATAAGCGTGCCATCGCGGCCGCGGTCGACGCGGCGGCGCCGAGCTCGGGCGCGACAGTCGCCGATATCGGATTCGGTGGTGGCGTCGGGTTGGCGCTGCTGCTCGACCGGGTCGGTCCCGACGGTGTGGTGCACGGCGTCGAACCCTCCGCCGACATGCTCGCGCGCGCCCGCTCCGCTTTCGCCATGCCCGTCGCCGCCGATCGCCTCATCCTGGCCGACGGCACGCTGGCCGCGCTGCCGCTGCCCGACGCGAGTCTGGACGCGGCGATCACCGTCAACACCATCTACTTTCTCGACGACCTGCCCGCCGCCTGCGCCGAACTGGCCCGCGTCCTGCGCCCCGGCGGTACCGCGGTGATCGGTATCGGCGACCCCGAGGTGATGGCCAAGATACCGTTCACCCCTTATGGATTCACCTTGCGTCCGGTCGCCGACATCGTCGCGGCGCTGTCCGGCGCAGGCCTGACCGTCGAGCAGCGCACGCTGCCGAACCCGCCCGTTCCGCATCATCTGCTGATCGCCCGCAGAGGCTGATCTCCCTCGCACAACGATCGGCGCTCTCGGCCGTCCCGAGGCTTGACCGACCGGTCGGTCATGGCTAGCGTCGATGCATGGGACTTCCCGAGAAGCTGACCGTCCCGACTCCCTTCGGTGACATCGCGGTTCACCTGCGCGGCCGGTCGCCGGACGAGGCGCCGGGATTGGTGCTGCTGCACGCGAATCCGGGTGACCATCGCGACTTCGACGAGATCGTGCCCGCGCTGACGCCCGACTGGGCGATCGCCGCGATCGACTGGCCCGGATACGGCGCGTCGACCGTCCGCGATCCGGAGCTGATCACCATCGATGCGCTCGTCGAGGTGACTGTTCGGGTCGTCGATGTGTTGTCCCGGTACGGATTCGGCGCGTTCACGGTGATAGGTAACAGCGCGGGTGGGTATGCCGCCGTGCGGTTGGCCGAGCGCGCGCCGGATCGGGTGCGTGGGCTCGTGCTCGTGCAGCCGGCGGGGTTCGCGCCGCGAAATATGTTGACCAGGACGTTCTTCCGCATTGTCGCGAGCCCTGTCGTCGCCCGCCGGTTCGTCGTGCCGAACGCGCGGATGTATCTGGGTCCGCTCGATCGCGGCGGCGTGCGCGCCATCTTCGACCGGGCACGGGCGATACCCGGCGATCCGATTCGTCTCGCCGTCTATCGCAGTCTCTGGCGCAGCTTCGACGATCCGCGATTCGATCTGCCCACGGGCGGACCGCTGCTGCCCGGTGTGCCGGTTCAGGTGGTGTGGGGTCGCAACGACCCGTCGAATCCGTGGCTCATGAACCGCCGCGGCGTCGCCGCAGCACTGCCGCACGCGGAGGTGAAGGTCATCTCCACCCGGCACGAGCCGTTCGCCGAGGCCCCCGGGCTGTTCCTCGAGACGGTGCGGGATTTCCTGACGGCCCGTGCTGGAATGCGACCATGAGATCCGCCGAGCCAGGACGGCGCGCGCTGCTGGAGGCAGGCCGCACCCTGCTGTCCACCGAGGACCTGACCAAGCTGTCGGTCAACGCGATCGCCGCGCAGGCGAAGATGGCGAAGGGCAGCTTCTATCAACACTGGCCGAGCCGCGAGGCCTACTTCGTCGCCCTGCACCGTGCCTTCCACGATCACCTCGACGACCTGGTGTCCGCCGCGGTCGCCGACCTCCCGCCCGGCGAGTCCCGCCTCACCGCGGGCATTACCGCCTACCTCGACGGCTGTCTCGCCGACCCCGCGACAAAAGGCCTTCTAGTACAGGCGCGCACCGACGCCGGCCTCGGCACCGAAGTAGCAGCCCGCAACGCCACCGCCGCCGCCCTCCTCACCACCGACCTCATCGCCATCGGCTGGCCCGACCCGGACCCCATCGCGGTCCTGCTGGTCGCCGCGATCGCCGAAACCGCGCTCCAGGAACTCGACGCGACCACCCCGCGCCCCGACCTGCGCCGGGCGCTCGTCCGCCTGGTCGACCGCAGAAACGACTAGAGGCCCGATCCGGATGGATCGAGCCTCTAGTCTTTGTGGGCGAAGGGGGACTTGAACCCCCACGTCCTTACGGACACTGGCACCTGAAGCCAGCGCGTCTGCCATTCCGCCACTCGCCCGAGCGACTGGAAAAATCTAACATGCCCCGCGGCCGAAAATAAAATCGGGTCTCTGACCTGCGATGATGTGAGCGAATTCGGCTCGGGAACCGGCGCGCTTCGCCGGGAGTTACAGGGTTGGAGGATCGTGGATATCATGCAAGGAACGTGGTCGGGTCCGGACACGCCGTAACCAGCGTGTCGACCTGGTCGGACACGCGCACCGAAGGGAGGGCTGTGATGGGCATCGTGTCGAGATTCGAGCGTCGCCTGCAGGGCGCCGTCGGTGACGTGTTCGCGAGGGTGTTCGGCGGCAGCGTCGTTCCCCAGGAGGTGGAGGCCGCGCTGCAGCGCGAAGCCGCAGATCAGGTGCAGGATCTCGGCGGCGGGCACAAGCTCGCGCCGAACAGTTACGTGATCACGATCAACGAATCCGATCACGGAAAGCTCGACGCCGATCACGACCTCACGACCAAGGCGTTCGCCAAACATCTGCAGGATTACATCCGCGAGCAGGGCTGGCAGACCTACGGCGAAGTACACGTGTCGTTCGAGGCATCACCTACGCTGCACACCGGAATGTTCAGAGCGAGCGGCCGCGTCGACCCCGACGCCGGTCGCGGGACCGCCCCACCTCGCCCGGAACCGCCACAACGACCCGCACACCCGCAACCAGGAGCTGGCCCCATGACGCACAACTCAGGCTACGAGCCGAGCCGAGAGCCCGCGGAGTCCGATCCACGCAACCGCGGGTACGCTCCGCCGCCCGCCGGACGTGGTGCCACTCCCGGCGCCTACCCCGACGAGTACGGCCAGCAGGGCGGCTACAGTGCCCAGCCCGGCTACGGCGATGCCGCGTACGGCCAGCAGGGTGGCGAATACCAGAACGGGTACGACCAGCAGGGCGGCGCACAGCCCGGCTACGGGCAGCAGGGCGGCTACGGCGCCCAGCCCGGTTATGGCGAGCAGGGCTACGACCAGCAGGGCGGCTACGGACAGCAGGCCTACAGCCAGCAGGGCGGCTACGGCGCCCAGCCCGGCTACGGCGAACCCGGTTACGACCAGCAGGGTGGCTACGGCCAGCAGGGCTACGCCGAGCAGCAGCAGGGCTACGGACAGCAGGCCGGCTACGGACAGCAGGGCTACGCCGAACCCGGCTACGACCAGCAGGGCGGCTACGGCCAGCAGGGCTACGCCGAACCCGGTTACGGGCAGCAGGGCGGCTACGGCGCCCAGCCCGGTTACGCCGAGCAGGGCTACGCCGAGCCGGAGCAGGCGGGCTACGGCCAGCAGGGCGGCTACGGCGCCCAGCAGGGCTACGGCCAGGCCGCCGGTGCCGGGTACGGCGCCGCGCAGTCCAGCTACTCGGCCACGCTGCAACTAGACGACGGCAGCGGCCGCACCTACCAGCTCCGCGAGGGCAGCAACATCATCGGCCGCGGCCAGGACGCACACTTCCGGCTGCCCGACACCGGTGTGTCGCGCCGCCACATCGAGGTGCGCTGGGACGGTCAGACCGCGATGCTCTCGGATCTGGGTTCCACCAACGGAACCCTGGTCAACGGCTCGCCCGTGCAGGATTGGCAGCTCGCCGACGGCGACGTCATCCGGGCCGGACATTCCGAGATCCTGATCCGGATCGTCTGATCCCGTAAGCTGCGCGGTGCACGTCACGAGTCGACGCTGTCGGCCCTATGATGCTGCCATCACACGCACGGCCCCGACCTCGGGGCCCGCAAGCCAGCACGCTGGTGGGGGTGGTTCGCCCCGCACCTGCCGTACCGACGTACCCGGGCGAACAGGAGGTGGAACGCCGTGCAGGGATTGATCCTGCAATTGACCCGCGCGGGGTTCCTGCTGCTGCTCTGGTTGTTCGTCTGGGCCGTCCTGCGGACCTTGCGCAGCGATATCTACGCGGCATCCGGCATTCGGATACAGCCCAGGGCCGCACGCGGTTCCACGGTGCTGCCTTCCTTCAGCCGAGGCCAGAAGGGCGCCAAGTATCTAGTGGTGACTCATGGTTCACTCGCCGGCACTCGAATCACCCTCGGCACGCAGCCGGTCCTCATCGGCCGCGCCGACGATTCGACGCTGGTACTCACCGACGACTATGCCTCGACCAGGCACGCGCGACTTTCTCAGCGTGGTGACGACTGGTACGTGGAAGACCTCGGCTCCACCAACGGCACTTATCTAGACCGCGCGAAAGTCACCACCGCCGTCCGTGTTCCGCTCGGCACTCCGGTGCGAGTCGGCAAAACTGTGATCGAGCTGCGATCGTGACACTTGTTCTGCGCTATACCGCGCGAAGCGACCGGGGCCTCGTCCGAGGCAACAACGAGGATTCGGTCTACGCGGGCGCACGCCTGCTGGCCCTCGCCGACGGCATGGGTGGCCACGCCGCCGGAGAAGTTGCCTCCCAGTTGATGATCGCCGCGCTGGCGCATCTGGACGACGACGAGCCCGGCCAGGACATCCTCGGCAAGCTCGACCGCGCAACGCGTTCCGGCAACGCGGCCATCGCCGACCATGTCGAGGCCGAACCCGAACTCGACGGCATGGGCACCACGCTCACCGCCATCCTGTTCGCCGGCGGCAAGCTCGGCATGGTGCACATCGGCGACTCGCGCGCGTACCTGCTGCGCGACGGCGAACTCGCCCAGATCACCCGCGACGACACGTTCGTGCAGTCGCTGGTCGACGAGGGCCGGATCACGCCCGAGCAGGCGCACACCCATCCGCAGCGCTCGCTCATCATGCGCGCCCTCACCGGCAACGAGATCGAGCCGACGCTGATCATGCGCGAAGCCCGCGCCGGTGACCGGTATCTGCTGTGCTCCGACGGCCTTTCGGACGTGGTGAGCGACGAGACCATCGGCAACACCATGCGCGAGGGCAACACCGACGAGTGCGCCGACCGGCTCATCGAGCTGGCGCTGCGCAGCGGTGGGCCCGACAACGTCACCGTCGTCGTCGCCGACGTGATCGATCTCGACTACGGCCAGAGCCACCCGATCGTCGCGGGCGCCGCCTCCACCGAGGACGAGGAAGACACCCCGCCGCCGAACACCGCCGCGGGCCGGGCCGCCGCGATGCGCCCGCCGCGCGCGCAACCGCGCCGGGCCGCCACCGCACCGCCGCCGCCGGAGCCCAAGTCGCACAAGCTGCGCTGGCTGCTGCTCTCGCTGGCACTGATCGCCGCGGTCGTGGTCGGACTCGTGGTCGGCTACAAGATGATTCGCAGCAACTACTACGTGGGCGCCGACAACGACGGGGTGGTCGTGATGCGCGGGCTGCCCGGCTCGATCCTCGGCTACTCGATCCACGATGTCGAGCTCACCGGCTGCGTCAACAACAAGGGCGAGCTGACCCTCGTCGAGGCGGGCACGGCGGCGCCGACCGGCTGCAAGAAGCTGATGGTCAGCGACCTCAAGCAGACCGGCCGCGACCAGGTCCAGAAGGGCCTGCCGCCGGACTCGCTGGACAAGGCGCGCGACAGCATGAAGATGCTGGCGCGCAACGAACTGCTGCCGCCCTGCCCGAAGAAGGAATCGGTGCCGCAGCCCGGCGTGCTGCCCACCGAGCAGCCGCCGGTGCTCCCCGGTGGCGCACCGACCCCCGGCCCTGATCAGCCCGCGACGCCGACCACGACGCCCCCTGCCCCGCCCACGACGACCGTCCCCACGACAACTCCGCAGATCTCAGGGGAGAACTGCCGGGTGACGGACTGATGTCCGCACCGGCACCGCCGTCGGCTGGGGCTTTCCCCAGCCCCCCTGGCGGATTCGCGCCAGCACCACCCCCGTCGACGCGACGCAACCAGGAGTTGCTGCTGCTGGCGGGGGCGGCGGGGATCACGACGGTGTCGTTGTTCATCGTCGAGGCGAGCCAGGAACAGTCGGTCACCTGGGACATCGCCAAGTACGGTCTGGCGTTCCTCGCGCTGTTCGGTGTCGCGCATCTGGCCGTGCGGCGGTTCGCGCCGTTCGCCGACCCACTGCTGCTACCGATCATCGCGCTGCTCAACGGTTTGGGCCTGGTGCTGATCCACCGGCTCGACCTCGCGGACGCGCAAAAGGCCGTGTACGACTCGAGCCCGATCCCCTCCCCCGACGCCAACCAGCAGATCATGTGGACCGGCCTGGGCATCGTGGTGTTCATCACCCTGCTCATCGTCTTGCGGGACTACCGCACGCTCGCGCGCTACACCTACACCCTAGGCCTGGTCGGCCTGGTCGCGCTGGCGATTCCGGCACTGCTGCCCAGCCGGTTCTCCGAAGTCAACGGCGCCAAGATCTGGATCCGGCTGCCCGGATTCAGTGTGCAGCCGGGCGAATTCGCCAAGATCCTGCTGATCGTGTTCTTCGCGGGCGTGCTCGTGGCCAAGCGCGATCTGTTCACCGCGGCGGGCAAGCACTTCCTCGGCATGGAGTTTCCGCGGCCGCGTGACATGGGCCCGATCCTGATCGTCTGGGTCGTCTGCATCGGCGTGCTCGTCCTCGAAAAGGACCTCGGCACTTCGCTGCTCATCTTCGGCACGGTGCTGGTGATGATCTACATCGCCACCGAGCGCGTGGGCTGGCTGGTCATCGGCGGCGGCCTGCTCGCGCTCGGATTCGTCTTCGCCTACCAGCTTTTCGGGCACGTGCGGGTGCGCGTGGACACCTGGCTGCACCCGTTCGACGACTACCACAACACCGGGTATCAGATCTCGCAATCGCTGTTCGGTTTCGCGACCGGCGGGCTGGCGGGCACCGGGCTCGGCAGCGGACGGCCCAACCAGGTGCCCTTCGCCAAGACCGACTTCATCGTCACCACCATCGGTGAGGAGCTCGGCCTGATCGGGCTCACCGCGGTGCTGATGCTGTTCCTGATCTTCATCGTGCGTGGGCTGCGGACCGCGCTGGCCGTGCGCGACAGCTTCGGCAAGCTGCTCGCGGCCGGCCTGTCGTTCACCATCGCGATCCAGGTGTTCGTCGTCGTCGGCGGTGTCACCAAGCTGATCCCGCTCACCGGCCTGACCACGCCGTTCATCTCCTACGGCGGTTCGTCGCTGCTGGCGAACTACGCGCTGCTCGGGCTGCTGATCAAGATCTCCGATGCCGCCCGCGCGCCCGCACCGGCGCGCAAGCGCGGCCCGGCGCCGATCGCCGAGGCGCCGACCGAGATGTTCCGCAGGTCGGAAGGCAGGGCGAGCGAATGAACACTCCGCTACGTCGCGTCGCCGTCGCCGTGATGGTGATGGTGGTCGCGTTGCTCGTGAACGCGACCTACCTGCAGGTGATCAAGGCCGACGATCTGCGCAGCGACCCGCGCAACTCGCGCGTGCTGCTCGACGAGTACGCGCGCCAGCGCGGGCAGATCTCCGCGGGCGGCACCGTGCTCGCGAGCTCGGTCGCCACCGACGACCGGTACAAGTACCTGCGCCAATACCCGAGCATCCCACCGGCTTACGCGCCGGTCACCGGCTTCTACTCGATGCAGTACGGCAAGACCGGCCTCGAGCTGGCCGCGGATCCGCTGCTGTCGGGCAACGACTCGAGCCTGTTCGGCCGCCGTCTCATCGACATGTTCGCCGGGCGTGACCCGCGCGGCGCCAATGTGCTGACCACGCTCAACCCGATGATGCAGCAGGTCGCCTACGAGCAGATGACCTCGAAGGGCTACACCGGCGCCGTGGTCGCGATCGAGCCGAGCACCGGCAAGATCCTGACGATGGTGTCGACCCCCAGCTACGACCCCAACGAGCTGTCGGGCCACGACGGCGCCGCGGGCCGGGCGGCATGGGAACGGCTCAGCACCGATCCGAGCCAGCCGATGCTCAACCGCGCCGTCTCGCAGACCTACCCGCCCGGCTCGACCTTCAAGACCATCGTGACCGCGGCCGCGCTCTCCAACGGCGTCGCCGGTCCCGACGACCAGTTCACCGCGGCGCCCACCATCACCCTGCCCGGCACCAGCACCACGCTGGAGAACTACAACGGCAGCACCTGCGGTGACGGGCCGACCGCCAGCCTCTACGAGGCGTTCCGGCGCTCCTGCAACACCGCGTTCGTCGAACTCGGCGTGAAGGTCGGCGCGAGCGCGCTCAAGGACGAGGCCGCCGCGTTCGGCATCGGCCCGCACCGTGGGGTGCCGATTCCGGTCGCCGAGTCGACCGTGGGACCGATCCCCGATAACGCCGCCCTCGGCCAGTCGAGCATCGGTCAGCGCGATGTCGCGGTCACCCCGCTCGACGTCGCGGTGGTCGCCGCCACCATCGCGAACGGCGGGACCAGGATGCAGCCGTACCTGGTCGACCAGACCCAGGCACCGGACCTGTCCGAGCTCAGCAAGACCAAGGCGGTCTCGGTCGGACAAGCCGTGAGTCCCCAGGTAGCGTCGACCCTGACGAATCTGATGGTCGCCTCGGAGAGCAATACCGCGGGCGGTGGCCGGTCCCCGTACCAGATCGCGTCCAAGACCGGAACAGCCGAACATGGCAGCAATCCGCGTAACACCCCGCCGCATGCGTGGTATATGGCGTTCGCGCCCGCGCAGAACCCGAAGATCGCCATCGCGGTGATCGTCGAGAACGGCGGCGACCGGGCGCTGGCGGCCACCGGTGGTTCGGTGGCCGCTCCGATCGCCAGGTCGGTGCTGGACGCCGGCCTGGCAGGGGGCTGAACGAAATGAGTGTGCGAGTGACAACACGGGGGCCCCGATGCTGAACAACGGCGCCATGATCGCCGACCGCTACCGCCTGCAGCGGCTCATCGCCACCGGCGGTATGGGTCAGGTGTGGGAAGCGATGGACACCCGCCTCGACCGGCGGGTCGCGGTCAAGGTCCTCAAGACCGAGTTCTCCGCCGACCCGACGTTCCGTCAGCGGTTCCGGACCGAGGCGCGCACCACCGCGCAGCTCAACCACCCCGGGATCGCCGGCATCTACGACTACGGCGAGACCACCGATCCGTCCGGCGGCGAGACCGCCTACCTGGTGATGGAGCTCGTGCAGGGCGAACCGCTCAACGCGGTGCTGAACCGGATGGGCAGGCTCTCGGTCGTCCAGGGTCTGGACATGCTCGAGCAGACCGGTCGCGCACTCGAGGTCGCGCACGCCGCCGGCGTCGTGCACCGCGACGTGAAGCCGGGAAACATCCTGGTGACCCCGACCGGCCAGGTGAAGATCACCGACTTCGGCATCGCCAAGGCGGTCGACGCCTCGCCGGTGACCAAGACCGGCATGGTGATGGGCACCGCCCAGTACATCGCGCCCGAGCAGGCCGTCGGCGAGGACGCCACCGCGGCCAGCGACGTGTACTCCCTCGGCATCGTCGGCTACGAAGCGCTGGCGGGCGTGCGCCCGTTCACCGGTGACGGTGCCATCACCGTCGCGATGAAGCACGTGCGCGACGCGCCGCCGCCGATGCCCGCCGATCTGCCTGCCAACGTGCACGAGCTGATCGCGATCACGATGGCCAAGGACCCGACCCAGCGCTACAGCAGCGGCGGCGAGTTCGCCGACGCGGTCGCGGCGGTGCGCGCCGGTCACATGCCTCCGCCGCCCGCCGGCATCGGCCCGTCGATGACCGGGGCCACCCGCGTGCTGCCGCCCGGCCCGACGACGGTGATCCCGGCAGCCGCGGCGGACTACGACGGCGCGACCATGCGCTTCGGCCACCAGCCGCCGCAGCCGATCACGCCCGGTGGCGGTTACACCGGTCCGGCGACGCAGGCCGCGGCTCCCGCTGCCGTCACGCCCGAGACCAGGAACAACAACCAGAAGTGGCTGATCGCGCTCGGCATCGGCGCGCTGGTGCTCGGTGGCGGTGTGCTGTGGCTGCTGTTCGGCGGTGAGCCGAATCGCGACACCGGCACCACGACCACCACCGTGCAAACCACCAAGCCGCTGCCCCCGCCGGTGACCACCAAGTCGCTGCCGCCGCCGATCGTGCCGCCCAGCGAGGCGCCGGTGACGACGCAGCCGCCGCGCCCGACGACCACCACCGAGGAGCCGCTGCCCACCACGACGGAACCCCCGGTGACGACGACGCAGCCGCAGACCACCACGTCCAAGCCCGCGCCGACGACCACGGCCAAGCCCACCAAGCCGACCACCACCAAGCCGGCGGAGGGTACGACGACGGTCAACGGGCGTCCGCGGCTGCCCACGCTCGACCTGCCGTTCCCCGACGCCCCGAACGCGATGGGCCCGAAGATCACCGTCGACAACACTCCGCCACAAGGACAACCATGAACACCCCGAAGAATCTCTCCTCGCGGTACGAGCTGGGCGAGATCATCGGGTTCGGCGGCATGTCGGAGGTGCACAAGGCACGCGACGTGCGGCTCTCACGTGACGTCGCGATCAAGGTGCTGCGGGCCGATCTGGCCCGCGATCCCACGTTCTACCTGCGGTTCAAGCGGGAGGCGCAGAACGCGGCCGCGCTGAATCATCCGGCCATCGTCGCGGTGTACGACACCGGCGAGGCCACCGTCGACGGCGGGCCGCTGCCCTACATCGTGATGGAGTACGTCGAGGGCGACACCCTGCGCGACATCGTCCGCGGCAAGGGCCCGCTGGCGCCGCGCAAGGCGATGGAAGTCGTGGCCGACGTGTGCGCCGCGCTCGATTTCAGCCATAAGGCCGGAATCGTGCACCGCGACATGAAGCCGGCCAACATCATGATCAACCGCGCCGGTGCGGTGAAGGTGATGGACTTCGGCATCGCCCGCGCGATCGCCGACAGCTCCAACCCGATGACCCAGACCGCCGCGGTGATCGGCACCGCCCAGTACCTCTCGCCGGAACAGGCGCGCGGCGAGACCGTCGACGCCCGCTCCGATGTGTACTCGGTCGGCTGTGTGCTGTTCGAGATCCTCACCGGGCAGCCGCCGTTCACCGGCGACTCGCCGGTCGCGGTCGCGTATCAGCATGTCAAGGAGGATCCGCCGCTGCCGTCGTCGGTCAATCCCGGCGTGCCGCGCGAACTGGATTCGGTGATCCTCAAGGCGATGGCCAAGAACCCGGCCAACCGGTACCAGACAGCCGCGGAGATGCGCGCCGACCTGATCCGGGTGCTCGGCGGGCAGAAGCCGATCGCGCCGATGGTGATGAACGACGAAGATCGCACCACCATCATGGATTACGACGACGAACCCGCCCCACGGACGTTCCGTGATCGCCGCGACGACACCTCCGAGCAGGCCGCTATCGCACCGCCCGCCGAGGGCCGCAACCGCACCGGCCTGATCGCGCTCGGCGTCGCCGCCGCGCTCGCGGTGGCCTTCGGGTTGTTCTGGGTGCTGGTCGGGCCGGGTAGTCAGCCGGACCAGGTCGCCGTACCCGATGTGTCGGGCCAGCCCTCCCAGCAGGCGCAGACCGCGCTGCAGAACGCCGGGTTCCACGTCGCCGTGCTGCAGAAGCCGGACGGCAAGGTGACACCGGGCAATGTCATCGCGACCCAGCCGCTCGGCGGTTCCCGAATCGACGAGGGCAGCACCGTCACCCTGCAGGTCTCGACCGGTCCGTCGCAGGTCCAGGTGCCGCGGCTGGCGGGACTCACGCAGGCCGAGGCCGAGCAGAAGCTGAATTCGATCGGGCTGCAGCTGAACCCGAATGTGGCGCGCAAGGCGTCGAGCACCGCCGAAACCGACAAGGTGATCTCGCAGGAGCCGAGCGCGGGCGTCCGGGTCGACATCGATCAGCCGATCGTCATCACCATCGGTTCGGGGCCGGAGCAGGTCAGGGTGCCGACGGTGATCGGCCAGGACATCGCCGTCGCCCAGCCGAACCTGACCGACAGCGCGGGCTTCAAGGTCGAGATCCAGGAGGTGAAGTCGACCGCGCCGCGGGGTCAGGTGCTCTCCACCAACCCGGCGGGCGGCAGCAACGCGGAGAAGGGGTCGACCATCACCGTGCAGGTCTCGGCCGGTGACCGGATCATCGTCCCCGATCTGAGCGGGCTCACCCCGACCCAGGCGCAGGAACAGCTGCGCGCGAGCGGCTGGACGGGTCAGCTCAGCCAGACCACGGTGATCACGCTGGACGGCAGTACGTCCGGCAAGGTCGTGGGCCAGAGTCCGGCGGCGGGATCCTCGGTCACCATGACCAGCAACGTCGTGCTGCAGGTGGGTGCTTCGCCGCTCCCGCGCTGAGGTCTCGATTGCATGGAGAACCTACCTGCCGCGGCGCGGCGGGCGCAGAATGAGGCTGCTTCATCCCAACAGCAACGCTGAACGAGGAGGTAGCCCTATGACCACGGCCAGGGACATCATGAAGCCCGGTGCACAGTGGATCACCCGCGGCGACACCGTATCGACCGCGGCGACGGCGATGGCCGATCTCGGCGTCGGATCGCTCGTCGTCGCCGATGACGACGAGCGCATGTGCGGCATCATCACCGATCGCGACATCGTCGTGAAGTGCATCGCGCTCGGTCTGTCCCCCGAAACGACGACCGCGGCCGAACTGTGCGAGTCGACCCCGCGCTGGGTCAGCGCGGACGCGGATGTGGAAGACGTGCTCGACCAGATGGAAAGTCATCGGGTCAAGCGGATGCCGGTGATCGACAACAAACGGCTGGTCGGCATGATCAGCGAGGCCGATCTGGCCAGGCACCTCGACGACAACCAGCTCGGCGAGTTCGTGACCGCCATCTACGGGCGGCCCTGAGCCTCAGCTCAGATCGAGGTGAGTGTTCATCGACATGGCCTCCTCGGCCAGGTCGGTGAGCTCGACCACGCGCACGCCGTGCTTGCGGAGTTTGTCCACACCTTCGCAGGCGGCGACGAACAGGCTCGGCTCGCGCCAGGCGATGACGACGGTCGGGATACCGGCGGCCAGGATCCGGTCGGTGCACGGCGGTCGGCTCGCCGTGGCGCGGGTCGAGCACGGTTCGAGCGTGCTGTAGATCGTCGCCCTGGTCAGCCGTGGATCGTCGGGGTCGAGCTTGTTCAGCGCCGATTCCTCCGCGTGTACCTTCTCGTCGGTCTCGCGCGACCAGCCGGTCGCGATCTCCACCCCGTCGGCGACGATCACCGCGCCCACCGAGTAGGCCGTTGTGCTGGGCGGACAGTTCCTGGCCAGGTCGATCGCCCTGTGCATGAATCGGTGGTCGGTGCTCTCGGCACTGTGTGCGCTCATCGAATTCCCCTGCTGGTCGGGAGTTATCCACAACTGTCGCATGATGTGGAGTCGGTCATGTTCAGGTGTGCAGCGATTCGTTCGACAAACTGTGGACAGTGATATTTCCCCAGGTCGGGCACATGATTTCGAACACAGGGCCGGTTAGCGAAGAGGCTCGTCCGCGGGGCCGACCAGGTACTTCAGCACAGCGACATCCCCAAGTTGTTCCACACCCGCCAAACGCAACCGGCGTTGGGCACCGCCGGGGAACTGGGCCGGGCCGACGAACCGCGGCGCGGCGGGGTCGCCGACCAGGATCGGCGCGATCGCGAGCCGGATCTCGTCGACCAGGTCGGCGGCGAGGAACCCGGTGTGCATCCCGGTGCCGCCCTCGACCATCAACCTGTGGATACCGCGCTCGCCGAGATCGTCGAGCAGCGCGGACAAGGCGAGTTCGGGGCCGAGGGCGACGACTTCGGCCAGGCCCGCCAGCCGGTCGCCCAGTGTCGCCGCGCCCGCATCGGAGGTGTAGACGACCTTGTCGCCGCCGGTGTGCCAGAAACGCAGCTCGGGATCGAGGTCGCCCGAGGCGGTGACGGTGACCTTGACCGGATACTCCGGCTTGCCCGCCGACACCCGATCGGCCCGGCGCTCGGCGCTGTTGACCAGCAACCGGGGATTGTCGGCGCGCAGCGTCTGCGCGCCGATCAGGATCGCGTCGGACTCGGCGCGCACCTGATCGACCCGGTCGAAGTCCGCGCTGTTGGACAGCAGCAGCCGCTGGGCGCTCGCATCGTCGATGTAGCCATCCAGGCTCACCGCCACCGACAGCAGAACCCAGGGCCTCACTGGGTCACCAGCGCGGCGACCTCCGCTTCGAGCGCTGAAACCAGGGCCTCGGCGGGGCGCTGCCCACACACCTCGAGCCAGTTGGCCAGCATCCGGTGCCCGCCCTGGGTGAGTACCGACTCGGGATGGAACTGCACACCGTGGATCGGCAGGGTGCGGTGGCGCATGGCCATCACGATCCCGCTCTCGGTGTGGCCGACGACTTCCAGCTCGTCCGGGATCGTCTCGGGGAGGACGGTGAGCGAGTGGTAGCGGGTCGCGGTGAACGGGTCGGGCAGGCCGGCCAGCACGCCGGACCCGAGGTGGAACACCTGACTGGTCTTGCCGTGCAGCAGCTCCGGCGCCCGGTCCACGGTCCCGCCGAACGCCTCGCCGATCGCCTGGTGCCCGAGGCACACGCCGAGCAACGGCATCCGGTGCCGCGCCGCCGCGTGCACCAGCGGGATGCTCGCGCCGGCCCGGTCGGGGCTGCCCGGCCCGGGGCTGACGAGCACGCCGTCGAAGGTCCCGCCCTCGTCGCCACGGGTGAGCAGGGTGTCCAGGTCGGCGAGGCGCTGGTCGTCGTTGCGCCAGACCACGGCGTCGGCACCAAGCTGGCCGAGGTACTGCACCAGGTTGAATACGAAGCTGTCGTAGTTGTCGACGACCAATACACGCATGCGTCGAGGGTACGTGCCGACCCCGTAGGTCGTCGCATCCATTACCTGGTGGGATAGCCTAGGAGTTACCTGTATTCCGAATTCGAGGACGTCATGCCCAAGTCCAAGGTCCGCAAGAAGGCCGACTACACCCCGAGCCCCGCCAGCCGCACCCCGGTGAAGGTGAAGGCGGGCCCGTCGCCGGCTTGGTACGTCGCGATCATGCTTGGCTTCATGCTGGCAGGCCTCGTCTGGCTGCTGGTGTACTACCTGGCTGCCGAGCAGATCAGCTGGATGAACGATCTCAATGCCTGGAACTTCCTGATCGGGTTCGGCCTGATGGTCATCGGCCTGATCATGACCATGCGATGGCGCTGACCTGCCGGTACGCACCGGATTACACCGGTGTTATTCATGCACACCTGTGGATGAAGCTGTGGACAACTCGAGGAGCAATGGGGGACGAAGCCGCGTGAACGCTGTGGATTCCACCGGCAGCACCTCGTGGACAACTCCCACCGCCGGTCTCGTCGCGGTGTCCGGCGGCGGTCTGATCCTGGTCGTGGCCGGCGTGCTGGCCCAGGACGGGCCGAGCAGGCTGCTCGTCGGCCTGGCCGCGGTCGCCGTCCTGGGGATGGCCGTGCTCGGTTTCCGCCAGCGCCCCCGGTTGACCATGGTGCCCGGACCCGCGGCGCGCCTGGTGGTCGGCACGCTCACCGGACCGAAGGAGTACCCGCTGGACCGGATCGACCGGATCCGGATGGTCTCCTACCGCCGCCTCGGCCGGAAGTCGGCGATGCTCGAGATCGACGTCCAGCACGAGGGCTCGGAGCGGCTGCTGATCTTCGGCCGCTGGGATCTCGGCACCAACCCGCACGATGTCTACGACGCGCTGGTCGTCAACGGCTTCGCCTCGGTGGCCGACTGAGCCCGCAACGTTTCACGTGAAGCAGAGAACTCCCCGTCGCGACTGTCGCGGCGGGGAGTTCTGCTGTGGACGGCTCGATCAGCCGATGGTGACCGAGGAGATCACGACCGGCTCTTCCGGGCGATCGTTGCGATCGGTCTTCACCGCGGCGATCGCGTCGACGACCTTGCGCGAATCGGGATCGACCACCTCACCGAAGATGGAGTGCTTGCGATTCAGGTGCGGCTGGGCGCCGACGGTGATGAAGAACTGCGAACCATTGGTAGCCGGCCCCGCATTGGCCATTGCCAGCAGGTAGCCGCGGTCGAAGCGCAGTTCGGGGTGGAACTCGTCGCCGAATTCGTAGCCCGGCCCACCGCGTCCGGTGCCGGTCGGGTCGCCGCCCTGGATCATGAACCCCGGCATCACCCGGTGGAAGACGGCGCCGTCATAGAACGGGCCAGCGTCCGTGCCACCGGCGTTCTCGGTGGTGTAAGGGGCGCTGCCGTCGGCGAGACCGACGAAGTTGCGCACCGTCCTCGGGGCATGGTTACCGAAAAGCGCGATCTTGATCTCGCCGTGGTTGGTGTGCAGAGTCGCCACGGCAGTCTGGTTGGGTGAGGTCACGCGATCATGGTGCCACGGGCGGGGCGCAAGGCCTCAGAAGCCGGTGGGAGCGTCTCGTAGAGTGGTCGCATGAAGCTTCGTAACCCGCTCATCGCGTCCCTCGCGATCGCCGGGGCAGGCGCCCTGGCCCTGCTGGCCCGCAGCAAGCGTCCGCAACTTCCCGAGCCCGCCGCCGAGCCGCCGCGCCTCGGTTACTCCCGCAACGGTTCCGCGCCGGCCCCCATCCCGGAGACCGGCGCGCACTGAACCGTCAGCGGCTCACGGACTTCTTGTACTGCACCTGAGCCAGCGGCACGAACACGATCAGGATCACCACGATCCACATCACCGTGGTGATCACCGGGTGCTGCATCGGCCAGGCATCTGATGGCGGACCCAACGGGTTGGTGTTGCCGAACAGGTCGCGCACGGCCTGGGTGAGCGCCGATACCGGGTTCCACTCGGCGAATACGCGCAGCGGCCCTGGCAGGCTCTCCAACGGCACGAACGCGTTCGAAATGAACGTCAGCGGGAAGATCACCATGAAGCTGGCGTTGTTGAACACCTCGGGCGCGCGCACGATCAGTCCGACGACCGCCATGATCCACGACAGCGCGTAGGCGAACAGCAACATCAGCACGTAGGCCAGCACCGCGTCCAGGAACGACCCGCGGATCCGCCAGCCGACGACCAGGCCGGTCACCGACATGACGACCAGGCTGACGATGTTGATCACCACGTCGCTGATCGTGCGGCCGACCAGCACCGCCGACGGCGCCATCGGCAGGGACCGGAACCGGTCGATGATGCCCTTCTGCATATCCTCGGCCAGGCCGGCACCGGTGAAGGTGGCGCCGAACACCACGGTCTGCGCGAAGATGCCCGCGATCAGGAATTCGCGATAGCCGCCGGCCACGCCCTCGATCTGGATCGCCGAGCCGAAGATGTAGGCGAACAGCAGCACGAACATGATCGGCGACAGCGTCGTGAAGACCAGCACGTCGGGCACGCGCTTGATCTTGATGACATTGCGCTTGGCGATGGTGATGCTGTCGCTGACGACCATCGAGAGCCGTTCACCGAGCCCGGGGCCTCCCACGTCCGCCGCCTTGTTCAGCGCGGTACTCGTACTCATCGCTTCTGTCCTTCCGTGACGCCGACGGACTGTGCCTCGGCATCGCCGTTGACGAGTTCCTCGGCCTCGTGCCCGGTGAGGGTGAGGAAGACGTCGTCGAGCGACGGCCTGCGCAGCGCGACGTCGTTGATCTGCACCTTTTGCTCGGTGAGCCGGCCGATCGCGGTGACCAGGTCCTGCGAGCCGTTGGCCACCGGCACGGTGACCCGGCGCAGGCCGGGTTCGAGATGGATCTCGCCGTCTGCCAGTCCGGCCAGCGCCTGCTGGGCTGGTCCGAGCTGATCGGCGGTGGCGACGGTGAGTTCGATGCGGTCGCCACCGACGATGGCCTTGAGTTCGTCGGCGGTGCCGCGGGCGATCACCTTGCCGTGGTCGATGACGGCGATCGAGTCGGCCAGCCGATCGGCCTCGTCCATGTACTGGGTGGTGAGCAGCAGCGTGGTGCCGCCTGCCACGAGTTCCTCGATGACGTCCCACAGGTCGAGCCGGGCCCGCGGGTCCAGACCGGTGGTCGGCTCGTCCAGGAACAGCACCGGCGGGTTGGCCACCAGCGCACCTGCCAGGTCGAGCCGTCGGCGCATGCCGCCGGAATAGCCCTTCACCGGCCGGTCGGCGGCGTCGGAGAGCCGGAAACGGTCGAGCAGTTCGCGCGCGCGTTCCTTACTGCGCTGCACGCCGAGGTGGTAGAGCCTGCCCACCATCTCGAGATTCTCGAATCCGGTGAGGTACTCGTCGACGGCGGCGTACTGGCCGGACGCGCCGATCCGGGAACGCAGGGCCTGTGGGTTGTGGAGCACGTCGATCCCCGCGACGGTGGCACTGCCCTCGTCGGGGATGAGCAACGTGGTGAGAACGCGGACAGTCGTGGTCTTTCCCGCGCCATTGGGGCCGAGAAGTGCGGTGACGGTACCTTCGGGCACGGACAGATCCAGCCCGTCCAGGGCGACGAGCTGCCCGTACCGTTTGACCAGACCCTCGGCGACGATTGCGTCGGGCATGATTCTCCTGATGTCGTGGTTCAACGCTGTTGCCCCAGTATTGCGGTACCCACCGACAAGTCGCACCCCGTTTTGCCGGAGCCCGATTCCCCGATGTACAGATTTGTTCGACATGCCGAGCTGTAGCGACACGCGGCGAATCGGACTGATTTTCCGGCCGTGCCGCGAAAGGCAAGCCCCTGGTCTCCGGGGCACGGCCGCCGGTACGACGAGAACCTGTTCACCGGCATTTTTCCGTAAAACGTTGCGTACCAGCATTTTCCACGCGCCGTAACACAATTGCCGGGTGCTCGGCCAGTGGATCCGCCGCCCACCACACCGCATGCGGGCGGCCACCCCGCCCACAGTCGCCGAAAAATTTCGGAAACTGGTTCGTTGCGCGTACACGAATTCCGCTCGTATCGCGTAGGATCGTTCACGTCGGCCCCTCCCCCCCGGGCCGACCCTACGCGGGCCTCGGCTAACTCCCCCCCTTCGCCGAGGCCCGCTCCCCATTTTCCGGCAAGGTGCAGCTCTGGCTACCGGTGAGTAACACCCGGTAGCCAGACCGTCACAGTCCAGCCACGTTCCCGCGATCACACCGCAACCGGGTCTATCGTCGCCCCATGGTGCCTGCCAAGGGTGCAATCGCAGCGCTGGTCGTGTCGATGGCTGTCGTGGTCGGCTGCGGCGGATCGCCCGGCGACGAGCACACCGCCACCACAACCACCACCACCGAACAGCTCCCACCGAACCAGGTCGCCGCGGTCGCGCTCCCCGACGACGCGGTCGACAAGGCCGTCGCGAAACTCGACGAGCTGGCGACGTCGCTGATGGACAGCAGCCGCATCCCCGGCATGGCCGTCGCCGTCGTACACGGTGGAAAGACCGTCTATGCCAAGGGCTTCGGTGTCCGCGAGGCGGGCGGTCAGGACAAGGTCGACGCCGACACCGTCTTCCAGCTGGCCTCGGTGTCGAAATCGGTGTCGGCCACCGTCGTCGCCCACCAGGTCGGCGCGGGCACGGTCGAGTGGGAAACGCCCGTGGTGTCGAAGCTGCCGTCGTTCGCGCTGGCCGACCCGGCCACCACCGCCCAGCTCACCATCGGCGACCTGTTCGCGCACCGCAGCGGCCTGCCCGACCACGCGGGCGACCGGCTGGAGGATCTCGGCTACGACCAGGACACCATCCTCGACAAGCTCCGCCTCGAGCCCCTCGACCCGTTCCGGATCACCTACCACTACACCAACTTCGGTCTGACAGCAGGCGCCGAGGCCGTCGCCGCCGCGGCGGGCACCGCGTGGGACCGGCTCTGCGCCGACACGCTGTACACCCCGCTCGGGATGTCGTCCACCAGTTCCCGCTTCGTCGACTTCCAGTCGCGCCCGAACCGCGCCGTCGGCCACGTGAACGTCGACGGCCAGTGGGTCGCCGAGTTCGTCCGCAACCCCGATCCCCAGTCTCCCGCGGGCGGGGTCAGCTCCTCGGTGAACGACATGGCCCGCTGGCTGGCGATGGTGCTCGGCAACGGTTCGTCGAACGGCACGACCATCGCCCCGCCGGAAGCGCTGCTGCCCGCGATCAGCCCGCAGGTGATCTCCGCACCGGCGTCCTCGCCTGCGGCACGGGCGGGCTTCTACGGGTTCGGCTTCAACGCGTCGACATCGTCCGCGGGCCGGACCGCCTACAGCCATTCCGGCGCGTTCGCGCTCGGCGCCGCCACGAACTTCCTGGCGATCCCGTCCGCCGACGTCGCGATCGTCGCCCTCACCAACGCCGCGCCGATCGGCGTGCCGGAGGCGCTGACCGCCGAGTTCGGCGATCTGGTGCAGTTCGGCGAGATCCGCGAGGACTGGCGCGGCATCTACCAGGCCGCGATCGCCCCCATCAACGATCCGGTGGGCGACCTGTCCGGCAAGTCCGCGCCGCCGAATCCGGCTGCCGCCCAGCCCCTACCGAGCTACGCGGGCACCTACGCCAACGAGTACTGGGGCCCGGCGACGATCTCCGAGGACGACGGCGCCCTGGTCCTCACCCTCGGCCCGGCCCAGCGCCGGTACCCGCTGCGGCACTGGGACGGCGACACCTTCGCCTTCGACCTGAGCGGCGAGAACGCACCGCCCGGCAGCGTCTCCTCGGCGATCTTCGACAACCGGACGCTCACCCTCGACTACTTCGACGAGAACGGCCTCGGGAAATTCACCCGGTGACGCTCACGCCTCGGCCACCGCACGCCAAGCCGCCGCGAGCCGCAGCGCCCTGACCTTGCCCGCGACCCCGAGCAGCGGCTCGTCGCGTTCCCACCGGCTCCTGACCTCGGGGTCGACCGTCTCCCACAGCGGCGCGAGGTCGGCGCGCAGGCGGGTCAGCCGCTCGAAGACGCCACCCAGCGCGATGTGGACACCGACCGAACCCGGATCCTCGGTACTCACGCCACGCACGGCCGCAAACAGGGCCAGCAGCTGTTCTACGGCCTCGGCGGGCCACTGTGCTTGCCGGGCAACCCGGACGAGCTGTCCGAGCACAGCGGCGACCACATGCAGATCTTCGACGGTGCGGAACGGCTTGAGGTAGTCGGTGTAACCGTCGCCGGGCAGCAGCTCGCCGGGCGCGGCGTCGAAAGTGACGGTGGCGTGCGGGATCTCCGGGGCGAACGGCAGCGCGGGCAAGGGTGTCACCACGGTGCCGGGCCCGGCCGGGACGAGCACCGCCCGCAGCTCGGCGCGACCGTCGGCCTGCTCGCCCGCACGGGCGATCACCAGGAAGCTGGTCGCGAACTCGCCGAGTGTGGCGAAGGATTTTGTGCCGGTGACGGTGCCGTCGGCGGTCACGGTGGTGGCCATCGACGACGGCTTGGCGCCGTTCGCCTCGGTCGCGCACATGGAGGTCAGCCCCTCGGGGCCGAGCGTGGGAACCAGCGCGTGCAGCGCTTCCTGATAGCCGCCGAGAAAGGCCGTACCTGTTCCGGCACTGTCGAATCCGGCGACAGCGGCGCGGTCGATCGAACCGGGGAAGGCGGTGCTGCGTGCGCGGTGGTGTGCCGCGATCGCGGCGATATCGGTCGAGCTGGACTCGACGGGAGCTGCGGTGAGCAGGAAATCGAAAACCGAGGAATTCACAGAAGTGGAGCCTAGGGGAATCGAACCCCTAACCCCTGCCTTGCAAAGGCAGTGCTCTGCCAATTGAGCTAAGGCCCCTTGCTGGCTTGGTGAAACCAGTTGGCAACCCGAATCAGCGGGTGGTGACCTCGCGCCAGAGATCTGCGTCATCGCGCTTGCGGAATTTGGTGATACCGATGAGAACCGCGATCACGACACCGACCGTGAGGACAATCTTCATGATTCCCACCCTACTGTGATGTACGGGAGTGGGCCTAGGAGGACTTGAACCTCCGACCTCTTCGTTATCAGCGAAGCGCTCTAACCGCCTGAGCTATAGGCCCGTACTCGTTTCGATCCCCTGCCGGAGCAGTGAACCGCAACGAGGAACGAGGTTACCCTACCCGGCCGGGGATAACCAAAACGGCCGGTCAAGCCCCTTTTGGCGGGGCTGACCGGCCGTCGTGGCAGAGCGTGTTTCTAGTCCGGATCGGCCAGGGTCACCTGGATGCCACCGACCAGATCGCAGCACTGGTTGTAGATGAACACACCGACCGTCGCCAGCGCGGTGAACAGCACCACGTTGATCAGGCCGATGACGCCGGCGTAGCCGAACACCGTGCCCGCGTCGATCAGGCTCGACGAACTGCCCTCCTGGTTCAGCATCTCGCCCAGCGAGTTGTCCAGGTTGTCCCACACGCCCATACCGGCGAGCACGATGTAGAGCAGACCGACGGCCAGCATCCACACGAAGAACAGCGCGACGCTGATCACCAGGGTGATCTTCAACGTCGACCACGGATCGATCCGGCGGATCTGCACCGTCGCGCGTAGCGGCTCACCCGACGCGGCGGCGGCGATGGCCACCGGCACCGCGGGCGAGACCGACACGGGGGCGGCCGCCCTGACACTCGGACCCTGCTGCGGCGGAATATGAGCCATCGGCAGGCCGGGCGGGACAGGCGGCGCGTCGGGCGTCGGGTGCCGCACCTCGGACAGGTCGGGCATGTCCTTGACCAGTTCCGGCCGGGCGATGCTGCGGGTCGGGCCGTCGATGCCGACGGACTTCACCATCGCCGCTTCCTTGCGGGCCGCCTTGGCCGCCAGGTCGGCCGTGGTGCGGGCGTTGGACGAGCCGCTGCCCTTCAGCCCACCCGACGGCGCAGGCGCTCCGGAGGACGGACGGCCCTGGCTCGGCGCCTCGCCCGGCCGGTACAGGTTCGACTGCGGCTCGCGCTGCGGCAGCTGCGCCCACCCGTCCGAGTAGGGCGACTTGCCCTTCCCGTTACCAGCGGGCGGCGTGGGTTCGGTACCCATCCGCACGGTCGACTGGTCGAACGATTCGCCCCCGGCGGCACCGGATTCCGGCGCTGCCGCACCCTCGGCCGGACCGCCCTGGCGAGGGATCGGCCGCGGCTGGATCGGAGACGAGGCAATCCGCTCGGTGACGCCGTTGGTCTGGTTCCGATCGTCGTTCGACTGATTCGGTGTGGTCAATGGAATCCTCAGATCCGTTCGTTGCCGCCGCTGGTTGGGTTATTGCTCCGAAGCCGCGTCGCCGGTGAGCTGATCGGGATCGGGCTCGTCGGCGTTGCGCGCGATCGCTAGCAAGGTATCGCCATCCGCGAGGTTCATCAATCGCACGCCCTTGGTCTGGCGTCCAGCTTTGCGAACTTGCTTGGCTGCGGTGCGGATGACACCACCGCTGGAAGTGATCGCGTACAACTCGTCCTCGTCGTCGACGATGAGCGCACCGACCAGGCTGCCACGCTTCGGGTCGTACTGGATTGTCAATACGCCTTTTCCGCCACGACCCTGCGCGGTGTACTCCTCGATCGCGGTGCGCTTGGCGTAGCCGCCCGCGGTCGCCACCAGCAGGTAGGTGTCCGGGCGAACCACGTTGAGCGAGAGCAGTTCGTCGTCGGCGTTGAAGCGCATGCCCTGCACACCGGAGGTGGCGCGGCCCATCGGGCGCAGCGCCTCGTCGGTCGCGGCGAACCGGATCGACTGACCGTGCGCCGACACCAGCAGCAGGTCGTCGTCGGACGAGCACAGCACCGCGCCGACCAGCTCGTCGTCGTCGCGCAGGTTCACCGCGACGATGCCGCCGGAGCGGTTGGAGTCGAAATCGGTGAGCTTGGATTTCTTCACCAGGCCCGCGCGTGTCGCGAGGACCAGGTACGGCGCGTCCTCGTAGGTCTTGAGCTGGATGATCTGGGCGATCTTCTCGTCCGGCTGGAATGCCAGCAGGTTCGCCACGTGCTGACCACGCGCGGTCCGGTTGGCCTCGGGCAGCTCGTAGGCCTTTGCCCGGTAGACCCGGCCCTTGTTGGTGAAGAACAGCAGCCAGTCGTGGGTCGAGGAGACGAAGAAGTGCTTGACGATGTCGTCCTGCTTGAGGCCGGCACCCTGCACACCCTTGCCGCCGCGCTTCTGCGACCGGTACAGGTCGGTCTTGGTGCGCTTGGCGTAGCCGGTCTCGGTGATCGTGACGACCACGTCCTCGCGGGCGATCAGGTCCTCGTCGGCGACGTCACCGTCGCTGGCGATGATCCTGGTCCTGCGGTCGTCGCCGTACTTCTCGACGATCTCGGCCAGCTCGTCGCGCACGATCGCGCGCTGCCGCTCCGGCTTCTCCAGGATGTCCTTGTAGTCGGCGATCTCGAGCTCGATCTTGGCCAGATCGTCGATGATCCGCTGCCGCTCCAGGGCCGAGAGCCGGCGCAGCTGCATGTCCAGGATCGCGGTCGACTGGATCTCGTCGATGTCGAGCAGCTGCATCAGGCCGGTGCGCGCGGTGTCGGTGTTGGCCGAACGGCGGATCAGCGCGATGACCTCGTCGAGCAGGTCGAGCGCCTTGACCAGGCCGCGCAGGATGTGAGCCCGCTCCTCGGCCTTGCGCAGCAGGTAGCGGGTGCGCCGGACGATGACTTCCAGCTGATGGTCGACGTAGTACCGGATCATCTGATCCAGGCGCAGCGTGCGCGGCACGCCGTCGACGATCGAGAGCATGTTCGCGCCGAAGCTGGTCTGCAGCTGGGTGTGCTTGTACAGGTTGTTCAGCACGACCTTGGCGACCGCGTCCCGCTTGACCGTCACCACGATGCGCATGCCGACCCGGTCGGAGGACTCGTCGTGGATATCGGAGATACCCGCGATCTTGCCGTCCTTGACCTGCTCGGCGATCGAGTTGATGAAGTTGTCGGTGTTGACCTGGTACGGCAGCTCGGTGATGACGATCTGGGTCTGGCCGCGGCTGCCCTCCTCGATCTCCACCACACCGCGCATGCGGATCGAACCGCGGCCGGTGGTGTAGGCGTCGTGGATGCCCTGGCTGCCGACGATCAGGCCGTGGGTCGGGAAGTCCGGGCCCTTGACCCGTTCCATGCACGCGGCGAGGGTGGTCTCCTCGTCGGCGTCGTAGTTCTCCAGCGCCCAGTAGATGGCCTCGGCCAGCTCGTTGAGGTTGTGCGGCGGGATGTTGGTCGCCATGCCGACCGCGATGCCGTTGCTGCCGTTCATCAGCAGGGCGGGCACGCGGGCGGGCAGCACGGTCGGCTCCTGCGAGCGACCGTCGTAGTTGGGGACGAAATCGACGGTCTCGCTGTCGATATCGCGCAGCATCTCCATCGCGAGCGGCGTCAGGCGGCACTCGGTGTATCGCATGGCGGCCGCGCCGTCGTTGCCGCGGGAACCGAAGTTGCCCTGGCCGTCGACCAGCGGGTAGCGCAGCGACCAGGGCTGCGCCATGCGCACGAGGGTGTCGTAGATCGACGAGTCGCCGTGCGGGTGGTAGTTACCCATGGTCTCGGCGACCGGACGCGCCGACTTCACGTAACCGCGGTCGGGCCGGTAGCCGTTGTCGTACATCGCGTAGAGCACGCGCCGGTGCACCGGCTTGAGGCCGTCGCGCACGTCGGGCAGCGCGCGGCCGACGATCACGCTCATCGCGTAATCGATGTAGCTGCTCTGCATTTCGTTCTGGATGTCGACCGGTTCGATCCGGTCGCCCGCACCACCGGAGGGCGGCAGCGTGGTCTCAGTCATCAAATCTCCTTCGAGGTCCTGACATGCTTCACGGGCGCGCGCTTACGGCGCTGCACCGGTTACACGTCGAGGAAGCGGACGTCCTTGGCATTGCGGGTGATGAAGCTGCGACGTGCCTCCACGTCTTCGCCCATGAGCACGGAGAACAGCTCGTCGGCCGCGGCCGCGTCGTCGAGCGTCACCTGACGAAGCACCCGCACCGCGGGGTCCATGGTGGTTTCCCACAGCTCCTTGGCATTCATCTCGCCCAGACCCTTGTAGCGCTGGACGCCGTCGTCCTTGTTGATCTTCTTGCCCGCGGCCAGGCCGGCCTCGAGCAGCGCGTCGCGCTCGCGGTCGGAGTAGGCGAACTCGGGCTCACTGCGCATCCACTTGAGCTTGTACAGCGGCGGCTGGGCCAGGTACACGTGACCGTGCTCGACCAGCGGGCGCATGAACCGGAACAGCAACGTGAGCAGCAGCGTCGCGATGTGCTGGCCGTCGACGTCGGCGTCGGCCATCAGGACGATCTTGTGGTAGCGCAGCTTCGCGATGTCGAACTCGTCGTGGATGCCGGTGCCGAACGCGGTGATGATCGACTGGACCTCGTTGTTCTTGAGGACGCGGTCGATGCGGGCCTTCTCGACGTTGATGATCTTGCCGCGCAGCGGCAGGATCGCCTGGTACATCGAGTCGCGGCCGGACTTGGCCGAGCCGCCTGCGGAGTCACCCTCGACGATGTAGATCTCGCACTTGCCCGGATCCTTGGAGCGGCAGTCGGCCAGCTTGCCGGGCAGCCCGCCCAGATCGGTGGCCGACTTGCGGCGCACCAGCTCACGCGCCTTACGGGCGGCCATGCGGGCCTGCGCCGAGGACACCGCCTTCTGCACGATGGTCTTCGCGTCGGCCGGGTTGGCCTCGAACCAGTGCTGCAGGTGCTCGTTGCAGGCGCGCTGCACGAAGGACTTGACCTCGGTGTTGCCCAGCTTGGTCTTGGTCTGGCCCTCGAACTGCGGCTCACCGACCTTGACGCTCACGATGGCGGCCAGGCCCTCGCGGATGTCGTCGCCGGTGAGGTTGCCGTCCTTCTCCTTGAGGAGCTTCTTCTCCTTGGCGTACTTGTTGACCACCGTGGTCAGCGCCGCGCGGAAGCCCTCTTCGTGGGTGCCGCCCTCATGGGTGTTGATCGTGTTGGCGAAGGTGTGGACCGACTCGGAGTAACCCGAGTTCCACTGCATCGCGACCTCGAGCTCGTGGCCGGTGCCCTTGCCGGTGAAGCCGACGACCGAGTTGTGGATGGCCGACTTGGTGCGGTTGATGTGGCGGACGAAGTCCACCAGGCCGCCCGGATAGTGGTAGGTGCGGGTCTTGACCTTGTGCTCGACCGGCTTGTCGACACCGTCTTCTGCGTGCCTGGGCGCCTCGGCGGTATCGCTGACGATCTCGTCGATGACGTCGGAGTCGCTGACCCGCTGGTCGGTCAGCGTGATGGTCAGGCCCTTGTTGAGGAAGGCCATCTCCTGCAGGCGACGCGCCACCGTCTCGAAGTTGTAGGTGGTGGTTTCGAAGATCTCCGGGTCGGCCCAGAACCGGATCGTCGTGCCGGTGCGCTGGGTCGCCTCGCCCTGGATCAGCTTGCCCGGCTTCGCGTCCTTGTAGATCTGGGTCCAGTGGTAGCCGTCGTTGTCGATCTCGGCTTCCAACTTGCTCGATAGGGCGTTGACCACCGAGATACCGACACCGTGCAGACCACCGGAGACAGCGTAGGAGTCGGAGTCGAACTTGCCGCCGGCGTGCAGCTGCGTCATGACGACCTCGACGGTCGGAATGCCCTGCGCGTGCATGCCGGTGGGGATGCCGCGGCCGTCGTCGACGACCTCCACACCACCGTCTTCCAGCAGCGTGACGTCGACCCGGGTCGCATAGCCGGCCATCGCCTCGTCGACCGAGTTGTCCACAACCTCCCAGATGAGGTGGTGCAGACCGCGTTCACCGGTGGAACCGATGTACATGCCAGGGCGCTTGCGCACCGCTTCCAGGCCTTCGAGGACCGTGATGGAGGAGGCACCGTAGCCCTGCTTGTTGCCCGATGCGTTGGAGTCGTTGGCAGCCACTTCTCGGTAGCTCTCCTTACTTGCTGATCCCTGTCGCAGCGATCGGGCAGCACGCGGACTGCACAAGCACGCGTCGAGGGTTCGCCGCTGGTTACGTCACCATCCTACTGGTAAGCCCAACTTACAGTGCACCTACGACACCCCTGACGCCGCCGTGAATGCAAGAAATCGGCCTACGGCGACAAACGTCCGCCTTCCGGAGATTTCCGCCCGCCAGAACTGGCGTGAGACTTGCATTCGACGGTTCCACGTGAAACGCGGTCGAGGCCTCTCGCCTCCGGTCCGAGTTATCCACAGGTTTTGTCCACATGTACAAAACTCCGGGGCCTGAGAGCAGCGCCGCCACAAGGCAACTCGCCCTGGTCACCGCCCGGCTACCCGTAGGTGTCGCGCGGACCACGCCCTTTGACGTGCCGCTCACCCTTGCGCCAGCTCGGCGCGGCAGGTCCGGTGATCCGCAGCTGAGTGACCACACCCTGACCCACCGCGGCATTGATCTTGGCCAGGATCTGCCCCTGCAACATGCGCAATTGGGTCGCCCACGCGGTGGACTCGGCGGCGATCTTGAGCACGCCGCCCTCCAGCGTCACGGGCGTGGCGTGTGAGGCGATGTCCTCACCGACCACGCTGGCCCAGCGACCGAACACCATGCCCTCGGCCACCTTGCCCGACCAGCCACGACTCTTCGCGATCGAGCCGGTCAGGGCCGACAACAGCTGGGGATCACGGGGATCGGGGCCTGCGCCGGACCAGCCGGTGCGCCTGCGTCCGCCCGCGCGCAGCTTGCGGACCGGGGACGCCCTGCCCTGGCCGACCGACTTACCGCTCGCCTTGGCCGCGGCTCGTGCCTCCTCCAGTGCGCGCCGGGCGAGGTCGATCCCGCGCAGCTCCGGTTCCGGCTCTTCGGTCACCTCGGTTCCGCCTTCCGGTGTCGATACTGGCCGAGTGCGGACCGAGTCTACGCCGGGGCGCCGACGGTCCTGTCGAGACCGATCCGGCATATGTCCAGCATGTTGCCGGTTTTCCACAGGCCGCTGTTGATAACTATCGCTATCTGTGCATATCTTCGGATTGTTCGGCCGGTTCGGTGACGATCAACGAGGTCCGCCGGTCGGCTTCGCCGGTGGTTTGCACCCGCAGCGGTTCGGCGGCGAGTTCGGCAGGCACATCCTCGGCCACCGCGGCGGTGATGAGCACCTGCTCCGCGCCGGCAGCGACCTCGGCCAGCGCGGTGCGCCTGCGCCGATCCAGTTCGGCGAACACGTCGTCGAGCAGCAGCACCGGCTCGGTGCCCGCACTGCGCAACAGTTCGAACGAGGCCAGCCGCAGCGCCAGCGCGAACGACCAGGACTCGCCGTGACTGGCGAATCCCTTGGCGGGCGCGCTGCCGAGCAGCAGCTCGAGGTCGTCGCGATGCGGGCCGACCAGGCATACTCCGCGCTCCAGCTCCCGGTTCCTGGCTGTGGACAACTCACGCAACACGATCTCGTGCAGTTGCTCCGCATCGTCGGCCGCCGGCTCCCTGGCCGGGTCGAGAAGTTCGGGCGGCAGATACCCCGATCGGTAAGCGATTGCCGCGGGCCGTGATTCGGGCGCGATCGACCGATAGGCCTGTGCCAGATACGGATACAGGTCGTGGACCAACCGCAATCGCTGCGCCAGCAGCACCGACGCGTGCTCGGCCAGATGCCCGTCCCACACGTCGAGCGTGCTCAGGTCGGCGCGGGAACGCACATGGCGCCCAGCGGTTTTCAACAGGGCCGAGCGTTGCCGCAGCACCTTGTCGTAGTCCGCGCGGACACCGGCCAGCCTGGGCAGCCGGGCTGTGCACAACTCGTCGAGGAACCGTCTGCGCTCCCCCGGATCGCCACGCACCAGCGCCAGATCCTCCGGCGCGAACAGCACGGTCTGCAGAATCCCCAGGATCTCCCGCGACCGGCGCACCGGCGAACGGTTGATCTGGGCCCGATTGGCGCTGCCCTGCTTGAGCTCGACGTCGACGCGCAGCTCGCGCCCCAGGTTGACCACGGTCGCGCCGATCCTGGCCTGCGTCGCGCCCATCCGGATCAGCGGCGCGTCGGCGGAGACCCGGTGCGAGCCGAGGGTCGCCAGATAGCCGATCGCTTCGAGCAGGTTGGTCTTGCCGTTGCCGTTCGCCCCCAACAGCACGGTGCGCCCTGGGGACAACTCGAGCTCGGCGTGTTCCCACGACCGGAAATCACGGACCGACAGCGCACGAATGAACATGCCGGGTTACGCGTGCGGGCCTCAGCCGGGCAGCCGGACCGGCATCAACAGGTAGATGTACTGGCTCTCCAGGGCCGCGAACGCACCGGACTCCAGCACCTTGGGCTCCTCGTCGGAGGCGGGCAGCAGGACGGCGGGACGGCTGGGCGTGGTGAAGCCGAAGGTGACCCGGTCGGTGTGCAGCGCCGACAGGCCTTCGGTCAGGTAGCCGGGGTTGAACGCGATGGTCAGCGGCTCACCGCGGAAATCGGCTTCCAGCCACTCCTCGGCGCGGCCCGCGTCGTCGCCACCCGCGGACAGCAGCACGCCGTCGGTGGAGAACTCCAGGCGCACCTGGGCACCGCGCTCGGCCACCAGGGCGACACGCTTGATCGCCTCGGACAGCGCGGCGACGGGCAGCGTGGCGATGGAGGTGTGCTCCTTGGGGAGCAACTGGCGGAACTTGGGGAATTCCGCGTCGAGCAGGCGGGTGGTGGTGCGGCGGCCCGCGTTGACGATGCCGAGCAGGCCGTCGGCCCCGCCACCGCTACCCAGCGAGAGCTGCACGGGCGCGTCGGTGGCGCCGAGGGTCTTGGCGGCTTCGGACAGCGTGCGCGCGGGGATGAGCACCGCGGTCTCGATGTCGGCGCGGGTGGGCTGCCACTGCAGGTGACGCACGGCGAGGCGGAAACGGTCGGTGGCGGCGAGCACCACGTCGTTGCCCTCGATCTCGACGCGGATGCCGGTGAGCATCGGAAGCGTGTCGTCGCGGCCCGCGGCGACGGCGACCTGGCCGACCGCCTCGGCGAACACGTCGACACCGAGCTCACCGGTCTGCTGCGGCACCTCGGGAAGCTGGGGATAGTCCTCGACCGGCATGGTGGGCAGGGAGAACTTGGCGCTACCGCAGGCGATGAGCACGCGGGTGCCGTCGACGGAGACATCGACCGGCTTGTTCGACAGCGCCTTGGTGATGTCGGCCAGCAGCCGGCCCGAGACCAGTACCTGGCCGGGACCGGCGACCTCGGCGGCCACCCGCATCTGCGCGGAGACCTCGTAGTCGAACCCGGAGACCGTCAGGCCGTTCTCGTCGGCCACCAGCAGCACACCGCCCAGCACAGGCACCGGAGGACGGGAGGGCAGACTGCGCGCCACCCAGGCCACCGACTCGGCGAAATCCTCTCGGGCGACCCGAAACTTCATGCTCGCAAGCTCCATCGCCCGATTTGTCCTCTCCGAGTTTCGAATCCGTGTGCGGGTGTGTTCAGCGGAGTTGAGGTGCTGCGTCGGCCGCGCACTGAGTCTCGCACAACAAGCCGACAACCAAACGGTACCCGGGCAGCGCGGGAAGTCCGCACCGACCCTCCCTGCCGATCGAGCGCTGCTGACCCGTCCCTCTTCTCCTTGCCGCTTGTGAGTGGAGCACCGACCGAGCCGAGCCTGTCCGACCGACTTTCCACACACCTTGTTTTGAAGAGATCTCTTCAAGAAATAGAACTGAAGTAGTAGTAGGCACTGTGGAATCTGTGGACTTCGACCGAATCCGCAGGTCAGCACGCACGTCGGCGTGGGGATGGCCGTGGGGTGTCTCGAGGATGAACCGAGGGCGGCTGTGGACGCCCGAAGTTGTCCCAATTCCATCCTCGAGTAGTCCTCGAGTTGTTCCACCGGATTCACCCTGTTGTTCACACGCAGGGGCAGGGTGGTGGCAACCAGGTGGATTCCTCGAGGACTCCACACGGATTCCTCGAGGAATCCACAGGGCCGATCCGGCAACGTCGCAGGTAGGCACGACCGTGGGGGTGTGAGTGGATCCGGCTGTGGACGATGTGGACAACTGCCTGTGAGCGAACACCCCCAGATCGCTCCCCAGCCCCTGTGCGCCGATCGGTGCACTACCGGTGGATTCCTCGAGGACTCCACAGGGATTCCTCGAGGAATCCACAGGGCAAAAAAGAACACCGCCCCAGGTCAGGGCGGTGTTCGAGGGTGTGGATGAAATCAGCGGGAGCGCTGTTTGATTCGGGCTGTGAGTTCTTGCACCTGGTCGTAGACGCGGCGCCGCTCGGTCATCTCCTTGCGCACTTTCTTCTCCGCGTACATCACCGTGGTGTGGTCGCGACCGAACGCCTGCCCGATCTTGGGCAGCGACAGGTCGGTGAGCTCACGGCACAGGTACATGGCGATCTGACGCGCCTGAGCGAGCGGCCGCGCCTTGCCGGGCCCGGTCAGCTCCTCGAGTGTCGTATTGAAGTACTCGGCGGTGACGGCCATGATCGTCGCCGCGTTGATCTCCAGCGCCGCGGTGTCGGGCATCAGATCGCGCAGCACCACCTCGGCCAGCGACAGATCCAGCGGCTGACCGTTGAGCGAGGCGAAGGCCGTCACCCGGATCAGCGCGCCTTCGAGCTCGCGGATATTGCGCTCCACCCGGCTGGCGATCAGCTCGAGCACGTCGTGCGGCACGTCGAGCCGGTCCATCCGCGCCTTCTTACGGAGGATCGCGATGCGGGTCTCCAGTTCGGGCGGCTGCACATCGGTGATCAGGCCCCACTCGAAGCGCGTCCGCAGCCGCTCCTCCAGGGTCGCCAGCTGCTTGGGCGGCCGGTCGGAGGACACCACGATCTGCTTGTTCGCGTTGTGCAGGGTGTTGAAGGTGTGGAAGAACTCCTCCTGGATGCCTTCCTTGCCCTCGATGAACTGGATGTCGTCGACCAGCAGGATGTCGGTCTCGCGGTAGCGCCGCTTGAACGCGACCTTGCGGTCGTCGCGCAGGCTGTTGATGAAGTCGTTGGTGAACTCCTCGGTGGAGACGTACTTCACCCGCATGCCGGGGAACAGCCGCTGGGCGTAGTGCCCGGCCGCGTGCAGCAGGTGCGTCTTGCCCAAACCCGAAGCGCCCCAGACGAACAGCGGGTTGTAGGCGCGCGCGGGCGCTTCCGCGATGGCGACCGCCGCGGCGTGCGCGAACCGGTTGGACGCACCGATGACGAAGGTCTCGAAGGTGTACTTGGCGTTCAAGCTCGCCGAGGACGACGCCTGCGGCGGCGCCTCGGGCGACTTGTTGAAGTAGGTCGGCCAGTTGTTGCGGGCGTCGACCACCGGCTCGTCGTCGGCGGGCTCGGCGCCCGGCGTGCCCGGCCGCAGCGGTTCCTGCGCGGGCTCGACGGTGGATTCCTCGGCTCGCGCGGCGATCGGCTCGTCCTGCTGGGGTCCGCGGCCCCGGCTCGGCGCGCGCTGCGGCGGCGGGTCGGGAGTGAACAGCGATTCCTGGCCGGGCGGGATGTGCTCACGCCGGGGCGAACCGGACTGCTCGCGCCGGGCGGGCGGTGCGGCGTCGGCCGGGCGCTGGTCCGGTCGGGCGCCACGGAACTCACCACGACCGCCGAACTCACCGTTGGCGAAGTCGGGTACCGGGTACGCCGCCGTCGGTTCGAAGTCGGTGCCGGGGAACTCGGCGCGCTCGGCCGGGAACTCCGGTGCCTGCCCGTAGTCCGGAGCGGGCGCGTACTCGGGCTGCTGCTGGTATTCCGGCTGCGGCTGATACTCGGGTTCGGGCTGCCGGTACTCCGGTTCGGCCTGGTACTCCCGATGACCGGCGTAGTCGGGGCGCTCGCCGTACTCGCCCGCCTGCGCGGGGTACTCGCGGCCGCCGTAACTGTTGCCGTAATCACCGGTGGGCGGATATTCCTGCCCGCCCTGGTACTCGTTGCCGTACTCGCCGTTGCCCGCGGGGTACTCGCCCGCGCCGTAGCGGGGACGGCCGTACTCACCGCGCGCGGCGTAGTCGGGAACACTGAAATCGGGACCGGGATAGCCGGACGGCGGGCGCACCTGCTCACGCGGACGCTCCGGTCGGCTCGTCATCCTGGCGTGCCGCGGCGAACCGCCCGCCCGCTCCCCCGCGGCCGGGCTCGGCGCGGCGATGCGGACGCCGAGTCCTTCGACCTGCGGACCGAGCCGGCGACCCAGCGAACGCAGGATCGGTTCCCGCAGATCGCGCTCGATCGCCTCCTGTGCCAGCGAGGACGGAACCGACAGCAACGCGAAGCCCTGGGCGACGGTGAGCGGTTTGACCAGTTTCAGCCAGGCCTGTTGCGCACGGCTGACCGCCGGAATGGCGCCGTCCGCCGACCCGGTGGTGAGCTCGGCAACCACCTCAGGCCATACGGTGGCCAGCACATTCTGCTCGTCGTCCATGCAGCGTCCTCCCCGGACCGGTTGTTGGGGCCCACGGCCGGGCGCACGCAAGCAACCACCTGTGATCAGGTGGAATCCAGTAATCCTGCGTACAACCGAAGCCGGTTCGAACGCCGTGCGGTCCCAGAATCTCCGAGTGCGGCGAGGGCACCGTCGGCCCTACGAATATGCCACTCCGGCCGTCTTTCCACACAATTATCCACAGATGTGGACAAACCTGGGGATAGAGGGAATCTGCCAGCGTCTGGCAGTGAACGGGGCTGGACCTGCGGTTCTTCAGCAATCCCCCGGCTACAGAGGGTAGCGGCCCCCGCCGCAGAAGGCCAGGGGTGTGGAGGAACTCACGAAAACTGCCCCGATGCGTCAGTGCGTCCCGGGCGTGTCGGCCCAGGTCGGCCCGCTCCCCGGCGGCTATCCGGGGTCCGGTAATCTGGACATCGTGCCTAGCGCACGTGCTTGGGGGCCGAGTTTGACCCTGCGTAGCGGTATCAGTACCCTCGTACAGTCACCCCTTGGCGCGGTGGCGGCTGTGTGCTGCACGTCGATCGCCAAGGCTTTCTGCGTGTAGACCGCGGTCCGCTGCGCAGACATCCGAATCATTGAACAGACTTCGGGCGCCGAACGGTGCCCACCAACTCGAGGAGTGTTGACCGTGGCCAAGGGCAAGCGGACGTTCCAGCCGAACAACCGTCGTCGGGCGCGCGTGCACGGCTTCCGCCTCCGGATGCGTACCCGTGCGGGTCGCGCCATCGTTTCGGCGCGTCGCCGTAAGGGCCGTTCCGAACTGACTGCCTGATCGCGCGTAGTCGGACGCTCGGGTGTTGCCTGAGCCGTATCGGTTGCACCACCGTGCCGAATTCTCCCGCACGGTGCGCCGCGGTCAGCGAATCGGGAGGCGAGATCTCGTCGTACACGCGCTTACGCACACGTACGACGATGTCGCCGCTGTCGATTCCCTGATCCGGGTAGGCGGTCCGCGGTTCGGGCTGATTGTGAGCAAGGCGGTGGGTAACGCGGTGGTTCGCCACCGGGTTACCCGCCGCCTGCGTCATATGTGCGCCCAGGTCGTCGACGAACTGCCGGCCGGTACCGATGTCGTGATCCGGGCGCTGCCCGGCGCGGCCACCGCCGACTCCGCCGAGTTGCTGCGCCAGCTGCGCACCGGCCTACGCAAGCTCGGTTTGCGTACTGCACCGGAGCCCGCGCTCGGTCGCACCCCGGCCGGTGAGCGGCGATGAGGATCCTTACCCGGCTCCCCGCGAACGCGCTGATCTTCCTGATCGAGCTGTACCGGACCTATGTCTCCCCCACTCGGATGCCGATCTGCCGGTTCACCCCCACCTGCAGTGAGTACGCGGTGACCGCCCTGCGCACCCGCGGGCTGCTCGTCGGATCGGCACTGACGGTCGTGCGCCTCGCGAAATGCGCGCCCTGGCACCCTGGAGGGTGGGATCCCGTGCCAGAGCGCGGGTCGAATGCCTGCACAAAGTCATCGCCCGCGCTGATCGGCGATACGAACGACGGGAGTACCTAGAGCCGTGCTCGACATCATCTATTGGCCGGTATCCGCAATTCTGTGGTTCTGGCACAAAGCGTTCGGCTTTGTGTTCGGAGCTGACAGCGGGCTCGCCTGGAGCCTTGCCATCGTCTTCCTTGTCTTCACGCTGCGGCTGGTGCTGTACAAGCCGTTCGTCAAGCAGGTGCGTACCACCAAGCAGATGCAGGAACTGCAGCCCCAGATCAAGGAGCTGCAGAAGAAGTACAAGAACGACCGCGAGACCATGGCGCGGGAGATGCAGAAGCTGCAGAAGGAGCACGGCTTCAACCCCCTCATGGGCTGTCTGCCGGTCCTGGTGCAGGTGCCGGTGTTCCTCGGTCTCTTCCACGTGCTGCGCTCGTTCAACCGCACCGGTCACGGCTTCGGCCAGCTGGGTATGTCCGCGTACGAGAACGCGCACACGCCGAACTACATCTTCAGCGCGACCGACGTGCAGTCGTTCCTGAGCGCCCGCATCTTCGGTGCGCCGATCGCTGCCTTCATCACCGCGCCGCAGAGCGAGCTGGAAGCCTTCGCCGAGTGGGGCGGCACGCCGACCAGACTGAGCATCGCGCTCGTCGCGATCCCGCTGATGGTGATCGCCGGTCTGGCGACCCACTTCAACGCGCGCGCCTCTGTACAGCGCCAGACGCCGGAGGCCGCCGCCAACCCGCAGGCCGCGATCATGAACAAGCTGTCGCTGTGGGTCTTCCCGCTCGGCGTGCTCGTCGGTGGCCCCTTCCTGATGATCGGCATCCTGCTCTACTGGGTGGCCAACAACATCTGGACCTACGGTCAGCAGCACCTCGTGTTCGGCCGCATGGAGAAGGAAGAGGAAGAGAAGAAGGCGAAGAAGCTGGAGCTGCGTGCGCAGAACGCGCCGAAGCCCGGCGCCAAGCCGGTCGACGTCCGCAAGAAGCAGGACGCCCCGGCCGAGGACACACAGTCGGCCAACGGCACCGCCGCGACCAACGGCACCGCCAAGCAGACCGCCAAGCAGGGTGGCGGTAAGCGCAGGCCCGGTGGGCAGCAGCGGCCGGGCAACCGTGGCCGTGCGAACCAGAAGCGTAAGCGCTGAGACGCGACCGGATAGAGGGAATCCAATGACTGTTGAGACCGAGACCGACGGAGGGGACGCGACTGTGTCGACGACTGCTGTTGACGTCGTGAACGACGCCGAAGAAGCGTTGATCGAAGAGGGTGAGATCGCGGGCGACTACCTCGAGCAGCTGCTGGACGTGCTCGACTTCGACGGCGATATCGACCTCGATGTCGAGGGCGACCGCGCCATCGTGAGCATCGACGGCGGCCGCGATCTGACCAAGCTCGTTGGACGCAACGGTGAAGTCCTCGACGCTCTGCAGGAGCTGACCCGGCTGGCCGTGCAGCAGGCGACCGGCGTTCGCAGCCGCCTGATGCTGGATGTGGCCGGCTGGCGCGCGCAGCGTCGCACCGATCTGAGCGAGCTCGGCGTCGCCGCCGCGAAGCGGGTGCTCGAGTCGGGCAAGCCAGAGGCGCTGTCCGCGATGACGCCCTTCGAGCGCAAGATCGTGCACGACGCTGTCGCCGATATCGAGGGCGTGGCGAGCGAGAGCGAAGGTGTCGAGCCGAATCGCCATGTGGTGGTAGTGCCCGAGTAGGCTGAGTCCGCCGCGACCATGAAAAGGCCTCCGGTCTCGGACCGGGGGCCTTATTCATGTCCTCTTGCGATCGACCACCACTCGGAAGGATGTTTCACGTGGAACGAGAACTGGGTGCGCTGTCCGCCGAGCTGGAACCGCCTGCCGCCGCCGCGCAGGTGTTCGGCGAGCGCCTGGACCTCGCCCGCCACTACTGCGCGGCCCTTGCCAGCGCAGGCGTGGTACGCGGCCTCATCGGCCCACGTGAAGTCCCCCGCCTCTGGGAGCGTCACATCCTCAACTGCGCCGTGATCGGCGAGCTGATCGAGGAGGGCGCTGCGGTTGTCGACATCGGCAGCGGCGCGGGACTCCCCGGCATTCCGCTGGCCATCGCCCGGCCGGATCTCCGCATCACGCTCGTGGAACCGCTGCTGCGCCGCACGGTCTTCCTGAGCGAGTTCATCGATGAGGCCGAGCTGAAGAATGTCACCGTCGTTCGTGGCCGTGCCGAGCAGTCCGGTGTCATCAAGGAGGCCGGCGGCGCGGATGTCGTCACCTCGCGCGCGGTCGCCCCGCTCGCCAAGCTCGCGCACTGGTCGCTCCCCCTGCTCCGCGACCACGGCCGGATGCTCGCCCTCAAGGGAACGAGTGCCGCCGAGGAACTCGAGCGTGATGGTGCCGAACTGATTCGCGACGGCGCCACCGATCTCCGGGTCGTCGGCTGCGGCGCCGGGATCGTCGAAGTCCCGACCCTCGTGATCAGTGCCGAACTACTCCCCCGCGCCGAGCGCCCGACCCGTCGTGCGAGCCGGAAGGCTGCCGGTGCGGAGAAGAAAGCGCGGAAGCAGTAATTCCACTTTCGTAACGTGACGAAAGTGGCCGAGGGTGGTTGCCTACGGCCGAACCGGACCGAATTTCGAGAGTTCCGGCGGAGTGTCGCAAGCCGCTCCCTGAAGTGTTTCACGTGGAACGTGGAACACGCAGTGACGGGATCATCGACGGTTGGCGTAGGCGATTGCCTTGCGGATTTCACCAGCCGGATCGCCCTCGTGATAGATCCGCTCACTCGGCTCGATCCCGTCGAGGAATTCTTGATAGCGGTGCGCGTAGCTGAGTCGCATCAGTGGCTCGGCACATAGCAGGGCGCGATGTGGATCGCTGTCCGGGATCGCGTGCCGCCACGCGTCGATCCACGCCGCCCGGGAGCGGCGAGTGAGATCGGCCGACAGGAAGATCGCGGGACGGAATCCGTCGATCGCGGGGTGCCCGTGGTGGGCGTCGGCGAAGTCGAGGATGGACAGCTGGTCCCCCGCTACCCGGCAGTTGTCGGGGGTGAAGTCGCCGTGGACGACGGTCGTCGGGAGCCCGCACGATTCGAGATCGCCGATGAGCGACGGCAGCCGATCGAGGTAGCTGTGCGCGGCTTGCAAATCCGCCGGGGACAGCTGGCTCCCGGCGTCCCCTTCGAGCAGTTCCGCGGTGGTGGTGCGGAGAGTGGCCGGGGTGCGGTCCGGGAGGAAGGCCGGGACCGGTCGGTGATGAACGGCTTCGGCCCACCGGCGCACGAGACGGTCGAGGAGATCGGGCCGAATCGTCCGGCAGTGGGTTCCGGGAAGATGAGTGCTGATCATCCAGCCCGGGCGTCGCGCAATGACTCTCGCTGTGAGGGTGGGGTCGGCGAGCCAGGTGACGGTGTCGGGTTCGGTCTGCGCGAAGGCGGGTAGTCCCTTGAGCCAGACCGGGCCGTCGGCGGTCGGTATCCGGAAGACCGCGGCGAGGTTCCAGGACTTCACCTGCTCGGGTTGTCCCGTTGCGCCGACGGTTTCGCACGCCCATGCCAGCGCGTCCCGTAGCGTCGCCGAGATGGCCCACGGTGACCGGAGCGGATGCTGGTCGAAGAGTTCGGCTTCGTTGACCGCTGCCGGTTCCAGTGCGGCGGCCGGACATTCGAGTGCCTCGGCGTGGTAGGTGACGATGCCGCCGCAGGCGCCGTCGTCGTGGTCCCGTTGCACCGACAGGAGTCGCAGCACCACCGTCGGCACCCCGAGTATCGCGGTGAGGCGCCGGCACACCGGCAACGTGTCGTACCACGCCGATGACTCAGGGGTGGTGAAAGCCGGTGCCTCGCCGAGGATCCGTTCGCCGTGGGTGACGACCGCGCGGACTGTTCTGACGGCTGGTGTCATGGGTCGAGTGTCGGGCCGGAAGGTTCGATCGTCCATCCGTTTTCGGCGCGACCACTCCCCCGTGTTTCCCGTGAAACATCGCTCCGGAAACCAATTTGCGCGAACTTGGGTGTGTCCTTCCCGGCGTGCCGCGATTCAGCTTTCCTAACGGTCGCGGGGCTGGCAAGCTGTTCACAGTCGGGCGTGCGCGCCGGGAGCCACCGCGGATGTGGCCGGACGCCCCCGAATTTGTTTGTGATGACACGGCGCCGACGCTCGGTCGGGAGTACGTGATCTGAAGTTTCTCGGGTTAGGAGCAGTCTATGTCGAGCGGTCCGGCGAATGTTTCACGGGAAACAGCGTCGCGGGTCCCGGGGATGCTGGATTCCAGCAGCTTCGACGCGGAGACGTTCGGGAACACTCCTTTCGGGAATATCTCCCCGGCCGAGACCCCGATCGCGGCGGAAGCGCAACGCGCCAGCCAGATTCTGCATCCAGGAAAGGTCACTGTGCCGAAACCCCGCGAGCAACGGATCATCACCATCGCCAACCAGAAGGGCGGCGTCGGTAAAACGACGACGACGGTCAATCTCGCTGCGGCACTAGCGCACCAGGGCATGACGGTGCTTGTCGTCGATCTCGATCCGCAGGGCAACGCGAGCACGGCGCTGGGCGTCGCGCATCACTCCGGGGTCCCCTCCAGCTACGAGCTGTTGATCGGTGAAGTCGCCGTCAAGGACGCGATCCAGCAGAGCCCGCACAGCGAACGGCTGCTGTGCGTTCCGGCGACGATCGACCTCGCCGGCGCCGAGATCGAACTGGTTTCGATGGTCGCCCGGGAGGGCCGACTGAAGACCGCGATCCACGAGGCGGCCATCGCCGGCTATGACATCGATTACGTCCTGATCGACTGCCCGCCCTCCCTCGGGCTGCTCACCGTCAATGCGCTCGTGGCGGCCAAGGAGGTGCTGATCCCGATCCAGTGCGAGTACTACGCGCTGGAGGGCGTCGGCCAGTTGCTCCGCAACATCGGGCTGGTGCAGGCGCACCTCAACCCCCAACTCCACGTCTCGACTGTGCTGCTGACGATGTACGACGGCCGCACCAAGCTGGCCGACCAGGTGGCCGAGGAAGTGCGCAACCACTTCGGCGACGTCGTGCTCAAGTCGATGATCCCGCGCAGCGTGAAGGTCTCGGAGGCACCGGGCTACGGCATGACCGTGCTCGATTATGATCCAGGCTCCCGCGGTGCGATGAGCTACCTGGACGCGGGGCGCGAGCTCGCCGCCCGCGCCCAGCTTCGCCAGGACGCGTCGTAGTGAGTTGGAACGAGGAAGGGATCGGTAGCCGATGAGTCAGGCGAAAAAGGGCGGTCTCGGGCGCGGGTTGGCCGCGCTGATCCCGACGGGTCCGGCAGCGACGGCGCCGGGTCTCAGCAGTGCCGCGGCGAGCGTGATCGGGATCAACCCGATCGGCCCGCAGCCGGCCGAGGCGTTCCTGCATCGCGTTCCCGATGCCGAACCCGAGCCCGAGGAAGACCTCGTCTCCCCCGGCGGCGCGGTCTACCGCGAGGTGCCGGCCGAGCAGATCGAGCCGAACCCGAAGCAGCCGCGTCAGGTTTTCGAGGAAGAGGCACTGGCGGAGCTGGTGCACTCGATCCGCGAGTTCGGACTGATGCAGCCGATCGTGGTGCGTCGCGTCGAACCGGGCGTCGACAAGTTCCAGTTGGTCATGGGCGAGCGCCGGTGGCGCGCGTGCCAGGAAGCCGGACTGGCGACCATCCCCGCGATCATCCGCGACACCGACGACGGCGCGATGCTGCGCGACGCACTGCTGGAGAACATCCACCGCGTACAGCTGAACCCGCTCGAAGAGGCTGCCGCCTATCAGCAGCTGCTCGAGGAATTCGACGTCACCCACGAGGAATTGGCCACGCGAATCGGTCGCTCCCGGCCGGTGGTGACGAATATGATCCGACTGCTGAAGCTGCCGATCCCGGTGCAGCGTCGAGTCGCCGCCGGGGTGCTCTCGGCCGGCCACGCCAGGGCGCTCCTCGGCCTGGATGCCGGTGCCGACGCGCAGGAAGTGCTGGCGGCGCGGATCGTCGCCGAGGGACTGTCGGTCCGGGCCACCGAGGAAGCGGTGACACTCGCGAACCGCAATCCGTCGGAGGTCGCTCCCCCGGCGCCGAAACGTAAGCCGATCCACATGCCGGGCCTGCAGGAAGTGGCCGAACGGTTGTCGGGTTCCTACGACACCCGGGTCACGGTCAGCCTCGGAAAGCGTAAAGGCAAGATCGTTGTCGAGTTCGGTTCCGTCGAAGATCTCGAGCGCATTGTGGCGTTGATGGAGCAAATCGGCCCTGAAACGTCACTGTGACGGGGCACTCCCAGTCTTTCTACATAATTGAAAGAGGCGGCATTACTGTGGATAGTGATGTGGCGTGAGCGTGGATGAATCGGACAGCTGGAGGCTGAGCAGAGCGGTGTCGACCAGCGTCACAGCACTGACCCTCGATCGACTCGATCAGCTCCCGGCACACACCCGGCGGTGTGTGTTCTGGGAGCTCGATCCGGCCGTCGCTGCCGACTCACACGCCTTCAGCGATCCGGTCTTCGAGAAGGAAGCCTGGCTCTCGACCGTGATGCTCGAATGGGGCTCGTGCGGTCAGCTGGCGCATGTCGACAACAACATCGCCGGCTGCGCGCTGTACTCGCCCCCGAGTGCCGTGCCGCGGTCGACCCTGTTCCCCACCTCCCCTGTGAGCCCGGATGCGGTCCTGCTGACCACGCTACAGGCCGAATTCCCCTATGAGGAGGCCGATGTAGCCCATCGGCTGATTCAGGGCGTGGTGGCCGATCTGGTGCGTCGTGGTGTGCGCGCGATCGAGGCGTTCGGCATTCGCAACGGTCCGGCGAGCAGCTCGCTGGCCGATCGCGGTCTCGGATCGTCGATGCGGTTGATGGAACGGATCGCGGCGCCGCTGCGGGATCCGGCCGCCGCGACCCACTGCACCCCCGAAACCTGCATGATCGACGCCGACTTCCTCACCGAGGTCGGTTTCGAAGTGGTGGCCCCGCATCACCGCTTCCCCCGGCTGCGCCTGGAGCTGAATTCCGACCACGGCTGGAAGGAAGACGTCGAGCGCGCCCTCGACCAACTACTTGCGGCGGCGTCGATGGCACCGCCGACCCGCGTCGGAGCGTCCTGAACCCAAACGAAAAGCGGCCCCGCGCAAACACGGGGCCGCTTTCGATTTCGCGAGTACATGGGTAACTCACCGGGAACGGGCTGACGCGACTACCCGTCGGCCGCCCGGCGAAATTCTGCGTACCTAGATCTGGCCAGAATTCTCGGGGAGGCGGATCGCGTTGCCCGACTCAGCAGCGGCCAGCTCTTCGGCGAGCAGTTCGGCGAAGGTGTACGTGCCGGTGGGCTGATCGTCCTGGCCGAGCAGGTACAGCCGCTTCACCGAGATGAGGATGGCTTCGGCGATCACGTCGCGCATGCGCGGGTTGGTGAGCACCGAGGCGTCGTATTCGTTGGTGAGATAGCCGAGGTCGACCTGCACCGTCGGCATCTTGGTGAGCCGCAGCAGATCCCAGGTGCGCTGATGGGTCCGGCAGTCCTGCACCGAGGTCCGGGCGACCACCTCGCGCTGGATGAAGCCGGCCAGCACCTGGCCGATCATCGACACCGAGCCGTGCGAGTTGCCGAAGTAGAAACCGGCGACGCCCTTGGCGGACGGGTTGTCGCTGGTGGCGCAGCGCAGCGAGATCATCAGGTCGGCATCGAAGGCGTTGGAGGTGTCCGCGCGTTCGGCATCGGTGGGGTTGGCGCCCCACGGCCGGGACAGGAACGTCTCCATGCCGGTGGCGGCCATCCGGCCCTCGAGCCGGGACGCCAGATCCCAGAGGATCTCCGACTCGTAGACGTCACCGAACTCGGTGGGCACCGCGAAACCCTTGTCGGCGCCGCCGAATCCGGGATCGATGACGATCCGCTTGCCGGTGAGCTGCGGGCCCGCCCGGTGCACCACCTCTTCCTCGGCGATCCGATGTGGGTTGCCGCCGGTGACGCGCGCGCCGAGCAGATCCAGCGAACGCAACGTGTCGGGACCGCAGATACCGTCGGCGGACAGGCCGATCTCGCGCTGGAACGCGCTGAGCCCGTCGTGGGTGTGCGGACCGAAGTAGCCGTCGACCCGGTGCACGTAGAAGCCGAGGTCCTGCAGCTTGCGCTGCAGGGTGGCCACGTCGTCACCGTAGAGCGGTGCGGACAGCTGGTAGATCAGCGTGCGGGCACCCAGGCGGTAGGAGGCCTCCTTCAGCGCGCGATAGGTCGCCGGACCGACGATCCCGTCGACGAGTAGACCGCGCTGCTGCTGGAACGCGCGAACCGCCGAGTCGAGCGGGCGGTCGAACTCCGCGTCGGTGTCCTTCCAGTAATCGCCGTGCTGGGGATGCAGGAAGCCGAGGCTTGCGAGGGTGCTCCGAACCTCTGCGACGGCTGGTCCTGAATCGCCGTGACGAAGTCGGTGCATGCGTAAGAGCCCTTTCTTCGGCCGGAGCGTCGCCTCGATTGTCTCAGACCCGGGCCGTATTACGGGAATCCCGGGTCCAGGCATCCTACGGCGCGTCGGCCGGTCGGAGGTGCTTTTGTCAGATCCAGCTGTCGAGTTCGCGCAGCAGGGCCGCCTTGCCCTTGGCGCCGACGATCTGCTTCACGGGCTTGCCGCCCTGGAACAGGATCATCGTCGGCAGGGACAGGATCTGGTAATCGCGGGCGGCGCCGGGGTTGGCCTCGGTGTCGAGCTTCGCGATCGTCAGCTTGTCGGCGTGGGTGCCCGCGATCTCCTCCAGCACGGGGGCGACCATCTTGCACGGACCGCACCAGTCTGCCCAGAAGTCGACCAGCACCGGCTTCTCGCTGAGCAGGACGTCATCGGCGAAGGACTGGTCGGTGACGGTGATGGTGTTGGCGCTCTCGGCCATGGGTGTACTCCTAGCTGGGGGTGGAACTAGACGTGCTCGAAATCAGTTGGTGGAGACTGCCGAGCCGTCGGCGTTTTCGAGGGTGTTGGCGGTGATGTCGCCCTGCTCGGCGAGCCAGCGCTCGGCGTCGATCGCGGCGCGGCAGCCGGTGCCGGCGGCGGTGATCGCCTGCCGGTAGGTGTGGTCGACCAGGTCGCCCGCGGCGAACACGCCTGCCACGTCGGTGGCGGTGCCCGGCTCGGTCACCTGCACATAGCCTTCGCCGTCGAGCGCGATCTGGCCCTTGACCAGTTCGCTGCGCGGGTCGTGGCCGATGGCGACGAACAGGCCGGTGGCGGCGAGCTCGGACTCCTCGCCGGTGCGGGTGTCGCGCAGGGTGAGGCTGGACACGCTGTTCTCGCCGTTGACCTTCACCACTTCGGCGTTGAGGCGGAACTTGATCTTCTCGTTGGCCTTGGCGCGCTCGAGCATGATCCGCGAGGCGCGGAACTCCTCGCGCCGGTGCACGACGGTGACGCTGGCCGCGAACTTGGTGAGGAAGGTCGCTTCCTCCATGGCCGAGTCGCCGCCGCCGACCACCACGATGTCCTGGCCCTTGAAGAAGAAGCCGTCGCAGGTGGCGCAGGCGCTCACGCCGCGGCCGAGCAGCTCCTGCTCACCCGGCACGTGCAGGTAGCGGGCGGCCGAGCCCATGGCGAGGACGATGGCGTAGGCCTCGAAGGTCTCGTCGCCGACGGTCACCTTCTTGATGGGGCCGGACAGGTCGATCGCGTCGACGTCCTCGGTGCGCAGGTCGGCGCCGAAACGCTTGGCCTGCTCGCGCATCTGCTCCATCAGGTCGGGACCCATGATGCCTTCGCGGAAACCGGGGAAGTTCTCCACCTCGGTGGTGGTCATCAGGGCGCCACCGAACTGGGTGCCCTCGAAGACGAGCGGCTGTAGTTCCGCGCGAGCGGCGTAGACGGCTGCCGTGTAACCGGCGGGTCCTGAGCCGACGATGATCAGGTCGCGAACTGGCGTGCTCATGGGGCCCTTCCGAAAGACAAGCTGGGGACGTGTCGGTCAACAACAGCCTAAACGGTGTTGTTCCCGGTGCTACGGCGCTGTCCGGGAAGCAGCCGCGTCAGCCGATGTCGCGGAGCGCGAGCTGTTCGGGGGCGCCGGTGGTGCAGCCGGTACCGACGACCAGCGCGGTAATGGTCGGCGGCTCGGGCCCGACGACGAGCACCAGGACCGCGTCGGAGCCGCGGAAGGTGATGCTCGACGCACCGAGGACCGCGCGGTCGATTCCATTGGCCTGGACGCAGCGGGTGAGTGCCGCGTCGTCGGCCAGCGGACCGCGGACCTCGCGCTTGCCCAGTGCGCTGAGCGCGGCCGCGGTGGTGAGTTCGTCGCCCGGGGTGGCCGGTTCGGTGAACTGCGCCGCGGTCGGCGTGCCGTCGGTGGTGTCGAGCGTGCTGACGACCGCGCCGGCGCCCGCCAGCACGGCCACCGTGGCGGCGGCCGCGGCCAGCAGGCCCAGCCTGCGACGGGAGCGGTACTGCGCCAGCGAGACCGGCGGTTCGGCCGGTGGGGGCGGCGCCGTGGACAGCGGCGTCAGGCGTTCGGTGGGACCGTCGGCCGCGTCTAGTTCGGCGACGAAACGGAACATGCGGTCGGCGACGTCGTCGGGCATGCGGTGCATGACCCGCTCGTCGTTGCCTAGCTTGCGGAGGTGAGCGTTCACCTCGTCGAGCTCGTTCAGGTAGCGCAGCGCGTCTGGGTCGGTGCTGACGGTCGGCCACAGTTGCTCGCGCAGTTCCGGCGCGAGGTTGTCGGCATGCAGATCGGCCAGCAGTTCCGACGGGAACGGAGGCTGCGGCACGGATCGAGACACCCTCGCACCTCCCCTGTTCTGTCGATATCGGATCGCAGGATTTACATCGCTGACTTGTTCGTCACTGTTAATGACGCATCCGGACTAGATCCGGTTCCCCGGATCCCGGAAAAATTCCAAACGTTCTTGCAAACGTACGCGCGCTCGGGAGCATCGGCTCTTGATAGTGCCCTCCGCCACGCCGAGCAAGGCGGCCGTTTCGGACACGCTGCGCCCCTCCATCTCGACCATGACCAGGGCCAACCGCTGATCCTCCGGCAGCGTGAACAGTGCCTCCTCGACCACGGTCGACAGTTCGAACTCGGCGAACTCGTCGCGCGAGTCGACCGCCTCGGGCATGACGTCGGGTGTGATCGATATCGCGCGCCGGGTCTTGTTGCGGCGGATCCGGTCCAGGCAGGCGTTGACGACGATGGCGTGCAGCCAGCTGCGCACCTCGGCCTCGGCCCGGAACGAGCTCGCGGTGCGGTGCGCGGACAGCAGGGCGTCCTGCAGCGAGTCGGCGGCGTCCTCGCGGCTGTAGGAGGTGCGCAGGGCGGTCTGCCACAGATGGTCCTTGTGTCTGCGCAGCAGCTCGGCGAACGCGTGCGGCTCGCCACGGACATGGGCGGCCAGCAGTTGCTTGTCGCTGCCGTTCTCCAGGAGGAACGAGCGATCGCGGTATGCGGCGACCTGCCGCGTTCTCCCCCCGCGGACCTGCTCGTTGACTTCCGGCGACACCTGACCCCTTGGACAGCGCTCATTACGGCGACTTCACGTCGGCGAACGAGGCCGATCCATCACCTGACTACAACGCAGCGTCCAGGATCGACGTCGACAGATCCTGGGTAACTCCCAGCCGAGAGCGCGGGGCGATCATACCGTCGATAACAATTCCGCACCAACCGGACCGCGGTTCGATGACGGTCGGCATCCGGCGCGGAAATAGGCGGCCACCTGCGCTGATAGCGGTGCGAGGTGGCAGCCGCGGACTAGGGCGCGGCGTCGAACCGGACGTCGGCGATCTCGGTCTGGAACTGTCCGCCCGAGTTCGCCAGTCCGGTGATCCAGACGAGCACGAAACGCGCGGCCTGATCGGTCTGCACGGCGATGTCGGTGACCCCGTCACCGAGCTTGGCCGAACCGATCAGCTGGGTCTGGTCGAGCGTGGGCGTCTCGGTGGGTGAGGTACGGATCTCGACGGTGCTGCCCGCGCTGGGCGAGGTGATCGAGATATTGGTCAGCTTCGCCGGCGTCGGCAGCGTGGCCAGCAGGCCCACGCCCTTCTTGAGGGCGGGGAACTGCTGGAAGTACTGATCCGTGTGCCACACCGTCGCCGGGTTCTGGTCGAGTACCGCGCCGGCCGTGGCCGCACCGTCCGGGGTGCCCTCCGGGGAGAACACCGCGGCACCGGTGACCGGCACCGGGACGCTGGTCACCGGCGCGGCCGGGGTCTGACCCGCGGGCGGCGCCGCGGCAGGCGGCGCGACACTCGACGTGAGCCCGATGTTGATCTGCTCATCCAGCGGCTTGTTCGACGCGCCGGGCGCGAAGATGCTGACCATCCACCAGATCAAAATGCCGACGACCAGCGCGGCGAGCACGCCGAGACCGACCATGATCCACATCATCCGCTTGGAGCGATCCCGCTCGGCGGCGAGCAGCTCCGGATCGGCGAGCGAATCCGGTCCACTCGCCACGGCCCGCTGACCCAACCGCAGGACCGGGATGAAGTCGGTCTTCTGGTCGACGACCGAGGCCTGCTCGAGCACATGCTGCACGGTGGCGGCGGTGCGCACACCCTTGTTCGACTCGAGCGAGCGGACCGCGACGGCCGAGATCTCGAACGGGACCTCCGGCCGGATCTGCCGCGGTTCCACCGGCGTGCCGTCCGGACCGAAGTCGGCCAGGCCCAGACCGCCGATGGTGGCTGCGGTGCCGGTGACACCGCCGATCCGGATCGGCCAGCGGGCGGTGATCAGGGCGTAGAGCATCGCGCCGAGGCCGCGCACGTCGGCCTGGGCGTCCGAATCGCCGAGGGTGCCGGGGAACGCCAGCACGGCGTCACCGGAAGCGCTGATCCGGATCCGGTCGGGATGGTCGATCGACAGCGAGCCGCCGCCGCGGTGGGCCAGTTCGGCCGCCGAGGCGAGTGCCCTGATGGCCCTGGCCGCGCCGATCGGCGACGGCACCGTCTCGGCCATCTCGCGCAGCGAACGACCCGGCGTCCACTCGGCGACGACGATGCCGCCGGAGCTGCCGCGGACCACGTCGAGGACCCTGGCCAGGCCGGGCGAGTTGATCCGGCCGAGGCGCAGCGTGCGCGACAGGATCGCCTGCGGGCCGTCGTGGCCGGAGTTCTCCCCCGACTTCTGATCGGCGTCGACGAAGGTCAGCGCGACCTCGCGGTCGAGCTTGATGTCGAGCGCCTGCCAGAACCGCAGCCCGCGCGCGCCGCCGTGACCGGCCAGCAGCCGGTACCGGCCACCGGCGACGGACGCGCCGGGCATCAGCTTCGGGCCACGCTGCGCGCGGTTCGCCGACGGCGGGACCTGCGGCGGGATCGGCAACATACCGGTGTCGTACGTGGGTTCGTGTGCCGGCATGTCCTGCCGTGGTTCGTCCGCCGGATGTCGCTCGTCGGCTGCCGAGCCGTTATGCGGCGATTCGGCCTCGTCGGGCGTGTCGGCGTGCTCGGATCCTGTCACGCGGGACACGGCAGGATCGACATCGGTGGACATTCCTCCTGCTGCGCGCACCGCAGAATCAGCGGCCGGGACGCCGCCCACCGCGTCATCGCTCACCCTCGGTCCTCCTTCGCCCTGATCTCGCGGATCTTTCCGCGTGTTCACGACATCACTTCCCATGTCGGTCTGCCGAACAGCGTACGGGAACTGCGCTTGGCCGGTGAGGTCAACAGCGCCGGGCCGGATCACCGGCAGGATCATCGTCTGGGTGTCCATCGACGGCCCGTACGCCGGGAACCCGTAGGTGTCGGGCCTGCGCAGCACCGTGGTCGCGTAGATGTCGTCGGCGGGGCTCTCGTCGAGGCCCAGATCCGGCGCGGGCGGGGTGATACCCAGCTTGCGCGACACCGCGACCGTGATCGCCACGACCTCGGGAATTCCGGCCAGGCGCATCAGGCCGAACGCCACCGAGAACATCACCAGCGCGCCGACGCCGACGCGCAGCAGCGACGCGGGACCGCCCGAGAGCTGATCCATCCGGGTGACCGTGTCGACGATGAGCATCACCGCGCCGCCGGCCACCGAGGCGAGCAGCACCCGGGTGACGGTGCGGCCGACGTTGGACATGCGCAGATCGCCGAGGCTGCGGTGCAGCAGCATGCCGCCGATCACCGCGCCCGCGGTGAAACCGAGGCCGGTGGCGACGCCGAGGATGATCACCACGTCGTCGCTGTCGCGGGCCAGGACCGGCGCCAGCGCGGAGAACAGGATCTTGACCGCCGTGATGCCGAGGATGATCCAGGTCGGGGTCCACGCCTGTTCCCTGGCGTAGAACACCCGCAGGTGGATCAGCACCAGCGAATACGGGATGAGGGAGAACGCCGACCAGCTGACCGCACTGCCGAGGCGTTCGGCATCGCCGGAGAACTGGGCGTATCCGTAGAGCGCCTGGCCGATCTCCGGGCCTGCCAGGGTCAGGAAGGTGACGACCGGGATCAACGCGATCATGGTGAGCCGGGTGGCCACGGACAGGTCGTCGACCACGGCCGGGGTGTCGTCGGCGGCGGCGTTGCGGCTCAGCCTCGGCATGATCGCGGTGAGCAGCGTGACGCCGAGGACGCCGTAGGGCAGCTGCAGCAGCGCCCAGGCATTGGCGAAGATCGCGGGACCGGCCTCATCGGCGGCGGAGGCGATGTTGTTCGCGACGACCAGGCCGATCTGGCTGATCAGCACGTACAGGATGATCGCGCCACCCATCTTGCCGAACTGCTTGAGGCGTGCGTCGACGCCCCACAGCGGGCGCAGATCGATGCCGTGCCGACGGATCGCGGGCAGCAGGCTCAGCGCCTGCGTGGCCACACCCGCGGTGACGCCGATGCCGAGCACCAGCAGTTTCGGGTCGCTCATCCGCACCGGATCGAGCGTGATCTCGCCCGGAGTCAGCGCGTAGGCGGCCAGTACTGCCAGCACGACAAGGTTGTTCAGGACCGGGGCCCAGGCACCTGGTTTGAACGCCTGTCTGGTGTTGAGAATGGCGGTGAACAGCGCCGACATGCCGTAGAAGAGGATCGCGGGCGCCAACAGGTAGGTCAGCGCCGTGGTCAGCTGGGTGTTCACCTTGCCGCCGGAGTCGACGAGCACATGGCCGGCCAGGATCGGGGTCGCGGCCAGCGTCAGCACCGTGGCGACGAACAGCACCGTGAAGGCCGCCGTCACCAACCGGCGGACGAACGCGGCGCCGTTGTCGGCGTCCTCGTGTTCGGCGCGGACCAGGGTCGGCACGACGATCGCCGTCAGCACGGCGCCGAGCACCAGCTCGGCGATCATGTTCGGGATCAGGTTCGCCGAGATGAACGCACTGGCGATGGCGGGTCCGAGCACGGTCAGCAGCAGCAGCTGCTTGGCGAAACCGGTGATCCGGCTGACCAGCGTCGCGACGGCGATCGAACCGGAGTCCTTGAGCAGTTTCGCGTTGGCGCTCTGCGGGGTGTCGGGCTTGTCGGCCTGCACCCGTTTGGGCCGCGCGATCCGCTGGGTCTTGGCGGCAGCCTGGTCGTCGACGACCGCGCGCCGGCCACTCGCCGAGCCACGGCCTACGGATTCCGCCTGCGCGCCGACCGGCGTGCCCGGCATCCCGGGGTACGCGGAGCGTTGCCGCGCGTTGGGGCGCTCCTGGCTTTCCGGTCGTCGCCCTGCGGCGTCGTGACCGCCGCCGGGCCTGCGATCTGGACCGCCGGGCTGTTCACCGAACCGCTGCTCCGGCCGGCCCTGCCGGGGGATGGCACCGGACTGCGGGCCGCGCGGGGGGAAGTCTCCTGCGCGCGCAGCGGGGCGCGGCGGGACCGCACCTTCCTGCGGCCGCTGGGGGCGTGCCCCCGCGTCGAGATCGGGACGCGCCTGCCGGGGAATCGCACCGGAGGGCGACCCGTGCGCCGACGCGGGACGCTGCTGCTGGGGGAACTCACCTGACCTCGGGGCCTGCCCGGGTCGCTGTGGAAACTCCCCCGGACGCGCGCCGGAGCCCGGCGCGGGTGGCCGCTGCTGGGGAAACTCACCCGAGCGTGCGCCCGAACCGGGCTGGGGTGGCTGACCAGGGCGAGCACCCTGCGCGGGATACGGAGCCTGGCCGGGCTGCCACGGCGGCGGAAAGTCGCCCGGACGCGGCTGCGGCTGGCCCGGGCGTTGTTGCTGCGGAAACTCGCCGGAACGACCCGCAGACGACTCGGGGCGGTGGTGCGGCGGAACACCGGGACGGCCGGCCGGGCCGGAGCGTTGCTGCTGCGGAAGTTCACCGGACTGCCCCGGAAGCACACGCGGCGGAACACCGGGACGGCCGATCTGACCAGGTCGCTGCTGCTGCGGAAACTCCCCGGACTGCCCCGGAGGCACGCGCGGCAACTCACCGGATCGACCGGCAGGCGGCGGCTGACGGCCGTCGCCATAGGGACCGCGCGGCTGATCCGGCCCGCGGTATCCGGCGGGCGGTGCTCCGGGATGATCCGGCGATATGGGCCGAAACCCGGGCGGCGCCTGCTCACCGGGACGGTATCCGGGCTGACCCGGCGGCATACCCTGCCGAGGTCCGGGCTGACGCGCGCCGCCCTGCTGGTCGAAGCCGGGATCCGCGGGCCGGTGCGGCGGCTGCGGTCGACGTCCCGGCTCACCAGGACGTGGTGCGGCGACGTTCCCCTCGTGCTCCCCGGCCGTCATCCCACGCTCCCACGGCGCGGCGGGTGTTTGGCGCTGTGCCGGTCCGTCGCGACGATCGTCGTGGTCGTGCCGATGAGCGGAATCATCGTCGCCCATCATGCCTCCTGTACCCGGCGTAACCCGCGAATCCCGCCGGTCCGATGAGCGTTTCGCTCACCCGTGCCACTCTCGTCCTTGTCTGCCATGTTCCCCCGCCCGCGTGTCAGGCGCGGGCGTTCACTGCCGTTCGAACTCCTCGTCGGCGGGATCGGGTTGCCCGCGGAACCGACGCCACAGCCGGCGCCCAGCCAACAGCAACAGCAGTATTCCGGCACATGCCGTAATTATGGCCAAGGCCTGTCCGTAGGCGTTCGAGCGCACCGAGACCGAGGTCGGCTCGCCTAGCGCAACGCCGTCCGGCGTGGTAAGGGAAATCGGAATCACCAGCTTACGGCTGTCGCTCACCTCGGTCGGAATCTGGAACGAGCGGGTGCCGGACGGCGGAAGCAGCTGTTCGCCGATATCGGTGATGTTCGTCTCGGCGGGCGCCTCGATCCGGAACTGCACCCGGATGGCGACCGGTAGTTCATTGCGGGCAACCAGCAGCAACGGGCTCTGTTCCGAGGCCAGCGTGTAGACCCCGCCCGGCGGCAGCACCGACACCGAAGCGAACATGTTGTCGAGTTCGCGGGTGGCCTGATCGATCCGGCGCTGGGCGTGCAGATCGGCCTGGGTGTCGTCGTCGGTCCTGCGGTCGGACAGGCTCAGCGCGCGCAGCAGGTCTTCCCTGGCCGGCGTCATGAAGGCGTGCGGGGTGAGCTCGGCTTCCGGCAGCTCGACCAGGGCGCGCATCAGCTCGGTGATCCGCGCGCCCTGGGCGTGGATCGGTGCCACGAATCGCTCCGGCGCCGCGTCCTGGGCGGCGCGCGGCAGGTATTCGAGCGTGAACGGGCGCGGGTCGGGCGCCTGGGCGACGAGGTCGGTGAAGCTGCGCGGGCTCGCGAGGTTGTTGCGGGTCAGCAGTTCGATCTGCTTGAGCAGCGCGATGCCCTCTTCCCGGTTGGCGCCCCACTGCTGCGGCGGCATGAGCAGCTGCGAGCGCGGCCGGTCCGGCGCCGGGTTCAACGCGGTCCAGGCGATCGCGCCGAGCGCGTCCTGCAACCGCGCCGCCCGTGAATCGTTGGTGACGTCGAATCGCACCTTCGACGGCGTGAACGACGGGGTCGGCGGGTTCGAGCCGACGGCGGCCAGCGCGGTCGCCGACCAGATGTCGAAGGTCGTCACACGCAGCGCGGGGTCGGTCGTCGCCGGTGCGGCCGCGGGCGCGTCGATGCTCACGCCAGGCACCCGGACGACGTCCGGCGCGGCCTGCTCTCCACCCACGACGACGCCCGGTTCGAGCGTCACCGGCGCGGAGGTGAGGGCGTTCTCGGTGTCGCTCGGCGCATCGTCGCTGGTCACGGCCGTGCTCGCCAGCACCGCCGTCCCGTACCCGTGACTGCGCAGCAGCTGCCCGGCCGGATCGTCGATGCTGCCGGAATCGGGCAGGCCGACCCCGCGCAGCGACCGGGTGCCGAGAATCGCGTCCACCACGTCGGCCGGTGCGAGCAGCGCCCGCGCGGACAGGCCGGGATCGTTCACCGCAGCCAGCGCCGACACGTCGACCTGCGCGAACGGCAACGCCACCGTGCACATCGACCCGGCCAGCGCGCGCAACCGGTCGAGCCAGGCCTGCGCGCTCGCCGCCCCGGTCCCCTCCCTGGTCGCGCCCTCGGGGTCGGACGGGCTGGCCAGCACCCGGTAGCCGCGGGTCATCGTCTGCACGGTCGACACCAGGTCGGGGTCGATCGCGATACACACCGAACTCGCCACCCCGCGCTCGCGACCGGGCGCGACCGATTCCAGCGCGGCCACCAGCTGTTCGAGCCGTCCGCCCATGCCGACCGACACGGCCAGCTCGTCGTCGAGCAGTTCCGCCTGCCCGTTGACCGACCCCGGCCTGCCCGCGACCATGCGCGGCCGGTCGGCGAGCGGCCAGATCAGCGTGGTCGCCACCGGCGTCGCGTCGGCGGGCGCGGGCACCGGCTCGGTCGCGCCGCCCGCCTCACCGCCCGCGGCGGGCAGACCGAGCACCGGCAGCAGGAAGCGGGCGTCGTCGAGCCTGGCCTGGGTGCCGTAGGCGGGTTCCCCGTTGACGTTCAGCAGCAGCGGATACACCCCGGGATCGGTCAGCCCGAGCGAGGCGCCCTCGCCGCCCGCCCGCAACGCGATGCGCACCGAGAACTGCTTGCGCTGACCGGGGCTCAACCGCTGCGCCACATCCTGGAACGGCCCGGTGACCTCGTAGTTCACCTGATCGAGCCGCAACGAGCTGCGCAGCCCGCTCGGCGAGTCCACCGGCGCGGCGCGCTGGATCCGCACGGCCACATCGTCGACGACCCGGTCGCCGATATTGGTGACGGTGCCCGACACCGTCAGCATCGGGTCGCTGCTCGTCGTGACCGTGCCCGGCGCGATGGCGTCCAGGGTCAGCTTGAGGAATTTCGGTGCCGACGCGCCCGACCCGTTCGGTTGCGCGTGCCCGACCGCCGGCAGGAGCGTCACCGAACCCAAGATGGTCAGGACCGCCGTGATCAGCCGGAACAGTCCACCCGTCATCGCTTGCCGGTCTCCATCCGGTCGATCATTCGATTCGCCACTTCGGCCAGCCGCCGTTCGTCGGCATAGGCCAATCGGGAATCCAACTCGCTCAACGGAACCCACGCAACCTGGGTGACTTCCACGTCGGCGTCGGACAGTTCACCGCCGAGCGAGCGCAGCAGGAAATGGTGCACGGTCTTGTGTACCCGCCTGCCCTCGGTCACGAACCAGTAATCGATACTGCCCAGCTCGGCGACCACTTCGCCGTTGATGCCGGTCTCCTCGGCGACCTCGCGAATCGCGGTCTGCTCGGAAGTCTCCCCCGCTTCGATATGCCCTTTGGGCAGCGACCACAGCAGCCGTCCCCGGCGGTCGGTGCGACCGATCAGGGCGGCGGAGCGGTGTTCTTTCGGGCCGTCCAGCCCGTCGACCACCAGGCCGCCCGCCGAAGTCTCGCGCACGGTCCGCATGCGCGGCTTACCGGCATTGCTCGCCGAACCCCGCCGCCGCGGCTGGCGGCGTCGACTGTTCGCGCGATCGGCCGGAGGAGACACCCCGCCAGCTTAGCTGTACCGCCTCCCCGCGAACTCCGCGTCTCTTCCGGTAGCTCGGCTGTTGGCAGTCGGTCTTGCGGTAGGTGCGGCACGGCTGGGAGGTGGTCGGGGAGTTACCCATGTTCTTGCGTGATCAGTGGGTGGGGCGATACCTCCTGGATAGATGGGCAGGTGGCCCAGTAGGCTGGCTGTTCGTGGTTTCCCCCAACGTTGTCCCTGATGCTGTGGCGGATCGTCGAGCTCGGCTGCTGGCCGCGGCGGCGGTGACGCTGGGGCAGTTGTCGGATGTGCTGACACCGTTGGGCGAGATGTTCGCCGAGCGCGGGCATTCCCTTTATCTTGTCGGCGGTAGCGTCCGCGACGCGGTGCTGGGCAGGCTCGGCACCGATCTGGATTTCACCACCGATGCCAGGCCCGACGTGGTGCAGGAGATGCTGCGCGGCTGGGCCGACCACCTCTGGGACACCGGTGGCCTGGCCTTCGGCACCGTGAGCGCGGCCAAGGCCGACCAGCAGCTCGAGATCACCACCTTCCGCGCCGACACCTACGACCGGGTCTCGCGCAATCCCGAGGTCACCTTCGGTGACACGCTCGAGGGTGACCTGGTCCGCCGTGATTTCACGGTCAACGCGATGGCGGTGAAGATCGCAGCCGACGGCTCGCTCGAATTCGTCGATCCCCTCGACGGTCTCGCCGCCCTGCTCGACGGTGTCCTCGATACTCCTGCCGCGCCGCAGGATTCGTTCGACGACGATCCGCTGCGGATGCTGCGCGCCGCCCGCTTCGTCGCCCAGCTCGGTTTCGACGTGGCGCCGCGGGTGCGGTCCGCGATCGTGGAGATGGCCGACCAGATCGACCGGATCACCGCCGAGCGGGTGCGCGCCGAACTCGACAAGCTGATCGGCGCCGCGCATCCGATCGACGGCATCAACCTCATGTGCGACACCGGCCTGGCGCAGCGGGTGCTGCCCGAGGTGCCCGCGATGAAGCTCGAGATCGACGAGCACCACCAGCATAAGGACGTCTACCAGCATTCGCTGACCGTGCTCTCGCAGGCGATCGACCAGGAGCAGGGCGATCCCGACCTGGTGCTGCGCTGGGCGGCGCTGCTGCACGACATCGGCAAGCCCGACACCAAGCGCAACGAGCCCGGTGGCGGCGTGAGCTTCCACCATCACGAGGTGGTCGGCGCGAAGATGGTGCGCAAGCGCCTGCGCGCCTTGAAGTATCCGAAGGCGTTCACCGAAGAGGTTGCGCGCCTGGTGTTCCTGCACCTGCGCTTCCACGGGTACGGCAAGGGTCAGTGGACCGATTCGGCGGTGCGCCGCTACGTCACCGACGCCGACGACCTGCTCGATCGCCTGCACAAGCTGGTCCGCGCCGACTGCACGACCCGCAACAAGCGCAGGGCCGCCGCCTTGCGCGCCACCTACGACGAGCTCGAGGAGCGCATCGCCACGCTGCGCGCGCAGGAGGATCTGGCCCGGGTGCGGCCCGATCTGGACGGCAATTCGATCATGGAGCTGCTCGGTTTGGCGCCGGGTCCGCAGGTCGGCAAGGCGTGGAAATACCTCAAGGACCTGCGTCTGGACCGCGGCCCGATGACCCGCGAGGAGGCCGAAGCGGCGCTGCTCGAGTGGTGGGCTGCCGAGAACGCCTGATCAGAAGACGATCAGCGTGGTGCCCGCGACGATGGCCGAGCGGATCTGCGCCAGGTCGAACGAACCGGTCGTCGCGGGCAGTTCGATTCGGAAGCGCACCTTGTCACCGCGCCGGTGGGCATAGGAGATGCTCGCCCGGTTCGGCAGGTCGTCGAGCAGCAGCGCCGGCGCCGGTACCGCGCGCTTCGGCAGCCGGATGCCGTGCCAGCTCGCCTTGCGGATGTCGATGTTGAGCAGGTTGTCGTAGACCTGCGCGTCGACCAGCGCGCGCATCTTGCGGGTGCGATGGGTCGCGACGATGCGGCCGCGCTCGTCGAGATGCACTCGCCAGTCGAGGTTCTGCGCGTCCACCCATTCCACGAGCGCCCCGATGCCGATGGTGCCCTCGATGTCGAGCTGCTGCACGCGGATCTTGGTCGGCACGCCGGGAATCAGGCGGACGCCGTGCGCGATGACGGTGACAGTGTCGAACGGGTGTGCGTCCCAGACCAGGTCCGACAGCACCGTCTTGCTCTGGAAGTGGGCGCCGCGCCTGCGCACCTTGAACACGTCGAGGGTGGCGGTGAGGTCGTGCCCGAGCAGGGTGGCGCTGACTTCCTGACCGCCGAACCGGCTGAGAATCCCCTCGCTGAGCACGGTCATCAGCACATCGGGCATGAGCGCGGTGACGGTACCGGAGCCCAGGTCGGCGACGGGGTCGGCCCAGGACGTGGTGAAGCCGAGCCACTGGTCGATCCACGACGGGTCGAGCAGGCGTCTGCCCAGGTCGACAGCGCCCGACAGTGACCAGGACTTCGGATCGAAATACGTGGCCATGATGGTCCGAGCGTACTTGCCCGCGGCGGACGCGGCCACGCTCCGCGGCGTGTTGTGCGCGCATCACGGCCGGATGTTGCGGGTATCCGCGCCCCGGTGGTGACGGCGTGAACGGCGTCGTTCATGCTCGAATCACCGGGATACCCACCTGGGAGTGACGCGCGAGTACCGGAGGGCATCGCATGCCGCTGGACCTGAACAGTGATCTGGGCGAAGGCTTGGGCCCGTGGCGCATGGGTGACGACGCCGCGATGCTCGACATCGTCACCAGCGCCAACATCGCCTGCGGTTTCCACGCGGGCGACCCGTCGATCATGCGCCGGACCTGCGAACTCGCGGTCGCCAAGGGCGTGCGGATCGGCGCCCACGTCGGCTACCGCGACCTGGTCGGCTTCGGTCGCCGCGATATCGCCATCGCCCCGGCCGACCTGCGTGACGAAATGCTGTACCAGATAGGCGCTCTCGCGGCGTTCGCGCGCGCGGCGGGCGACCGGGTGCGCTACGTCAAGCCGCACGGCGCGCTGTACCACGCGGCGGCGCGCGACCGCCTGCTCGCCGACGCCGTGCTGGCCGCGGTGGCCGAGGCCGAACCCGGACTCGCCCTGCTCGGACCGGCGGGAACGGAGCTGGAGCGAGCCGCGGGCCGGCTGGGTGTGCGCTTCGTCGGCGAGGGCTTCGCCGACCGCGCCTACACCGCGACGGGCACCCTCGCCCCGCGTGGGGTTGCCGGCGCGGTGCTGCCACCCGACACGGCCGTCGCCCAGGCAGTTTCTCTTGCGGTGTCGGGGACCGCGCGTACCGTAGACGGTCCCGGTACGGTCGCCGTGACCGTGGCCAGTGTGTGCGTCCACGGCGATTCCCCTGCCGCCGTGGAGATGGCCCGCCGGATTCGGCAGGCGCTCGACGAGGCAGGCGTACCGGTGGAGCCGTTCGGCTGAGGGTGGGAGGCAGGATGGACGAGGCAGGACCGAGGGACACGACCAACGATTGGAACTCGCGGATCCGGCCCGCGGGTGACCGTGCCATGCTCATCACCCTCGACGATCCACGGCCGGTGCAACGGCTCGCCTCCGCGCTGCGCGTGCACGCGATCGCCGGCGTGCAGGACGTGCTGCCCGCGGCGGAAACCGTTCTGGTGACCATGCATTCGGTGAGCTACGGCGTCCAGGTCCGGCGCGAGCTCGTCGCCCTGCTCGACCGGCTGGATCAGGATCCGCCGCAAGCGGATTCGCCCGATGTTTCCCGTGGAACAGTGCCCGACAGCGAGATTCCCGACGACGTGGTGGAGATTCCGGTCCACTACGACGGCGCGGATCTGCCCGAGGTCGCCCGGCTGCTCGACCTGTCGGTGCCGGAGGTGATCGCGGCGCACACCGGCACCGTCTGGCGGTGCGCGTTCGTCGGTTTCGCACCCGGTTTCGGCTACCTGACCTCGCCCGACGGCAGGCTGACGGTGCCGCGCCGGGCTCAGGCCCGCACCGCCATCCCGCCCGGCGCGGTGGCGCTGGCAGGCGGCTACTCGGCGGTGTATCCGCGGGGGACGCCGGGTGGCTGGCAGTTGATCGGCAGTACCGATCTGCGGATGTGGCTGGTCGACCGCGATCCACCCGCGCTGGTGCGGGCGGGGACGGCCGTACGGTTCGTCGACACGGCGACGACGGAATAACACCAGGGCTGCTCAACGATGCGCCGCCTCGACAGCGAATCGGGGAGTGATCGCATGCTGATCTTCATCGAGCGGGTGGGACCGCTCGCGACGATCCAGGACCTAGGGCGGCCCGGGTGGTTCGATTCCGGGGTGGGACAGGCGGGGGCGGCCGACCGCGCCTCGTTACGGCTGGCGAACCGGCTGGTCGGCAATCCGGAGGACTTCGCGGCCATCGAGGTGCTGCTCGGCGGGCTGGTCCTGCGCGCCGACGCCCACCTCACGGTCGCGGTCACCGGCGCCGCCGCGCCCGCGACCGTCGACGGCACGCCGGTCGGCCACGCCAGCGTGCTCGAACTCGCGGAGGGCCAGGTGCTGTGCCTCGGCCTGGCCATGGCGGGTCTGCGCAGCTACGTGGCGGTGCGCGGCGGCATCGACGTGCCGAAGGTGCTCGGTTCGCGCAGCCGCGACACCATGTCGGGCATCGGGCCCGAGCCGTTGCAGGCGGGCATGCAGCTCCCGGTCGGCCCGCCACCACGCACGCTGCCGACCGTCGAGTTCGCGCCGCTCCCGGTGCCACCGGAGGTGCTGACCGTCCGGGCCAGGCCCGGACCCCGCGCCGACTGGTTCGCCGACCCCGACGAGCTGTTCCACGGTTCCTGGGTGGTCTCCACCGACACCGATCGCATCGGCGCCCGCCTCGATCGCGCCGACGGCCCACCGCTGGTCCGGTCGGTCACCCACGAACTGCCCGCCGAAGGGGTGGCCCTGGGTTCGGTCCAGGTCCCGCCGAGCGGCCAGCCGGTCGTCTTCCTCGCCGATCACCCGATCACCGGCGGCTATCCGGTGATCGCCGTGGTGCTCGACGCGGATGTGGACCGGGTGGCGCAGGCCAGGCCGGGCGAACGGCTGCGGTTCGTGCCCGCGCGCTGATCAGCCGGGCGGATTCAGCCGGGCGTGCATCAGGTACACGTTGTAGCTTTGCCACGCCGACATCGTGAAGTACAGGTCGCGCGCGGTCGACCAGGGGTGGATGAAGCCGCCGTAGGCCATCGGATAGTCCTGCGTGGAAACCAGCGGCGCCGCCGAGTTCCACCGCCCCTGCGGTTCCGCCGCGGTGCGGAGCACGATCTGGCCGGCGGCCGCGTCCAGGTAGACCATCTGCCACTGCCCGCTCTCCGCGTCGAATCGCACCGACAGTTCGCTGGCCGTGCCGCCGACGAGCGGGGTCGCCGAATTCTCCGCGGCGGGCGCCCAATCGCCGTCCACCCAGTACTGGTAGGCCGTCTTGTTGAGCACGTCGGCCGTGCGCACCCTGGCCAGGCCGATCACGCCGATCCGCCCGTTGGGCGTGCCGAACATGTAGACGTACTCGCCGTGCGGCACCATCGCCGCCACCTGGAACCGGCCGACTCCGAACATGTTCTCCCAGCGGGCGTGCTGATCCTTGGTCCAGGTCTGCCCGCCGTCGTCGGAGTACGCCAGCCCGCCGTAGTTGGTCAGCCACATGCCGGGGATCCTCGACCAGTGGTTGACCGACATGTAGCTCAGGAACTGCCTGCGCCCGATCGCGAACCCCGAGGTGGGGATGGTGGTGGTCTCCCAGTTCTTGATCTTGCGGCTGCCGAGCAGTTCGGCGGCGTGGCAGGGACTGTCCTGCACCATCGAGTCGATGACCAGCCCGTCGTCGAGGTTCGTGTCGGTGCTGTAGGCGAGCGCGTTGGACCGCCAGTCGGCGGTGTCGGAGCCCGCGCCGCCGTATTCCCAGCCCTCGCCGAAGGTGTCGCCGAAGACCATGGCCACCTTGCCGGGTTCGGTCTCCCAGAACAGTCCGAGGTCGGTGCCGTCGACCTGCCAGCGCATGTCCGTCCGGTTGTTCGAGCCGTGCCCGGTGACCTGCTCGACGAGCCGCACCGACTCCACCACCGGCGCCGCGACCGCGGGCCGCAGCGGACCCGGTTCGACCGGACGCACCACGCGCGGCGGCGCCTCCTGGGCCGGTTCGCCCTCGCCGCCGGGCACCGGGATCGGGATGGTTTCCCGCTCGGGCTTGAGCCGGATGCGCGGTATCCCCGAACCGGAGCCCGAACCCGTCCCTGAACCCGAGCCCGAACCCGAACGCGGTGACGTGTTGTCCGACTCCTCGATTCCGTCCTCGGGTTCGGGCGTGTCCCTAACCTCGGGACACGGATTGCGGCACGGATCCGAGGGCAGCGGCGCCTGCGCGACGCGGGTGTTGTCGTGCGGCGGGTCGGGCAGCGGCACCGGGGTCAACTCCGGCACCACGACGGGGATGTCGATGCTCGGCGGAACCATCGGCCCCAGCGGCGCGGGCGGCGCGGCCGGGTCGGGCAGCCGGTTGAGTGGGTCGAATCCTGTTTCACCGCACATGTTTACGGGCGGCGGTAGCCAGGGGAACGGCGCGGCGTAGGCGGGGATGGCAAGCGTCACCGCGAGCAGGGCGCCGAGTGCGGTCGATCCGTGCGTTGCGCGCATGTGCTCCCTCGAATGGATATCCGAACGAACAAACAAATACCACCGACTCGACCATGAACTTACCGGAACCGAACCGGGTTTCCGTGCGTCCAATCACTATGTGAACGAAATCGAGTACGTCCTCGGAACCGGCGACGGCATCGTGCACGACTGGCCGGGACAGGCCGAACTGGCCGGCACCGGCCTCGCCGACACGCTATGGCTCGACTTCGACAGTGACACGAGCGACGACGAGACCCCCTGGGATCGCGACGGCGCCGCCGCTCTCGATTCGGCCTTGCTGCCGGACATCCCGCTGTTCGCCGTCGACCACCGAGCGGTGCTCGCGCAGGAACCGGCGAGTCCGCTCAGCCGGCCGCCCTGGCTCGACGGGAATTGAGCGCGATCGCCACGATGCCGAACGTGTAGACGGCCGCGCCCGCCAGCACCACCCCGATCGAGCGGCCGTCGGCGGGAATCACCAGCGCGGTCACCGCGATCGCCAGCACGAAGGTCATGTTGAAAACCGTGTCCTGCAGGGCGAACACCTGGCCGCGCTGGTCGTCGTCGATGTCGATCTGCATGCTCGCGTCGCCGGTCAGTTTGATCGTCTGGCCCGCCAGGCCGAGCCCGAACGCGCCGGCGAGCAGCAGCCGGTGCGCGTTGTCGACGGCCGCACCGGTCGCCAGCGCGATCGGGGTCACCAGCGTCAACTGCACGGCGACCGCGGTCGTCAGCCCGAGCAGCACGGTGCGCGGCCTGCCGAGTCGCGGGATGAGCACCGGCGTCAGGATCGCGGCGAGCAGCATGCCCGCCGCGGCGAAACCGATCGCGACACCGAATCCGACCAGGCCACCGCTCATTTCGTTGTCGCCGGTGGGCTGGCGCAGCACCAGCACCATGATCAAGGTGTTCATCCCGAAGACGATGCGGTGCGCGCCGATGCCGATCATCGCCGTCGTCACCTGCACCGATCGCCACACCGCGACCGCGCCGGTGCGCAGGCCGGTCGCGATGGCGTGCACCGTGCTCTCCGAAGTGGCCGAACCACTTTCGGGCCCGAGCACACGGCGCCGGAACCCGAAGGCAAGTACCGCGCCGAGGACCGAGCCGATGCCACTGAGCGCCACCGCCACCGCCGAGGCGGCATCGCCTGCCCCGATCAGCGCGATCACCGCCACCGCCGCGGCGGCGCCGATGCCCGCGCACACCGAGGCCACCGTCGCCAGCACCGAGTTCATCGGCACCAGCCACCGCTGTTCGAGCACCCGGGGCAGCGCCGCCGAGACACCGGCCAGCACGAACCGGCTGATTCCCACGGTCGCGAGCGCCAGCAGCAACAGCGGCGTCTCCCCGATCCCCACCGACAGCCCGATCGCGGCCAGGCCGATCAGTACCGCCCTGGCCGCGCTGGCGGTCAGCAGGACGTTGCGCCGATCCCACCGGTCCAGCAGCGCGCCCGCATAGGGCCCGAGCACCGAGTAGGGCAGCAGCAGGACCGCGAAACCGGCGGCGATCGCCAGCGGATCGGTCTCGCGTTCCGGGTTGAACAGGATGGCGCCCGACAGCGCGGCCTGGAACATCCCGTCACCGAACTGGGCCGCGAACCGCAGCAGCGCCAGCCGCGGCATCTGCGGATTCCGCCGGAGCACACCGCGGCTCTCGCGGAGCAAGTTTCGCATCGACATCGGCCGCTCACCTGCCGGATTCGAGCCGTCATGGCGATCAGTCGACACCTCGTGAGGATAGTGGTGCCAGAATTGAGGCGGCGGTACGGGTGCGAGCAGGAGGAACGTCATGTCCACATCGACGACACCGCGGATCGAACTACATCGCGGCGGTGACCGGATGAAGACGCGGATCTCCTGGCTCGATTCCAAGCATTCGTTCTCCTTCGGGGAGCACTACGACCCCGACAACACCCATCACGGCCTGCTGCTGGTGAACAACGAGGACGTGGTGCTGCCCGGTGAGGGCTTCGACACGCACCCGCACCGGGACATGGAGATCGTCACCTGGGTGCTCGGCGGCAGCCTGGTGCACCAGGATTCACTCGGCCACAACGGCATCATCTACCCGGGCCTGGCGCAGCGGATGAGCGCGGGCACCGGGATCATGCACTCGGAGAAGAACGACTCGTGGCGCCTGGACGGCAAGCTTCCCGAGCACGACGAACCGGTGCATTTCGTCCAGATGTGGGTGGTGCCCGACGAGCCGGGCGTCGACCCGGGCTATCAGCAGCTCGAGATCGACGACGAACTGGCGCGCGGCGGCCTGGTGACGGTCGCCTCGGGGCTACCCCGCTACCGCGATCGCACCGCCATCGCGATCAATTCCTCGCACGCCGCCATGCATGTCGCGCGGATGCAGGCCGACAGTCCGGGTGTCACCCTCCCCGATGCCCCCTACCTGCATGTCTTCGTGGCGCGCGGCGAGGTCGACATGGAGGGAATCGGCACCCTGTCCCAGGGTGACGCGGTCCGGTTGACCCGCTCCGGCGGCCAGCTGGTGCGCCCGCACGGCGACGCCGAGGTGCTGGTGTGGGAGATGCACGCGCGCCTGGGCGGGCAGTGACCTCAGGCCGAGCCGGGTTCGGCCAGCAGCACCGCCGACCGCGCGTTGGTGCGGGTGGCGGCGACGATCTGGGCGAAGTCCGGCCGGTAGTCGCCGTCCGGCTCCTGCGTCCAGGTGCGGTAGCCGCTGCGTTCGTCGGAGGGTGAGGGCAGCACGATCTCGCTGCCGGGGAGGGCCACCGAGGCACACACCCGGAACAGCTCGGCGAACAGCACGGTGTCGAGATAGGAATTGTCGGTGGGGCCGGTGAGGAAGGTCCAGCGGCCGGAGCGGGGATGGGCGATGATCGGCCCACAGCGCTGGCCGCGCCCGATCAGCAGGCCGCGCACCCGCTCACCCAGCGTCGACGGCATGACCACGGCGCCGACCGCGCCGATTTCCAGCATGATGCGGCCCATCGAGGAGTCGACCACGCCGTAGAGGCCGTTGTGCTTGCGATAGTGACGACAGCGCGCCAGCGCATCCTGGGTGGCCGAGTATTCCTCGGCCGCGGTATACCCGCCTTTGTCATCAGTGCGCGACGTGCTCATCACGACCTCGTCTCTGTCGACGGTGACTCGATGTAGCTGTGGATTCGCTCGATCGGGGAGGAACTCTGCATCACGAACCGGGTAAAGCGGGAAACTTTTTCATAACGGCCGGTACCAGGGGAAATATGCCGTTCGCAACAGCCTAATGCCGCACAACCACGCTGACAATAGTCAGTAGCTGGCGTGTCGATCGGCGTACGATATTCGCCCATGGCACCCGTTTCACCGACGGCGGCGCGCTGGGAACTGGTGCTGCGCCTGCGTGAACTGCGCGAGCAGCGCGGCTTCGACTCGGCCGGCTTCGCCCGTCGGGTCGGGTTCACCCCTGCCAACTGGTCCCATGTCGAGAAGGGCAGGCGGGTGCTCACCCGCACCACCATCGAACCGGTCCTCGACGTGCTCGACGTCCCCGCCGATGAACGCAGGGAACTGCTCGCCCTGCTCGAGACGAGCAAGCAGCGCGGCTGGTGGTCGACCTCGTCGGCGCTGATCGGTCCCGAGTTGCAGCGCCTCTACGGCATGGAGGCGGGCGCGCTGAGCATCCGCAGTTACGACAGCCTGATCGTGCCCGGCCTGCTCCAGACCGAGGCGTACGCACGTGCCCTGATCAGCGCCGATGTGATGATCCGGCCGGTGCAGGTCGACCAGTTGGTCTCGATCAGGATGCGCCGTCAGCAGCGCCTGCGCGGGCCCGATCCGCTCGAGCTCACCGCGGTCCTCGGGGAGGCCACACTGCGTCAGCAGACGGGCGGCCCCGACGTGCTGCGCGGGCAGCTGCGCCGGCTCGCCGACCTGATGCGCGAACTCGACACCGTCGACGTGCGCGTCATCCCGTTCAGTGCGCCCGAGGGGGCGGTCCTCGGTGGCTCCAGCTTCCATCTGCTCGACTTCGCAAGCGATCAGCTACCTACCTTCGCGTGGGCCGAGAGCGCCGTCTTCGGCGGCCCGGTCGACGACCCCGAACAGGTCCGGGATCTCGGCTTCGCCTACCTGCGCGCCAGGGAGCAATCCCTCTCGCGCACCGAATCTCTGGCCCTGATCAGCGACTATGCGAGCGTGTAAGATTCGGGTCATGTCCACCACCGCTCGTCGCCGCCCGGCCGATCACGGCTGGTTCACCTCGTCGCGCTCCAATAACGGCAACCAATGTGTCGAGGTCCGTTTCGATGGTGACACGGTTCAGATACGTGACAGCAAATTCCGTCGCAATCCGATGAACGTCGGTCTGGACGAGCCCATCATCACCGTCGGCACCGAGCTGTGGACCGCGTTCCTGCACTGCCTGCTGAGCACCCGCCGCCACCCCGACCTGGTCGCCCACGTCGCCGCCGACGGCTCGGCCACCCTCCGCCACGACGATGTCCTGCTCCGTTTCACCGCCGGTGAGTGGGAGGCCTTCGTGGCCGGTGTTCGCGACGACGAGTTCGTCTGCGTCTAGCCCGCCCGCGGCGAGCAGTGTAGGGGCTCGCCGGGGTTCAGGTGGTGATGGTGGCGAGAGGTTCGAGGCCGTAGGTTCGGGCGTAGCCGTTCTCGGTGCCGACGAGGAGGTCGACGACCTCGAAGTAGCGGTCCCAGAACGGGGTTTCGCGCAGTGCGTCGATGAGGAGCTGGTAGGCGTGGTGGTCTTCTGCTTCCCATACCCAGATGTCGGTGACGCGTGCGGAGTAGAACTCGGTGTCGTAGAAGCGTGACCGTACGCCGGTGGTCTTGGCCTCGATGGCCGGCAGGACCTGGGTGGTGAAGGCGTCCACACGTTCCTGGACGGTTAGAGCGAGCCACTCGGGTGTGGTCTTGACGAGTATGAACGCCGTGACCGGTGGTTCGGTTCTTTCAGCGGGCATCAGGGTTCCTCCAAAGGTATAGATGCGCTGGGCAGCATGGGTCCGGGCAACTCAGGAGCGGACAGCGGGCATGAGGGTCTGGGCGCACCACTGCTCGAAGCTGGTGGGGGACGCGGTGTCCGGGGTGCGGGTGACTCCGGCGTCGAGGCCCTGGTCCTTGGCCCGCTTCATGTCGACGACACCCTGGACGAACTCCTCGTCGAGGCCATAGCCGACGAGGGTGGTGTGCAGCTCGTCGAGCGACTGGCGTTCGTAGCGGACCGGACGGCCGAGCTGTTCGGTCATGATGCGAGCCATGTCGTTGGGGGACAGGTCCTGCGGCCCGAGGACGGGGACGCTGTCGGTGCCGGTCCACGAGCGGTCCAGCAGCAGGCCGGCGGCGACGGCGGCGATGTCGGTGACAGCGACGAGGGGGGCTTTGCGGTCGGCGGCGACGACGTCGGTGAACACGCCCTTGTCGCGGATCGAGTCGACCTCTTCCAGGAGGTTCTCGAAGAAGGACGGGTTGGCTAGTGCCCGGTAGGCGACGCCGGTGCCTGCGATGAGGTCGTCCATGGCGAGGGAGGCGGTGACCAGGCCGGCGCGGTCGGCGACCGGGGTACCGCGGCCGAGCGCGGACACTCCGACGACATGGCCGACGCCGTGGGCGGCGAGTGCCTGCACGGCGGGGCGGGTGAAGCCGCTGTAGCCGTCGTGCGGGGTCTGGGAGGCGTCCGGGGGGACGAGCCAGAAGACGGCGTCCGCGCCCTCGAAGGCCCGGTCTAAGACCATGGCGTCTCCATGCGATCCGGTGATCACCTCGACGCGTCCGCGCGCCGCGCCCGGGAGCCGCGCGGGATCGCGCACGATCACCCGCAGTTCCTCACCTGCGGCGGGGGCGGACTCCAGGAGCTCGGAGAGCAGGAGACGGCCGATGTTCCCAGTGGGAGCAGTAATAACGATCATGAAAGCCTCGCGGGTCGTGGTGGATCGGTACACCCGTCATCCTGCGGAGAGCCAGGCGTTGCCACAATGGGAACTTCAGCACTGAATCATTGACTGAAATGGAATAACGCTGGTGAACAGCCCGGATCCGGTCATCGACGCCAATCTCGCCATCGCGCTGGACGCCCTGCTGGCCGAGCACAGCGTCACCCGCGCCGCCGCCCGCCTGCACACGTCGCCCGCCGCCATGAGCCGCACCCTCGCCCGCCTGCGCCGGATCCTCCAAGATCCCCTCCTGGTCCGGGCCGGACAGACCATGGTCCCCACACCGCGTGCCCAGGCCCTGCGCGACGAAGCCGCCGCGGTGGTGCGCAGTCTCGGCGCACTGCTCAGTCCCGGCACTGGCGTCGACCCCGCCGGCCTGAGCAGCACCTTCACCCTCCAGACCGCCGACCTGGTCGGCGCGGCACTGGTCCCCCGGCTGCTGCAACTGGCCCAGCGGGAGGCGCCGGGGGTCTCGTTCCGGCTCCGGGCCGAAGAGCTGGAGGCCGGATCTGCACTCCGCGAGGGCCGGATCGATCTGGAGATCGGAGCCATCGACCACGTAGACCCCGAAACCCGGGTCGAGGAACTGGTCAGTCTGCGCATGGTGGCGGCCGTCCGGCCCGGCCATCACCTCACCGAAGAAACCTTGACCCCGGCCCGGCTCGCTGCCGCCCAACACGTCGTGGTCAGCCGACGCGGCCGGTTCACCGGCCCGCTCGACACCGCACTGGCCGAGCAGAACCTCCAACGGCGGGTCAGCGTCGTCCTCCCCAGCCACCTGGCCGCCATGACCCTCGCCGCCCGCAGCGACATCGTCTGCCTTGTCCCTGCCGCACTCCCCGGTGCCGACCCGTCGCCCCTCACCGACGACGCGACCGCCCTCGGACTGCGCCTCCTCGACATCCCCCTGGCGCTGCCGCCACTGACCCTCAGCATGGCCTGGCACCCGCGACACACAGCCGATGGAGCCCACCACTGGCTCCGCAGCGCCATCCGCCGGACCCTTCGCACGCCCAGGAGCCCAACCACCTCGTCCGACACGCGAGAGCCCTGATCATGCCCTACAAGCGGCCGCACGTGTCGGCGGTTGTCGGCATACTGGAGCGCGTGACTTCCGACCTGAGCAGTCCTTCCGGTATCGACCTGTCCTTCCGCGACCAGGAGGTGCGGGTGCAGGACGATCTGTTCGCGCATGTCAACGGGCAGTGGCTGGCCGGGTACGAGATTCCGGCCGACCGCGCGGTCGACGGCGCGTTCCGGACGTTGTACGACCAGGCCGAGCTCCACGTGCAGGCGATCATCCAGGACAGCGCGGCAGGCGCGTCCGAGGACGCCGATGCCCGCAAGATCGGTGATCTGTACTCGAGCTTCATGGACACCGACACCGTGGCCGCGGCCGGGTTAACCCCTGTCGCCGCCGAGCTGCGCGAGATCGCCGAGATCGACGGCCCGAGCGCGTTCGCCGCGCTGCTCGGCCGGTTGCAGCGCACCGGGGTGCGCGGCGCGCTCGGCTACTACGTCGACACCGACGACAAGGACTCCACCCGCTACCTGGTGCACGCCACCCAGTCGGGGATCGGCCTGCCGGACGAGTCGTACTACCGCTCGGACGAGTTCGCCGAGATCCGCGACGCTTACCAGGCCCATCTCACGAAGATGTTCACCATCGCCGCCGCCGACCCGGCACTGGCCGGGCTGCTGCCCGCCGACCCGGCCGACGCCGCCCGCCGCGTGTTCGAGCTGGAACGCACACTCGCCGCGGGCCATTGGGACGTGGTGCGCCGTCGCGACGCCGAGAAGAGCTACAACCTCACCACTTTCGTCGCGCTCGCCGCCGAGAATCCCGAATTCGATTGGGCCGCCTGGGTCGAGGCAGTCGCCGCCGGACTCGAGCGCGGCGGCGCGGAGCTGTTCGCCGAGCTCGTGGTGCGCCAGCCCGACTACGTGCGCGCCTTCGCGCAGGCGTGGGCCGCTGTACCGCAGGCGGACTGGCAGGACTGGGCGGTCTGGCAGGTGCTGCGAGCCAGGGCGCCGTACCTGACCGAGGACATCGTCGCCGAGAACTTCGACTTCTACGGCCGCGTCCTCACCGGCGCGCCGGAGAACCGGGAGCGCTGGAAGCGCGGTGTGTCGCTGGTGCAGGAGCTGCTCGGCGAGGCGGTCGGCAAACTCTATGTGGCCAAGCACTTTCCGCCACAGGCCAAGGCGCGCATGGTCGAGCTGGTTGCCAATCTGCAGGAGGCCTACCGCCGCAATATCACCGACCTCGAGTGGATGGGTCCCGACACCCGTGCCGCGGCGCTGACCAAGCTGGAGAAGTTCACCCCCAAGATCGGCTACCCCGACACCTGGCGCGACTACTCCGCGGTCGAGGTCGACCCGGCCGACCTGGTCGGCAACTACCGGCGCGGCTACGCCGCCGACCACGACCGTGACCTGGGCAAACTGGGTGGCGAGGTCGACCGCGGCGAATGGTTCATGACCCCGCAGACGGTGAACGCCTACTACAACCCCGGCATGAACGAGATCGTCTTCCCCGCCGCGATCCTGCACCCGCCGTTCTTCGACATGAATGCCGACGACGCGGCCAACTACGGCGGCATCGGCGCGGTGATCGGCCACGAGATCGGCCACGGTTTCGACGATCAGGGCGCCAAGTACGACGGCGACGGCAACATGAAGGACTGGTGGACCGACGCCGACCGCGCCGAGTTCGCCAAGCGCACCAGGGCACTGATCGACCAGTACGACGTGCTCTCCCCCGCCGACCTGGCCGACGAGCACACCGTCAACGGCGAGTTCACGATCGGCGAGAACATCGGTGACCTCGGTGGTCTGTCGATCGCGCTGGCCGCGTACAAGATCTCGCTCGGCGGCGCCGAACCGCCGGTCATCGACGAGCTCACCGGCCTGCAGCGCGTCTTCTACGGCTGGGCACAGGTGTGGCGCACCAAAGCTCGCCCCGAGGAGGCGATCCGCCGCCTCGCCGTCGACCCGCACTCCCCGCCGGAGTTCCGGTGCAACGCGGTCGTGCGCAATATCGACAGCTTCTACGAGGCCTTCGACGTGACGACCGACGACCAGCTCTACCTGGCTCCCGGTGAGCGCGTGACGATCTGGTGACCGCGATGCGCTATCAGCAAGTCGCCGACGACGTCTTCACGATTCGTGGCACCGACGTCAACATGGTCCTGCTGCGCGACGGCCGCGACCTCACCCTGATCGACGCGGGCTGGTACGGCGACGCCCGGATCATCGAGCAGACGATCCGCGACCTCGGGCATCGCCCCGAGGACGTCGTCGCCATCCTGCTCACCCACGCCCACCTCGACCACGTCGGCGCGCTGAACCACCTGTACCACCGCTACGCGATCCCCGCCTACACCAGCGCGACCGAGGTGGCGCACGCCCGCGGCGAATGCCACGAATCCGCCACCCCCCTCGACGTGATCAAGCGCCTCACCGACCGCAACACGATCGCCTGGGCCGCCCGGATCACCGCCGCGGGCGGCCTCCGCAAGAACACCGTCCCCCACATCCAGCCCTTCCCCACCGAAGGCGCACTGGACTTCCCCGGCAACCCCATCCCCATCCCCTGCCCCGGCCACACCTCGGGCCACTCCGCCTTCCACCTGCCCGGCGCAGGCGCCATCGCCACCGGCGACACCCTGGTCACCGCCCACCCCACCTCGAAAATCACAGGCCCCCAGCCACTCCCGAATTTCTTCAACCACGACACCGCGGCCACCATCGCCAGCTATGCGGCGCTGGAATCGGTCCCGGCCGACATCGTGCTCCCCGGTCACGGCCCGGTATGGCGCGACGGTGTGGCCGCCGCGGTGGCGCGGGCGAGGGAAAACCCGGTCCACCAACGGGATTGACCCGCGATCAGCGCACGCGCAGGCGAAAGACACGCCAGTAGATTCCACGCGGAGGCTTATGCGTTGTCGCAACAAACACGACTACGATCGTTATTGATCGCGTTTGGCATAGTTAAAGTATAGTAAGAGGATGGATGCTGTACTTTTCGGGCGCTATTGACCATGAAATGGCCAAAGCACCGCATCGAAGAGCGGGCATGGGCACCACGTCATCGGCAGGGTTCCCGTGACGACCGGACGCTCGAACGGATCGCTGTGGCGATTCCTCCGCGCATCGCCGACCTCGATTGCGACCCGACGGGCAAGGTAGCCCGAGCCCACGAGAACGCGGTGATCGCGGTGGCGAGGCTCGAAGCGGGCCATGGCCAGTACCTCGCACCGTTGGGCGATTTTCTGCTGCGCAGCGAATCCGTCGCATCGTCGAAGATCGAGCACATCGACGCGGGGTGGCGTGCGTTCGGCAAGGCTATCGGTGGCGCCAAGGCCAGCGACGAGGCACGCTCGCAGCTTGCCGCGGTGCAGGCGCTGACAGCAATGGTCGACGCGGCAGGTAGAGGCCCGACCACGGTCGATGATCTGCTGGCTGCCCATCGCCTACTGATGGCTCCGGACTATTACGCGGCCAGGGATTCCGGCCGCTTCCGCGATGTCCAGAACTGGATCGGCGGCAGCGACTACACCCCGATCGACGCGCTGTATGTACCTCCACCACCCGAACTCGTTTCTGAACTCATGGACGATCTGCTCGCCTTCGCGAGCCGCCGCGACCTGCCGGTTCTCGCTCAGGCCGCGATCGCGCACGCCCAGTTCGAGTCGATCCACCCCTTCGTCGACGGCAACGGCCGCATCGGCCGCGCACTCATCAGCGCGATCCTCCGGCACCGTGGCCTGACCAGCCGGGTCACCATACCGATGGCGTCGGTCATGTTGGCGAACACGGCCCGGTATTTCGCCCAGCTGACGGCCTATCGAGCAGGGCGAGCAGACGATTTCGTGGAGTACGTTGCGCTTGCCGCAATGCATTCCAGTGCGGCCGCGGTTGATTCGGCCCTCGCACTGGCAGCGCTGCCACAACGCTGGCGCGACATCGCCCGCCCGAGGTCGGGTTCCTCTGACGAGACCTTGCTGGCCAACCTGCTGGACAACCCGATCCTCAACATCGAAACCGCCCACCGCCTCACCGGCACCACCGAGGCGAGTACCTATCGAGCTCTCGACCGCCTCACCACAGCCGGTGTCCTCGACGTGTTGTCGGAATCCAAGCGCAACCGAGTCTGGGCCGCCACCGACATCCTGGCCGAACTCGACGCCCTCAGCGCGGCAATTGGCAAACGCAGCGCTGAGGCGATTGCCTGAGAGCGCACTCGGTCTCGCCGGACAGCGTGCGCGGCACCGGGATTCGCAGCACGGTGATCGACAGGAAGAATGTCGTCGGACGCAGTTGTTGCAGAAGCGCTTTCGTGAAATTCGGCCACCGGCTCGCGCGCCGTCCATTTCGGCGGCTTCCATCAACGTGCAACACTTCTTGTACCAGACCGAAACTCGGATCGAAGATGAATGGGAAAGCGACCCCGATCGCCGCGCCCGAGATTACGAACTGCGGAAAAATCGCCGATCGAACAACATTGCGCCCGAACAGTTTTCGGTCAAGCAGCAGGGCCTGCGCCAGGCCGAGCGCCAAACTCATCACGACCGCAGCGACGGTGACGATCACCGTGTTGCCGACGACCTTCCACGAATCCTCGCGCTGCCACCATTCGAGGTAGTTGTCGAAACCGATCCCCTGAATATCGGGTGCACAAGGCCGAATACAGCAAAAAGCCGAACAACACGACCGTCATTGATCGTATTGTTCGGCTTTTGTTCAGCGAATCAGTTCCAGTCGCCCAGTCCGTCACCGGAACTCAGGGTGCCGCCCTGGGTGTTGGTGACGATCACCGCGTCGCCGCGGCGTGAGTTCTCCAGGAACCACTTGGCGTTCTCGGTGCTCACGTTCAGGCAGCCGTGGCTGGCGTTGGAGTAGCCCTGCTGGCCCACCGACCACGGCGCGGCGTGCACGAAGATGCCGCTGTTGGAGATGCGGGTCGCGTACTCGACCTCGAGCTTGTAGCCCTCGGGGTCGGTGACCGGCACGCCGTAGGTCGAGGAGTCCATCGTCATCTTCTCGAACCGCTCACCCACGATGTAGGTGCCGTTGGGGGTCTCGTAGCCGCGCTTGCCCAGCGAGGTCGGCATCTCGCGGACGACCTCACCGTTCACCGTCACGGTGATCATCTTGGTGTTGTCGTCGACGCTGGCGATGAACGCGTCGCCGATGCGGAACGCGCTGGTGGTGCCGCCGGCCGCGACGGTCACGTCGGTGTTGGCGGGCCAGAAGTCGGTGGGCTTCCAGCGCACCTGCTTGTCGCCGGTCCAGTAGAAGTGGCCGGGCGCGGACTGGCTCGAGGTGACCTTGATGGCCCGCTCGGCGGCCGCGCGGTCGTCGACCGGCTCCTTGAAGGTGATGATGATCGGCTGCGCGACGCCGACGGTCTCGCCGTCGGCGATATTGATGGTCGGCGGCGCGAACGGCGCCTGGGCGGCGGGCGCGTCCACCGCGGGCCGGCTGGAACCGGAGCCCGGGAAGGTCGGCTCGGCCTGCACGGGGACGGCGATCAGCGCGCCGGTCGCCGCGAACGCCGCCGACAGCAGCAGGCCCCGGCGAAGCCAGCGCGATTGCTGCGTATTTGCCTCGTAGTGCATAGGTTTCTCGTCCATTCCATCTCTCGTTCCGCCTGCGGCGGTGCGAGATCTTCGTGATCGACGCGGAGTCCGCGACGGGTCTCCACGGGGTAACGACGCGGGAAGACCCTGACCGTCCATTCCTACCCGTCCGAGGCGACAACGTGCCAGCCGCGTGGAACGGCGATAACGGAACGGCAACGCTGTGACTCAGGTCACATAACGCGTTGTTATCCATCGGCTCTCGTCAAACGCCACGCTCACACCGGCGAGTCGGAAGCGGTGATGTCGAGTAGGGCGGAAGCACACGCGTGTAAGCCTCAAACACCTGGTGACCGAAATCACGCCATCCGTGTGAAGTGGATCGCTCGATCAGGCGCGATGGCGATATTGCGCGGCACGGTCCGTGGGCGCCTGCCCAGGGCAAGGCCGGGGTCGAGGGACAACCGGACCTCGGTCAAGAGGGTAGCCAGCACGATGCGCAGCTCGTATTCGGCCAGCGTGACGCCGATACAGCGCCGATGCCCGCCACCGAACGGCGCGAACTCGAACGGCGAGACCTTGCGGTCGATGAAGCGGTCGGGGTGGAACAGCCGCGGGGCGGGCCAGGCCGACGGCTGACTGTGCAGCACGCCGACGGCGAGGCCGATCGTCTGCCCGGCGGCCACGTCGACCCCGCACCACCGCCACGGCTCCCTGAGCATGCGCAGCACGATGGGCACCGGGGGATGCAGGCGCAGGGTCTCCTGGCAGACGGCGCCGAGCAGCGGCAGCGCGGCCTGCTCGGCCGGGTCGTCACCCGCGGCCGCCAGTTCGGCGGTGACCCGCGCCAGCAGGCCCGGCTCCCGGTGCAGGTGATAGAGCGCCCAGGTCAGCGTCGTCGCGGTCGTCTCGTGACCGGCGACGAGCAGGGCGCGCAAGTGCTCGCACAGTTCGGTGTCGGTGAGGACGGTGCCGTCGTCGTAGCGGATGCTCAGCAGCAGCCCGAGCAGGTCGTCTGCCGCTGCGCCGCCCGCGCGCCGCCGTCGGGTGATCTCGGCCAGCAGCAGCCGGTCCAGCCGCGTTCGGGCCGCGACGAAACGCTGCCACGGGCCGAAACCGCCCATGCCACGGCGTAATACGGGCGCGACCAGCAACGGCGTGGTGAAAGTGGCGAGGAAATCGGTTATGGCACCGGCGTATTCGGGTTCATGGTCGGTCTCCGTGCCGAACGCGGCGGCCAGGATGACCCGCAGCGTGATGCTGTGTGCCGCGGCGAGCGCGTCGATCCGGCTGCCGATCTGCCAGGAACCCGCAGGGCCGCCATCGATCTCGCGGAGAGTCGCGTCCCTGATCACGTGCGCCAGCGCGCGCACACGCTGGGCGTGCAGGGCGGGCGCGAGCAGCGCGCGGTCGGTGCGATGGCGCTCACCGGAACTCAGAATCAGCGAGGCCCCACCGACCATCGGTTCGATCGGATTGGGCAATGGCGGTTCGACCAGCGCCACCGGCGCGCGGAACAGCTCACGCGCGCCGTCGGCCGTCCCGGTGAACAGCACGGGTGGAAAGCCGGGGAAACCGACCGCGAACGGATCGCCGTGCCGGGCGCGTCGCCGCAGGTAGCCCTCGAAATCCCAGCCCGCTGCCAGCCCGTGCAGCAGCGACCAGCGTGGCGTCGCCGGTGCCGGGCTCAGCGCTGTCATGTCCGGTACTACGGCGCGCACCGGTGGCCGGTTCGAAACGGCTATTCCTGCTCGGCGCGGAATTTGCGGACCGTGCCCTGGGCGATCGCCGACAGTTTGGCCAGCCGCGCGTCGCCGAGCGCGGTGACGGCATTGCCGAGCCGGTTCGTCACGAACGCGATCGACATCCGCAGATCGGGGTCGGCGTAGGCGCCGGAACCGCCGATTCCGTAGTGGCCGAACGCCTGCCGCGGCTGCTGTTTGGTCATCAGCACCGGCCGGTGATAGCCGAGGGTGAAGCGCAGCGGCAGGCCGAGGACGTAGTCGCGGCTGTCGGTCTGCTGGGTCCGGTTGACGGTCTCGATCGTCTCCGGCCGCAGGAACTGGACCGCCGGGTTGCCCCGTCGCGGCGGGTTCTCGGCATCGCCCGCGTAGACGACGCCGCCGTTGGCGAGCGCGCCGTACATCCTGGCCAACGCTCGCGCGGAGAAGACACCGTTCCAGCCGGGCATCACCGCGTCGTGCACGCGCGGGTCGCGGACCAGCTCGTCGAAACTCTCCGGCATGCCCGCCTCGGCCAGCCCGCGCGCGGGCCGCACCCACGACAGCACCGAGGACGCGGTGTTCCAGCGGATCCCCGGCGGCGCCAGGTGCGGGAAGATCTTGGCGATCCGGTGCCGCTGCGCGGCGGGGACCTGGTACCAGAACTCGTCGGTGCCGAGCGGCTCGGCCACTTCGCGCTGGAGTACCTCGGTGAACGGTTCCCCGGTGACCCGCTGCACGATCTCGGCGACCAGCCAGCCGAAGGTGATCGCGTGATAGCCCGAGGTGCGGATCCGGCGTGGATCGGCGGGACTCTCGGCGAGCGCGGTGACCACGGCGCCGTAGTCGAGAATCCCCTCGCGGCCCGGCACCAGCCCGCGCACCCGGTGCAGGCCGGCGCGGTGCGAGAGCACATCGCGCACGGTGATGTCGTGCTTGCCGTGCGCGGCGAACTCCGGCCAGTACTGCGCGACCGGCGCCTCGTAGTCGATGAGCCCGCGCTCGGCCAGCCGGTGCATGACCGTCGCCGCGACGCCCTTGCCGGTGGAGAAGGTGAGCGCGACGTTCTCGCCGTTCCAGCGCTGATTCTTGGCGGCCCAGCCTGCCCAGATGTCGACGACCGGCCTGCCGTCCAGATAGATCGCCAGCGCGCCGCCGCCGCGGTTGGGCTGCGGGAACAATCCGAAGAAATGGTCGGCCAACCGGATGAACCGCGGATCGACCAGCATCTGCCGCGGCGCCGCGAGCGGCCTACCGCCGGGATGTGTCAGGGGCCCGAAATCGCCCGCCGCTGCTGTCACCATCGGGTTCACCTCCTGATGCAGGGTCGGCCGGGGGCCGGAATCCCAAGGGTAGCCCAGTGCCCCGGCCACCGGGATCGAGTCGACGCCGGTGGCTCCGGTGGTGTATTCACAGTAGGTGTTTGCAGACCTGTCCATCGGCCGGCTCGTCGGGGCCGTCGCCATCACGGTGACGGCGTTCATCTCGACCGGATGCGGTGGCACCATCGATGGCCACGCACAACCGGCGATCGACGTCGTTCCCGCCACCGGCACCTCGCCCACCACCAAGCCGGGCAAACCCACCTCGGGTAAACCGACGACGAGCAAACCGTCGCCCACCTCGAGCCGTGGTGGCAGCACCGATTTCCAGGCGAGCATCGGCGATTGCGTCGCGCTCGGCGGCACGGTCGACGACGCCACCATCACCAAGGCGTCCTGCGGCAGCCGCTCGTCGAACTACAAGGTCATCGGTAAGGCCAAGAACAGCAGCGGGTGCGTCGGCGACCGCGACAACTTCTACGCCGAGACCCTCAACGGCATCGAGACCGGCGCGCTGTGCCTCGACATCGACTGGGTGGTCGGCGGCTGCATGGACGTCGGCGGTGACGAACCCAAGCGCATCGACTGTGGCGAAGCCGGTTCCGAGCCGGTCAAGGTCGTCACGATCAAGAACAACACCGACAGCGTCGACGACTGCCCCGACAGCGCCGACTCGGGCTTCAAATACCCCGAGCGCCGCGTCGTGGTCTGCGTGGAGAGTCTGTAACCCGCGCGAAGCGCCTCGGGGGCAGCTAGTTTGGAGAGGTGTCCCCGACCCGGACGGTTCGGCTGAACTCAGCCACGGGGCGGTGGATCCTGCTGGCCACCATCCTGGGCTCCTCGATGGCGTCGCTGGACGCCACCGTCGTCTCGGTCGCGCTGCCGCGCATCGGCGAATCGCTGCACACCGACGTCGCCGGGCTGCAGTGGACGGTCAACGGCTACACCCTCACCCTCGCCTCGTTCATCCTGCTCGGCGGCTCGCTCGGGGACCGGCTCGGCCGTCGGCGCGTCTTCGTCTGGGGGATCATCGGATTCGCGATCACCTCGCTGCTGTGCGCGGTCTCGGTGAACATCGCGATGCTGGTCGTCGCCCGGTTGCTGCAGGGTGTGGCGGGCGCGTTGCTCACGCCGGGCAGCCTCGCGCTGATCTCGGCGTCCATCGATCAGCGCGACCAGGGCAGTGCGATCGGGTTGTGGTCGGGCCTGGGCGGGGTGGCCGGCGCGTTCGGGCCGCTGCTCGGCGGCGGGCTCATCGATCTCGTCGGCTGGCGCGCAATCTTCCTGCTCAATGTGCCGTTGGCGCTGGTCGTGGCGATCGTCGCGCTCCGGTCGGTGCCGGAGAGCCGTGATCCGGACGCCCCGACACGCATCGATGTGCCGGGCGCGGTGATCGTGGCCGTCGCGCTCGGCACGCTCACGCTCGGCTTGATCGACGGCTATCCCGCCCTGGTGGTCGTCGGCGTCGTGGCGCTGGCCGGTTTCGTCGTCGTCGAGCTGCGCAGCCCGAATCCGCTGGTACCGCCGTCGCTGTTCGGTTCGCGCGTGTTCACCGTTGCGAACCTGGTGACCCTGTTCGTCTACGCCGCGCTGGGCGGGGTCTTCTTCCTGCTGGTGTTGCAGTTGCAGCTGGTCGCCGGGTATTCGCCGATGGCGTCGGGTGCCGCGAGTCTGCCGGTCACGCTGCTGATGCTCGTGCTGTCCGCGCCCGCGGGGCGCTGGGCGCAACAGCACGGGCCGCGGATTCCGCTGACGGCCGGTCCGCTGCTGGCCGCGGGCGGTGTCTTCGCGCTGCAACGGGTCGGGCCCGGCGCGAACTACCTCACCGATGTGCTGCCCGGCGTGCTGGTCTTCGGGCTCGGACTGTCGGTCCTGGTCGCGCCGTTGACCGGTGCGGTGCTGGCCGCCGTGCCCGTCGCCGACGCGGGCATCGCGTCCGGGGTGAACAATGCCGTCGCCAGGACCGCCCAGCTGCTCGCCGTCGCCGCGCTGCCCGGGCTGGCCGGTTTGTCGGGCGCCTTCAGCGATCCGGTCGCCTTCGCCGCCGGTTTCGACACCGCGATGCGCTGGTGCGCGGTGCTGCTGCTGATCGGCGCGGTCATCGCGGGTGTGCTGCTGCGGGTGCCCCGCCGCACGCCTGAGCCCGACCGGGTCGACTGCCTGCCGCACTGCGCCGGTGCCGACGGGCCTGCGCTCGCGCCGAATCGGCATTGACCACCACGTGTGCGGCCCGCCTCGCGTCCGAGGGCCGAGACGGAACGGCGAAGCCGCAGTATCGGCCCTCGGACGCGAGGGACAAGGGGGCCGCGAACCCGCGGCGCCGGCCGCCGATTACACCGGGCGGAAGCCTGATCCGACGCCACCGCGGGCATTGATGTCGTTCATGATCGAGTTCATGTTCGTGCCGACCTCGGGACCGAAGCAGGCCACGGCCAGGTAGGCGTTCACCATGCCGACCAGGGTCGATCCGACGACGACCGGTGCGCCGGAATCGCCTTCGACGACACACATCTGCGTCCAGGTCTCGGTATTGGTCTGGAAGACGTCGCCCCAGGTGATGCCGCAGGTGTTGCCGGTGGTCCGGCCTTCCTTACAGACGATCGTCGGGAACTGGGCGGGCCCGCCCACACCCGTGATGGTGACGTTGCCGATCCGGTTGACCGGGGTGATCCGCCCCGGCGTGAACTGGATGACCGCGTAGTCGAGGTCGCTGTTGCTGTAGGCGAACCGGCCGATCTCGCCGAATCCGCGGTCGGACTCGGCGGCGACGGAGGCGCCCGCGTCGCCGCAGTGGCCCGCGGTCAGGCCGACGAGTCTGCCCGCGCCGTCGTAGCCGACGGTGGTGAGAGTGCATTCGAACATACTGTCGATGACGATTCCGGAGCCGCCACCGAGCACCGGCGGGCCGGACTGTGCCTGCGAAGCGCCAGCGCCGGTGCCGAGCAGTGCGGCACCGAGGGCGATGGCGAAGGCAGCGTTGGCCACCTTGGCGAGTGTGGTGAACATGTCCCTCCAGACGTCGGAAGTCCGCACGATATCAATTCGCTCTGGCTATCGTGCCTGTATTCCGTCCCGGGCGCGCCCCGACGCCCCGACACTCCTTTGTCATAGCGGTTATCTATTAAATAAGTGATCGAATGACCAGTTTGAGTTGTTCTTGTGATTCGCTCGGGTATTCGAACGTGCGGTTCGTTATGAATGACAGTTTTCCGCAATATTTATTTGGCGCGACCGCTGGTACTGGGAATCCGTATGGAAAACGACATCTGACGCAATCCTCGCACCGCGACAATTAGGCGCTGTATGGTCCGACCAGGCAGGACTCATAGCTGTTCGCGACAGTGACCTCTGTCTATGACAGCGCTCACATGTCGGTGGTGTGTTCTGCGCTACTCCGTAGTAAGGTGCGTCAAGCAAACAAGTCGTCGGGGTGTAGATGACCTGACGTCGAGAGGGGTATTAGCAGTGCAGTCGACCGAGAGTCCGCCCGCCCGTTCACGAGTCAGCGAAGCTGTCGATCGGACCAAGGGCCTTTGGGACGACCATCCGAAGAAGTCACTCGAGACCTTCGGTCGACAGATCACGATGGGTATCGAAGCGGTCACGGAGCTGATCGTCGCGATCTTCCGCAGGCGCTTCCCCTTCGACGAATTCGTCCGTCAGTGCGCGTTCATGGCAGGCGTCGCCGCCGCGCCGACGCTGCTGGTCGCCATCCCGATCGCCGTGATCGTGTCCATCCAGGTCGGCGCGGTCGCGGGCCAGGTCGGTGCGACCTCGTTCATCGGCGCCGCCAACGGCCTCGGCATCATCCAGCAGGGCGCACCGCTGGTCACCTCGATCATGATCGCCGGTGCGGTCGGCTCGGCGGTCTGCGCCGACCTCGGCTCGCGCACCATCCGCGAAGAGATCGACGCGATGAAGGTCATGGGCGTCGATCCGCTGCGCAGGCTGGTTGCCCCCCGGCTCGGCGCGGCGATGCTCGTCAGCTTCCTGCTGTGCGGTTTCGTCGTCTTCGTCGGCTTCATCACCGGCTACATGTTCAACATCTTCGCCCAGGCGGGTACCCCCGGTTCCTACATGAGCACCTTCGCCTCGTTCGCGGTCACCCGCGACCTCGCGGTGGCACTGCTCAAGTCGGTGATCTTCGGTCTGCTCGCCTCGATCATCGCCTGTGACTGCGGTCTGAACGCCCGTGGCGGCCCCGGTGGCGTCGCCAACGCGGTGAACTCGGCGGTGGTCAGCTCCATGGTGATGCTGCTCGGTGTCAATGTGGCGATCACGCAGATCTACGCCGCAGTCTTTCCCCCACAGGTGGTCTGAGCCATGTCATCAACATACGTACCCCCGCTGCTGCGGCCGCTACGCCAACTCCGGGCGGCGGGCAAAGCTCCGATCGACCTGCTCGCCCGCCTCGGTCACCAGGTCTTCTTCTTCCTGCGGTCCGTCGGCTCGATTCCGCTGGCGTTCAAGCAGTATCCGAAGGAAGTCTGGCGGCTGCTCTCCGACGTCACGTGGGGCAACGGCAACATCGTCGTCGGTGGTGGCACCATCGGCGTCATCCTGATCATCAGCGCCTTCGGCGGCATGACGGTGGCCATCCAGGGCCACACCTCGCTGAACCTGCTCGGCCTGAGCCCGATCACCGGCGCCATCTCGGCCTTCGCCACCACCCGTGAGCTCGGCCCGCTGCTGGCGGCGCTGGCCTTCGCCGCGCAGGCAGGCTGTCGATTCACCGCCCAGCTCGGCGCCATGCGCATCTCCGAGGAGATCGACGCGCTCGACTCGATCGCCATCCGCCCGCTGCCCTACCTGGTCAGCACCCGGATGATGGCGGCGGTCATGGCGATCGTGCCGCTGTACTGCATCGGCCTGGTGATGGCGTACGTGTCCTGCTCGATCACCGTGCAATTGATCGGCGGCACCGCCGCGGGCACCTACTCGCACTACTTCTACCAATTCCTGGTACCGACCGACGTGCTGTACTCACTGCTCAAAGCGGTGGTGTTCGTCATGATCACGACGTTCATCCAGTGCTACTACGGCTTCTTCGCCTCGGGTGGTCCCGAAGGCGTCGGCGTCGCGGCCGGCCGCGCGATCAAGATGTGCATCATCCTGGTCGTGTTCGCCGACCTGTTCATGACATTGGCGATCTGGGGCGTCGAGCCCGGAATCAGGATCTCGGGGTAGGCGCGCGATGATCATCGATCCCAGTGGGCGCGGTCCCACCATGAAACAGCTGTACATCGCCGGAACCTGTGGCGTCATCGTCTTCGCGGTGATCCTCGGCTTCCTGATGGCCAGGTATCAGGGTTATTTCGTGCCCAAGGTCAATGTGGCCGCCAACCTGTCGACCACCGGTGACGGTCTGCCGGCGAAGGCCGACGTCAAGTTCCGCGGCGTGCTCGTCGGCGCGGTCAAGGACGTCGAGATCGTCGACAAGGGCGTGGTGCAGAAGGTGAACATCGAGCTCAAGCCCGAGTTCGCCGGCGACATCCCGGCCAATGTCACCGCGCGCGTCGTGCCGAGCAACCTGTTCGCGGTCACCTCGGTCGAGCTGGTCTTCAACGGCGCGTCCAACCAGTACCTGCACGAGGGCTCGCAGATCCCCGAGGACACCAGCCAGGGCACGATCGCGCTGCAGGACACGCTCACCACGGTGCGCGACATCCTCGACGAGGTCGACCCGGTGCAGCTGGGCCGGGTGCTCGGCACCCTCACCCAGGCGCTCGACGGCAGCGGCCGGGTCCCCGGCTCCACCATCCAGCGCCTCGACCACTGGCTGACCACCGTCGCCGACGCGGGCCCGAACCTGGGCGGCATGCTCGACGACTTCTCGGCCTCGGCGCACGCGCTCAACCAGTCGGCGCCGGAACTGCTCGACGTGCTCGGCAGCTCGGTGCAGACCGCGAACACCATCGCGACCAAGCGCGACCAGCTGATCGCGCTGCTCGCCGGTGCCAGCGCCACCACCGACCGGGTCAACGACCTGTTCGCGGCCAACCCCGATGTCGGCAAGGAGGTCACCACCGGCATGAACGCCACCCTGGGGGCCGTCGCCAACGATCCGGCCTCGATCACCAAGACCTTCGACGTGTTCGGCCCCTCGCTGGCCAAACTGAACACGACGTTCCACGGTGGTCCCTCGGGCAACCAGATGGTGTGGAACGCGGGTCTGACGTTCACGCCCTATCAGCCGAACACCGTCGCGGACTGCCCGCGCTACGGTGACCTGCTCGGCCCGAGCTGCTTCACCGCGCCCGCCCAGGTCAGCCTGCCGCCGCTGCCGGAGAGCGTGCGCCCGCGCGCACTCGACTCGGCCGCCGGACTGCCGCCGCTGGTGGCGATCCCGGGCATGCCCGAGATCCCCGGCCTCACCACCCCGGGCATCGCACCGATGCAGACGGCCAACGGCACCGAGGTGAAGCCGTTCGCCGGCACGCCGCTCGAGGGCCTGGTCCCGTCGATCCAGATTCCGGGTCTGCCCGGTGTGCTCGGTGGCGCGCCTGCCCCGGCCGCCGCGCCCGCCGCGGCGCCGGAACAGCCTGCGACGGCGCCGGCCGGCAAGCCGATCTCCTACCAGGGCGAAGCGGCGATGACTCAACTGCTGGGGCGTAAGCCGACGGCATCCGAATTCCTGCTGCTCGGTCCGATTTTGAAGGGCGGAACCCTGCAAGTGTCCGAAAACGGGGGTGGCGCATGAGCATCCGCAAGCCACTGATCGGGTTCAGTATCTTCGCGCTCGTTTCTCTGCTGGTCATCGTGGTCGTGTGGAACACGCTCGCCCGCACGGTCGACGGAGACACCCGCAAGTACACCGCGATCTTCACCGATGTCCTGGGCCTGCGTCCCGGCGACGATGTCCGCATGGCGGGCGTGCGCGTCGGCAAGGTCGAAAAGATCGAGCTCGACGGCAAGAACGACGCCAAGGTGTCGTTCATCGTGCAGAGCGACCAGACGGTCTTCGACGACACCAAAGCCCTTGTCCGCTACCAGAACCTGATCGGTCAGCGCTACGTCGCGCTGACCCCGGGCAAGGCGCCGAGCCCGAAGGCGCTCGAGAGCGGTTCGGTCATCCCGATCGAACGCACCGAGCCCTCGTTCGATATCTCCGCGCTGCTCAACGGTTTCCAGCCGCTGTTCCAGGCGCTGGAGCCGGCCGAGGTCAACGCCATGTCGGAGACGCTGATCCAGGCGCTGCAGGGTGACGGTGTCTCGCTGTCGTCGTTCATCGTCCAGGCGGCGCAGCTGGCCTCGGATTTCCAGCGTCGGGACGCGATTCTGTCCGACGTGATCACCAACCTGTCCGGTGTGATGGCCGGGTTGGCCAAGCGAGGGGATGAATTGGAGACCCTGGTTACCCAGACCCGGGCGCTGATCGGCGGGCTCTACGAACAGGGACAGTCGCTGCAGGCCTCCACGGTCGTGCTGGCCGACGCGACGACCTCGCTGGTCGGCATGGTCGGCAAGATCCAGCCCAAGCTGGCGGCGGCGCAGAACTCGTCCACCGCGGCGCTGAACCTGCTGCTGGCCAACGGCGCCAAGCTCGACCAGGTCGCGATCGACATGCCGTCGATGCTCGCCGACCTGGGCCGGATGACCTCCGAGGGCACCCACGCCAACGCCTACCTGTGTGGCCTGGACGTGTCGCTCTACGGGGTCCTGTTCCCGCGCGGTCTGTTCAGCCAGATCGGTGGCACCTCCCACTCGGAGGTCTGCCGATGAGCACGCTGAAGAAGGCCTTCCTCGGCAACCGCAACTTCTGGCTCGGTGTGGTCGGCTCGCTGGTCATCGTGCTGCTGCTGGTCGGTTCCACCGTCTACCAGTTCATCGGCCTCGGCAGGCAGTCGATCGAGGCGGAGTTCGTGCAGGCCGCGGGCATCAAGGTCGGCGACAAGGTCGCCGTCTCCGGTGTGCAGGTCGGTACGGTCTCCGGCGCGAAGATCGAGGGCGACCACGTGGTGGTCACCCTCGACGTCGAGAACTCGCTGAAGTTCGGGCCGGATGCGCACGCCGCGATCAAGATGGCCACGCTGCTCGGCGCTCGCTACGTCGACCTGCAGCCGGGTGACGGGTCGGGCCTGAAGGACAAGACCATCCCGCGCAGCAACACCGACGTGCCGTACGACATCGCCGATGTCGTGCAGGTCGGTACCCCGAAGTTCCAGGAACTCGACACCGCGAAGCTGGCCGCCTCGCTCAACACGATCAACAGCCAGCTCGGTGAATCGCCGGAGCTCGTCGCGCAGGCGCTCGACAGCGTCGGTGCGCTGGCCAAGGTCGTCGACCGGCGCAAGGTCGAGGTCGACAGCCTGCTCAAGGACCTCAACCGGGTCACCCAGCTGCTGGCCGACAACCGCAACAGCATCCTGCTGATCATTACCCAGGGCGAGGCCATCGCCAACCGGGTGATGGAACGGCAGAACCTGCTGCGTCAGCTGCTGGACAACATCGCCACGCTGACCCGTCAGCTGGAGGAGATCGGCGTCGAGAACGGTAACCAGTTCGGCGGCACCATCGGTCAGCTCAACACGATGGCCGAGGGTCTGCAGAAGAACAAGGACAATCTCGACAAGCTGCTGCAGATCGGTCAGCCCACGGCGCGCTACTTCAACAACGCGCTCGGCAACGGTAATTACGGCGACGTCTCGCTGCCGTGGTTGTTCCCGGACAACTGGCTGTGCTTCGTTCAGGTGATCCAGGGGTGCGCAGGATGAAACTGACTTCCACATTCCGCGGCGGCAAGACGCTGGCCCGATCCCTGATGATCGGCGCCACCGCACTGACGCTGGGCAGCTGCTCGCTGCTGCCCGGCCAGGTGAACGACGCGCTGGGCATGTCGACCAAGATCACCGCGGACTTCGAGAACATCGCGGGCATGTACGAGGGCAACGAGATCATGGTCCTCGGCCTCGCGGTCGGCAAGGTCGACAAGATCATCCCCAAGGGCACCTACGTCGAGGTCCACATGACCATCGACGGCGGCGTCAAGATCCCGAAAGACGCGATCGCCGCGATCATCTCGCCCTCGATCGTCACCGACCGCCACATCGAGATCTCCCCGCCCTACACCGGCGGCGAGGCGATGAAGTCCGGCCAGCACCTGACCAAGGCCAGCACCAGGACCCCGGTCGAGCTGGACACGATGATCAAGACCATCGACCAGTTCTCCGCCGCGCTCAAGCCCGAACCCGGCCAGGAAGGCCTCGGCCCGCTCTCGGGCCGGGTGCTCTACCCGGTGCTCAACGGCAACGGCCAGAAGATCCGCGAGACCCTCGACGCGCTCTCGAGCGCGCTCAAGGTCGGTGTCGACAACAAGGACGCCATCTCCAACATCATCATCAAGCTCAACGAGCTGACGACGATGCTGGCCGACAACGATCAGTCGGTGCGCGATTTCAGCAACCGGGTGACCGCCATGACCGGGCTGCTGGCCGAACAGGCACCCGGCCTGCAGGCCACCCTGGACCAGCTCAACGCGTTCCTGGCCAACACCAGCACCACCTTCGCCGGACATCAAGACGAGCTGGCCGCCTCGCTGACCGGATTGACCAATGTCACCAACCAGCTGCGCGCCAACTCGGGCGCGATGGTCGAGATCGTCGACATCGTCCCGCTGCTGATGCAGAACATCGACGGCGCGATGAACAAGGAGAAGGGCTTCGTCCGGCTGCACGGGTTGATCGGCACCGCCCTCTCCGGCGAGGTCGTCAGCGTCTTCTGTGAGCGGATCCAGATGAAGTCCGATGGCTGCCGTTCCGGAAACATGCAGGATTTCGGGCCTGACTACGGCCTCACTGCCGCACTGCTCGGACTGACGAAATGACCCTACGTATGACGATGAAAGCCCGCCGCGCGCTCGTCGCCGCGGCCGCGACGGCCACGGTGGCGATCACTTCCGGCTGCAGTTTCACCGTGGAGGATCTGCCGCTGCCCAGGCCGGGTGCCGAAGGCGAGACCTACACGATCCACGCGGTGTTCGACAACGCGCTGAACCTGCCCGATCAGGCCAAGGTGAAGATCGGTGGTTCCGATGTCGGTGTGGTTTCCGACATCTCGACCAAGAACTTCCAGGCCATCGTCGATATGCAGATCAGCACGGACATCCAGCTGCCCAAGGGCAGCACGGCCGAGCTGCGTCAGGCCACTCCCCTCGGTGACGTCTTCGTCGCGCTGTCCAGGCCGAAGAACGACACCAGCGCCGGGGTATCCCTGCAAGACGGTGACACTCTCACCCGCGAGTTCACCTCGGCCGGCGCCACTGTCGAAGAGCTGCTGATCTCGGTGTCGATGCTGTTCAACGGCGGCGGCGTGGCCAGCCTGAGCCGGCTCGGCACCGAGCTCGGCTCGATCCTCAACGGGCAGGGCGGCAATCTGGCGCACCTGATCACCGAGATGACCGGTGTCATCGGCGAATTGAACAACAACAGCGCCAGGGTCGACACGGTGCTCACGGAGTTCAACACCCTGGCCAACACCATCGAGAACAACAAGACCCAGCTGGGTCAGGTGGCCGACACCCTGCCGCAGGCCATCGGCGCCATCGCCGAGAACAACAAGGCGATCGGCGATCTGCTCACCAAGGTGGCCACGGCGAGCGCCGCCCTCGGCGACTACTCCAACACCACCGGTGATCAGCTCTCCGAGCTGCTCACCAATCTGGACAACCTGATGAACGCGCTGGCCGCGACCGGTGACGACTTCGGTTACGTCATGGACCAGCTGCACGCGATCCGCCCCGGCGCGAACCAGACGTTCCAGGGCAAGTCGCTCGCGCCGTACGCGACGCTGACCAACCTCGACATCGGGTTGCTGACCGATCCGGCGAACAGCAAGTTCCCGGATCTCAAGGACGTGAACGATTTCGTCGGCACTTTCATCCAGGTGCTGCAGATCGTTCAGGGCCGAGTGGGAGGCCACCGATGAGCAAGGTGAAGAAGTTCTTCGGTAGCAAGATCCTGCTGGCGAACGCGGCGCTGGTGGTCGTGCTGATCGTCGGCGCGACCTATCTGCTGGTCAATGTCATGCGGGTGAACCCGCTGCGGTCCGAGTACGACGTGACGGTCAACCTGGACCGCTCCGGTGGTCTGCAGCCGGGCAACGACGTTACCCTGCGCGGGCACCGGATCGGCAAGGTCAGCACCGTCGAACTGATCGACCAGGGCCAGGCGATCGCCGTCAAGGCGTCGATCGACAAGAGCTACAAGATCCCGGTCGACACCATGATCCAGGTGGCGGCGCTGTCGGCGGCGGGCGAGCAGTACATCGACTTCCGTCCGCAGACCGATGTCGGCCCGTTCCTCGGCGACGGCGCGGTGATCAAGTTCAACCCCGAGCAGATCAAGACGCCGACCCCGGTGTGGGCCGTGCTCGACGACACCAGCGCGCTGATCGCACAGGTGGACCCGCAGCAGTTCAAGACCATCCTGGCCGAGCTCGACACCGCGCTCGGTGCCGGTCCGGATCAGCTGCGTGGCCTGATCAACGGCGTCAGCCTGGTGGTGGCGGGTCTGGACAACCTGCTGCCGCAGACGGTGAACCTGATCGCGAACCTGCGGGTGATCGCCGAGACCACCTCGCACGCGCAGCCGGATCTGCAGACGCTGACCCGCAACTCGGGCACGCTGCTCACCCAGTTCAACAACGCCAACGCCGAGCTGCAGGGCGTCCTGGACAACGCGCCCGGTCAGTTCGAGACGCTCGGCGCGGTACTGGACAAGACGGCCGATCCGATCAGCAGCCTGGCGGCCAACTTCGTGGCCGTCACCAGGGCGGCGCAGCTGCGCCAGCCCGCGCTGCGGCTGCTGTTCCCGTCGCTCGCGCTGGGTCTGGAGTCGATCGCCATTCCGGCCCACGAGGGCGAGTTCCACACCATCATCGACATCTGGCCGCGTCCGACGTGCTACTACGCGACGGAATACCGGCGCAACGAGGAAGTCCAGGACGGGTCGATCCCGAAGTGGAACTACTGCGTGAACCCGCCCGCCGATCAGCAGATCCGCGGCTCGGCAAACGCGCCGCGACCGAACGTGCCGAACAACGGCGCGCAGATGCCGCCGGGTGTCGATCCGAACGAGCGGACACCCATCCCGGCGAACTGAGTTGATGCCCGGCCCGGACGCGCACGCACCGGACCGGGCATACTCGCTTCAGGAGAGCGTGTGGTCCGGCTCACGGGCCCACGAACGATATCGGTGCGACATATGTGCCGGGAAAGAGCAGGATTGATTCGATGACCAGCGACGACGCCGAGAGCAAGAATGACGCTGCCACGGCGGACAAGCCCGATCTGGCGAAGGCCGATGCGACCGTCAAGGGCGCCGCGGCCACTCCCGAGCAGGACGCGGCCACTGTCAAGGCAGAAACCGTGACCGAGGCAACGCCGGCTCCGGCGCCCGCCTCGACCGGGAAATCGAGCTCCACGGGCTGGATCGCGGCTGGCGTGGCCGGTGTGGTTGCGCTCGGCGCGGCCACCGCGGCCGTGGTGTTCTTCCTGCAGAGCAATGACAAGGCCGACAAGCTCGACGCCATCGCCGATTCGACGAAGGCGGCCTGCGACTACGGCAACATTCTGGCCAACTACGACTACTCGAAGGACCTCGACGGCTATATCGCCTCGATGAAGGCGGGTGCCACCGGCGACTACCTGAAGGAATTCAGCGACGCCAGCGAGGCGCTCAAGGGCGCGATGGTCCAGGCCCAGGTCAAGTCCCGCGGTGAGGATGTGCAGTGCGCGTACATCTCGGGCACCACCGAGGACGTCAAGGCCATGGTCACCATGACCCAGTACCGGACCAACTTCACCCAGACCACCCCGGACCGGATGATGTTCGCCGTCGAGATGACCCTCGAGAAGTCCGACGACGGTAAGTGGCTGGTCAGCAAGCTGGATTCGCCGCTGCTCAAGAACAGCAGCCAGGCGCCCGGTGGCGCTGCCCCCGGTCAGACGGTGCCGACGCAGGCACCCGTGCCCGCGCCTGCTCCGGGCAACTGATCGACGATACGAACGCCTCCGGCGGCAGACTCACTCTGCCGCCGGAGGCGTTTTCGTGCGGACCAACCCCGGTCGTGCCGACCGTCAGAACAGGGTGAGTGTCCCGGACGGCGCTGCCGGCTCGACCGGCTTCCCCGTGGTCCGCGGTCTGGTGGTTTCGGCTTGCGCCGGGCGGGCGGCGGCCTCGCGTGCGGCCGCGCCTGCCAGTGTGTCGGCTTGTTCGTTGAAGTAGTTACCCACGTGCCCGCGGACCCAGCGGAAGCGTACCGGTCCTTCGCGGGTCGTGATGGCACGGTCGATCTGCTTGATGATGTCGACGTTCTTCACCGCGCCGCCGGTGGAGGTGCGCCAGCCGTTGCGCCGCCAACTGGTGATCCATTCCGAGGCGCACTTGATGGCGTAGAGGGAATCGCTCTCGATGAGCATCGGCTCCGAGCCGGGGTGCGCGAGGATGGCCTCCAGCACCGCGCGCAGTTCGGCGATCTGGTTGGTACCGGTGACCGCTCCCCCGCTGTCGGCGGGACCCTGGTGATTCACCCAGGCCCAGCCGATGGCACCACCGGGATTGCGCAGGCAGGACCCGTCGGTGCTCACGATGATCATGACCGCCACCCTAGGCGATGCGGCCGACAAGATCGGTACCGTGGAATGCCTCTATCTCCCTTCGCAACCGCGACTCCGTACGGCGCAGTGCCGATCTCGCGACCGCGTCGACGAGGCCGTGGCACAGGCGGCCGAACACACCGCGTGGTGGTGGATAGTCGGCTTCGGAGGTCAACACCGACCGTTCGTAGCCGAGTGGGTCGAACCGTAGTGTCACGGTTCCGTATACCCGCCCACGCAGGGTATACCCGATCACCGCATTGCGCCGGTATTCGGTGATCTCACAGGTCGAACGCAGCGGGATCGCCCCGAACAAGCGGACTTTCATCGCGAAGGCGGCGCCCAGCCCCCGGTCTGGTTCGCCGGCAGGCTCGATGCCGGCGACGCCGGGCATCCAGTGCGGGATGAAGCGGAAGTTCTCGGCGTAGGCGAAGGCGACGTCGACGGGTGCGCCGACGTCGCACGCATACTTGATGTGGCCCATCGGCCCTCCCTGGTCACGGATGGCCCCAAAATTACTACAAATCTCCTCTTTATTCGCCGGAATCGCGCTCAGAGCTGGTCGACGAGGTATTCCGCGATCGGCATCGCCGAGGTCGCCGCCGGTGACGGCGCGTTGAGGACGTGAATCGAGCGCGGTGTCCGCTCGATCAGGAAGTCGTGCACCAGGGTTCCGTCGCGCAGCACCGCCTGCGCCCTGATCCCCGCGCGATGCGGTAGCAGGTCCGCCGGCGTGAGTTCCGGGCAGTACCTGCGGCATTCGGCGAGATAGCCGCGCTTGAACACCGAATTGCGCAGCTCACGCGCCCCGGTCCGGACGTGGTTGCGGGCCACCCGGTGGAACCCGGGAAAGCTCAGGACGTCGACGGCGTCGCGCACGTCGACGCTGCCCTTGGCGTAGCCCTCCCTGGCCAGCCCGAGCACCGCGTTCGGCCCGACGGTCAGCTCGCCGTCGATGGTCGGGCTCAGGTGGACGCCCAGGAACGGCAGCGCCGGGTCCGGCACCGGATAGATCAGCGTGCGCACCAGGTCGGCCCGGTCGGCGGGCAGCCGGTAGTACTCGCCACGGAAGGGCACGATGCGGAAGTCGGTGCGGATTCCGGCCATTCGCGCCATCCGGTCGGCCTGCAGGCCGGCGCAGACCACCAGCGTGCGCGCAACGGTCGAGCCGGTCGGTCCGGAAACCGTGACGGCGTCGGCTGTTTCGCTGATCGCCTCGATCGGGGTGTCGAGCATGATCCGGCCGCCCATGGCCGTCACCTGGGCAGCCAGTGCGGCGGTGACCTCGGTGTAGTCGATGATGCCGGTGGCCGGCACGAACAGTGCGCCGACACCGGTGATCCTGGGTTCGCGCCGGACCAGCTCCGCCGCGTCGATCGCCTCCACGTCGACACCGTTGGCGATCGACCGCTCGTACAGGTCGAGCATCCGCGCGTGCTCGGCCGAATCGGTGGCCACCAGCAGCTTTCCGCACACCTGGAACGGAATGTCGTTGGCGGCGGCGAACTCCTTGGTCCACTGCGCGCCCGCCCGGCACAGCCGGGCCTTCAAACTGTCCGGCGGGTAATAGATTCCGGAGTGGATGACGCCGCTGTTGTGCCCGGTCTGGTGCGTGCCGAGGGTGGACTCCTTGTCCATCAGCACCAGGCTCGCATCGGGATACTTCGTCAGCAGGCGATGCGCGGTCGCGACGCCGACGATGCCGCCGCCGAGCACGCAGAAGTCGTACACACCGTCCGTGGTGCCGCCAGAACTCACACGTCGACGGTAGTCGGCGCCTCGTCGTCGGGCGACTGCGGTGCGGGCGTCGCGTCCGCGGCCGGTTCGGTGCCGTTGCGCACATCGGTCGACGGCTTCTGCACCCGTTCGACGCGCAGGGTATGGCTGCCGAGACCGGGATCGGACAGGACGAAGACCAGTTCGCCACGGCGGGTGTCGAGTTCGGTGCGCAGCGCGGTGACGCCGGCCGGATCGACCGTCACGCCGAGGTATTTCGACGCCAGGGTGGTCACCAGATTGGTGTCCACCGTGAACGCGATGGTGTCGGTACGCGCGGGCGCGACCTGCGCGCCGACGTAGGCGGTGCCGATCCGCAGCTGTCCGGCGAGCGTCGAATTGTCCGGCGTCGCACCGGCACCGAACTGCTGGGTTGCCACGGTGCGGGTCGCGGTCGGCACGACACGCTCGGTCGACACCGCGAGTTCGACGATATCGCCGGTGAACCGCGGCGAAGAGTCCCCGGCGAGCGGGGGATGATGCCCGTGACCGGGGGTGACGGCAGGCGCCCCGCGGTCGGCCTGCTGCGGCGCGAGTTCGGGCATGTGATTGACGATGTAGGCGCCCGCGGCCACGGTGAGGCAGAGGCTGGCGGCACCGGCGATGACGGTCGCGGACAGGCGCATGATCTGCGCGGGTCGATGTGCGGTCACGATGCGGTCCTTCCTGCGTGTGGGTATACCCGAGGGAACGGGGCCCGCATCGTTGAAAGCCACGCGCTGAATTCCACCGTACGGGGTGCTAGCTGGAGTTAGCACTCTCCGCCGGTGAGATCAGGACCACATCTGGACGTGCGACCTATAAGCGGTAGTCAGCGCGGTGTATCGAGGGCGCGGTTGTTTCTCACACCACTCGGTGGGGTACCCGAAATAAGCAGGCGAGCGTCATTCACGACTGTCACGGTGGTCAAACCCCGGCCAACGAAGTCCGGGGCAGTCGGCACGGATGGCGCTCAGAGACTGACGCTCGCCTGTTCGGGGATGTTTTTCAGGCGAACTGGCCTGCTTCGCGGCCGGATCCGGGGGGACCCGCAAAGGCCTGCGCGATGCCGAGCCAGTGTTCGGCGTCCGGGCCCTCGGTGACCAGGGCGGTGTCGTCGCGATGGCGGCGCTGGGTGGCGACCAGGCAGAAGTCGACGGCCGGACCGGTGACGCGCTGCTTCGCGTCCTCGGGACCCCACGTCCACAGGGTGCCGTCGGGTGCGGTCAGCTCCACCCGGAATTCTTCGGCGGGGCCGGATTCACCGTGGACGGTGTAGGCGAAGTTCCTGGTACGGACGCTGATGTGGGCGACCGTGCGTAGCCGGGCGGTGGGAGTGCGATCGACGCCGAGCGCGTCGGCGACGTCCTGCCCGTGCGCCCAGCTCTCCATGATGCGGGCCGAGATCATCGACGCCGGGCTCATCGGCGGGCCGAACCAGGGCAGCTTGGTGCCAGCGGGCACGGCGGCCAGCGCGGCGATCAGCTCGGCACGGCCCGCGCGCCAGCGCACGAGCAGGTCGGCGGGCGGGGTCTGCGCCACTTCCGCGGCGGCCTCGTCGACGAAGGTGAACATCTTCGGTGCGGCCTCGGTCAGCAGCTTCGTGAAGGTGTCGCCGTCGGTGGCGGCCAGCTTGGACACCTCGTCGGTCCAGGTCAGGTGGGCGATCTGCGTGGTGATGTCCCAGCCGGGCGATGGGGTCGGCGTCTGCCACTGCTTGGGGGTCAGCGGTGCGACCAGGTTTTCCAGATCCGCGCATTCGGCGGCGAAGTCGTCGAGGAGCGCTGCGAGGTCAGCCATCTGTTCCCTTGCCGATCATGGCGCGACCCGGTACGGGTGCGCCTCGTCACCAAGAATCTCAGCGACCCCAGAAAAATGCAAGCATGCGTGCTTGTTATTTGCCGCTACCAGCCGAAGGTGAGGAGGTGGATCGCGCCGACTACGACACCCAGCACACCACCGTGCACGTACAGCAGCCACGCGTCCTGCTCCACCGCGGCATAGAACATCTCCATGAACTCGCCCGGCGTGAGTTTCTGCAGCTTGCGATCGGCGAACTCGTCGATCTTCTTCGCCTGCTCCAGCACGAACTTCTCGTCGTCGACCATCTCCGGCGCGAGGCTCATGCCTGCGCCGGCGCCGGAGATGGCGAGGTTGTCGTACCCTTTTTTCCCGATCGCCGCGCGCACCATGAACGCGGTCGGGCCGAGCTGGTGCTGGATTTCCTCGGCGACGACCCGCTCGATCAACTGCTTGGTCTTGTCGCCGTTCGGCCCGTCGAGCAGCTCGTTGGACAGGTTCTCCACGGTCAGCACCTGGTAGGCCAGGATGTGCGCGAGGTCGGTCGCCGCCTGCGGCTGCCGCTTGGCCAGCAGGGCTTGGCGCCACAGGTACTTGTAGCGCGGCTGCGGGTCGCCCGGCTCGAACACCATCTTGATCGCGATGACGTTCACGATGACGCCGATCGCGGCCGAGGCCAGCAGCACGATCACCCACGTGGGCACCAGTCCCCAGTACGGGATCTGCGAGTGCACGTGCAGGTACAGCGCCAGCACCAGGCCGAACGGCGCGCCGAGCAGGCCGATCCGCGCCATGAACTTCAGTTCCGGCGCGGCGATGGTGGTGGTGAGGTCCTTGAGAATGGTCGGGTTCTTCTCCAGGTACCTGATCACGAAGTTCTTGACGTCGAGCAGCTGGTCGATGTTGTCGCCCAGGCTGGCGAACGCGCGCCGACCCAGCGCGGGCAGCTGCCGGTCGACCCGCTGGTAGACGGCCTGCTTCACCGGCCGCGGCAGCGAGCGCCACAGATCGGGATTCTCCCGGTACATGATCTCGTCGACGATCGGCCGCACCTGGTCGCGGGCCCGTTCGGCGAGATAGTCGCCGATGCCGTCCAGATCGAGTTCATGGATGAAATCGCGCGGGCTGCCGATGCGCATCAGCGCCTTGTCGACGCAGATACTCGCCATTTTCTCGGAGCGGGCGGGGATGAAGCCCTGGAAACCGAGCTTGCGCCCGTCGCCGGAGAAGGTCGGCAGGACCTGGACCCGGCGCGGCAGATACGGGTACAGGACATGCAGCATCGGTACCCGGAAGCCCTTGAAATGCAGCGGCCAGAACAGCATGAGCACGCCGGTCCAGTTGGTGAGCCAGCCCGCCACCGCGCAGAAGATCGGGAAGCTCACCAGCTCGACCACAAATTTCGACTGCCCCGTCAGCTCTTCCCAATCGATGAAGAGTCCGGAGGCCAGTGTGGTCATCGAGGAGCCCCCTAGTGCTGACGCGCGAAGAACGTGAAGAACGTGAGAATAAGGCAATCACATTCTGACCGGTCTCGATGGGGTACGGCGTCGCGACCCCGTTTGCCGAGGCCGCCGGCGGCCGGATCTCCGCGCCCGATGGACCTGGTCACGAGCCCAGTTCGTCGTCTGATCGTGCGGTTAGAGTGACCGGGCAGACAAGTGCTCATGTTCGGAGGGGACCGGTGGTGGAACAGGTATCCGCGATGCAACCCCTCGGCAGCGACGATCCACGCCAGATCGGGGCGTACCGGCTGCTCGGCGTTCTCGGCGCCGGCGGGATGGGCAAGGTGTACCTGGGCCGCAATGCGGGCGGGCGCACCGTCGCGGTGAAGGTGATCCGGCCGGATCTGCTGGGCGACCCCGAGTTCCGGGTCAGGTTCCGCCGGGAGGTGGCCGCCGCGCGCCGGGTCGGCGGGGCGTTCACCGCGCCCGTGCTCGACGCCGATGTCGACGCCGATCCACCATGGCTGGCCACCGGTTACGTTGCCGGTCTCGCGCTTTCGGACGCGGTGGCCCGGTTCGGTCCCTTCGCCGAACCGTCGCTGCTCGCCCTCGGCCACGGGCTGGCCGAAGCGCTCGTCGCGATTCACGGTGCGGGCGTGGTGCATCGCGATCTGAAGCCGTCGAATGTACTGCTGGCCGTCGACGGACCGAAGGTGGTGGACTTCGGTATCGCGCGAGCGGTCGAGGACACCGCGCTCACCACCACCGGAAAGGTCATCGGCTCACCGGGTTTCATGTGCCCGGAGCAGGTCACCGGCGAACCGCTCGGGCCCGCGTGCGATGTGTTCGCGCTCGGTGGTGTGCTGACCTTCGCCGCATCGGGGCACGGCCCGTTCGGCACCGCCGAGATCGTGCAGATGCTGTGGCGGATCGTCTACGAGGAGCCGCGCCTGGCGGGCCTGCCGCCGTCGCTGCGCCCGCTGGTCGCGGCCTGCGTGGCCAAGGACGCCGCGGCCAGACCCACACCGCAGGAAGTCCTGTCCGAGCTCGCCGGAATCGGCAGGCCCGAGCGATCCGGGTGGCTGCCGCCCGCCGTGCTCGAGGAGGTCAGCATGCGAGCGGTGCGCTTGCTCGACCTGGATTCCGGCCCGGCCGACTTCTCAGCCGGCCTCGGCACGCCGGATACCTCGATACCGGACCGGGCTGCCACCGGCTGGCACGCCGGCGCTGTCCTGCCTGCGGCGACCGGCGGGTACTACACGGCGTCCCCTGGCGTTGCCCTGCCTGCGGCGACCACCGGCGGCCATACGCCGCCTCCTGGCGCTCCCCTGCCTGCGGCGAACGTCGGCGGGTACACCCCCGTGCCGTATTCGACTGTCCGCCGGCCGGTCGGCGGAGCCGGTGACCCCACCATGACGCCGACAGCCTGGCACCTGGCGACCCGTCCGGATGCCGTCTCGGGACCGCATCCGATCCTGCCCGAGCGCTCCGCCTCGCGCCGCACCCGTAACCTCCTCGCGGTCGCGGCGGTGACCGTCGCGGCCGCGGTCGCGGCAGGTGCGTTCCTGATCGGCATCCAGCTGCGAGACCAGCCGGATGCCGGCGGTGTGGCCGACACGACGTCGGTCGCCGAGGCCACGGACACGCCGACCGCCACCGGCGCCCCGGCCACCACGGTCCCCAGTGCCTTCGTCGGGAGCTGGCAGGGGCAGGCGTCGGACGGTCCGGTGCGCTTCGCGATCGAGCTGACCATCGGCAACGGCAAGGTCGGGCAGAAGGTGGCCACCGCGTCGAACACCGGCACGATCTCCGGTGAGCGCTGTGAGCGGTCGGAGACCCTGGTCGAAGCCACCACCGACCGCCTCGTCTTCCGGGCGAAGCTGACCGGCAAGAGCGCGCGCGGCTGTGTCGACGAGGGCGCGACCTCGACGGTCACCCTGCGGCCGGACGGCACCCTCGCCTACAGCACGCCGGGCGTACTCGGCGGTAGCATCGCCGGCGTCCTGCGGAAGTCCTGATCGTCGATTGCCGGCCGGTTGCCGGCAACGTACCGGTAGGTCCGAAACGGCGAACCGGACACCCCGCGTGGCCGGTGGTGGTTCACTACCACCACGAGCTTGTTTGGACCCGTGACCAGCACATCTCCCCAGGTGATGCCGATCTCAAATTTTCAGCCGTTGCGATCTGGGTCACTACTATGCCAGACTCTCGTCCCACACTGTGAAGCCGTCCGGTCTCACAATGTCCGGAGAGGGAGTGGGTTGAGCAAGCGGCAAGTGCGTGATGTTGCCACCCTCCCGGCGGTTGCGCGGAAATCAGTCCACGACCAGCGAGAGCGCTGCGGCGGTCAGCAGGTCGACCAGCTCGCCGACCGGCGGGCGCGAGTCGAGCAGCAGCCATTCGTGCGCGACACCGTTGACCGCGCCGGTGATCAGTCCCGTGGTGAGCTGCGCGTCGCCGCGCAGCCGGACGCCCTTGCCTGCCAGCGCGGACTCGATCAGCGCCGACCAGGTGTGGCGCCGCTCCCGGCGATGGTTCTCCATCCGATCGCTGACCCCGACGACCTCGATCAGCGCCACCTGCGCGCGGTACGGGTCGGAACCGAGCGATTCCAGGTAGGCGGCCAGGCCCGCGCGCAGCGCGGACTCCGGGTCGCCGTGCTCGATCACCGCCGCGGCGACCGCGGCCGCCGCGTCGTTCTGGATGCGGTCGTAGGCCGCGATGAGCACGTCCTCGCGTGTCTCGAACTCCTCGTAGAACTGCCGCTTGGACAGCCCGGCCGCCGCGCACACCTCGGCGAGCGAGCACGTGACGTACCCGCGTTCGGCGAAGATTCGCGTCGCTGCTTCCAGGAACCGCTGGCGCCGTTCGGCTTTACGCGCGACGACTGTACGACCCCCATACCGCCTGTCCGCTGTAGTCACCTCTCCAATGTATCTGAAACCCGGGATCACACTTACCTTTCCGGACTGCTCCAACCAATCCCCACAAAGAAGGACGGCTGACCAGTGCTGCGCACCCGAGGCTCGCGGACCGCTTTGTCCGCTCTCGTACTAGCGGTGAGTGCCTCACTCGCCGCACCGGCATCGACCATGGCTGCCCCGCGGCCAGCGGCACAGCCGAGCGTTCCGGCGATCGCGGAGAACGTACCCTCCGAGACGCTGGCCGCGCTGGCACCGTCGATCGTAAGCGCCATCTCCGCCCCGGCCCCCATCGCGGATGGTGCGCAGGGCGCGATCCTGGCCCAGGCGCGCGTGCTGCTCGCCACTCCGGGCATCCCCGCGCAGGTCAAGTCGACGCTCGAGCGGGTCATCACCTTCCTCGACGGTAGTGGTGGCGGTGGCCCCGAGCTCCCGCCGTCGGACGGACCGCGGATCGCGCAGTTCCTCTACCCGACCATCGGCAAGGGCTGCATCGGCCCGACCTCCGATTCCGTCGGCACCGCGCTGGCCGTACCCGGCCCGGCCGAGCTGCCGCCGCCCGGGCCCGCCGCGGGCCAGACCGGTTTCGTCTTCACCGCGCTGGGTACCAAAACGGCTACCGTCGTGCAGAACCCGCCGATGACGGTGCAGTGGGTCAACCTGGACAACCGGCGCACCGGCACCCTGCCGCTCACCACCGCGGCCGGAATCAACCCGGACGGACCGGCCACCCTGTCCGCCATCGCCGACACCGGTTCGGGCCGGGTCGCCGCGGTGATCACCGGTTCGCTCACCACGACCACCGCCGATGGTGACCGGACCTGCTCGTTCGCCCCGACCCTCGGGTTCTTCTCCGTCGCTTGAGCCGACGCCACGTATTGGAGTTTCGATCTATGAAGTTTGCCGTCCCCGGCCTGATCAGCGGTCTGGCCGGCGCGATCCTCGGGGTGATTGCCGTGCTCGGCATCACCGCAGGCGCGCAACAGAATTCGATCCCAGCACCCGAGACCACCGCTGACCCCGGCTCGTCGGTGCTCGGCAACGTGCAGTACGGCAGCCGATGAACAGCGGGCGCAGGATGATCGCCTGCATTCTCGTCGGACTCGGCGCGCTGCTGCTCGCCGCCGCTGTCATGATTCCCACCTACACCGTCGGCAAGGTCGCCAAGACCCCGCTGGATCTGCGGATCACCACGATTGCCAAGAGTGTGCCGGGCGAGGAAAGCCTTGTGCTGGACGCGAAGTCGCTCACCTCGCCGGAGGGCTCGGCCAAGGTCGACAAGAACGTCCCGGTCGTCTCGCAGCGCTTCCTGACCGTCGAGGAGCCGTCGGGCTCCGACGAGATGACGGTCCAGGCCGGCCAGACCCTGCGTCGTGACGACCGCGACGGCGACACCGGCATCCTCACCGCCTCGATCGACCGGGTGACCATCGACCGCGTGACGGGTCAGCCCGTCGACGCCTCGCCCAACAGCTCGCTCGCGGTCACCGTCGACAAGTCGGGCGCCTCGGTGGCCGACGCCCTGACTCGCCAGGGCCTGCAGTACCGCTTCCCGATCGGCACCGAGAAGAAGTCGTACCCCTACTTCGACACCAACGCCCGCTCGACCCGGCCCATCGACTTCGTCGAGGAGGCCGAGATCAACGGCGTGCCGGTCTACCACTTCCGGCAGACCATCCCGGTGACGAACATGAACGACGTGGTTCCCGCCGCGACCAACAAGCTCAGCCTCCCGGCCGCCAAGTGGGGCCTCGAGGGCGACGAGCCGGTCACGATGACCCGCTTCTACACCAACACCCGTGACCTGTGGGTCGAGCCGCGGACCGGCGCGGTCCTCAAGGGCGGCGAGTCCATCCACCTGTACTACGGCCGCAGCGCCAACCAGGTCGACGTCACCGCGCTGAAGGCACACCTCGTCTTCGACGAGGAGACCATCGACGCGCAGATGGCCGTCACCCAGGAGAGCCTCGACAAGCTCGACCTGTTCGGCAAGACCCTGCCGATCATCCTGGGCATCCTCGCCGCGATCCTGCTCATCGCCGGCGCCGTCCTGGGCGTCCTGAGCGGCGGCTCCACCTCGCGCCGCACCTACGACCCGCCCACCGAACAACTCCGCACCTCGAACCTCTGACTCGGTTCCCCTGCACAGCGCGGCCTCTCCGGATCACTCCGGGGAGGCCGCGCTGCTTTCGTCGTTCGCCGTCGGTGAACGACGGCACCGGTAGGAACAAACCACCACCCCCCCGGGTTGAGTCAGCAAAGCTCAACTTTGGAAGGGTCGACATGACTACAGCTCAGAACCTGCCGGTGCTGTTCCTCACCGATCCGATCGTGCTGCCGGGCATGGTCGTGCCCATCGAATTGGACGAATCCGCGCAGGCCGCCATCGACGCCGCGCAGGCCGGGAAGACCGGCGCCGTACTCGTCGCGCCCAGGCTGGACGAGGGGTACGCCTCCTACGGCGTCGTCGCCTCGATCGAGCAGGTCGGGCGGATGCGCGGTGGCGCTCCCGCCGCCGTGCTGAAGGCCGAGCGCAGGGCGCGGATCGGGCACGGCGTGACCGGGCCCGGCGCGGCCCTGTGGGTGGAGGCCGAAGTGGTCGAGGAGGCGGCGCCCGACGAGCGGACCACCGAACTCGCCGCCGAATACAAGAAGCTGGTCGTCGCGGTGCTGCAGCGGCGGGAGGCGTGGCAGATCATCGACATCGTCAACCAGCTCGACAAGCCGGACGCCATCGCCGACACGGCCGGCTACGCGCCGTACCTGTCCGACGAGCAGAAGCGCGAGCTGCTGGAGACCCCGGACGTCGTCGTCCGGCTGACCAAGCAGATCGAGTGGATCAAGGACCACATCGCCGAGGTCGAGGTCACCGACAAGATCTCCGAGGACGTCCGCGACGGCATGGAGAAGAGCCAGCGCGAGTTCCTGCTGCGCCAGCAGCTCAACGCCATCCGCAAGGAACTCGGCGAGGACGAACCCGACGGCGCCGACGACTACCGCACCCGCGTGGAGAACGCCGACCTGCCCGAGAACGTGCGCGCCGAGGCGCTGCGCGAGGTCGGCAGGCTGGAGCGGGCCAGCGATCAGAGCCCGGAATCGGGCTGGATCCGCACCTGGCTCGACACCGTGCTCGACCTGCCGTGGACGGTGAAAACCGAAGACAGCACCGATGTCTCGGCCGCGCGCGCCGTGCTCGACGCCGATCACCACGGCCTGGACGAGGTGAAGGACCGCATGGTCGAGTACCTGGCGGTGCGTGCGCGCCGGGCCTCGCGTGGTCTCGAGGTCGTCGGTGGACGTGGCTCGGGCGCGGTGCTCGTGCTGGTCGGTCCGCCCGGCGTCGGCAAGACCTCGCTGGGTGAGTCCGTCGCGAAGGCGCTGGGCCGCAAGTTCGTTCGCGTCGCCCTCGGCGGCGTGCGCGACGAGGCCGAGATCCGTGGCCACCGCCGCACCTACGTGGGCGCGCTGCCCGGCCGGATCGTGCGCGCGGTGAAGGAGGCGGGTTCGATGAATCCCGTTGTCCTGCTGGACGAGATCGACAAGGTCGGCTCCGACTTCCGCGGTGACCCGGCGGCGGCGCTGCTCGAGGTCCTCGACCCCGCGCAGAACCACACCTTCCGCGACCACTACCTGGACCTGGACCTCGACCTGTCGAACGTGCTGTTCATCGCGACGGCCAATGTCATGGACACCATCCCCGGCCCGCTGCTGGACCGGATGGAGCTCATCACCGTCGACGGCTACACCGAGGCCGACAAGGTGGCCATCGCCCGCGACTTCCTGGTGCCACGGCAGCTGGAACGCAACGCACTGACCGCGCAGGAGGTTTCGATCACCGACGCGGCGTTGCGCGAGATCGCGGCGAACTACACCAGGGAAGCCGGGGTGCGCCAGATGGAGCGCCTGGTCGCCAAGGCATTGCGCAAGGCGGCGACCAAGCTGTCCGTAGCCGGCTCGCCCGCAACCGATTCCGGCGCCGACGTGCTCGACCTCGGTCTCGGCTACGATCCGTCACTCGGCTACGACAGTGCGGCAACGGGTCTGATCGTCGACGTCGACAACCTGACCGACTACCTCGGCCGTCCCCGGTTCACCCCGGACTCGGTGGAACGCACCGCGGTCCCCGGCGTGGCGACCGGTCTGGCGGTCACCGGCGCCGGTGGCGATGTGCTCTACATCGAGGCCAATGCCGCCGAGGGCGAGCGCTCGCTCACCCTCACCGGTCAGCTCGGCGACGTCATGAAGGAGTCGGCGCAGATCGCCCTCACCTACGTGCGCTCGCACCTGGCGGAGATCGGCATCGAACCGAAGGTCCTCGACCGCAATATCCACATCCACTTCCCGGCGGGTGCGGTGCCCAAGGACGGCCCGTCGGCAGGCGTCACCATGGTCACGGCTCTGGTCTCGCTGGCACTGGGCCGCCAGGTCCGCGGTGATGTGGGCATGACCGGCGAGGTCACCCTCAACGGCCGGGTGCTGCCGATCGGCGGCGTGAAGCAGAAGCTGCTCGCGGCCCAGCGAGCCGGTCTGAAGACGGTCTTCATCCCGGCCCGCAACGAACCGGACCTCGACGAGGTCCCGGCGGAAGTACTGGCCGCCCTGGATGTCCGCCCCGTCGCCGACGTGGCCGACATCCTGGCCTACGCCATCGAGCCGATCGCCGAACCGGCGGCCGACAAGCTGGCGTACACGGCCTGACAGAACGCCGAACTGGCGTAATCGTGCATTTCCGAGCCGAATTGCACGATTGCGCCAGTTGTTCTATCGGCTGACCGTCGGCGGCAGCGGGGCCGCGTCCTCGGCGGTGATGATCGGGAGCTGATCGGTCTCGAAGGTGTCCTGGTCCTCGCCGAACTCGTCGTCGAAATCAGCGTCGTCATCGAATTCCGGGTCTTCTTCGGCGTCGGCCGCGGCGGACGGGGCGAGGTCCTTTTCCACGCGCCGGGTCGTTCCCTGGGCCACCGCGCACAGTGTCGGTTCCTCGCCCTCGGTTTCGGCGTAGACGTCGCAGTGGGTGACGGCCTGGCGGCGGGTGGCGCCCAGGACGGTGGCGTGGATGCGCAGGCGCTCGCCCATGGCGGGGCGCAGGTAGGTGATGGTGAAGCCGCCGGTCAGGACGTTGGGGCCGAGGACGGTACCCGCGGCGAAGGTGAGCGCGTTGTCCGCCGCGTAGGCGAGCACCCCACCGTGCACGAAACCGAACTGCTGACCGTGTTCGGGCTGGATCTCGATGACCAGGGTGGCCGCGCCGTCCCCGAATTCCGTGAGTTCGGTGCCGACGAGGCGCGCGAACGGCTGCGCGGCTAGTACCTGGCGGGCCAGGTCGAGATCGAGGGTGGTGGCTTCGGTCGGCATCGGGTGTTCCGTTCTTCGAGCTCGGTCGTGACATCGGTTGGCGCGCTACGGATATTGCCATCCGGCCGGTTCGGCGAGTACCCCAGTGCCGCACCCGTCAGCGCCAGGTTGCGGCGGTTTGTCGGTACCGTGCGGTAATACTTCAACCGTGCCCCAGTGGCTGCTGCATGTCGATCTCGACCAGTTCCAGGCGGCGGTGGAATTCCGGCGTCGCCCTGAGCTGCGCGGACAGCTGGTCATCGTCGGCGGCTCGGGCGATCCCGACCAGCCCCGCAAGGTCGTCACCTGCGCGTCCTACCCGGCCAGGGCCTACGGTGTGCGCGCGGGCATGCCGTTGAAGACGGCGCATCACAAGTGCCCCGACGGTGTGTTCCTGCCGGTGGACATGGCCGCCTACGAGGCCGCCTCCGACGAGATCATGGCGACCCTGGGCCGGGTGGCGGGCGGGGTCGAGGTGTGGGGCATGGACGAGGCGTTCGTCGCCACCGACGGCGATCCGTGGCCCTTGGCCGCCGAGATCCGCAGTGCCGTCGTCGAACTCGGCCTGACCTGCTCGGTCGGCATCGGCGACAACAAGCTCACCGCGAAACTGGCCACCGGTTTCGCCAAGTCGGCGGGCAAGTCCTCCGCCGAGCCCGAGCACGACCCCGGCGCGGCGGCCGGCGTCTTCGAGCTGACCGCGGCCAACTGGACCGAGCTGATGGGCCACCGCCCCACCGACGCGCTGTGGGGTGTCGGCGCCAGGATCGCGCAGCGCCTGGCCGCCCTCGACATCGCCACCGTCGCCGACCTGATGGCCGCCGACCGGCAGCGCCTGGCCGCCGAATTCGGCCCCAACACCGGCCCGTACCTGTGGGTCCTCGGCCACGGCAAGGGCGATACCGAGCTCACGACCACCCCGCGAATCCCGGTGGGCCGCAGCAAGTCCGAGACCTTCCCGCACGATCTCACCGAGCAGGCCGAGATCCGCCGCGAGGTGGCGAGGCTGGCCACCGAGGTCGCCGAGGAGATGATCGAGCACCAGCGGATCAGTACCCGCGTCTCGGTCACCGTCCGCACCAAAACCTTCTACACCCGCAGCAAGCAGCAGAAACTCCCCGAGCCCACCGCCGATATCGCCACCATCGTCGACACCGCCCTGGCCATCATCGACCGATTCGACCTCGACCGCCCCGTCCGCCTGCTCGGCGTCCGCCTCGAACTCCTCCCTCCCGAGCCCTCTTGACCATCTCACGACCACCCCGACTCGTGGACAGCTGATCAACCACGCTGTGGTGGCGGCACCGGCCGAGAGAGCACCGCCACCACAGCGTGGTGATCGCCTGTCCAGGAAGTTTTGGTCTGCCCGTGGGGGTGGTTCGCCTCGTATGCTCTGAGCCATGGATTACTCCGCGATGGTCGCCCGTGAATCCGATGGTGGGATCGTGCTTGCCCGTGAGCAGGTGGGGGACGATTTCCTCGGCAGCGGTGAAGTGACGATCAAGGTCCACTACTCGAGCGCCAATTACAAAGATCTCCTCGCGATCACCCCGCGTGGCGGCGTGGTGCGCAACTACCCGATCGTGCCCGGTATCGATCTCACCGGTGAGGTGGTCGCATCCGAGATCGACGACTTCGCCCCCGGCGATCAGGTGATCGCGCACGGCTACGAGATCGGCGTCGCCCGCAACGGTGGCTTCGCCGAATACGCCAGGGTGCCCGCCGAATGGGTGGTGCGCCTGGACGGCCTCGACACCCGCGACGCCGCCACCATCGGCACCGCGGGCTTCACCGCGGCGATGAGCGTGCAGGCCCTGCTCGACCGCGGCCTCACCCCCGACGACGGCGCGGTCCTGGTCACCGGCGCGACCGGCGGTGTCGGCACCGTCGCCATCGACATCCTCTCCGGCCTCGGTTTCGAGGTCATCGCCTCCACCGGCAAGACCGACGCGGGCGACCTGCTCGCCGAACTCGGCGCCAACGAGGTCATCGGCAGGCTCCCGCTCGACCCGGACGCCAAGCCCCGCCCCCTCAATAAGGCGGTCTGGGCGGCCGCGGTCGACAGTGTCGGCGGCGCGTCGCTGGCCCATGTCCTGAGCTCCATCGGCTACGGCGGCGCGGTCGCGGCGAGCGGCCTCACCGGCGGCGCCGAACTGCCCGCCACCGTGCTGCCCTTCATCCTGCGCGGTGTCAGCCTGCTCGGCATCGACTCGGTCTTCCTGCCGATCGAGAAGCGCCGGGCGCTGTGGTCGGCCCTGGGTAAAGAGCTTCGCCCGCAACATCTCTCGACGATCGAGTCGTTCGCCCCGATCACCGAGGTGGGTGCCGTCCTGCAATCGATCAAGGACGGCACCCACTCCGGTCGCACCGTCATCGGGGTCGCGGGCGAGTTCTGACCGGTCGGCGCTAGACCGCGGTCTTGACCGGGACCGGGTCGTCGGCGAACTGGGTGCGGTAGAGCTCGGCGTAGCGGCCGTCGGCGTTGAGCAGGTCTGCGTGGGTGCCGCGCTCCACGATCCGGCCCTGCTCGAGCACCACGATCTGGTCGGCGGCGCGGATCGTCGAGAGCCGGTGCGCGATCACCAGGGCGGTCCGGCCGTGCAGCGCCTCGGTCAGCGCTTCCTGCACCGCGGCTTCCGAGGTGGAGTCCAGTGAGGCGGTGGCCTCGTCGAGGATCACCACGCGCGGCTGCTTGAGCAGCAGCCGGGCGATGGTCAGGCGTTGCCGTTCGCCACCGGAGAGCCGGTAGCCGCGTTCGCCGACGACGGTGTCGAGGCCGTCGGCGAGCGAGCCGACCAGGTCGCCGAGGCGGGCCCGGCGCACCGCGTCCCACAGCTGCTCCTCGGTCGCTTCCGGTTGTGCCAGCAGCAGATTCGCGCGGATCGTGTCGTGGAACAGGTGCCCGTCCTGGGTGACCAGGCCGACGGTGCGCTGGATCGACTCGGTGGTCAGCTCGCGCACATCGGTGCCGTTGAGCCGGACCGCGCCGGAATCGACGTCGTAGAGCCGCGAAACCAGTTGGGCGATGGTCGACTTGCCCGCGCCCGACGAGCCGACCAGGGCGACCAGCTGGCCGGGTTCGGCCCGCAGCGTCACCTCGTGCAGCACCTCGACGCCACCGCGGGTGTCCAGGGTCGCGACGTCTTCGAGCGAGGCGAGCGACACCTTGTCGGCCGAGGGGTAGCCGAAGTCGACCGCGTCCAGTTCCACCGCCACCGGGCCGTCCGGCACCGGGACCGCGCCGGGTGCGTCCTCGATCAGCGGCTTCAGGTCGAGCACCTCGAACACGCGCTCGAAGCTCACCAGGGCGGACATGATCTCCAGGCGCGCGCTGGCCAGTGCGGTGAGCGGGGTGTAGAGGCGGGTCAGCAGCAGCGACAGCGCGACGACCGAACCGGCGTCGAGGCTGCCCTGCAGCGCGTACCAGCCGCCGAGGCCGTAGACCAGGGCGAGCGCGAGCGCCGAGACCAGCGTGAGCGAGGTGACGAAGGTGGTCTGCAGCATGGCGGTGCGCACGCCGATATCGCGCACCCGGGTGGCCCGCACCGCGAACTCGGACGATTCCTGCATCGGCCTGCCGAACAGCTTGACCAGCGTGGCGCCGGGCGCGGAGAAGCGCTCGGTCATCTGGGTGCTCATGGCGGCATTGAGCTGGGCGGCCTCGCGCTGCATGGCGGCGAGGCGGTTGCCCGCGCGGCGGGCCGGAATGACGAACACGGGCAGCAGCACGAGGGCGAGCAGGGTGATCTGCCAGGAGATGCTGAGCATCACGGCCAGGGTCAGCGCCAGCGTCACCAGGTTGGTGACGACGCCCGACAGCGTGTCGCTGAACGCGCGCTGCGCGCCGATGACATCGCTGTTGAGCCTGCTCACCAGGGCGCCGGTCCTGGTGCGGGTGAAGAACGCGACCGGCATCTTCTGCACGTGATCGAACACGGCGGTACGCAGGTCGAGGATCAGCCCCTCACCGATCCGGGCCGACAGCCAGCGGATGACCACCCCCAGCCCGGCGTCCAGGACTGCGAGCCCGGCGATGGCGAGGGCGAGCAGCACGACGGTTCGTGGCGCCGAACCGCCGACGATGTCGTTGACGACCCGTCCGGCGAGCACCGGCGTCGCCACGCCGAGGATCGCGGCTACCACGCTGAGCAGCAGGAATCCGGAGATCCGGCGCCGGTGCGGGTCGGCGAAGCGGAGGATGCGGCGGGCCGTGGCCAACCTGAACGGCCGATCCTCCTCGGGCGCGTTCATCCGCCGGTACATCTGGCTGTAGGCCACCGATTCGATACTCACTGCCACGCTCCTCTTCGCTCCCCACCCATCGAACTCCTGCCCACCGACACTAAAACCTCAACAAAGGTTGACCGCAAATACTTTCCGTGGGCGGCCGGTTCCGCGCACAGCGAAACCGGGCGGGGAATGCCGCCGGCCGCGCCGAATAGGCTGGTCGGGTGGACGAGATCCGGAGTGCGGAGCGGCTGGCCGATGCCCTGCGTGGCAGGGTCACCTGTGCGGTCGACGCCTCGACGCGCCGGCTGGTGGAGTACTCCTCGGACGCCTCCAACTACCGGGTCCGCCCCGCGATGGTCGTGTTTCCCCGCCGCGATTCCGACGTCGCCGCGACAGTGACCTTCGCCCGCGAACACGGGTTGGCGGTGACCGCGCGCGGCGGGGGTACCTCGGTGGCGGGCAATGCGGTCGGCCCCGGCATCGTGCTCGATTTCAGCAGGCACATGCGGGCCATCCGGTCGGTCGATCCCGAGGCGCGCACGGCGCTGGTACAGCCGGGCGTCGTGCTGTCGGACCTGCAACGACGGCTGCGACCCGACGGCCTGCGCTTCGGCCCCGATCCGTCCACCCAGGACCGCTGCACGCTGGGCGGGATGATCGGCAACAACGCCTGTGGGCCGCACGCGCTGGCCTGGGGACGGACTTCCGATACCGTGCGCTCGCTGCGCGTCATCGACGGGACCGCGACGCAGCGCGTGCTCGGCGCGGATCTCGCAGCGGTCCCAGGCCTTTCCGGCTTCACGACTACCAACCTCGCGGTCTTCCGCACCGAACTGGGCAGGTTCGATCGGCAGGCATCCGGCTACGGGCTGGAACATCTACTGCCGGAACGCGGTACATCGATCGCGAAGGCGTTCGTGGGCACCGAGGGCACCTGTGGACTGCTGCTCGAGGCCGAGATCGAGCTCACGCCATTGCCCGCCGCGACCGTGCTGACCGTGCTCGGCTATCCCGATATCGCCACCGCCGCCGACGATGTCGCCGCGGTGACCCGGTGCGCGCCGATCGCGGTGGAGGGTATCGACGCCGGATTGGTCGACCGGGTCCGCGCCCATCGCGGGACGGTGCCCGAGCTGCCGCGCGGCCGCGGGTGGCTGTTCGTCGAAACCGCGGGAGCGAGTGCCGCCGAGGCACTGGCCGCCGCCGAGCGATTGTGCCGGGAAGCGAACGCCGACGACTACCGGATCGTCACCGATCCCGCTGCCACTGCGGCACTCTGGCGCATCCGTGCCGACGGGGCAGGGTTGGCCGGGCGGACACCGGACGGGAAACCGGCGTGGCCCGGCTGGGAGGACGCCGCTGTCCCGCCCGAGCGGCTGGGCACGTACCTCCGTGAATTCGCCTCGCTCACCGGGGAATACGAGGTCGACGGACTGCTGTACGGCCATATCGGTGACGGCTGCATCCACGTCCGCCTCGACTTCCCGATCGCGGACGCGCCACAACAGTTCCGCTCCTTCCTGTTCGAGGCCGCAGAACTGGTTGTGCGCCACGGTGGCTCGCTGTCGGGCGAACACGGCGACGGGCGAGCTCGATCCGAATTGCTCGAGGTGATGTACTCCCCCGCCGCCCGTGCCGCCTTCGCCGGATTCAAGGCCCTGTTCGACCCCGATGACGTGCTGAACCCAGGAGTGCTGGTCGCGCCGAATCCGGTGGACGCCGATCTGCGAGTGGCTGGGCTCCGGCCGCTGGCCCTGGCAGGCGGCTTCGCCCTGGCCGCCGACTCCGGTGATTTGTCCACAGCTGTGCACAGGTGTGTAGGAATCGGCAAGTGCCGCGCCGACACTCGCGGTTCCGGCGGCTTCATGTGCCCGTCCTACCTGGCGACCGCCGACGAGAAGGACACCACACGCGGCCGGGCCAGGGTGCTCCAGGAAGTAGTCCGCGGCGAACTCGACTGGCGCGCACCGGCAGTCGAGGAATCCCTGGACCTGTGCCTGTCGTGCAAGGCCTGTGCATCGGACTGCCCGGCCGGCGTCGACATGGCGACCTACAAATCCGAAGTCCTGCACCGCCGCTACCGCCATCGCCCACGCCCCCTCGACCACTACGTCCTCGGCCAACTCCCCCGCTGGCTCGTTGCCGCACAACGCTTCCCCCGCCTCGCCAACGCCCTGTCCGCGCGCCCCGCGCTCCGGCGAACGGCCATGCGCGCAGCAGGAATCGATCCACGCCGCGAAGCACCCGCCCTGGCGACCACATCGTTCCGCCGAATCTGGCACGACATCGGCGGCAACAACCGCACCGATCCGGCCGCGATCGCCCTGCAACGCACCCCCCACCGCCACCTCCTGCCGAACCTGCCCCCGGATGCCGCAACGCCTGCCGCCACGACTGCGGATGACACGGCTGCAGGTGACGCAGCCGGAGGCCACGCGGCGGAGGGCGGCGCGGCCGCAGGTGACCCAGCTGTGGGCGGCCAGGCGGCGGGTGACGCAGCGGTTGGCGGCGCGGTAGTGGGTGCGGCGGCCGGTCCGCCGGCCGCTACCTGCGGCGAGGTGATGCTGTGGGTCGACACGTTCACCGACACCTTTGCCCCGGACAACGCCGTGGCCGCGACCCTGCTGCTCGAACAGCTCGGCTATCGCGTCCGCGTCCCGGCGGCTCGCGTCTGCTGCGGACTGACCTGGATCACCACCGGACAGCTCGACGGTGCCCGCACCAGACTGCGCGCCACCCTCGACGCCCTGGCCGCGCACGTGGCGGCGGGTGGCCTGGTCGTCGGTCTCGAACCGTCGTGCACCGCCGCACTGCGCGCCGACCTGCCCGAACTACTCCCGGAAGATCCTCGCGCACCACAGGTCGCCGCCGCCGTGCGCACGCTCGCCGAATTCCTGCTCGAGCATCCCGGCTGGCAGCCGCCACGACGCACCGGCGAGACGGTCGTCGTCCAGCCGCACTGCCACCAGCACGCCGTAGGTGGCTTCGCCGCGGAACGCAGGATCCTGGCCGCGATGGGCGTCACCGTCGACGAGCTCGCCGGGTGCTGCGGGCTGGCCGGCAACTTCGGTATGCAGAAAGGCCACTACGACGTCTCGGTGGCCGTCGCCGAGAACGCGCTGCTCCCGGCCCTGCGCACCGCCCCGCCCGGAGCGATATTCCTGGCGGACGGCTTCTCCTGCCGGACGCAGGCGGCCCAGCTGGCAGGCATCTGCGGCGTGCCCTTGGCGTCGTACCTACTCGGCGACTGACGCGACTCAGCTGTCCGGTGCTGGGCATGCGCTGAGCACTCCCCATCGGGCGCGCACAATGGTCAGGTGCGCGATCAGACCCTCGACCCCGGCCTGTCGACGGCCGGGCTGTCCAGGACCGTCCGGTCGACCAGACCGTTCGATGTCGGGTCGACCGTCGTCCCGCTGCGGCGTGGCGGCGGCGATCCGTGTCACCACATCGGCCCCGACGGCGCGCACTGGCACGCCTCGCGGATGCCGAGCGGCGTGGTCACATACCGGCTCACCCAGGATGGCCGCGACGGGGCGCACGCCCGTGCCTGGGGTCCCGGCGCCGAGGAATTCCTGGCCGGTCTGGACCGGATGCTCTGCCTCGAGGAAGACCTCGCCGACTTCGCTCCCACCCATCCCAAGCTGGTCGAAGCGCATCGCGTGGTGCCCGGCCTGCGCATGCTGCGGACCGGGCTGGTGTTCGAGTCGCTGGTGCCTGCGATCCTCGAGCAGAAGGTACACACGAAGTCGTCGTTCGCGTCCTGGCGGAGCCTGGTGCGCGAGTTCGGGACGACGGCGCCGGGCCCGGCGCCCGCCGGGCTGATGGTCGCTCCCGACGCCGAGACCTGGCGGCGCATCCCGTCGTGGAAGTACCACCGGGCCAATGTCGGGCCGCAGCGCGCGCAGACGATCGTGCGCGCCGCCCGGGTGGCCGACTCGATCGAGCGCACCGCGGACCTGCCGCCCACCGAGGCCGCGCAACGGCTGCGCAGCCTGCCCGGCATCGGTGTCTGGACGGTCGCCGAGACGGCGCAACGGGCCTTCGGTGACGCCGACGCCCTCTCGGTCGGCGACTATCACCTGGCCGCGGTGGTCGGCTGGAGCCTGCTCGGCCACCCGATCGACGACGCGGAGATGATCGAGTACCTCGAACCGCTACGCCCGCACCGCTATCGAGCGGTCCGGCTGCTCGCGCTGAGCGGCCAGGCGCACAAACCGAAGTTCGGGCCGCGCACCCCGCTCACCGATCACCGGCACCGCTAACGGATCGCGCGCTGGTCTAGCACGCATCGCCCCGAGTCCACCAGGGTGTCGCGGGCCCGCCTGCGCACCCGGCACTCGTCGACCGTGCAGTCGAGGTGCAATTGCATTGCGGCATGGGCCTGTTCGGCGTCCATCGGACCGGGATCGGTGCCGCAACCCAGCAGTGCAGCGGCAATATGCATGTTCACATCGCTCAATTGCATGAACCAAGCACAGCACGCAACCGTCCGGCTAACGGTCAGTACACGCCGATCGCGATATTTCGCGCGAATTCCCAGCACAAGATCCAAGGGGGGGTGCAGGATTCCCCATAGTGGACGAAATCTACCGCCAGACCGGGACCTATGGGTCGTGGCGGGTTGCGAACACAGGAGGAGTGGGGCTGTGGCAACGAACGCATCGACCGGAACAGGTGGCACGGCGGCGGGGGTCTCCTCGACGCTGCCGCGCCGCCAGCTCGGCCGCTATCTGCGCGATTGGCGAACCCAGGCGGGCCTGACCATCGCCGAGGCTGCCAAGTTGATGGAATGGGGCGCCAGCACACTGCAGCGCCTCGAAAAAGGTCAGGCCGACCGCATTCGGACGATCGACATCCACGAACTCTGCCGGATCTACGGTATCCCCGACGATCTCGCCGAAGGACTGACCGGTCTCGCACAGCAGGCCGCTGTCAAGAGCTGGTGGCACGCCTACGGCGACCTGATTCCCGAAAACTTCGACATCTATGTGGGTTTGGAGGCATCGGCGCATCGGCTGCGCGCTTATCAGTCCGAATTGGTCCTCGGTCTGTTGCAGACGGCCGACTACGCACGGGCGCTGAATCATCTGGGATATCCCAAGGATTCGGTCGACGAACTCGATCGGCGGGTCGCGCTGCGGCTGCAACGGCAGGCGCTGATCACCCGCAAGCATTCGCCGGCCGAGATCGATGTGGTTCTGCACGAATCGGTATTGCATCGCATCGTCGGTGATGCAAAGGTAATGGCTGCGCAGCTGCGACATCTTGCCGACACGAGTACCCGAAGCAATGTGGCGCTGCGTATCCTGCCGTTTGCCGCCGGTGTTCCACTCGGAGTCTCCACCGGACCTTTCACGGTTCTCGAGTTCGGTACCGACAGCAAGGGGCAACCGGTCGAACCGCCGGTGGTGTATGCCGAAGGCTTCACCGGCGATCTCTACCTGGAACGACGCGCGGATGTCAGAAGGTACGACCGGGCTCACGAGTGCCTCCAGCGTCATGCGCTGGATATTCAACCGAGTAGAGACCTGCTGCGGCGGGTCGCGAAGGAGTATGTGGCATGAGTTTCGATCTCGTCGACGCACATTGGTTCAAGAGCAGGCGCAGCGGCGCGGGCAAGGACTGCGTCGAAGTCGCTTTCCTGTACGGCGGACGCGTCGGCGTCCGCGACAGCAAGAACCCGGCAGGCCCCGCGCTGGTCTTCGACGGGCCCAGCTGGGACGCCTTCACCCGCGGCATCGACAACGGCGCGTTCGCCTGCGCACTGGGCGCACGGTGAACAGCAAGCGCACCATCGACACCACCGGCGCCACCTGGCTGCGGGCGGGCACCGCGGGTGAGGGCAGCAGCGTCGAAGTCGCGATGCTGCCGGACGGCTATGTCGCGCTACGCGACGGTAAAAACCCCGACGGGCCGGTGTTGATCTTCACTCCGAGCGAATGGGTCGCGTTCACCGCAGGTGTGCACGACGGTGAGTTCGATCGTCCTTGATCACGTTTGGATCAAGACACGGCGGGTATCCCCTTGGTTATGGACCGAGGGTTGAAGAAAATGCCACCCCGGTACCGGAGGCTGGCGCCTGAGGACGGGGTGGAGCGCCTGATCGTCATACTGCTTTTCGCGGTGTCGTCGATCGGAATCTATGTGCTCACCGGATCGTTTCTCGCGGCGCTGTTCATCGGATTACTGGTCGGATTAGTCGCGGTAGGGACTGTAGCCGTGTTGTAGGTAGCGGTCGCTGCGGGCTTCGCTTATGCGAAACCCGCAGCGCATCCGCCTACCGCCGGAACAGTTTGTTGCCCAGCCAGACAACCGGGTCGTATTGGCGATCGACGACGCGCTCTTTCAACGGAATCAACGCGTTGTCGGTGATCTTGATGTGTTCCGGGCAGACCTCGGTGCAGCATTTGGTGATATTGCAATAGCTCAGACCCGCGTCCTCCTGCGCCATTTCCCGGCGGTCGGCGGTGTCGAGCGGATGCATCTCCAGTTCGGTGATGCGCATCAGATAGCGCGGCCCGGCGAAGGCCTGCTTGTTGTCCTCGTGATCACGCACCACATGACAGGTGTTCTGGCACAGGAAGCACTCGATGCACTTGCGGAACTCCTGTGAGCGCTCCACATCGACCTGCTTCATCCGGTAGTCGCCCGGCGCGAGTCCCGGTGGTGGCGTGAAAGACGGTATCTCCCTGGCCTTCTCGTAATTGAACGAGACGTCGGTGACGAGGTCCTTGATGATCGGGAAGGTGCGCATCGGTGTCACCGTGATCACCTCGTCCTGGGTGAACGTCGACATTCGGGTCATGCACAGCAGTCCCGGCCTGCCGTTCACCTCCGCCGAACACGAACCACATTTGCCCGCTTTGCAATTCCAGCGCACCGCGAGATCGGGCGCCTGGGTGGCCTGCAGGCGATGGATGATGTCGAGCACCACTTCGCCCTCGTTCACCAGCACCGTGAAGTCCTCGAGACCGCCGCCGTCGACGTCACCGCGCCAGACCCGGAACCGGGCGTCGTATCCCATCGCTACGCCTTTCGCTCGACCGAGCCGGCGGCCGGATGTTCGGCCAATTCCTGCTCGGTGTAGTACTTCTCGAGTTCGCTCAGTTCGAACAGGGCGAGCAGGTCGTCGCGCATCGGCGCCTGATCGGCCGGGGTGACCGTGATCCCTGGCAGCTGCTGTCCCGCCGTGGCGGGGTCGATCGCGCAGACCAGGAGTTTGTTGCGCCAGTCCGGGTTCATGCCGGGGTGGTCGTCGCGGGTGTGCCCGCCGCGACTCTCGGTGCGCAGCAGCGCGGCCTCGGCCACGCAGTCGCTGACCAGCAGCATGTTGGCCAGGTCGAGCGCCAGGTGCCAGCCGGGATTGAACTGCCGCTGCCCTTCCACCGTGACGTTGGCGTATCGGGCGCGTAGTTGCGCCAGCTTCTCGATCGCCTCGCGCACCTCGTGTTCCTTGCGGATGATGCCGACGAGTTCGTTCATCGTCTCCTGCAATTCGGAGTGCAGGGTGTACGGGTTCTCGCCGGGACCTGCCGCGGGTGGATCGAACGGTGCCAGTGCGGTTTTCGCGGCCGCCTCGACATCGGCGTCCGCCGGTGCGGGCCGTTCGGTGAGCTGCTGGACGTAGGCCGACGCGCCGAGCCCGGCCCGCCTGCCGAATACCAGCAGGTCCGACAGCGAGTTGCCGCCGAGCCGGTTCGAACCGTGCATGCCGCCGGAACACTCACCGGCGGCGAACAATCCGGGCACCACGGCGGCGCCGCTGTCGGGGTCGACCTCGATGCCGCCCATCACGTAGTGACAGGTCGGGCCGACCTCCATCGGTTCGGCGGTGATGTCGACGTCGGCCAGCTCCTTGAACTGGTGATGCATCGACGGCAGCCTGCGCACGATCTCCGCGGCGGGCATGCGGGAGGCGATATCCAGGTAGACGCCACCGTGTTCGGTGCCGCGCCCGGCCTTGACCTCCTCGTTGATGGCCCTGGCGACCTCGTCGCGGGGGAGCAGGTCGGGGGTGCGGCGCGCGGAATCGTTGTCGCGCAACCACTGATCGGCCTCGGCCTCGGTCTCGGCGTACTGGCCCTTGAACACCGGCGGGATGTAGTCGAACATGAACCGCTTGCCCTCGGAGTTCTTCAGCACGCCACCGTCACCGCGCACGCCCTCGGTGACCAGGATGCCCTTCACGCTCGGCGGCCAGACCATGCCGGTCGGATGGAACTGCAGGAATTCCATGTTGATCAGCGTCGCGCCCGAGCGCAGCGCCAGCGCGTGCCCGTCGCCGGTGTACTCCCAGGAATTCGAGGTCACCTTGTAGGACTTGCCGATGCCGCCGGTGGCGAGCACGATCGCGGGCGCCTTGAACAGGACCAGTCCGCCCGACTCGCGCCAGTACCCGAAGGCGCCGGCGATGCGGCCGTTGTCGGTGAGCAGTTCGGTGATCGTGCACTCGGCGAAGACCTTGATCCTGGCCTCGTAGTCGCCGGTGGCCGCGTGGTCCTCCTGCTGCAGCGACACGATCTTCTGCTGCATGGTGCGGATCAGTTCCAGACCGGTGCGGTCGCCGACGTGAGCCAGGCGCGGGTAGGTGTGGCCGCCGAAGTTGCGCTGACTGATCCGGCCGTCCGGGGTCCGATCGAACAGCGCGCCATAGGTTTCCAGCTCCCACACCCGGTCCGGAGCTTCCCGCGCGTGCAGTTCGGCCATCCGCCAGTTGTTGAGGAACTTGCCACCACGCATGGTGTCCTTGAAATGGGTCTGCCAGTTGTCCTTCTCGTTGGCATTGCCCATCGAGGCCGCGCAACCGCCCTCGGCCATCACGGTGTGCGCCTTGCCGAACAACGACTTACACACCACCGCGACCGAGAGTCCCTGCTCCCTGGCCTCGATGACGGCACGCAAGCCGGCGCCGCCCGCCCCGATCACCACGACGTCGTAGTCGTGCTGTTCCACTTCTGGCATGTCGATGAAGCTCCTCGAGTCGACGCGAAATCAGTTGACGAACCGCAGGTCCGAAATGGTTTGGCTCGCAACCAACATCACGTAGAAGTCGGTGAGCGCGAGGGTGCCGAGGGTGGTCCAGGCCAGCGCCATGTGGCGGGTGTTGAGCTTGGAGACCTGGGTCCAGAACCAATACCGCACCGGATGCGCGGAGAAGTGCTTGAGCCTGCCGCCTGCGATGTGCCTGCACGAGTGGCACGACAGGGTGTAGGCCCACAGCAGGATGACGTTGACCACCAGCACGATGTTGCCGAGGCCGAAGCCGAAACCGCCTGTCTCGCCGTGGAATGCGGTGATCGCGTCGTAGGTGTTGATCAGCGAGACGACGACCGCGACGTAGAAGAAGTAGCGGTGCGAGTTCTGGATGATCAGGGGCAGCCGCGACTCACCGGTGTAGCGCGCGTGCGGTTCGGCGACGGCGCAGGCGGGCGGGGAGAACCACACCGACCGGTAGTAGGCCTTGCGGTAGTAGTAGCAGGTCAGCCGGAAGCCGAGCAGGAACGGCAGCACGACGAAGCCGAGCGGGATCCACATCGGGAGCTCGCCGAAGGGTGTGCCGAAATGGCTCGAACCCGGTGCGCAGGAGTCGCTCAGGCACGGCGAGTAGAACGGCGTCAGATAGTGGTACTGCGGCACCCAATAGGCCGTGCGCACAAACGATCTGACGGTCGCGTAGCCGACGAAGGCGGCCAGGCCGAGTGCGGTGAGCAAGGGTGGCAGCCACCACCGGTCGGTGCGCAGGGTGCGCGCGGCGATGCGGGCTCTCGTCTTGCTGAAGACGCCCGTCCCGGACGGCGGGGTGGTGGTCGGTGCGGCACTCACGGTGGATGCCTCGCTGATCTAGGCCGTGCGGCGGTTGATCATTCCCCACCGCGATGGATTGTGATGTGGAGCACCATACGCCTGTGTTATCGCCGTCCGAGCCGGGTCTCCCTCAACCGCTCACCACCCACCCCGGTGATCTCTGTCACAGCAATGGCTCCCGCTGGGTGGCGACGGGTCTGGACAGGGGTCGGCGCGGCGACCCTGGGTGGCAGGACCGCCGCGCCGGTGAACAGGTCTTGCTACTTGGTTCTCGGCCGGGAGTGGAAGCCGAGCCCCTCGTCCTGCGCGCCCATCCAGGCGGCCTCGTCGGACTTGCTGTCCGGGACGTAGATCGGTTCGGCCCTGCGTGGGGCGACGACCTCCGGCGGTGGCGCCTGCTCGAACTCCTCGGCATCGATGACGAGCCGCTCGAGGTCGTTCTCCAACCTGCGCACGGTGGCCGCGTCGCCATAGTTGGAGCGCAGTGCGCCGATCGATTGCCGGAGTTGGCCGACCGCGTAGCGCAGTTCCGCGATATCGCTGCGTGTCATCGTTACCTCCTGTGTATATGGCGGGCATACCGACTCGTCGGATCACCTGGCACGCCCGTGAACCCCCGGGCCGCACTGCACCGAGCCGTGTGACTCACCACACAACGTGATCTCCACCACAATAACCGAGCTTTTCGGTTTACGCCCGTAGTTGGCCCGGATTACGCGGTTGCCGTCCGGTAACTACCGGGCTCAGCCCGCAGCGGCGTAGTGCCTGCGGACGCCTCCGGCCGCGCGCTCGACCAGCGTGGCGATCGAGTGGGCGACCTCCTCGGCGCACTCGAGGATGACGCTGTGACCCGCGCCCTCGATCCGCACCAGTTCGGCGCCCGCCAGCTGGGAGGCGAGCACCACCGAGTGCGTGAACGGCACCATCAGGTCGGCCGAGCCGGCCAGCACCAAGGTGGGCAGCGCGCTCAGTCGCGGCAGGGTGTGCGCCTCGTCGAAGGTCAGCAGCGAGCTCAGGAAACCCGACATGGTCAGCAGCGGAGTCTCGTTGAGCACCGCGGTCGCGATCGCGGCGACCCGCGGGTTCACCCGCCTTGTCCCCGCGCTCGCCTCCCGGATCAGCGGCCCGAAGATCCAGCGCGAGAAGCGCTTCGACGCCTGCATCACCCGGGGCGCGTGCACGACGGCCCGCTGCAGCGAGGCGACGGTGTGCCGGTTGAGCAACCTGCCGAGGCCGACCTCGGTGATCCCGCCCGCCGCACCGGCGATCAACCCGATCCCGGCGACGCGCTCGCCGATCGCCGCCGGGAACAGCCGGGCGTAGGCCAGCAGCACCATCGCGCCCATCGAATGACCGACCAGCACGACCGGCCCGGTCGGCGCGACCGCGCGCAGCACGGCGTCGAGGTCGGTCGCCAGCTGGTCGATCGTGTAGGTCGTGTGGTGGGCGTGCCCGGATTCGCCGTGGCCGCGGTGGTCGTAGAACACCATCCTGGTCCCGGCGCCCCAGCGCTGGAGCAGCTGTTCGCGCAGGATCGCCCAGGACCCGGTGTGCAGGCAGTGGCCGTGGACGAAGACGACGGTCAGCGTCGCATCGTCGGCGCCGAAGGTGCGGACCGCGATCGGCACGCCGTCATCGGCGGTGACCGTCGCGCGACGGCCTTCGGAAGCGGCGATGGCGAAGGTATTCGACATGACGGCCTCCTGTGTTGATTGGAGCGCTGGCTCGAACCGCCGCCGACGCGGCGGCCCCTCCTCGGGGTCGGGGCGTGGGGTTGGGTCGGGTACCTGGTGTTTCGAATCAGATTTCCGGGTCGTTAGCTCGTGAATCCTCGCGTTATCCAGCTGATGCGCAACCGAATCCGGACGGGCTCCGGCCGTTATCAAGGAGACTCTTCGGCTTTCTAGCGTTATCGCTAGAAATCTGTAGATCGACCTCGAATGCGGCGACGTGAGGGTTGTATCGAGCTATCTAGGCGAAGGGCTAGATAGCCACAGAGGGCTATACGCTCCGGAGATAGCGGCCGAAGTGGGGGACCGTGAAGCCGATCGTGCCGCGTTCGGCCGAGTAGATCAGGCCCTTCTTGATCAGGCCGTCGCGCGCGGGGGAGACCGAGGCGGGCTTGCGGCCGAGCTCGGCGGCCACCGCCGACGTGGCGACCGGGCCGTCGTCGCCGGCGAGGTCGGCCATCGCGCGCATGTACTCGCGTTCGGCGGGCGTGGCGCGCTCATAGCGGGAACCGAAGAAACCGACCGCCAGTTCCTCCTCGGCCGCGGGCGCGGCCACCTCGACGTCCTCGGCGGAGATCGGGCTCTCCGGGGCCTGATCCCAGGCCGCCTTGCCGTAGGCCTGCACGAAATACGGGTAGCCGTCGGCCTTCTGGTACAGCGAGTCGAGGGCGTCCTCGGTGAACTTCACCTCTTCGCGCTCGGCCGGGGCGATCAGGGCGAGGTCGGCCGCCTCCCGGTCGAGCCGATCGATGCGGTGATAACCGAACAGCCGCTCCGAGTAACTCTTGGACGCCGAGAGCACCGCGGGTAGATGCGGCAGGCCCGCGCCGACGACGATCAGCGGCGCGGCGTCCTGGCTGAGCTCGTGGCAGGCGCCGCAGATCGCGGACACGTCGGCCGGGCCCAGATCCTGCATCTCGTCGATGAAGATGCCGATCCCGACGCCGATGTCGGCCGCCAGTGCCGCGGCCTCCTTGAACAGCTCGATCAGGTCGATCTCGATATCGCCGGAATCGGCGCGCCCGGTCACCGCGGGCACGTCGATGCCGGGCTGCCAGCGTTCGCGCATGCCCTTGTCGGCGGTGGCGCGCAGGGCGAAGGCCTTGAGGATGCCGAGGAAGTCGTCGACGTGCTCGGGATTGCGGTGTGCCATCGCGATCGCGCGCACAGCCATGTGCAGCGCGGACGACAGCGGCCTGCGCAGATCCTGATCCGGCCGCGCCTCGATCTTGCCGGTGCCCCAGCTGCGCGAGACGGCGGCCGAGCGAAGCTGGTTGAGCAGCACGGTCTTTCCCACGCCACGCAAACCGGTGAGCATCACGCTGCGCTCCGGCCTGCCCCTGGCGACGCGCTCGAGCACGATGTCGAAGGCGGCGAGTTGCCTGTCGCGCCCGGCCAATTCGGGTGGACGTTGGCCGGCGCCGGGGGCGTAGGGATTGCGCACGGGGTCCATGCCGGACAACCGTAGCGCGGATCGGCAGGGGAATCTCGGTAACTCTGCGCTGTGTCCTAGATACTGCTATCGAACCAGAGACGAGCGAGCCGATCGAACGGAGTGGCATGGCCGAGGAACCCCAGCGTGACGGGCACGGTGAACGCCAGGTGACCTCGGCGACCGAGTTCCTCGACATCGTGCCGCTGCCGCCCGATGCGCACCTGACCGAGTCGATCCGGGTGTACCTGCGCGCTGTCGTCACCGGGGACGGCGATGACGATCCGCAGGCGTTGCCCGCCCTCGCGCTCGCTCCGTTGCTGATCGCCCTCGGCAGGCTGGAAATTGATCTGGCCGACGCGCGCACGCGCATCGCGGAACTGGAGCGAAGGCTCGGACGTCGCGGTTGATAACGAAACCCCGGGGCGGAGATCGAGCCGTTACGCGTGGCGACACGCCGGGGAAACGCGCCTTGTCCTGCGGATTCGCGGAGGCAGGGAAAACAACTTGCGCGCTTCGCTGGACAGCCTGCATCACAGGCCGTAATCTTCTCGTGACTTAGTGGAGTCTGTCGCTTCGTCAGAGAAACGGCGCCATTGAGTCACCGCCGAACAGTCGTCGCGCCAAGCGATTCCGACGACCAGGTGGTGGAGCAGCAAGATCGGAGACTCGTCTCGGTGGGTAAACACAGCTTGCAGCGGGATTCTCGACTGCCGAATTCCGTCAAGGGTGCACTCGTCCTGGGTGCAGTGGCCGCCACGACCGGTGCGATGCCCGCGATTTCGCAGGCCGCCACGATCAACATTCCCGGCCTCGGTAACTTCGATCTGCCGCCGGAGCTCGAGCAGCCCGCGCAGCAGGTGGAGAAGCAGCTTCAGGCGATGGTCGCCCCGCAGGGCCAGGCCGCTCCGCAGCTGCCGAGCGTCAGCTTCGACAACCCCTTCCAGCAGCAGCAGTCGGCGGGCAACGTCGCGCTCGACGCAGCGCGGACCAAGCTCGGCGCGGTCTACAGCTGGGGTGCCGCCGGCCCCTCGAGCTTCGACTGCTCCGGCCTCGTGCAGTGGGCCTACCGCCAGGCCGGTATCGAACTGCCGCGCACCAGCTTCGAACAGTCGCACGTCGGCGCGCCGGTGTCCTTCGACAACCTGCAGGCCGGTGACATCGTCATCACCAACGGTGGCGGCCACGTCGGTATCTACGCCGGCAACGGTCAGCTGCTGAACGCGGTGCAGTCGGGCACCCCGGTGTCCTACACCCACCTCAGCGCCGACGACGTCGTCACGGCTCGCCGTATCGTCTAAGGGGTGACCCCCGCGGAACAACGCTCCGTCACCCAGGCCCGCGTCGACTCGTGGATCTGGGCGGTGCGCTTGTTCAAAACGCGCTCGGCCGCAGCGGAAGCCTGTCGCGCCGGGCACGTGCGTGTCAACGGTGTGACCGTCAAACCGGCGCAGCAGGTGCGGCTCGGTGACGAGATCAGGATCCGGCACGCGGGCATCGAACGCATCGTCGTCGTGGAGCGGATCATCCACAAGCGCGTCGGACCACCGGTCGCCGCGCAGTGCATGATCGACCGCAGCCCGCCGCCACCGCCGAAGGAAGTCCTCGCGTCCATCCCGCAGCGTGAGCGCGGCGCGGGTAGACCGACCAAACGCGAACGCCGCGAAACGGATCGGCTGATGGGCCGATCCGATTAAACCGGCGCTTTCGCCGCCAACCGGCTCGCCGCCACCGTCGCGATCACGATCGTGCACAGGGTGGCCAGCATGATCGCCGAACCCTCGCCCGGCACCAGCACGCCCAGCTGGCTACCCACCGTCACCGCGGCGACCGGCACCCCGATCTGTGCCGCCGCCAGCGCGCCGTGGGTCAGCGGCTGCCCGATGACCCGCGTCGTGCAGTGCACCACGACCGCGCCGACACCGAGCGCCAGCCCGAGCAGGATGAACTGCGGATGCTCCCCGAGTTCACGCAGATCCAGCCGCGCCCCGAGCCAGACGAAGAACAACGGCGCCAGCAGCCCGTCGCTGATCGCGAACACCTGCTTGGCCACCCGGCGCGGTTCACCTACACCGGCCACCGCCAGCCCGGCCGCGAAACCGCCGAGCATGATCGACACGTGCATCGCGCTCGCCACCCCGCACAGCGTGAACACCAGCACCAGACTCACCCGCAGCTCCAGGGTGAACTTGCGCTCCTCGGACACCTCGTGCACCTGCCGCTGCGCGCCCGTCTTCTGCAGATACCGCAGGATCAGGAACATCACGCCCGCACCGGCGGCCACGACCACCGCTCCGACCGCGGCCCGCGCCGCATTGCCCGGGTCGATCACCAGCGGTAATGCCACGATGCAGGCGGTATCGGCGATGGCGATCTGGGCGGTGAGGGCGAGCACCGGCGGTCCGCTCATCCGCATGGAGTCGATGATCGGCAGCGCTATCGCCGCCGAAGACGACGCCATCAGCACCGCGTAGATCGCGCCGTGGCCGATGCCGAAGGCCTGCGCCACCGCCCAGCCCGCGACCGCCGCGACGACGCCGACCAGCGCGGCCCGCACCACCCCGGCGCCGAGCGCGCCGCGCACGGCGGGATCGCGGACCGGAACATGGGTGCCCGCCGCGAACATCACCAGCGCGAAACCCATATCGGCCAGGAAGACGAAGATCGGGTCCTCGGCGTCGAGGATCCCCAATCCCGTGGTGCCGAAGATGATCCCGGCGATCAGTTCGCCCAGAATGACCGGCAGATGCAGCCGTCGCGGCAGGGCCAGCAGCGGCCCGGCGAGCCCGAGCGCGACGACCAGCGCCAGGGTCGTGAAGGTCAAGGCATCGCGGCGATCTTGGCGGGGATCTCCGCGTTCTCGTCGGCAAAATAGAGCGCGCACACCCGGTGGTAGCCGTCGGCGATCAGCATCGGCACATTCTTGCGGCAGTCACCGCGGACCAGCAGGATCGGCGAGAGCTGCTTGCCCTCGTTGATCTTGAGCAGGTCCTTGCGCACGTGCGGGTTGTCGGGCGTGAGCGCTTCGAGCTGGGAGGCGCGCAGGATGTCCTTCGCCTTCTTCACGACCACCGGTGCGCTGCGGAGTTCGGCGACGATCGCCTCGACCACCGCCGCGTCGCCGAGCAGATCGAGATAGTCGGCGGCGGCCGGATAGTCGTGTTCCTCCGGCGTGGCCTTCCATTGCACCTGGACGATTTGGTCTGCCATCGGATGATCATCCGCCGCTGCCGCCGGAGTTAGCGGGACAGTCGCTGGATGTTGTCGTTTGTTTGCGTGATCGGTATGTGCGCACCCGTCTTCGAAAAGTACGTGGTGGTCGGGTTGTTGGCGATCGCCTACGGTGGCAGCTATGGGTGAGCGCAGGCCGATGTTATCGACGCTTCTTGCCTGCTGTGTCGCTGCTGCCGCCACGGTCCCGCGCCTGCTGTGGCCGCGTCCGGCGAACGCCGCTTTTCTGGCCGAGCTCGAGTCGGCCCCGCTGCCCCCGGCGAGCAACACCGTCGAGCTCACCGCGCTGATCCAGGCCGACCTGACCGCGCCGACGGCGATCGTCGCCGAGGGCGTGCGGACGCTGCGGTCGACACCGCTGACCATGGCGACCTTCCTGATCCGGCACCCGTCGGCCACCTTCCTGGTCGACCCGGCGATCTGCGCGGGCGTGCACGAGCGGGTGCTGCCCGAGCTCCCGTTCCCGGTCCCGCTGCTGGTCGCGCCCGAGCAACCGGTGCACGGCCTGAGCGAGATGCTCGCCGCCAACGAGCTGACCGGCGCCGACATCGACTTCGTGCTGCCGACCCACCTGCACTGGGACCACGTCGCCGGGCTGTACGAGCTGCCCGGCTGGGTGCCGATCCGGGTGCCCGACGTCGAATACCGCTGGGCGATGACCGGATCGCACGCCCCGATCGGTGTCGCGCGTGGCCCGCTGCGCGGCCGTGTCTTCGATCTCTACAACCTCGACGGTCCGCCGGTGCTCACCTTCGCCCGCAGCCACGACCTGTTCGGCGACGGTTCCGTGCTGCTGGTCGACCTGGCCGGACACACACCGGGCAGCGTCGGCGTGCTGCTCGCCGTCGACGACGGGTCGCGGGTACTGCTGGCCGGCGACGCGGTGTGGAGCACCCTGCAGGTCGAGCTGCTGCGGGAGAAGGCGCCGATGCCGGGCGAACTGTTCGACGACGACCGCGACGCCGCCTTCGAGACCGTGCACCGATTGCACGCGCTGCCCGAGGGCATCGAGTTGATCCCGGGACACGACCGCGCCGCCGTCACCGCCCGCGCCGCGCGCTGACGCACCGCGGGCATCGAGCGGTGACCGCAGCACCGTCAGCGCGCGGCGAGCCCGTCCGCGACGCTCGCATACCGCGGCCGCCAGCCCAGTTCCTCGTGTGCCAGCGCACTGGAGATCCGCATCGAGGTATCGGACATGAGCGCGCCGATATAGGGCACAGCCAGCCGGATCATCCACGCGGGCAGCCGGACCGGCCGTGGCGTGCCGTGGCTGCGAGCCACCTCGGTGAAGAACTCGCGCCAGGTGATCGGGGTGTCGTCGGCCAGGTTGTACGCCCGCCCCGGCGTGCCGCGTTCGAGCGCGGCGACCGTCGCGGCGGCGGCATCGTCGACGTGGATCCAGCTGTTCACCCCGCCGGAGCCGAGCGGCCCGACCGGGCTGTGCTTGCGCATCATGTCGGCGAACAGATCGCTGAACGCGCCGGGACCGTAGAACAGTCCGTACCGCAACGCGATTCCGTCGATAGGCGCCGCGAACACCTGATTCTCCCCGGCGACGGTCGCGCGCACGACCTCGTCGGCCACGCCGCCGTTGGTCACGCCGAACTGATCGCGCTCGGTCAGCGGCCGGTCGCCGTGGTCGGAATAGCCGTAGCCGAGGATCAGCGATTGGGTGACGAAACGCCCCGCCCCGACCAGCTCGGCGGCCTCGAGCAGATTGGCGGTGCCGACGGTGCGCAGCAGGCCGGTCGGATCGTCGGCCGGAATCCGGCGCTGCACCTTCGCATTGCGCAGGGCGGTCGCCTCGTGGATCACGGCGTCGGCGGAGACGCCGTCGAGCGCGCGCAGCAGCCCGTCGCGGTCGAGTACGTCGGCGGTGACCGGCTCGGCGCCGAGTTCCCGCACGAGCGGATGGGAATCGGGATTACGCACGATGGCCGACACGTGGTGACCGTTCGCGGTCAGCGCGCGGATCAGGGGACGGCCGATGACGCCGGTGGCGCCTGCGAGCAGAACCTGCATGAGAATTCCTTCCGGGCGAGCGAGTGTTTTCCTGCTTCCTGGACGAGGTACGGCCTTGCGATGTGACGGTCTGTGACGGGCTTCACCTGGCCTGCGACGACCGGGACCTTGCCCGATGTCACGGCAGGTCGACGGCGTGTCGGTGTGTATCGTGCGGCTCATGCGAGTCGACGGTCGGGAGATCCCGGTCACGGGAAGTCTCCTGCAGCCGCTGACCCGGCGGACCAGCGACATCATCCGGGTCGTGCTGGCGGCTATCGGGGTCGGTGTGGTGGTCGCGGCCTCGTTGATCACCAGGCCGGAATGGCTGGCGCTGGAACGGTCGGTGTCCTACATCGTCGACTTCCTCAGCCCGGATCAGTCCACCATGGTCTATCTGGTCTACGGCATGCTCATCCTGGCCCTGCCGTTCGCCATCCTCATCGAACTGGTGGTGCGCAGGCAGTGGAAGCTGCTCGCGGGATACGCCGCCGCCGGTCTGCTCGCGGCGCTGGCGCTCTCGATCACCGGGGCGGGCATCTCGACGCCGAAATGGCATCTGCCGGTGCCGGACCGGTTCGACACCTTCCTGGCGCAGTTCCTCGACGATCCCCGCTGGATCGCCATGCTGGCCGCGATGCTCACCGTCTCCAGCCCGTGGCTGCCGGTGCGGCCGCGGCGCTGGATGTGGTTCCTGCTGTTGATGTTCGCGCCGATCCACCTGGTGGTCAGCTCGGTGGTGCCCGCCAGGGCGATGCTCGGCCTGGTGGTCGGCTGGCTGGTCGGCGCGGTGATCGTGTGGCTGGTCGGCACGCCCGCGCTCGAGGTGCCGCTGGAGGCGGCGGTGCGGGTGCTGGCCCGGCGCGGCTATACCGTGCGGGCCTTCCGGGTCGACCGGCCCGCCGGGCGCGGACCGCTGCTGCTCGCGACCGAGGTCGACGGCCCGGAGTCCGAGCTGGTCGTCGAGATGTACGGCAAGAACCAGCGCAGTTTCGGCGCGGTCAGGCAGCTGTGGCGCTGGATCACCTTCCGGTCCAGCGAAACCGCGCCGCTGCACGGTTCGATGCACCGGGCGGTGGAACATCGGGCGCTGCTCGGCATCGCGATCGGCGACGTCGGTATGGCCGACTGCAGGCAGGTCGCCGTGGCGGGCCTGGACCGCGGCTGGATGCTGTACGCGCACACCGTTCCCCATGGCACCGAGATCCGGAAGCTGTCGGCGCAAGTGCTGCCCGGGGTATGGCGTTCGCTGCTGCGGTTGCACGAGCACCAGATCAGCCTCGGTGATCTGCAGCCGGGCAATGTGCGAGTCCACCAGGGCGACACGCTGTTCGGCGGCTTCGCCGCTGCCGAGTTCGGTGCCTCCGAGGCGCAACGGCAGACCGACATCGCCCAGCTGCTGGTCACGACGACCTCGCTGTACGGCAAACACGAAGCGGTGTCGGCGGCGATCGAGGTGCTCGGTGAGAGCGCTGTCGTCACCGCGGCCAGGCGGCTCACGAAATCGGCCATGCCGACCGGCATCCGCAAGTCGGTGCCCGACTGGACCAAGGTGATGGCCACCGCGCGCGAGGAGATTCGCGAGCAGACCGGGCACGACCGCATCCAGTCCGCGCAGCTCACCCGCTTCACCCGCAACCAGATCATCCAGCTGGTGCTGTTGGTCGCGCTGGTCTACGTGGCCTATCCGTTCTTCAGCCAGGTACCGACCTTCTTCAGTCAGCTGCGCACGCTGAACTGGTGGTGGGCGCTGCTCGGCTTGGTGATCACGGCGCTCACCTACGTCGCCGCCGCTGTCGCGCTCGGCGCGTGCGCGGACTGGGTGATCAAGATGCGCTACCTGTTCCTGGAACAGCTGGCCAACACCTTCGTCGCCACGACGACCCCCGCCGGCGTCGGCGGCCTGGCGCTGAGCGTGCGGTTCCTGCAGCAGACAGGTGGCATGACGACCATGCGCGCCACCGCCGCGGTGGCGCTGCAGCAATCGGTGCAGGTGATCACCCACGTCGTGCTGCTGGTCATCTTCAGCGTGGTGGCGGGCACTTCCACCAATCTCGCCCACATCGTGCCCGATGCGACGGTGCTGTACCTGGCCGCAGGCGTCGGTGTCGGGCTGATCGGCGCGTTCATGTTCGTGCCGAAACTGCGCCGCTGGGTGAATCAATCGGTGCGTCCACAGTTGACGGAAGTCCTCGGCGAACTCGCCGACCTGGCTCGCGACCCGATCCGGTTCTCGCTGATCGTCGGCGGCTGCGGTGCGATCACCCTCGGGAAGGCGTTCGCCCTGTGGGTGAGTGTCGAAGCCTTCGGCGGCGGTACGGATTTCGTCGCCGTCACCATCGTCACCATGATCGGCGGCACGCTCGCCTCGGCCGCGCCGACACCCGGTGGCGTCGGCGCGGTCGAGGCGGCGCTGATCGGTGGTCTCGCGGCCTTCGGCGTGCCCGCCGAGATCGCGGTCCCCGCGGTGCTGCTCTACCGCGTCCTGACCTGCTGGATCCCCGTCGCGCTCGGCTGGCCGATCATGCGCTGGCTGGGCGAGAAGGAGATGATCTGAGCCCGCGCGGCCGGAATCGGTTTGCTGGTGTAGTGAATCATGGTGGCGCGCAACGCTGTCTGATCCACTCCAGGTGCTGCGGCGTGGATGTTTCCGGCGGTTGATCCGTCAACTGCAAGATCGCGGGTGAGTTGCCGGTAGATCGCCGATCAAGCCGGTCGGTTGGTTCTCCGCGATGATCGGCCGTCCGACGTGAACCGTCCCACAGCGACAGCGGGTACGTGCGGGGTGGGGATTCAGCGCATAAACTGTCTGGGACGTAGCCGGATGATGACCGAGAGGTGTTGTTTCGATGGGATCCCGGACGGTGGTCGCCGACGTCGCCGACGAGTTGGCACGCCGGGTAGCCACCGGCGAATACCGGCCCGGCGAGCTGATGCCGTCGGTCCGCCAGGTCGCCGACGAGTTCGGGATGAACCGCGCCACCGCGCAACTCACCCTCGGCAGGCTCGAGTCCTACGGCTTCGTCGAAGCCCGTCGCGGCAAAGGATTCACGATTCGCGACGTCAGGGAAGAGGGCGGGATGGATGTCTACCGGCATCTGTTCCGGTTCTCCGTCACCGCGCCGGACGTCGCCGCCGAGATGTTCACCGACATCGTCGAGGTGGAACGTGGCATCGTGCTGGAGGCACTGCTCGGCTACACCGAGGCGGAGAAGGTGCTCGATCCCGCCGAGCTCGCCGCCGCCGTCGACGAGCTGGAGGCGATGGCCCGTCAGTCCGTGCCCGATCACGTGCGCATCATCGACGCCGAGATCGCCCTCGTGCGCAAGCTGCTGGGTGTCCTCGGGATGAGCATGCAACGCGCCGTGCTGAATTCGGTGGCCGATATGGTCGTCGAGGTGCCGGAGGCGATCGCCGCCTACTTCGCGGTGGCACCGGATCTGCACGTGCTCGTCTGGCGGGCGCTGCTGGCGGTGTGGGATGCCGAGTCGGCGCCGACCGAGGCCCAGCTCGCCCTGTTCGAGGACCTGTTCACGCTGTACCACGAGAAGGTGATCGCCCGCTTCGACGAGCTCGTCGGCGCGACGCCCGTCGAATCCACGGCCGCCACCGCCTGACGAACCGGCTCAGCTGTCTGGGTCGGATTTCGGTGCGGTGTGCTGCTACTTCGACGCTTCGACCGGCGTCGCCTGCGGGCGGGCGCGGCCGGTGGCTACCGGCCGGCGCCCGGCCGGTCAGCCGTTGAGCTTGGTCAGCCGGTCGTAGGCGGTGACGTACTCCTCGACCAGCCGGTTGACCACGTCGGCGCTGCGCTCGATCTTGTTCATCATGCCGACCACCTGGCCGACCGGATTGAAGTTCACGTCCTTGGCGGCCTCGGGGTAGCGGTGTCCGCGCTTCACGCCGTCGAGGGCGACCATCATCTGCAGCGGCATCGGCAGCGGGTCGGGGTTCTCGGTGTCCTCCCACGCGTCGGTCCAGTCGTTGCGCAGCATGCGGCACGGCTTGCCGGTCCAGGAGCGCGAGCGGATGGTGTCGTGGCTGGTGGCCTCGAGGTAGGTGTCCATCTGCGCCGGCGGCACGTTGGCCTCCTCGACGGTCAGCCACAGCGAGCCGGTCCACGCGCCCGCCGCGCCCATCGCCAGCGCGGCCGCGACCTGCGCGCCGTTGCCGATGCCACCGGCGGCCAGCACCGGCGTATCGCCGATCGCCTCGATGACCTGCGGCCACAGCACCAGCGAGGACACCTCGCCGCAGTGCCCGCCGCCCTCGGTGCCCTGGCACACCACGAAGTCCAGCCCGGCCGCCTTGTGGTTCATGGCGTGCTTGACCGAGCCGCAGAGGGCGCCGATCACCCGGCCGGAGTCCTGGATGCGCTTGACGACGTCCTCGGGCGGGGTGCCGAGCGCGTTCGCGACCAGCTTCGCCTTCGGGTGGTTCAGGATCACGTCGACCTGCGGGCCCGCGGTGGTCGCGGTCCAGCCCAGCAGCTCGTTGTGGTGCTCACCGTCGGGCAGCGCGGGCACGCCGTGGTCGGCCAGGATCTTCTGGGCGAAGTCGCGATGGCCCTGCGGAACCATCTGCGCCAGCTGTTTTTCCAGCTGCTCGGGGGTCAGGCCTTCGACGCCCTTGCCCTCGTACTTCGACGGGATGACCAGGTCGACGCCGTAGATGCCGTTGACGTGCTCGTCGAGCCAGGCCAGCTCCACTTCGAGCTGTTCGGCGGTGAAGCCGACGGCGCCGAGCACGCCGAGTCCGCCCGCGTTGCTCACCGCTGCCACGACATCGCGGCAGTGCGTGAAGGCGAAGATGGGGAACTCGATGCCGAGTTGTTCGCAGAATTCGGTACGCATACCGAACTGTAACACGTTCTAGTTTGCCCGATAAGGGCCAATTTCAGACGGCCGCGGCCTCCAGCTCGGTCAGCGCATCCTCCAGGTGATCAAGCAGTCGATGCAGGTCGGGCAGGGTGCGGCGGCAGCCGACCAGTCCGAAATCGAGGTTGTCGCCGTTGGAGGTGAGGGTGATGTTCACGGCTTGGCCGTCCAGCGGGATGGACAGCGGGTAGCTCGCGTCCAGGCGCGAGCCGTTCCAGTACAGCGGCTCACGCGCGCCCGGCACATTCGAGATGACGATGTTGAACGGCGGCGTCGCCATCGAGGCGAAACCGGGCAGCAGCATCGCCGCCATCGGACTCAGCATCACCCCGGCGACCGCGAGCGTCTGGGCGGGCGTCAGCGAGCGGTAGACCTCCTTGTTGCGCCGCGTCGACTCGCTCACCACCCGCAGCCGCTCCAGCGGATCGGCGATATCGGTGCCCAGATTGCACAGCAGCGCCGCGATCTTCACGCCCTGGGTGTCGGTGTCGTCCTCGTCGCGCAGCGACATCGGCACCATCGCGATCATCGGCTTGTCCGGCAGCGCGTCGCGCTCGAGCAGATAGGCGCGCAGCGCGCCCGCCGACATCGCCAGCACCACATCGTTGACGGTGGTGCCGGTCGCTTTCTTCACCTGCTTGACCCGGTCCATCGACCAGGTGCGCACCACGCACTTGCGGGCGCCGCCGATCGGCACGTTGAACAGGGTGCGCGGCGCCTCGAACGGCAGCGTCAGCTGCTGCTGCAGCAAGCCGGTGCGGGTCGCCCGCATCAGCGCGGCGGTCGAGGAACCCGCCGAGCCGAGGTTGCCGAGCAGGCCGTCCAGCCGGGAACGATGCGCGCGCGGCTCCTCGGCGCGCTGCTTGCGCGGCAGGTTCCACGGCGTCTTGATCTCGGTCGCGAACGGGTCGGTGGTGAGCGTGCGCCGCAGTAATCGCTGCGCGGACACACCGTCGATCAGCGAGTGGTGCATCTTCGAGTACAGCGCGAACCGGCCGTCGGCCAGGCCCTCGACGAAGTGCATCTCCCACATCGGGCGGTGCCGGTCGAGCAGGGCGCTGTGCAGCGTCGAGGCGTGATCGAGGAGCTGCTCGATCCGGCCCGGCGCGGGGAGCGCACTGCGCTGCACGTGGTAGTCCAGGTCGACCTCGTCGTCCTGGGTCCAGGCCAGCTGGGGCGCGCCGAGCCAGGTGGCCGGGCGCTTGCGGAAGGTCGGCCGAAAGGTCTTGTCGGCGAGCAAGGCGTCGCGGAACTCGCGCAGATAGTCCGGGCCCGCGTCCTCCGGCGGTTCGAACAGCTGCAGTGAGCCCACATGCATCGGGTGTTCACGGGATTCCGCGAGCAGGAACAGCGCATCCAACGGCGCGATGAACTCCATCACAAATCGCCCCCTGACGAGAGTGGTTCGGTGCAAGTCTTCAGACAATCGACCACGCTGTCGGGTCGGCAACGCGACGCATCGCGTGCCGCCCTCCAAGTTACCCGGGCGTTCGGTGTCGCGTCAGCTGAACGGCCACACCATCCGTCCGCACCCGGCCGCGCTCGGCAGAAACCAGCGGCCTCGGCAGGATTCGGCTGCGGTCAGACCTGGGCGGGCTCGGCCTGCCGGGCCTCGACCACGTCCTCGACGACCTCGACCGCGCGTAGTTCGGCGGTCTGCTCCTCGATCTCCTGCTCGAAAGCCGCGTCCTCGACGGGTGTTTCGTCGACCGGCTCCGCGACCGGCTCGGCCACCGGCGGCGCGGGCGCCGGAACCGGCGGGACCGCAGGGCCTTTCGTAGCGATGTCGATTCCGAGTTCGATCCGGGTCGTCTCCACCAGTGCCCGCTCCTGCTCGGCGGCATGGCGCATCGCCTTCTGCCACAGCGAGGCCATCTCCTCGAGCTCCTCGACCGTGGCCTCCACATCGATGTGCAGCTTCAGCCGCTGCATGGTGATGTGCTGGGCGGCGGTGAGGGTGCGCAGCAGGTCCTCGCACTTGTTCGGAATCCGGCGGTGCGCCACGACCCGCAATCGAGTCAGCATGCCGTTCGGGCGATCCCAGATCACCTTGTGGATCTGCGCGCCGACGCTGTCGATCTCCTCCGGGGTGACGAGATCCCATTCCCCGCAGCTGGTCAGATCGGCGCGCACCGAGGCCGAGGTCTCCAGGATCGAGGCGACCGCGGCGAGCACCGCCTCCCGGCGCCACGCCTCGTGATCGCGCTGGTCACCCACCATGTTCGACAGCTCGACATTGCGCTGTGCGGCGTCGAGTGCCTGCCTGCCGCGCTCGTCGGCCGCCGCGATGCCCTCGCGGTGGGTGCGGTTGTTGGCGATGACACCGACCAGAACTGCGGCGGCGACGACGAGCGAACCGAGGAGTGGGAGCCACTGAGTCACCCGCCGATCATTGCACCGAGGCACCGCACAGTCACCATGATCGGCGCGTTGCCTGGCGATGTCGCACGGAGTGTCGGTGCTGAGAAACGACAATCCCCGGTGGGCAGCGTGGCCCACCGGGGATTGTTCGGTCTCGATCAGTTCGTCGGAGCCGGGGTGGTGGTCGTCGGCTCGACGGTCGTGGTCGGCGCCACCGTGGTGGTGCTCGGTGCGGGCGCCGCCGTGGTGGTCGTCGGCTCGGGCGCCGCGGCCTGGTTCGTCGCCGGTTCCTGAGCCGGCGCGGGCGTCGTGGTCGACGGCGTCGTCGTGGACGGGGCGACCGTCGTGGACGAGGTGGTCGTGGTCGTGCCCGCCTTCGACGTGGTGGTCGGCGACGTCGTCTTGGCGGCGGTCGTCGACTTCGACGTCGTGGTGGTCGGCGCCACCGCGGTGGTGGTCGTGGCCGGCTTCGTCGGCGCTGCCAGCGCGGCGGTCACATCGGCATCGCTCGGCGCCGCCTTGGTGTCCACCGTCTCGCCCGCCTGCGCCTGCTTGGCCAGGTGTGTCAGCCACGCCGCCGCGTACTCGGCCGAGGTCAGCGGCTTGCCGTTGGCGGCGTCGGAGTCACGCCAGTAATCGAAGTGATGACCGGTGCCGTTCGGGCCGAGGGTCAGCTGGTACGGGTCGCTCATCGCCACCGGGATGGTGTTCTGGTTCGTCACGATCAGCCCGACGATCTCGTTGAACACCTTCTGCGGCAGGTACGCCAGCGGCGAGATCTGCTCACCGGCGATGGTGTCGACCTTGGCGGGCGCCTTCGACTCGCCCGGCTTGTAGTCCGGGTCCGACACCTTCAGCAGCACGTCGAGGAAGGTCTCGTCGCTGGCCATCCAGTTCGGGTTCGCGGCGATGTCGGAGAAGGCCGCCATCGCGATCCGGCCGAGGGTGAACGCCATGTCCTGGCCGGTGGCGGGGGTGAGCCCGTCGCGCTGCAGGTCGTCGACGTTGATCTGCCTGCCGACATTGGCGGCCAGCTGCAGCAGGGAGATGTTCTCCGGCGCCGCGCAGGTGAGGTCGCCCTCGGAGCAGAACGAGGCGATCTTGCCGTTGAGCGCACCGAAGCCGCCGCCGGTGGTCACACCCTGGCCCGAGATCGGCTTGGTGCCGTTCTGGTACTTCTGGTCGAAGTTGTCCGGGTTGGCGAACGGGTCCTCGGCGCCGATGAAGGTGCCGTCCCCGGCCTTGCGACCGGCGTCGGCGAACATCACCACGCCGAGCACGTCGTCGGGATCGACGACCGAGTAGCCGTCGGCGGGGTTGTCGTTGCCGATCCCCTCCGCGACGCGGCGCACCACGTCGGCGCCTTCGCTGTAGCCGACGATGGAGAACTTGGTGTCCGGGCAGGCGGCGGAGATCTCGCGCATCACCTGCTGGGTGTTGGCGACGCCCTGGTTGACCGCGTCCTCATAGGTCCGCATGTCCGCCGGGTAGGCGATGTAGATCGCCGCGTACTGGCCCTCCGCCAGGTCGTCACGCGGCGCGTTCACCACCGGGTCGACCCACACGCTGCTGTGATCGCCCGACAGCGCCGCGGGCAGCGGGTTGCCGTTGGCGTCGAGGAGCATCGCCGTGGTCCCCTCGACCGGGGTGTCGTTGCGACCGGCCACCGAGATGGTCACCATCTCGCGGCACTCGGTGACGGAGGTGGTCAGCTGGTAGGTGGGGGACTCGGGCTGCGACGTCACCGCGAACGACGCGGCGACGATGGCCGCGACACCCAGCGCCGCCGGTGCCGCGACAGCCGAAGCGATGCGATGTTTCGCAAGGAACTCGCGCAGATTCATATTCTGATCCCGTTCGAATGACCTACAGGTGGGCAGGCCCCCCGACGGGCCGTTTGTCACGACCTTTGTCGTCCCACCCAGCAAGATCGTTACTGGCGCGAACAGGAATCATTGCCCCTGGTTCCGGGGGCGCCCGGCCTGGCCGCCGGGTCTCACGTACCGGTCCTACCTCCCAGCCCGGAAACATTCGGTGACCGGAACGTCTCCGGGGTGGGCGGATTCTCGGTGGTAGGTCAGCCTATTCCGCTTCCGTTCGTCACCGGATGGTCCGCCATACCCTCGGGCAGCCATTGGGTGTGCGCGAGCGCTTCGAAAACGCAGATCAACAGCAATTTCCGGCCACGCTGTCCGCCGCTGAGCTCGGGTTCGGCAGATGTTTCCTGACCGCGCACGCCGGCCGCGGCGCCGCGCCGTGGTCCCGGCTCGGACAGCATCCAGAACAGTTCCGGCCCCATCAGGGTCGAGCGACCACCGGTCTCGATAAACCAGCGTCCGGAGTATTCGATCATCAGATCCGTGAATGCTTCCGCGTTGCCGATCGCTTCGGTCAGCTGGGTCATCGAACCCGATCGATCCAGGCTGCTCTGAATGATCGAAGCCAATCGGATCGCGAGTTCCCGGAACTGTTCCAAACCTTGGTCCTGCCACACTGTCATCGCCATTTTCTGCTCCCTCGAGTGGTGGTGGGGTGACTGCGAACGTCGAGCGGCGTGCATCGTCAGAAACGTATTCCGGTCGTAGTGAACTGGGGTCCGTCGATGACATCCACGGTCGTCGGCCAGTGCGGCGATCCGACACCGGTGGTCTGCCGTCTGGTGAACAGTGGCCCGGTGTTGTCGAGCGGGTAGACCTTCGGCACCTCCACCTCCACCTCCACCTCGACGGGTGCGACGGTGGGCTCCGGTTCCGTTGCCTCGTCACTATATTCAGCCGAGACCTGCCGGCCGCGTTCCCAGAGCATCAGCGTGAGATGCACGGCGAACAGCATCGTCAACGGCATGCCGGCGTAGATCGCCATCGCCACGACACCGCCACCGATCTCGCTGGCATACTGAATATTTCCGGAAACAGAAATCAAGGTCGAGAAGGCGAACAACACGGTCGCATACCACCAGCCCGCACTCCATTGCCGGAACGAGGCGGTGGCGATGATAGAAGCGACGACCAACCCGTCGATGGCGATCGGCACATTCGCCGCTAGTTCGGGCGGTACCAGATTTCGTATCGATAGATCATGTAAAGCGGCGAAAGACATTTGAAACGAATTGACGGCCACCACTGCCGTAACAATCAGTGATGCGTGCGCAGTCCGGGGTCTGAACGAACTCAACCGGCTGATAAAGCGCCGATGCCCGCGCGACGTGTCCGGTCGCACAGTGTCACCTGCAGGTACCGCAGCTGTGATCGTGGTCATAGCCGGGGAGATTACAGTGGCGACCTCTCGGCAACTCGACCGCCCGGTCCGGGTGTTCGGCTTCGTTCCCCGCCTGCCGAGAGCCGCCCTGGCTATCGCCATTGTCCCAGCGCGGCAGCCTCGTCGCCGTACCTGGCTACCGCTGCCCGGACGCGCGCTGGAGGCCTTCGCTACCGAGGTCCGTTGGTGTTCAGAAAGACGACAGGGCCGCTACCCAGCTCACCGTCGGCATCGAGGGCGAGCGTCGCCGCCATGGCCTTCGCGGTGTAGACGGGCTCGAGAATCAGGCCCGCGTCGGCGGCGAGCGCGTGGGCGCGCTCACCCTGCTCGGTGGGGTGACCGTAGCCCGCACCGAGTTGGTCCTCGACAAGGAGCAGTCGCTCGGGCGCGAGTTCGAGCCGCGGCAGGCGTGCGCCACGCTTGCGCAGCAGAGCCTCGGTCCGCCGCGCGGACCGCAGCAGGGTGGCGGCATCCAGCCTGAGCTGATCGTTGACGACCACGCCGACCACCCTGGTCGGCAAACCCGCGAGCTCGAGCCCGAGCAGCAGCCCGGCCGCGGTCCCACCCGATCCGATCGCGGTGACGATATGCGTCGGTTCCGGCACCACACCCGCGGCGACCTGATCGGCCAGCTCCAACGCAGCCTCGACGTACCCGAGCACACCGACCGTCGACGACCCACCCGCGGGCAGCAGATACGGAAGCTTGCCGCCTGCCGAATGCCTCGCGAGAAGGTAGGGCACAGCGGCGATCGTGCGCGCCTTCGTGTGCGTGAAATGCAGGGTGGCACCGCTACGTTCGAGCCGCTCGAGCTGAGCGCGCACATGCTCGTCGAGCGGCTGATCGACCAGCGCCAGCGCCGTTTTCAGCCCATATTCCCTCGCGTACAACGCAGTAGCGAGCCCCCAGTTCGTCCCCAGCCCACCGACGGTGAAGATCGTCCGCCGCCCCCGCCGCAGCGCATCGGGAATCAGCCACTCGAGCTTGCGAACCTTGTTCCCACCCCACCCACCGTCCCCGAAGACCCCATCGTCCTTGAGCCACAACTCCGCCGTCCCCGCGGAAAGCCCGGAAAGCGGACGCACCGGAGTCGGCCCCGAGCCGAGCCGGTTGTGCGGCACCGTGTTCCGCAACTCTTCGAACCGTTCGTGTAGCAACGCAGTCATGCTCGCCCACTCTTCCCGATCAGCCGCGTAGCATCGGCTGTTCGGTCGATTCACATTTCGGAGGACGCCAGGGCAGTCGAGTTTCCAGGTAACCAGGAAGGTGACCAATGTCCGTTTCTCGGAACGTTCTGGTGTTCGTCTGCACACTGGGTCTGCTGGCGGCGGCATGCTCATCGAACGAGACTGCGCAGGAATCCGGATCGACCACGGGCACACAGGCAGAGGCCATCATGAAGATCGTCGACGACTACATGACCGAGGCGCACCTGAAGTCGGTGATCGTGCGCGTGACGGTCGACGGGAAAGAGATCGTCACCGCGGCCAGGGGCGAATCCATGACGGGCGTGCCCGCCACCACCGCGATGCATTTCCGCAACGGCGCCGTCGCGATCTCCTACGTGTCGACCCTGCTGTTGATCCTGGCCGACGAGCGGACACTGAGCCTCGACGACAAGCTCTCGAAATACCTGCCCGACATTCCCAACGCGGACCGGGTGAATCTTCACCAACTCGCGCAGATGACCTCGGGCTATCACGATTTCGTGCTCGGGAACACGAAATTCGCGGAGATCGCCTACGCGGATCCGTACAAGGCGTGGACCACCCAGGAGCAACTCGCTCTCGCGATCGATGACCCCCTGTGGTTCGAGCCCGGAACCAATTGGGCCTACGCGCACACCAACTACGTACTCCTCGGGTTGGCGCTGGAGAAGGTCACGGGTAAGACGCTCGCGGATGCCCTGCAGGAGAAGGTTCTCGGCCCGCTCGACCTGAAGAACACCGAGCCGAACCTCACGCCCTTCATCCCCGAGCCGGTCCTGCACTCCTTCACCTCGGAACGGCGCGAGTACTTCGAATTGGCGCCCGACGTTCCGTTCTACGAGGAATCGACCTACTGGAATCCGTCGTGGACGCTCAGTCACGGTGCTATCCAGACGAGCGACATCTACGACCTGGAACGAAGTGCCGCCGCCATCGGCAGCGGCGAACTGCTGTCCGAGGAGTCGTACCGGGCGATGACGACGACGGACCTGCGCGGGAAGACGACAACAGTCCCCGGTTGCGTCAACTGCCGGCCGCTCGACGATTTCCAGACCTATGGTCTCGGACTGTGGCTCACCGGCGACTGGTCCTACCAGAACCCGCTGTTCTACGGCGGTGCCGCGGTCAACGCCTACCTGCCGTCGGAGAAGATCGCGATCGCGGTTGCCGTCACCTATCAGCCCCAGGCGTTCAGCGCGACGGGTGGCTACTCGAATGGCGGTGACGCGCTGTTCCGCAAGATCGGTGCCTACCTAGCCCCGAACGACGCCCCGCCGGTCAAGCAGGATGTTCCGCCGCAGGGCGGGTCGTAGCCGATGGCCGACTGGGACGGCGCAGGCTATGCCCACATCAGTGGACTCCAGCGCGCGATGGCGACCGACGCTGTGGAGTCCGTCTCGGTCGCGGGTGCTGAGCACGTGCTCGACGTGGGTTGCGGCGACGGCTATGTGACTCGCCTGATCGCGGCGCGGGTGCCCGGTGGTTCCGTGCTCGGTATCGATCCGTCGCCGCGGATGATCGAGGCCGCCCGCACGGCCGACGACCAGCTCGCGAACGTCGACTTCGGCGTCGGCGATGTCACGACCATGGCCTTCACCCGCGACTTCGACCTCGTGGTCTCGTTCAACGCACTGCACTGGGTTGTCGACCAGGAGACCGCCTATCGGCATATCGCCGCGGCACTCGCACCCAGCGGACGGGTGCTCGTGCAGTATGTCTGCGGCGGGCCTCGCCCGAGCATCGAGAACGTCGCGATGGCGGTCGCCGGTGACGTGCGTTGGTCGGCGGCGTTCACCGGGTTCGCGCGCCCCTACGTGCATATCGAACCCGGCGCGTTGACCTCGATCGCGGCGAGTGCCGGCCTCGGGGTCACCGCGCAATCCGTGACCGACCGGGAATGGGACTTCGGCTCACGCGAGGCCTTCGCCCGGTGGTGCACGGTCGGGTTCGCGGACTGGACCGCCCGTTTGCCCGCCGCCGACGTCCCCGACTTCGTGGACGAGGTCGTCGACCGCTACGAAGCCGTCGTCGGCCGGCCGGGGCTGTTCCGATTCCTGCAGTTGCGCGCCGAGCTGTCGCGGCGGGTATGGAATTCCTGACTCAGCTGGTTCAGGCCAGCAGTTTCGTTTTCGCCGCGGCGAACTCCGCATCCGTCAGCGCGCCTGCCTGATGCAGTTCGCTGAGCTTGGTCAGCTCGGCGACCATATCCACTCCGCCGGCCGGTGGTGGGGGAGCAGGGGGCGGCGGGGCCGCGTAAACCGGCGCCTGTGCCTGCTGGGGCACAGCCTGCTGTTCGGCGTAGGCCTGTTGTTCGGCTGCCCGCCTGCGTGCCCTGCTGTTGACGGCGTTGGAGGTAGCGGTTGCCGTTCCCGCGACGACCGCGGTCCGCGCAACGGTGCCCAGCAGACCCGGTCGGCCGGCGCGACCCATCCGAAGCGGCATGTCGATTCCTCTCTAGGACTTCGCCGCCGCGGCTATCGCGGCGTCGACGGCATCGCGTGGCACCTGAACATGCAGGGTGACTTCGCCCTTCGCCGCGTGGACCGCGGCGGACAAGCGCCTCGCCCAGGTTTCCTCGAAGACCAGCACCAGCGCGGTCGACCCCGGCTGCATCGACGAACGGACCACATCGAGGTCGTCGTCGCTGACCAGGTCGATATCGGCCGCGGTCAACCCGGTCAGTCCGACCTCGGCCAGATCGTCGTCGATCTCGAGTTCGGTCACCGCGCCCGCCAGGTCCATCGACATCACGACCAGGTCGAGCAGCGTCACCCGGCCGTCGCCGACGACCTGGGCAAGCGCGTCGGTGACCGCCGCGTCGACCGCGGTACCGGGGAAAGTGAGCACGAGGAACTCGACCGGACCCAGCATTGGTGTTGATCCCATGGCCGAATCGTGCCCCGATCCAGCGCCACGCGCCTCACCCGAATCGGGTGAACAACGCGGTCCGGTGTCCCTGGTCAGTCGCGCTAGGCGAATCCGTGTAGGACGCCGTCGACGAGGGCGTCGGCGAAGGCGTCGTCGAGGGTTGTCGAGTGCAGTAGCCAGCGTTGGGTCAGGGGGCCGTAGAGCATGTCGATGACGAGGGTGAGGTCGGCGTCGGGGCGTAGTTGACCAGCGTGCTGGGCGCTGCGCAGCCGGGTGAGTATCGCTTGGTGGGTGGGCTGTTGCAGCTTTTCCTGATAGAGCGCGGCCAGGGCGGGGTCGGCGATGATCTCGATCATCAGGGCGCGGATCGGGGCGCTGAACGATGGGTCGGCGAATTCGGCAGTGGTGGCGCGGAGTACCGCTTTCAAGTCCCTGGTCAGGTCGCCGGAGTCCGGTAGTTCGATGCCGGTTCCCTCGGCGCTTTCGCTGGCCGCCAGCAAGGCGTCGAGGACAACGGCGCCTTTGGATTCCCACCATCGGTAGATGGTCTGCTTGCCGACGCCGGCGCGGGCGGCGATCGATTCGATGGTCAATTTCGCGTAGGGGACCTCGCCGAGCAGGTCGCGGGTGGCGTCGAGGATCGCGATGCGAGAGCTCTCGCGACGGCGTGGCTGGGCGGGCGTTCGAGGGGGCATGACACGGATTCTAACAAGACGACACGTCTCGTCTTGACAAGTTGGCGGGCTTGATGCAGAGTTCTATCCATCAACGAGACGCAACGTCTCGTTCCAGAAGGGGGAGTGCTCATGACCCGCGCACATACCGGCACAGTCGATCCGGCCTGAGCAACCACTCCACGATCCTCCGCAAGGACTTCCGCGCGGTCGCCGAGGCCGTCCGCGAAACGGTCGTACGGGCACCCGCAGCGCGCTGACGGCCCGCCGCGGCTCCGTTCACCGAGTTGGGGTCTGCTGACCGATGCTGAAGAGTTGCTCATCCACACGAAAGGAATTTCCGTTGCCCAGAACCTGGTTCATCACCGGCGCCAATCGCGGTCTCGGCCGCGCGTTCACCGTCGCGGCCCTGGCCGCGGGCGACACCGTCGTCGCGACCGCTCGCGACCCGCACACCATGTCCGACCTCGCCGACGCACGACTCACGGTGCTGCCCCTCGACGTACGTGACCGCGATCAGGTATTCGCCACGGTGGCTAAGGCATTCGATGTCACCGGCCGCATCGACGTTCTCGTCAACAACGCCGGCTACGGACTCGTCGGCGCGCTCGAGGAACTGACCGAAACCCAGATCCGCGACCAGATGGACACCAACTTCTATGGCGCCCTGTGGGTTTCCCAGGCCGCGCTCCCGTATCTGCGCGCGCAGGCGTCCGGCCACATCGTGCAGATCTCGACCGTCGGCGCGGTCGGCTCACTGCCGCTGTTCAGCATGTACAACGCCAGTAAGTGGGCCCTCGAAGGGTTCAGCGCCTCCCTCGCCGACGAACTGCGCCCCTTCGGCATCAAGGTCACCCTCGCCCAGATGGGCGGGTTCGACACCGACTGGGCCAAGTCGAGCATGAAGTTCGCCGACGGCATCCCGGCGTATTCCGCGGTCCGCGAAGCCATTCTCGGCATGCCGGACTACCCGGACATGTCGGCTCTGGCCCCGGCTGCCGATGACACCGCGACCGAACCAGCAGCCGACAACGAATGGGTCGAAGCCGCACCGGAAGTCGCCGCCGCAGGCCTGCTGGCCCTCGTCGACGACCCGAACCCGCCGCTGCGCAAGATCATCGGACCCGGCGCGCAGCAGATGGTCGCCATGGCCCTCGACGCCCGCCGCCAGGACTACATCACCGACCCCGAATTCACCTGGCCCGCCTGACCGTGCGAGGCCGCTGCACGAATGGCGGATAGGCATGCTGGAACGTCTCGAACTGGAGGCTTTTCTCACCCTCGCCGAAGAATTGCACTTCGGCAGGACGGCGCAGCGGCTCCGCGTGACGACGAGTCGGATCAGCCAGACGATTCAGAAGCTGGAGCGCCGCATAGGCGCACCATTGTTCGAGCGCAACAGCCGCATCGTGCGGCTCACACCGCTCGGCAAGCAGCTGCGCGACGAGCTGCGGCCCGCCTATGACCAGATCTCGGCCAGCGTCATCGCGGCGAGCCGTGGCCGTTGCGTCGAACAGGCCATCACGGTGGGGTTCTCCGCGCCGTGGTGCGGGAATCTGGTCGTGCGGGCGGCGGATGCCTTCCGGATCCGCTATCCGAACGCCGTTGTCGAAATCGAGGAGATCCAGCTGGTCGACCCGCTCGGCCGCATGCGTTCGGGCGCAGTGGATCTGCAGCTCACCGAATTCCCGATCGTCGAACCGGATATCACCACGGGTTCGATCATGTTCTCCGAACCGCGTGGACTGATGGTGCCCGAAGGGCATTCGTTCGCGGTGCGGGAATCGGTGTCGATGGAGGATCTGGCCGACGCGACACTGGTCACCATCGCCGACGAACGCGTTCCGCGCTACTGGATGGACTACTACTTTCCGCGGCGGACGCCATCGGGGCGGCCGATACCACAGGGTCCCGCTACGAACTTCTGGCCCGAGGTGCTGGTTCACGTCAGTCAGGGCATCGGTGTCAGTACCGTCGCGCTACGGGCCGAAGACTTCTATACCCGGCCGCACCTGGTCTTCGTGCCCTTCCACGACGCGCCCCCGATCGACTACGGCCTCCTGTGGCCCGCCGCGGGAAAGAACCTGCTCGTGCAGCCGTTCCTGGAGACAATCGCCGAGGCCGCCGGATCACAGTGACGGGCATGCGCGCGCTCATCGTTGAATGTCGCTTAGCGATGCGTTGTCGAAATACCGCTTGTCCGGCGGCTTTCGGGTGGCGATGCTGAGCGGACATCCACTCAGCATCCGAAAGGTTGTCCATGCGCAAGATCATCGAATCCACCTTCGTCACGACCGACGGGGTTGTCGGCGAGCCACACGAGTGGGGTGGGCCGTACTGGGATGCCGAGCACAGCGAGTACGCGTCCGAGCTGCTGTTCGCCTCCGATGCGCTCCTGCTCGGCCGGGAAACCTATGCGGGATTCGCGCAGGTGTGGCCTACTCGCCCCGCAGATGATCCGTATGCGGCCCGGATCAACGCCATGCCCAAATATGTCGCGTCCCGCACCCTCGCGCAGCAGGACGCGACCTGGAATGCCACTGTCCTGCAAGGAGATATCGTCGACGCGGTGCGCGCTCTCAAGGCGGAGGACGGCCGTGACATTCTCAAGTTCGGCACGGGGTCGCTGTCGCACGCGTTGCTCGACGCCAAACTGGTCGACGAATACCACTTCTGGATCTTCCCGGCTATCGCGGGCGCGGGTGAGCGGCTCTTCGAGGGCTACGCGAACCTCACCCACCTCGAATTGCTCGGGACGACTACCTTCAAATCCGGCATCGTCGTGCACCGTCTGGCCCCGCGCTGATATCAGCGCCGCTTTCCCATCGCAGGAGGAATTGTGACACGTGAACTGGTCTACACGGGCTTCATGTCGCTCGACGGCGTAGTGGACTCGCCGGGCGGCAAGGAGGAAGGGCACCGCAGCGGCGGCTGGGTGATGGACACCGAATTCATCCCCGAGGCCTTCTCGCTCAAGGGTGAAGAACTCGCCGACACGACCGCACTGATGTTCGGCCGGCGCAGCTACGAGGCGTTCGCCCCGTTCTGGCGCGACTCCGCGGATCACGCCGCGTACAAGGAGCTTCCCAAGTACGTGGTCTCGACCAGCCTCACCGACGACGCCCTGATCGAGGGATGGGGTCCGATCACGATCCTGCGATCGATCGACGACATCGCCGCGCTGAAGCACACCGAGGGTGGTGCCATCTTCATCCACGGCAGCGCCGAGCTGGCCCGGCGCCTGTCGGACGCCGATCTGATCGACCGGTACAACCTGCTCGTGTTCCCGGTGCTGCTCGGCGCGGGCAAGAGCCTGTTCAGCAGGGCCGACCGGGACAAGCAGCAGCTGCGCCTGCGAGATTCCGCGACGTACTCCAACGGAGTGGCCAAGCTCGTCTACGACGTCGTGCGCTGAGCAGGATCGAGGCCCTTCGTAGCCTGACCTGCCTCAGGATGACAGACCTGGGGCCTGCGGACTTCATCCCAACATTCTGGAAACCACAGGTTCCAGTCTCGGCGTCCCAACATTATTCGCGTCTGTCCCAACACCACCGCTGTCGGTGACTGCCAGCGACGTATCGTCGACGGCCACCATTCCATGCCTGGCACGCTAATCATTGTCGCGCGCCGACATGGCGGTCCCGCTGATCAGGCCGCCGCGACCGCCACCAGCCGAGACGCGATCCAAGCCCCTCAAACTCAGTCCGGCAGTTTCTCCAACGCACGGACAGCCGCCTTGCGTACGGACGGCGCCCGATCCTGGACGAATGGCTCGATCAGTCGGCGAACGCCGGAGGCTTTCATTTGAACCAACGCCTTGATAGCGCTACCACGCGCAATAGTGTCCAGATACCGCACCGCGACATCGCGGGACTCCGGAGTCTTCACCTTGCCCAGGTATTCGACCAGGGCGTATATGGCAGTACCCGCTGGCAATTCATCGAGCAACGCCACTAATTGGTCGAAGTGTTTCGGTCCAGCGATGAGGCGCAGACCCTCACAAGCCCAGGTCTGCATCCGTTCGGGGATCGGTGGTTCGCGGCGTACCTGCGCGATCAGGAGATCGATCGCTTCCTGGTTGCCCCGGGCTGCCGGATCGATGAGATTTCTGATCAACCCTGAGCGGATCGCCGAGCGGTGCTCGGTCTCGGGTCCAGGTATCCGTTCATCCAGGTTCGCCAACCAGTCGATGAAGATCGGAATCCCCTGCGGAATCGTCGCCGGCCCGTTGGCCAGATCGCCCAGCGTGTAGCAGGGCACCCCCACCGCGGCGAGGTCTTCCATGATGCGCCGGTCGAACCCCCGCTCGCCGTGCTTGTACCGAGCCGGCAGGTTGACCATCCACTCGGTGCCGCCACCCGCGCTCCCGAACGGCATCCGCGCGTATTCGATGTTCATTATGAGGTCGGCTCGCCGCGGCGGGGAATATCGCCCCTGCCCCGATTCACGCGTACCGCCTGATAGCGGCATCACCGCAGCAGGATCGCGAGCACGTCCGGTGCGGTGAATCGGCGGCCGTATGACGTATCTCCGTGTTGGCGAAGAACTCCTGCCTCGATCAGCTGTCCCACGAGGGCGTTGGCGCGCGTGTAAGTCACCTCGAGGTGACGTTCAACGTTGCGCACAGTGAAGATCGGCTGCGCGAGGGCGAAGTCGACCAGGCGCATGGCGTTTTCGGCACGCAATCCGGCCGCGCGAACCTTCTGTTTGAGGCTCTGCTGCACTCGCAGCAAGTCGGTGAGCTGGGTCGCGGTCGTGGTCGCCGCCGAGGCGACACCATCGGAGAAGAATTTGATCCAGCCATCCCAATCGCCGGTCTGGCTGACCGCGAGGAGTCGGTCATAGTACTCGGCACGCCGCGCTTCGAACCATGGAGAGACTGTCAATGTCGGTTCCGACAGGACGCCGTACTGGTGGAGCTGCAGGACTATGAGGAGGCGACCGATGCGGCCGTTGCCGTCGTTGAACGGATGCAGGGTTTCGAACTGATAGTGCGCCATCCCGGCCATGACGAGGGGATCGATCTCGTCGTTGGGTTGGGTGACCCAACCGATGAAGTCACGAACCTTGGCTTCGAAGTCGATACCGGGTGGCGGTGGGATGAAGCGAGCATCATCGACTCGAGCGCCGGCATGGCGGCCGATCACGACCTGCGAGGTACGTAATCGCCCAGCTTGCTCGGTATCCGAGGTCGTGCTTCGGACGAGGATTCGCTGCAGGGACTCCAATAGCCCCACAGTGAGAGGCCGACCATCCTCAATCCATCGAAACGCATGCTCGGCGGCAAAGACGTAGTTGAACACCTCGCGCACAGCCGCGTCGTCGGGTTGTTCGGCAGTGTCGACTCCGAGCACGTCTTCCAGCGGTGCGAACGTTCCCTCGAGTGCCGACGTGCTCTGGGCCTCTTGCCGAAGGGTCGGTTGTCGGAGCAGTGCCGGGTTGGGGAGTTGGCGAGCGGAGGCATCGAGGGCAGCGAGCGCGGCTCGGGCCCGGGCGATGGCGTTGAAAGTCGGGACGCTCAACTCTGGGGTGTCGTCCGGCAAGCTGTTGGGCACGAAGGCGACATGTGACCACGCGCCCCATCGCGGGTCGGTCCCACCGATCGGCACAAGGACACCCGTTGGGCTGTTAGCGAACATTTCAGAGCGCATAATGCAAGCTTACCGTTGTTTTACTTACATTTGATGTGGACATGCTCGTCGAAATGTAAGCCACTGGGTGGCTGCTGCTGGCTGACGTCAGCCGCGGGCCATGTCCACAAACCGGCTCAGGTGCAGCTGGTGGGCGACGGTGATAGTGGCGGTGGGGCCGTTACGGTGCTTGCCGACGATGAGGTCGGCTTCGCCACCGCGTGGGTCGTCGCGTTCGAAGGCGTCGGGGCGGTGCAGCAGGATGACCATGTCGGCGTCCTGTTCCAGCGATCCACTTTCGCGAAGGTCGGAGACCATGGGCCTCTTGTCCGTTCGCTGTTCCGGACCACGGTTCAGCTGCGAGATCGCGATCACCGGAACTTCAAGTTCCTTGGCGAGCAGCTTGAGGTGTCGGGAGAATTCCGAGACTTCCTGCTGCCGGGATTCGACCTTCTTGCCGGAGCTCATCAGCTGGAGGTAGTCCACCACGACGAGCTTCAGATCATGGCGTTGCTTGAGCCGCCGTGCCTTGGCACGAATCTCCATCATGGTCAGGTTCGGGGAGTCGTCGACGAACAGCGGCGCTTCGCTGATCTCGCTCATCCGCCGTGCGAGTTTGGTCCAGTCGTCGTCGCTCATCCGACCGGAGCGCATGTCACCGAGTTTGATCTTCGCCTCGGCAGAGAGCAGACGCATGACGATCTCGGTGCGACTCATCTCGAGGGAGAAGATGACGCTCGCCATGCCGTGCTTGATCGAGCAACTCCGCATGAAGTCCATGCCGAGCGTCGAGTTGTGGGTGGGCACCAGGGAACGGCCTGCCAAGTACATGTGGTCGGAATTGTCGACCTCCACGCAGCGGACCGGCAGCGGATCGATCTTGCGCACGTCGACGATCTGGCGTGCTTCGGAACGGGCGGTGCGTGGCACGGCGTGCGCGAAGTGATCGCGGGGTGTGCGCAGGCTGTGCGCGATCTCCCCGGTGGTGCGTACTACTGGATGTGGCGCGAGCGTCGGGGCCAGTGTCGTCCACTGGTGTTCTTCGTCGGCGATGAGCACCGTGCCGTCGGAGAACTCGACCTCGTAGCAGGGCCGGTCGGTCATGACTTCGGTGGTCGCCACGACACGGGTCGCACGCCCGTCAGGTCCGAGTAGTTCGTCGCCGACCTGAATCTCACCCATCGTGGTCCAGCCGCGAGGCGTCGGCAGCGGGGTGTCCAGCGCCAGCGCCTTACCCACACCAGGTCGAGCCGCGACGATGATCATCTGCCCTGCGTGCAGGCCGTTGGTGAGTTCGTCGAGTTCGGTGAAGCCGGTGGGGACGCCCAGGGAGATGCCGCCGCGGGAGGCGATGGAGTCGATTTCGTCCATGGTGGGCTGGAGGAGTTCTTCCAGCGGGGTGAAGTCTTCGGTGGTGCGGCGCTCGGTGACCTCGTAGATCTCGGCCTGGGCGCGGTCGACTACCTCGGCGACGTCCTGGCCGTCGGCGCCCGCGTAGCCGAACTGGACGATGCGGGTGCCCGCTTCGACCAGCCGGCGCAGGATGGCCTTCTCGGCGACGATCTCGGCGTAGAAGCCGGCGTTGGCGGCCGTCGGGACGGTCTGGGTGAGGGTGACCAGGTAGGGCGGGCCGCCGATGCGCTTGAGTTCGCCGCGGCGGTCGAGACCGGCGGCGACGGTGACGGGGTCGGCGGGTTCGCCGCGGCCGTACAGGTCGAGGATGGTGTCGTAGACGGCCTGGTGGGCGGGGCGGTAGAAGTCGCCGGGGCGCAGCACCTCGACCACGTCAGCGATGGCGTCCTTGCTCAGCAGCATGCCGCCGAGGACGGACTGCTCCGCGGCCATGTCGTGCGGAGGCTGGCGGCCGAAGTCCTCGCCGGGGGGTTCGGGCGGGAAGTCGGTATGCGCGCGGTCACCGGTGGTAGTCACCAGAATCGACCGTCCTCTCTGCCCGCCAAGACCGGGGTTTCACATCGATGAACTCGTTGTACTCCCGGGCACCGACACGGATGTCAGCAATCGGTCGCCTGCGTGATTCCCGGGGTCGCGCGCAGGGCAATGCGACGAACCTAGGCGACGTTTCCGGGCGCCGCCAACCCGATATGTGCACACAACTGTGGATAACTTGGGGGTAGTTCACCCAGTGTTGTGCAGCTCCTGTGGACAACGTGGGGAAAACCCAGGTCGGTGCGGTGGAACGCCCTGCTAGGCCCCGTTTTACCCAACTATCCACCTGTGGATGAAAGAAGTTCCGGCGTGTCGGTCAAGGTGAACGGCCGGGCGTGTTGGGTAAACAGCGATGGTGCACGGTATGACTGGAGTCACAAATCTGTCGGTCGGTTTCCGCAGTCATCCACAGGCTGAATAACCGGAGGTCAGCGAATTGCCGACCGTCGGCCGCCTGTAGTGACCTGCACAGGGTCGATCGTCGGCTATCATCCAGTTATCGCGATTTCCACCGTAAAAAGGCAACGAGAAACCACCCCCGTGCCGAACACGGGGGTGGTTCTCAGCGAACTCAGTTCGCGGCAACCTCGAGGTTGAACTTGGCAGCCACATCGGGGTGCAGGTGCACCACGATGCCGTGCTTGCCGGTCGCCTTGATGTGCGACTTCGGCAGCTCGATGCTGCGCTTGTCCACCACGGGGCCACCGGCAGCCTTGATGGCGGCGGCGACATCGGCGGTGGTGACCGAACCGAACAGCTTGCCGCTGTCGGCGGTCTTCACGGCCAGCGAGACCGCGGCGAGGCCCTCGATGGCCTGCTTCAGCTCGTTGGCGTGATCGAGGTCGCGCACCTTACGGGCGTCCTGCGCCCGGCGGATGCCCTCGACCTGCTTCTGGGCGCCACGGGTGGCCACGATGGCCAGACCGCGGGGCAGCAGGTAGTTGCGGCCGTAGCCGTCCTTGACCTCGACGAGATCGCCCGGGGCACCGAGGTTGTCGACATCAGCGGTGAGGATGAGCTTCATCTGTCTGACTCCCTTTCTCAGCGAGCGGTCGACACGTAAGGCAGCAGGGCCACCTCACGCGAGTTCTTGACGGCGACAGCGATATCACGCTGGTGCTGGACGCAGTTGCCGGTGACGCGGCGGGCGCGGATCTTGCCGCGATCGCTGACGTACTTACGCAGCAGCGTGGTGTCCTTGTAATCGATATTGACGATTCCGGACTTGCTCTCCTTGCAGAAAGTGCAAGCCTTCTTCTTCAGCACCTTTTCGCGCGCGGGCGCTTTAGGCATGGTCTTCTCTCCGTACTATGAGTGCCGTTCCTCAGAACGGCGGTTCGTCATCCATGCGGCCGCCGCCCCCGAAGGAGCCGGCCGCGGGCGCGCTACCCCACGGATCGTCGTTGCCGGCGTTACCGCCGCCCGACTGTCCGCCGCCACTGTTGGCGCTGTAGCCGCCTGCGCTTGCACCACCACCGGCATTGCCGGAACCGCCACCGAAGCCACCGCCTCCGCCGCCGCGACCGGCCTTGGAGACCTTGGCAGTCGCGTAGCGCAGCGAGGGGCCGACCTCGTCGACCTCGAGTTCGACGACCGTGCGCTTCTCACCCTCGCGGGTTTCGTAGGAGCGCTGCTTGAGCCGTCCGCTCACGATCACGCGAGCGCCTCGGGTCAGGCTCTCGGCGACGTTCTCCGCTGCTTCACGCCAGATGTTGCAGCGCAGGAACAGGGCCTCGCCGTCTTTCCATTCGTTCGAATTGCGATCGAACACGCGGGGAGTCGAAGCGACGGTGAAATTCGCCACCGCTGCGCCCGCGGGCGTGAAACGAAGCTCCGGGTCTGCCGTCAAGTTTCCGATGACGGTGATGACCGTGTCGCCTGCCATGGGGGTTCCTCCTGCTCGGGGTGCAGTCCGCGTCTCGCTGTCGCGCTAGAGCCTAAAGATAGGCACCGACGAAAACGAGAGTTCGCTCTGCGGACTACTTGTCGTTGCGCAGAACCTTGGTGCGCAGCACCGTCTCGTTCAGGCCCAGCTGGCGATCGAGCTCGCTCACGGTGGCCGGGGTCGCGGTCAGTTCGACGACCGCGTAGATGCCTTCGGCCTGCTTGGCGATCTCGTAGGCGAGCCGGCGGCGGCCCCAGATGTCGACCTTGTCGACCTTGCCGCCCTCGGTCTTGACGACGTTGAGCAGGTTATCCAGGGACTGCCCGACGATGCGCTCGTCCAGGCTGGGGTCGAGGATGACCATCACTTCATAATGACGCACGGACCAATCACCTCCTGTGGACTAGGAAACGGCCATGGACTTTCCATGGCAGGAGGGTTCGTTGCGTCAGCAACCCGGTAAGGCTACATGAGCGGGCCCTGAGCAGCGAAATCGATCTTCTGAGCGGGTGTGCTCCGGGATCGCCGCGGCGCCGCATAATGTGGTCGGCATGACCACAGCCGACCCGCAACAGCGCGCAGCACGTGGCGCCGCGCGGGCTACGGCGCTGACGTTCCTGGTCGTGCTGTTGTGCGCGCTCACCCTCGCGATGGCCTACGCGAACAAGGCGCGGTGCGCGGGCGGCGCGATCGATGAATCCGGTCGCAGCCAGGTATTCGATGTCCGCAAGGATTCGGATGTCTGCTATTCGGATATCCAGTTCCTCTGGATCGGCCGCGATATCGACAATCACGTCTTCCCGTATATCGACGGCGGGATCACCGAGGAGGGCGCGCTCACCGGCGGCGCGGTGGAGTATCCGGTGCTCAGCGGCGTGCTCATGTGGGCGGGCGCGATCGGGGTGTCCAACGACGCGGACTTCCTGTGGCATTCGGCGCTGCTGCTCACGCCGTTCGCGCTGCTGACGGCGTGGATGCTGGCCCGGCTGGCAGGCCCGGCCGCGTTGCTGTGGGCGATCGGCCCGCCGCTGGTGCTCTACGCCTTCCACAACTGGGAACTGCCGGTCGTGTGTACCGCGGTGGCCGCGGTCGCTGTGATGTCCATACCGACCGGCCTGTCGATACGTACCCGCGGGATCATCGCCGCGGTGCTGCTCGGCATCGGGTTCTGCTTCAAGCTCTACCCGGGGATCTTCCTGCTGCCGCTCGCGGTCTACATCCTCACCGAGGGCGCGCCCCGGGACGCGCGGCGAGTGCGTGATCTGGACGTGGCGGGCGCGGCGCAGGCACTGCTGGCGGCGATGGGCACGGTGGCGGCGGTGAATCTGCCGTTCGTGGTGGCGGGCGTCGATGGCTGGCGGGCCTCGATCACCTTCCAGCAGCTGCGCCAGGCCGACATCACCACGAACTCGATCTGGTACTGGGGACATCAGCTGATCTTCGGTCGCGACGCCGAGACGACAACCACCTGGCACGACATGGTCGCCGCCGCCTCGCCCGCGCTGATCCTGGCGTCCTTCGTGCTGGCGATGTGGCTCGGCTGGCGGCGCTGGACGCCGGCCTCGCCCTTCCCGTGGGTGGGTGTGAGCGGCGCGATGCTGTGCGGATTCATGCTTTTCCACAAGGTCCACTCACCGCAGTACACCCTGTGGATAATTCCGTTCCTGGTGCTGCTGCGGGTGCCGTGGTCGCTGGTCGCGGCGTATCTGGTGGCCGACGCGGCGGTGGGGATCGGCGTCTTCCGGTACTTCTACGCGATGGGCGCCGGCGAGGGCGTCGAGCTGATGGAGGGGATCGTCCAGTTCGGTGTGTGGCTGCGTACCGCCCTGCTCATCGTGCTGTTCTTCCTGTTCCTGCGGGCCGGGCTGCGCGGTGCGGGCCGGGCCGGATCGGCCGCCGCACTCGCCGATCGACGCGACCTTCAGCCGGTCGCCTGAGAAACGACAGCGGCGGCGAATCCCGGTCCGGGACTCGCCGCCGCCGCGCATTCGGCCAACGTGGCGCCGATCAGCTGACCGGTGCGGTTTCCTTGGACTCGTCCACCGCGTCGGGCTCGTCCTTGCGGTTGCGCATGATGCTCGAGATGAACGCCGCGCCGATGAACGCCACACCGACGAGACCGGTGATCAGCTCGTCGACGTGCACGCCGATCGAGATCAGCAGGATCGCCGCCAGCGCGCCGATCGCCCAGTGCGCGCCGTGCTCGAGGTACACGTACTCCGAGAGCGTGCCCTGGCGGACCAGGTACACCGTGATCGACCGGACGAACATCGCACCGATGAAGCCGAGGCCCAGCGCGATGATGATCGGGTCGGAGGTGATCGCGAACGCGCCGATCACGCCGTCGAAGGAGAACGACGCGTCGAGCACCTCGAGGTACAGGAACAGGAAGAACGCGGCCTTACCGGTCGCCTGCACCAGACCCGACGGGCCCGACTTTTCCAGTTCCTCGGTGTGGAACATCGAGCCGAGGCCGTCGACCGCGATGTAGACGATCATGCCGAGCAGACCCGCGACCAGCACGGTCGACCGGTCCTCTTCCTTGGCCAGGAACTCGGCGGTGAGGATCAGGCCGATGCCCGCCACGACCACCGACAGCATGTCGAGCTTGCCCGCCCTGGCCAGCGGCTTCTCCAGCCAGCTCAGCCAGGTGATCTCGCGCTCTTCGAAGATGAAGTTCAGGAACAGCAGCGCGAGGAACATACCGCCGAACGCCGCGATCTGCGGGTGCGCGTCGGTCAGCAGGGTCTCGTAGCTGGGGCTGCCGTCGGGGAAGTACGCGGCGTCGTTCGGAGGCGGGTTGAGCGCCAGGTCGAACGCCTCGATCGGACCGAGCCCGGCGGTGATCCACACGATGGCCAGCGGGAACACCAGGCGCATGCCGAACACGGCGATGACGACACCGATGGTCAGGAAGATCCGCTGCCAGAACTCGCTCATCCGCTGCAGGACGGTGGCGTTGATGACGGCGTTGTCGAACGACAGCGACACCTCGAGAATGCCGAGGATCGCGCACAGTGCGAGGGCGGTCGGGCCTCCGTAGAGGAAGGCGACGACCAGCGACAGCACCGTGACGGCGACGGACAGGCCGAATATGCGCGTAATCACGCGGAGGGACCTTTCTGTGTCACACGGACAGGGGGCCCGGTCAGTCGAGCCCCCTGTTCGCGATGGTGACTAGACGTTGACGCCGTAGTCGCGGGCGATACCGGCGAGGCCGGATGCGTAGCCCTGCCCGATGGCACGGAACTTCCATTCGGCACCGTTGCGGTACAGCTCGCCGAAGACCATAGCGGTCTCGGTCGAGGCGTCCTCGGACAGGTCGTAGCGGGCGAGCTCGGTGCCGTTGGCCCGGTCGACGACGCGGATGTAGGCGTTGCGCACCTGGCCGAACGACTGCGAGCGGGTCTCCGCGTCGTAGATCGAGACGGGGAAGAAGATGCTCTCGATGGTCGGCGGGGTGTTGGCCAGGTCGACGTTGATGACCTCGTCGTCGCCCTCGCCCTCGCCGGTGGTGTTGTCGCCGGCGTGCTCGATGGCGCCTTCGGGGGACTTCAGGTTGTTGAAGAACACGAAGTGCTTGTCCGAGACGACCTTCTTGTCGGCGCCGGTCGCGATCGCGCTGGCGTCGAGGTCGAAGTCGGTGCCGGTGGTGGTGCGCACGTCCCAGCCGAGGCCGACCGCGACCGCGGTCAGGTTCGGAGCCTCTTTGGTCAGCGAGACATTGCCGCCCTTGGACAGACTGACACCCATGCGGGAATCCCTTCGGTTAGTCCGGTGTGTCGTTTCCCAGCATGTCCGAATCGCCGGGTACCGCTACGACAGTAATAGGTTTCGCGGAACTTGCGTAGGAACGAGCAGCAGCCCTGGTGAACGGGGGGAATCTCCTACCATCGGGGCAGTGCGTGGTCGGGTCGCCGCGCGGTTCGGAAAGGGGACGTGCCGGTGACACCTCGCAGACGCGGATGGTTCAGATCGGGGGCCGATCATGAGTGGATCAGTGGAGCCAGGGCGGCCACGTCGTCCGCTTTCCTCGATATGGATCATCGGCAGACGGCAGCGGAGGCGGGTGCGGTGGCCAGCGACCAGGTCTTCCCCGACCGCCGGGTCGGCGCGGTCTGGGAGCCGGTGCGCGCGCGGTGCTACGCCGCGGCGGGCGCGTATCTGAGCTTCACCGACGAGCTCGACACCGCCGAAGCCGCGGGCGCCCCGATCGCGGACGGGCCTGCCAGGGCCGAGGCGCTGGTGCGCCAGCTCAACGACGCGGCGCGCGGGGTCGACGAGTTCTATCACGCCCATCGCGCCGGCCTGGAGGAGGCGGCGCGCGTGCGGTCGGCGGTGCCGCAGCTGCTGGCGCATGTGCGGGCCGAGGCCGAGCGGGTGCTCGCCGCCGCGGCGTCGTCGGGCTACGCGAAGTACCCCTCGATCGAGGCAGGTGTAAGGCGGCTGAATGAGGATCTGATCACAGCGTCCTCGGTCGATCCGCAGACCTCCGTCGCCGCCGCGCGCACGGCCGCGGCGGGGGTACAGCAGGCGACGGCGGAATTGTCGGATGCGTTGGCGCAGGCCCCTTCTCGCGCCTCGGCGGCGGCGAAGGCGATCGCGTCGGTGACGACCCGGCTGGCCGCGGTCCGCAACCGCGCGAGTGGGCTCGGCCCGGCCTACTCGGCGCTGTTGCGCGAGTTCAACGCTGCGAGTTCGGCGGACTTGACCAACAATGAGCGGGAAAGCCGGCGCGGCATCGACGCCGCGGACGCGGCGCTGGTGGGCGCGCGTGTCGCGGCTGCCGATCACGACCCGGAGACCGCCCTTGAATTGACCGCCACCGCGCGCCAGCATCTCGCCGAGGCCGAGCAGTTGGTCGACGCCGTCACCCGGCGCCTCGAACTGTTGCGCGAGGTGCGTGCCGACCCCGATGCGCACGCCCGCACCGTACGATTCCGGCTGCGGGACGCGCAGATGCTCGCGGTCGACCGAGGCCTGGTCGGCGAGTGGGGGTCGGTACTCGACGCCCAAGCCGAACGCCTAGACCGCATCAATTCCGGACTGACGGGTCGTCATCCAGACTATTGGGCATATGTTTCCGAACTGGACACCGTCGCGGCGTTCATCGCCGGAGTGGTCGAACGCATGAGAAAACACGTAGGAACCGACAGGACTTAGGAACGCACAGAACATGATGACAGCGGGGTACGCGGTCGCGCCGGAGATCTGCCTGCGTAAGCAGGTGCCGCTACGCCACTTCCGGCAATTGCACGGGCCAAGCGCCCGTGAGCTGTTCCACATCGAACCGGAACCGATCGTCGACGCCGGCGACCGGGAACTGCTGGCGACCGCGCTCGGCGCGACGCTGTATGTGCCCGCGACCCGCGCCGACCTGGCCGCCACGATCCGCAGACGCGCGGCACGCGGCGTGTGCTCGATGGTGATCGACCTCGAGGACGCCGTCGCCGACCACCAGGTGGAGGCGGCCAAGGCGCACGCCGTCGCGACGCTGGATCTGCTCGCCCGCAGCGAGGATCCGAACCCGATGCTGTTCATCCGGGTGCGTGACCCGCAGACCGTCAGCGAGCTGGTCGACCAGCTCGGGCCGGGCGCCGACGTGCTCACCGGCTTCGTCTTCCCCAAGTTCGACGCCGTCACCGGGCCCGCCTACCTGGCCGCGCTCGCTGACGCGCGGCGCAGGCTGGATCGCCCGGTCTACGGCATGCCGGTGCTCGAGTCGGCGAGCCTGGTGCATCGCCAGACCCGCGACGAGCAGCTCTCGCGCATCGCCGAGCTGCTCGCTGAACACCGCGACCAGCTGCTCGCGGTGCGGATCGGCGCCACCGACATGTGCTCGACCTTCGGCATCCGCCGGGACCGCGATCTCACGATCTACGACGTGCGCGTCGTCGCCGACGTGATCGCCGACATCGTCAACTACCTCGGCCGCGCCGACGGCACCGGTTTCATCATCACCGGGCCGGTGTGGGAGTACTTCGCCGACCACGAGCGGATGTTCCGGCCGCTGCTGCGGACCGCGCCGTTCGAGGAGTCCGACGCGGTGCCGTTCCGTCAGTACCTGGTCAGCCGGGACCTGGACGGGCTGCTGCGCGAGATCACCCTCGACCGTGCCAACGGCATCCAGGGCAAGACGGTGATCCACCCCTCGCACGTGGCCGCCGTGCACGCGCTGTCGGTGGTGACCCACGAGGAGTACGCCGACGCGCTGCACATCATGGAGGCCGACGTCGGCGGCGTCGCTGCCTCGGAATACCGCAACAAGATGAACGAGATGCGCCCGCACCGCAGTTGGGCCCGCCAGACGCTGGTCCGGGCTCGTGCGTTCGGGGTCGCGAACAAGGGAGTGTCCTTCGTGGATTTGCTGACAGCGATGATCGCCGAATGAGCGTGTTCGGACTCGATCTCGAAATACCGTGGGCGACAGAGAATCTGGGTATCGAACTGCGGCACGGTGCGTCGTTCGCCGCGTCGGCCGCCGAGGACGCGCTGCCGGGTGAGCTCTCGATCGCCGCGCTGGTCCAGCCGGGTTTGCGGCGCAATCCGCGCCGGGCGCACCTGCTGGTGTCGACCGTGCTCGGCAAGCACCTGCCCACCGATCCGCGGATCGTGATCGGCGCGGGCAACCGGCTGGGCGACCTGGTGCGTGAGGTCCTCGGTGAGCGTGAACCTGTCGTGCTCGGATTCGCCGAGACCGCAACGGGTTTGGGCCACTGCGTGGCCGCGCGTATCGGTGCGGGCTGCTACCTGCACTCGACGCGCCGCCAGGTCGAGAGCGCCACCACCCTGACCGGGTTCGAGGAGGGGCATTCGCACGCCACCTCGCACCTGCTGCAACCCGCGCCTGCCGACATCTTCGTCAACGATCTGCCGCTGGTGCTGGTCGACGACGAGATCTCCACCGGTGACACCGCCATCGACGCGGTCCGCGCGCTGCATGCGTTCGCGCCCCGTTCGCACTATGTGCTCGCCTCGCTGGTCGACATGCGTACCGCCGCCGACCGGGCGAAGTTCGAGGCCTTCGCCGCCGAACTCGGCGCGCGCATCGATACCGTCTGCCTGGCTTCCGGGCGTACCGAGCTGCCCGACGGCTTGATCGAGGCGGTCACGGCGATGCCGGAACCGGAGCTCAATCCGATGGCGGCACAGCGTGGTTCGTTCGGCCGGATCGAATTGACCTGGCCCGCCGACGTTCCCGAAGGCGGCAGGCACGGCATTCTGAACTCCGATGTCGCGGCGTTCGATATCGCGCTGAAGGCCGCCACCGACGAGGTGCACTCGCGCCTCGATGCCGAGTTCGCCGGTCGTCCCGTGATCGTGCTCGGTCACGAGGAACTGATGTACCTGCCGCTGCGGCTCGCTGCCGAGCTGGCGGAATCGGGGACACCCACCCGCTTCCAGACGACCACGCGCTCACCGGCTTACGTACTCGACGAGCCGGGCTACCCGCTGCGCCGTGGCTTCCGCTTCCACGCACCCGAGCCGGACGCGACTGCTCAGCGCTACCTGTACAACGCGCAGTGGACCGACGGCGAGACGGCGCCGGTGCTGCTGGTCGTCATCGACCCGCCCGCCGACACCGACGAACTCGTTTCCCCCGATGGTCTGGTCGACGTGCTCACCGCTTCGGGCGCCGACGTGCTGATCGCGGTGCTTCCCGGCGCGGATCCGCGCACCCTGCACGCGGATCGCACCGACGAGGCCGATCCCGGCCGCACCTATCCCCAGGCATTGCACGGCCCCGACTTCGGTTCCTATGCGGCTGACGAGGTGTCGTGGCTGCTGAAGGATCTCTCCGGCGCCGATCTGGAAGCCGATGTCGCCGAGCGTGAGCGGCGGATCCAGGCCGGCGTCGCCCACTACGCCGAGTCGCTGCCGGTCGAGTATCAGCCGGATGCCGAGTACCGGGAACTGTTCGACCGCGTGCTGGCCGACAGCGCGGACCGGCTGGCGCTGGCCGTGGCCACGGTGGCCGAGCTCGTTGTCGCCGAACGTGGCGAGGACATCGTGCTGGTCTCGCTGGCCAGGGCGGGTACACCGGTCGGCGTGCTCATGCGGCGCTGGCTGCGCAGCGGTGTGGGCAGGCCCAGCCTGACCGTGCCGCACTACGCGGTGTCGATCGTGCGTGATCGCGGCATCGATGCGGTGGCGCTGGACTACCTCGCGCACCACCACGATCCGTCCACGATCGTGTTCGTCGACGGCTGGACCGGCAAGGGGGCTATCACCCGCGAGCTCACCGAGGCGCTCGACGCCTATCACGCCGCCGGTGGCGCCCGGTTCAACGACGAGCTGGTCGTGCTCGCCGATCCCGGCAACTCCGTGCGCACCTACGGCACCCGCGACGACTTCCTGATCGCGTCCGCGTGCCTGAATTCCACGGTGTCCGGGCTGGTCTCGCGCACCGTCCTCAACGACACCCTGATCGGACCCGGTGAGTTCCACGGCGCCAAGTTCTACCGTGAGCTCGCCGACGCCGATGTCTCGAACCAGCTGCTCGACGCGGTGACGGCCGCCTTCGAGGGCATCCGCGATCAGGTCCCCGCCGCGGTCGCCGCGATCCGGGACTCCGATCGCACCCCCGACTGGTCGGGCTGGGCGTCGGTGGAGCGGGTGCGCGCCGAATATGGTGTCGCGACAGTGAATTTCGTGAAGCCGGGCGTCGGCGAGACCACCCGCGTACTGCTGCGCCGGGTACCGTGGCGGGTGCTGGTCCGGGAGGCCGATGCTCCTGAACACGCGCACATCCGCCTGCTCGCCGCGGCGCGCAATGTCCCGGTGGAAGTGGTCCCCGACCTGGCCTACTCCTGCATGGGCCTGATCAAGGAGCTGGATCAGTGACCGCCGACGCGCTGTTCGCCACCGATCTCGACCGCACGATGATCTTCTCGCGCAATGGCTTCGGCGGTGCCGACGCGGTGGCCAAGCAGTGTGTGGAGTACTACGAGGGCGAGCCGCTGTCGTACATGACCACGATCGCGGTGGAACGGCTCGGTGCGCTCGCCGCCCTCGCGCCGGTGGTCCCGACGACGACCCGCACGATCGAACAGTTCCAGCGGATCGATCTGCCCGGCGCGCCGTGGCGCTACGCCGTCACCAGCAATGGCGGCAACATCCTGGTCGACGGCCTGCCCGATCCGACCTGGCGCACCGCGATCGACGATCAGGTGCGCGCCACCGGCGCCACCCTCGCCGAGGTCGGGGCCGAATGGCGGTCCCGCATCGATGATTCCTGGGTCACCAAGTACCGGGAGGCTGACGACCTGTTCTGCTACTTGGTCGTCCGGCCCGACGCGGTCCCGGAGGGTTTCCTCGCCGAATGGGACGCGTGGTGTCGCACGCAGGGCTGGTCGGCCTCGCAGCAGGGTCGCAAGATCTACACGATGCCCGACGCGGTCTGCAAGAGCCTGGCCGTCGCCGAAGTCCGCCGCCGGCTGGTGGAATCCGGTGAATTGTCCGAGGACGCAGAGCTTTTCACCGCGGGCGACGGTGCGCTGGACGCCCCGATGCTGACCGCGGCCGATGCGGCGATCCGTCCCCGGCACGGTGAACTCGAGGAGCTGAACTTCACCAGCCCCAACCTCACCGTCACCGAGTCGGCCGGCATCCTCGCGGGGGTGGAGATCCTGGAGTGGTTCCACGACGCCCTCGAGCGCGCCGCGCTGACTGTGGGCGACGCAGCCTGAGCACCGAAAACCCGGGTGCCGCAGGTGCACCCGGGTTGTCGGAATCAAGGCTGTGGGAACAATCCCTTCGCCAGCACCGGCCATGAAGTCTTGAGATCGTCCTGCCAGTAGCCCCACGAGTGGGTACCGGTATCGCGGTAGACGAAGGTGCCGGGAATGCCGAGCTGGTCCAGCCGCGCCTGCAGATTGTGCGAGGACACGAAGATCGCGCCCTCGATCAGCGCGCCGAGGGCGACGGTCTTGGGCGTATCGGCCGGCTTCTCCATCCGGAACGGCCCGCCGGGCTGATCGTGAATGCCCGGGATACCGGTACCGGTGGAGACGAAAAGATGGGTACCGCGCAGCTTTTCGGCATTGACCAGCGGATCGTTGGCCGCCCACAGCGGCCCGCCGACCGGACCCCACATGTTCTCGGCATCACCGCCGCCGTACAGCTCGACGGTCAGCTTCACCGCCTGCTGTCCCGCCGGATCGCTGACCTGGGTGAGCCCGCTGTAGACCGCCGCACTGCGGAACAGGCCCGGCTTGGCGATCGCCAGGTTCAGCACGGGGATGCCCGACATCGACAGGCCCGCAATGGCATTGACACCGTTGGTGCCCAGCGCCGCGTCGATGAGCGGCGGCAGCTCCTCGGCGATATAGGTCTGCCACTTGTTCACGCCGAGCACCGGGTCCGGTTTGATCCAGTCGGTGTAGAACGTCCACGCGCCGCCGATGATCTGGACGACATTGACGTCCTTGTTGGACAGGAAGTCCAGCGCGTCGGTACGCAGCTGCCAGGAGGCGCGGTCCACCCCGCCGCCCGCGCCGTTGAGCAGGTACAGCGCCGGTTTCGGGGTAGCGGTGTCGGCCGGGCGCTGGACGTCGACCGGGAAGGTCTGGTTCATCGCGGCGGAATGCACGTACAGGCGCAGATGCCGCGCGTCGGTGACCTCCATCCGCTCGATGAAGGACCCGTCCGGCGAGGTCACGGAGCCGAGGGTGACGCCAGGCGCGCCGGTGGGCGCCGCGGCAACGGGGGTGCCGGAAATGATCGACGCGGTGACGGCGTACAGTGCCGCCGCCACGACCCGTCGAATGTTGCGACGCTGCACTGCGCCCACTCCTCTGATCGAGCTACCGCCGACTCGTTCTCTCGGCGGCCCTCACCGTAACGGCAGCCCCTCGCCCGCCGTCAGTTTTTGGCTCGTACTCGTTTCAGAATTTTCCCGCCCGTCCGGAGTGCGTGAGCTCGTCGGCTCAGTAGTGCTGCTGCTGACCGGCGAGCTGCTGCTGGACGACCCCTTGGATCCGTTGCAGACCACCCACGGTGATACCGCTCTGCAGCTGGCCTTCGATGGTCCTGACCAGGGCGTTGTCGCTCATGACCTTCTCGCTCGACTGGATCAGCACGGTGCCTGCGCCGGTGAAGTCGAACTGGCGCTCCTCGCCCGAGTTGGCACCCATCCTGGCCGCACCGGCCGCCAGGAAGCTGCCGATCCAGCCCTGGTCGTAGTGGTGGCTGGGGGAGGGGCAGTCGGCCCAGCCGACCAGCGCCTCGGGATCAACGCGCAGTGGGGGCTCGGCGAAGATGACCGGGCCGTTGGAGGAGGCGAGGAACTTGCCGGTGCCGATCAGGGTGAGGAAGCCGGGCACGATCGACTGCTTGAGCGCCAGGCCCGGCTCGAAGGCGAGCAGGTTGGCGCCGCGGATGGTGAGGTTGCCGTCCTCGAGATCGTAGGAATTGATGTCGTAGCCGCGGTCGCCGATGATCAGCTTGCCGTGGCCTTCGGCGACCACGTAGTCACCCGCGAACAGCGGCGCCGAGAACTGGCTGCTCACCATGTGCATGAGGTTGCCCTGCAGGCCGTGGGTGAGCATCTGGAACTGGATCTGGCCGTAGTAGGCGATCATCGCGCCCTTGCGCATGAACCACGGGCCGGTCAGGTCGATGCAGTAGGCGTAGCTGTTGCCCGGGATGTTGTCGCTGGCACCGAGATTCATCGGGGAGAGGATTTGGCTCATCGACTCACAACTTCTCTTCTGAGGCCTGCACGTACACGACACCCTGTCCGTGGCAATGCAGTTGCATCGCCTCGCCGGCGCCGCGGCCGACCGCGTCGCGCCAGCTCATCGCCGCCTTGAGTTCGGTCTGCACATTGCCGTACGCGGCGACGAACGCCTGTGGGTCGACGACCACCGGATTCGGCCCGCCCACTTGCAGTTCCAGGAAACCGCCGTGCGCGAGCAGCACCGCGGAACCCTGTCCGCTGAGCTGGGTGGTGAACATGCCCTGCCCGGTCGCGACACCGGCGGCCGCACCGCGCAGCGCGCCCATCAGGCCGCCACCGCCGCCGCCACCACCGGAACTGGCCACCGAGACGACCGAGGCCTGCAGACCACCGGTGTTGGCCAGCAGGCGCGAGGCCTCGGCGCGCAGCACCGCGCCGGGCTGCACGTGCACCACGTGCACCTCGAGCCCGGCGAGTCCGTAATGGACGACGCCGTTTCCGCGCGCCAGCATGGTGCGCTCGTGCTCGCCCGCCATCATGGCGCCCGCCATCCGCATCAGACCGCCGCCGCCCATCCCGGGCCCCGCGCCGGGAATCTGGTGCGGCGCGAACGCGACCTGGCCCTGGTAGAACAGCATCGCGCCGGTCCGGGCGACGACGCCGCCCGCCTGCCCGACGTCGACCTTGACGACCTTGCCGTTGACCTTCTCGAACATCGCCGCTTCCTACCGTTCCGCCGGCTGGATCAGCACGACACCCTGGCCGTCCCACCGCAGTGAGAACGCCTCGCCCGCGTCCTGGCCGACCATCGTGCGCCAGGAGACGTCGGTGACGAAGGACTGGTTGAGGTTGCCGCGGGCCGCGACGAACGCGTCCGGATCCACGATCAGCGGATATTGCGGCGAGACCTCGAGATGGATCAGCGGGCCACCGGCCGACAGCAGCGCCACCTGGCCCTGCCCGCTGACGGTGGTGGTGAACAGGCCACTGCCCGCCGACATCCCGCCGACACCGGCGAACCGCACATCGGTGCGCAGATTGCCCGCGAAGGCGAGCAGCTGCTGCGACTCGACCTGCAACGTCTCGTTGTTCAGGTCGACCACGGTGACGTTCTGGCCGTTCACCGCGAAGAACACGCGACCGTTGCCGGTGCATTCCATCAGCGACAGCTTCTCGCCGGTGGCGCGGCGCTTGAGGCCGGACAGCACGCCCTCGCCGCCGCCGAACCCGGCCGATTTGAACTGCACATTGCCTTCGTAGGCGACCATCGAGCCGGAGATCGCGCGGATACTCGTCCCCGCGAGATGGGCCTCGATCACCTTCTTCGATTGTTCTAACAGCTGCGCCATGACGGCCCTGGGGTCCCCTCTGGACAGGCGGGTGGAATGCCCGACACCTACTGCGTGGTCACCCTAACCGATCGATCGGGCACGCGCGGTGGCTGCGGAGCGCGGACGCTCGCGCTCGCTTTCTCGTAGAGTGGCAGACGACCGCACCGACAAGCGAAGGGTCGAACTTGTCTGCAACACTCGCCAAGGGCCAGAACGGTCCACTGGCCGTCAGTGACGTGGTGATCTCGCTTCAGCTCACAGCACCGGCCGATCTGTCCGCGCTGCTGGTGACCGAGCAGGGCAAGGTCCGCACCGATGCCGACTTCGTCTTCTACAACCAGCCGAGTGGACCCGGCGTCGATCTGCGCCCCGGGCCTGCGGGCCAGCCTGCGTCCCTGGCGGTTTCGCTGCCCGCGGTACCCGGCGACATCGACCAGATCCGCGCCGTGATCACCCTCGACGACGCGACGAGCAACTTCGGCCGGTCCGCACCGCCGACCGCGATCGTCTCCGACGCCGCCGGTAATCGGCTGTTCGAGTACCGGATCGACGGGCTGAACGCCGAGTCGATCGTGATCGCGCTCGAGCTGTACCGCAGGCAGGGCAGCTGGAAGGTCCGCGCCGTCGGCCAGGGCTACGCCGGTGGGTTCGCCGCGCTGGTCACCGATCACGGTGTGCAGGTGGATGATTCGCCCGCACCCGCCGCTGCCCCGCAGCAGGCGCCGCCGCCCGTGCCCCAGCAGGCGCCGCCCGCGTACCCGGCGCAGTCCGCGCCGAGCTACCCGCAGCAGCCCGCGCCCGCCTACGCGCCGCCCGGCGGTGGCTACCCGCCGCCCCCCGGCCCGGCTCAGCAGCCGCCCGCCGCCGGTTACCCGCCGCCGCCCGGTCCCGGCCCCGGTTACCCGCCGCCCGCGCAGGCTGCCCCGCCGCAGCCTGCCGGTGAGGTCAGCCTGAGCAAGGACCGCCCGGTCAGCCTGCAGAAGGGGCAGCGGGTCACCCTCCGCAAGGAGGGCGGCGCCGCGCTCACCTTCGTCAAGATGGGCCTGGGCTGGGACCCGGTGCGCACCCGCGGCATGTTCGGCAACCGCACGGTCGACATCGACCTGGACGCCTCGGTCTGCCTGTTCGCCGACCACAATCTCGTCGACGTGGCCTACTACGGTCAGCTGTCCTCCAAGGACGGCTCGGTGCGCCACCAGGGCGACAACCTGACCGGTGAGGGCGAGGGCGACGACGAGATGATCCTCGTTGATCTGACCAGGATCCCCGCGCACATCTCCGCGCTGCTGTTCATCGTCACCTCCTACAAGGGGCACACCTTCGAACAGGTGCAGAACGCGTTCTGCCGCTTGATCGATGGCACGACCAACGGCGAACTCGCGCGCTACACCCTCGCCGGCGGCATGCCGTTCACGGCGATGGCGATGGCCAAGGTGTACCGGGTCGGCGGCGACTGGAAGATGCAGGCGCTGGGCGAGGGCTTCCATGCCAAGCATCCCGGCGAGGCGGTGCCCCAGCTGGGCCGCTTCCTCGGCACCGATTAGGCACGAACAGAGCAGGCTGACAACGTGATTCACCTGAAGGCGGGCCAGAACACCGCGCTGACCGCCGACACCGTGCGTTTCACCGCACAGACCACCGGCACCGCCGACCTCGGGGCGCTGGTGGTCGGCGAGGATCTGCGGGTCCGCGACGAGCACGATCATGTGTGCGCGTCGCGGCCCGCCGCTCCGGGCGTCACCTTCGCCGGCGGCGCGGTGGATATCGCACTGCCGCAGGTCAGGTCGGACGCGCATGCCGTGCTGCTGTTCGTCACCGCCGGGCATGTGCTCGGCACCGTCACCGCGACGCTGGCCGGGAACGGCACGCCCATCGCCGAATTCGTGATCTCGCCCAGCGCGGGGGAGAGCGCGCTGATCTGCTTCGAGGTGTACCGCCGCGGTGGTGGCTGGAAGCTGCGCGCGCTCGGCCAGGGGTACGACGGCGGGGCGGCGCAGTTGCTGCCGGCCCACGGCGTGCCCGCCCCCGCGGCACCGCAGGCCACCGCGCCGACCGAGACGATCGCGCGGCCCGCCGGTGCGCCGGGCATCCCGCTCGAGGTCGAGCACGGTCTGCAGCGGATGTGGATGATCTTCGAGGACGCCGCCCGTTCCGCGGCCGCGCTGGTCTCGGCCCGCGACTACGCCGCCAAACGACTGGATCAGGAACTCTCCGACGCGGTCTCGAACCCCGCGACCCGCAACACCCCGGCCGCCGACGCCGCCCGCGCCGAGGCGCAACGCCGCCACGACGAGCTGGTCGGCCTGGCCGACTCGGACCATCGCCGCGACAGCGACCACCTGGGTCGCGAGATCGCCGAAGCCGACTCCGTCATGCCCGCCGCGCTCGCCTCCTGGCTCGCCCCGGCCTGGACCACGAAAGCCGCACGCAGCGACGGCATCCGGCTCGGCGAGCTGTACGCGCTCGACCGCGGCGAGCTGCGCGTGCCGTATTGCGTTCCGGTACCGCTGAATCGGCCGCTGTGGGTCGACACCGAGTCCAGCTCCGCCGCGTCCCGGGTGGTCGGCGCGCTGGTCGCCCGGCTGGTCGCGGCCCTGCCGGACAAGCCGACCCGGGTCGACCTGATCGACCTCACCGGCGGCCTGCGCGGGCTCGCCGCTCCGCTCGCCCCGCTGCTCGCCGGTCCGGTCATCGCCGACCACGCCGACATCCCGGCTCGCCTCGGCGCACTGGCGCACGCGGCCGAGCTCGCCGACATCGCTTACAACAGTGGGCAGGCCGTCCCACCGTCCGAGCACCGGATCCTGGTCGCCGCCGACTTCCCGCACGGCTACCAGGCCACCGATGTGGTGCACCTGGGTCAGCTGATGGTGCGCGGCGATCTGATCGGGCTGTCCCTGGTGGTCGTCGGCAGCGGCGGCGTCGACTTCGGCGACGGCCCGCTGTCGCTGCTGTCCCAGTCGTGCAGGCACCTGCCCACCATGCCTGGCACCCCGCTGTTCGATCCGTGGACCGGCAACGCCTGGGAACTCGATCTCGACATGCTCCCGGCCGAACCCGAGCTCCAGGCCCGCTACCTGCGAATGTAGCGCTCAGTCCACCATCGACGGGGGCCGCGTGCTCGTGCAGGCCTGCTTGGGGCGCAGGAATTGCGGCAGCCACGGCAGGAGCGGGTCGGGTGCGCGGTCGAGGATTCCGCCCGCCGGATCGTCGACGTAGTCGCGGCGCACCAGATCGTCCTGGGGACGCAGGATCTCGTGGACGACCAGGGCGCACAGGCCGAGGACGGCGAGATCGCGCAGCACGACGGTGCCGGTGAACCACTGCTCGGGCAGGCCCTTGGCGTCCTCGCCGAGGTAGTAGTACATGCGCGGTACCCAGACCAGCGCGTCGATCGTCATCCAGGCCAGCAGGATTCGCCGGTGCGGCAGCGCGAGCACCGCCAGCGGCACCAGCCACAGCGAGTACTGCGGGCTCCACACCTTGTTCGTCAGCAGGAACGCGGCGACGACCAGGAAGCACAGCTGCGCCACGCGCGGCCGCCGCGCCGCGGTCAGCGCCAGGTAGGCGATGCCGGCGCAGGCGGCCAGGAACAACAGCAGCGAGACCGTGTTCAGCACGGTCGGCGGCTGGCCGTGTTCGAGCGGCCCGTCGAAGCCGCCCCACCCGGTGAACGAGGTGATCACGTTGTAGATCGAATCCGGATCGGCGTGGCGGGTGGTGTTGAGCCGGAAGAACTCTCGCCAGCCGTCGGGGTACAGCACGGCGATCGGCAGGTTCACCGCGATCCAGGTGCCCGCCGCGGCGAGCACGGCGAGGGTGGCCGCGCCGAGCGGGCGCAGCGCGAAGAACTGTGTCCTGGCAGGAGTCTCGCGCAGCCAGGTGCGGGCGGTGTCGAGGCTGTCGATGTCACGCAACCGCAGACCCGCCCGCGCGGCGGGTAGCCGCTGCATCGGATCGGCGCGCAGGCACAGCACCAGAATCGGTCCGAGCAGCAGCAGCGGATACAGCTTCGCCGCGCCGCCGAGACCGAGCAGCACACCGGCGAGCACCGGTTTGCGCCGTGCCCAGGCCAGCAGGCCGGTGGCCGCGAAAGCCGTTGCCAGCGCGTCGAAATTGGTGAAGGCGTGCACGATCACCAAAGGCGACACCGCGATCAGCGCCGCGTCCCAGACGCGCCGCCCGGCTAGTCGCGAGGACGCCCACACGGTGATCAGCCAGCCCACCGACAGGCCGAGCGCGACGACATTGAAATACACGACCACCGACAGCGCGCCGGGCAGCGGCAGGTGATCCCAGACATTGCCGATCTGCATCGCCGCGTACTGATACAGGCCCGAAAGCACCGGATACTCCATGTATCTGGTCTCGGTGCCGCCGTCGGGGGTCGACTCGGTCCAGGACTTCTTGTACGGGAAGGCGCCCTCGTTGAGCCGTTCCGCGCCGTAGAGCGGCACCGTGTCGGAGTAGCACATGGCCACGTACTGGCGGCCGTTGTTCCAGTCCAGCATGAGACCGCCCGCGCCGTCGCCGGTCTGCTGGATGCAGCCCGCCTTCGCGGACCAGCCGAGCGCGAGGAACACCACGGTGAAGGCGAACATCACCCGCAGCGGCGTCCAGAACCGCACCCGGCCGATCAGCGCGTGATCGCCGACCGGGCCGCCGATCACCGTCGACAGCTGCGCGGTCAGCGAATCGTTGCGGCTGGGCTTATCTCGCGCATCGATCGACCGCAGGTCGGGAGCCAGCTGGGCGGGCGCGACGTACTGCACTCCGCGGCCCGGCCGGGTACCACTCGACGCCGGCTGGTCCGCGAGTTGCTGATCGGTCACGACATCCGAGGCTACCGGTGGCTACCGGGATCTGGTCGGTGTGGTTCCCCCGCCACTCTCGTTGTCGTTGTCCGCACCGCCCGTGCCGGGCCTCGTGCGGTTGCCGTTGCCATTGCTGTTGGTCGGCGGCGAGCCGTCCGCGGGCGCGGTCGGCTGACCCGGCAGCGGGCCGGTCGTCGTCTCCGGCGTCTGCTGCGACGGCTGCTGTCCGGCGGGCTGCTGCACGCCGGGCACCGGGATCCGGATGCCGGGGAAGACCTCGACCTGCGAGGGCACGATCACCGGCGGGGCGAAGGTCGGCGCAGTGGTCGACGGCGCGGTGTAGGGCGCCGACCATTCCGGCACACCGGCCTGGCCCTTGATCGGGGCGGGCTTGGGGAACGCCTCGTTCGACGTGCCGGACAGCGCGCCGTCCATCGTCGCCTTCCAGATGTCGGAGGGCAGACCGGAACCGTAGATGCTGCCGCCGCCGTAGTTGCGCAGCGGATCACCCTGCTCGGTGCCGACCCACACCGCGGTCGACAGCGACGGGGTGTAGCCGACCATCCAGGCGTCGCGGTTGTTGCCGGTGTCGCCGAGCTGGTGGGTACCGGTCTTGGCGGCCGACTCCCGGCCGCCGGCCAGGTTGTGGTTGCGCGAGTAGGCCGCGATCGGCTTCATCGCCGCGGTGACGTTGTCGGCCACCGCCGCGCTCACCCGCTGCTCGCCAGCGGGCTCGCCGCGATCGAGCAGCACCTGACCGTCGGCGGTCACGACCCGCTGCACGAAGTGCGGGGCGTGGTACATGCCGGAGGCGGCCAGGGTGGCGTAGGCCGAGGCCATGTCCAGCGGTCGCGACTGGTACTGGCCGAGGATGACGCCGTTGTTCGGGCCCGCGCCGTTCGGCTCGGTCAGGGTGGCGCCGATGCCGGGCAGCTCCTCGGGGATACCGAGCTTGTGGCCCATGTCGGCGACCTTCTGCGGACCGTTCTGCATGTCCAGCTGCATGCGGTAGAAGCTGGTGTTCAGCGACCGCTTGAGCGCCTCGGCAATGGTGCACATGCCGCAGGACTCGCCCTCGACATTGCCGATCTTGATGCCGTTGACGGTGATCGGCGAGCTGTCGTACAGCTGCGAGAGCGGGATGCCCAGCTCGAGGTTCGCGGCCAGGCCGATCACCTTGAACGAGGAGCCCGTCGGCAGACCCGCGTTGGCGAAGTCGAAGCCCTGGCCGTCCTCACCGCCGTAGTAGGCGCGCACCGCGCCGCTGCGCGGGTCGACCGAGACCACCGCGGTCCGCAGGTTCTCCGGCTCGCCCTCCAGCTTGGACTGCGCGGCGTTGACCGCGGCCTCCTGCGCCTTCGGGTCGATCGTGGTGGTGATCTGCAGGCCTTCGGTGTTGAGCTGCTGCTCGCTGATGCCCGCCTTGGACAGCTCCTCGAGCACCTGGTTCTTCACCAGGCCCTCCGGGCCCGAGTCCAGGCTCTTGTCGCCCAGCGACGCGAGCGTGACCACCTGCGGGTACTGCATCGACTGACGTTCGGTCGCGGGCAGGTTGTTGCCGCTGACCATGCCGTCGAGCACGTAGCCCCAGCGTGTTCTTGCGCCTTCGGGGTTCTTCTCCGGGTCCAGCATCGAGGGCAGCTGGATGGTGGCGGCGAGGACGGCGCCCTCGGCCACGGTCAGCTCCTGCACCGGCTTGCCGAAGTAGGACTTCGCCGCGGCATCGATGCCGTACGCGCCACGACCGAAGTAGATCGTGTTCAGGTACGCGGCCAGGATGTCTTCCTTGCTCCACTGGCGCGCCATCTTGGCCGAGATCACCAGCTCGTGCATCTTGCGCTGCATCGACCGCTCGTCACCGACCAGCGCGTTCTTCACGTACTGCTGGGTGATCGTGGAACCACCACCGGCGCTTTCCTTGCCGAGGACGTTGTCGCGGGCGGCGCGCGCGAAGCCCGACACCGAGAAGCCCGGGTTGGTGTAGAAGTCGCGGTCCTCGGCGGCGATCACGGCATTGCGCACATGCGGCGGGATCTGATCGATCGAGACCTCGGTGCGGTTGCCCTCCGGCGGGACCACCTTGCTCAGCACGGTGGAGCCGTCGCTGGCGAAGATCGTCGCGACCTGATTGGTCTCCAGATCGCCCGGCTTCGGCACCGAGACCGCCGTGTAGGCGACCAGGAACACCGCGCTCGGCACGACGATGGCCAGGGCCATCAGCACGTACATGGTCCGGCGAATGGCCCGCCACGGCACTTTCCGCACCGAACCACCCCTACCGGAACCGTCGTCGCCACCGCCACCGTCGCGGCGGTTACGCGGTCCGGTCGGCGGCGGCGTGCCACCCGCACCGGTGGCCCTGCGCTCACCGGTCGTCGGACCGCCGGGACGGCGACCGGCGCCGGGGCGCGCGGCGGCGGGCGACGGACCGGTCCTGGGGCGGTTCACGTCGTCGGCGCCGCGGACGGGCCTGCCCGCGTCGGGGTGGCTCGCCCGCACCGTCTCGTCACGCCCCGGGCGCGGAAGCTTCTGGGTGGCGCCTGCGGCGGGCGGCACGGCGCGACCCGGCTGGGCCGGCCTGCCCTGCGGCGGCCTGCCCTGACCCGGCGCTGCCGGTCCACCCTGCGGACCGGCAGGTCGCTGGGGTGGCGGACCAGGCCGACGTGGCGGCATGCCACCCGGCGGCGGACTCTGCCGATTCGGCGGCGGCCCACCCTGCGGACCACGTCCACCGGGCACCGGGCCACGTCCGCCCTGCGGGCCGGGGCCCGCGGGCGGCATCGGCCGACGCGGCGGCGGGGCCGGTCGGTCACCCGGCTGCGGAGGGAGACCCGGCTGTGAACCCCGAGCCGGACGGCCGCCGTGCGGATCATCGCCGAAGGGGGAGGACTCGTAGGGCGAACTCACTGACCAGATCTCCATAACTCGTAAGGTTCAACCGGCACACGACATCCGCGCCGGACAACCGGCGCGGATACCTTGCACCCCGAACAGCGGCGCATCATGCGGTGGCCACCATCACCCGGCGGCTCCATCATTCGGCCGCAGAGCGCCGCCCCGCTCGCGAACTCGTCCGGCGGCGGACCGGCGCGGGCGCCGAGCCGAGCACATACGATTGCACCAGGTGGTTCCAGCTGCACGAACGGCACACCTCGACGACGTGTACCGAGAATTCCTCGTTCGACTCTGCCATCCTGACCAGCTCCTCGGGCGTCCGCGCGGAACCGGCCACCTGGCCGAGCCCGTCGCCGTACACCCACGAAACCAAGGTCAGCTGCTCTTTCCGGCAGATCGGGCAGGTGACTTCGCTGCCCCGGCCATGGAACTTGGCGGCCCGGAGCAGGTACGGATTCGCGTCGCACACTTCGGCGACACCGACCCGGCCCGCGTAGACGTCAGCGAGCAGCGACCTGCGCCGGAGCGCATAGTCGACCACCTGCCGCTGAATTCGCACGATCACCAGAGTAGCTGGGATTGAATCCCGGTGCCGGTGGCACCGCTTGTTCCGTGGTCTCGCCGTAAACTGCCGATACCGGGGTCGGCCCGGGTATTTCCGCAGGTGAGGCGCGCCGCAAGATGGCAGATTCCGGGCGGGCTCGCAGAGCCTCCGATACCGTGACGAGGGCGCGTGATATCGATCGCGCACAGGTGTCGACCGTGCTTGACGCGGCCTATGCCGAGGGCCAGCTGGGGGCGCAGGAGTACCACGACCGGATGGATCGCGCCGGTACCGCGCGCACCCTGGGCGAACTGGAACGATTGACCGCAGACCTGCAGTCACCGGCTGTTTTCGGTGGTCAGCCGCCCGCCGAGCGAAAGCGCTTCGGCCGCAAGCACTCCGGCGAGTACCCCGCGCGGACCAGGGCGCGCGACGCCGACCGGGCCCGCACCACAGCGGCACTCGACGCCGCCCGCGCCGACGGCCAGCTCGACGCCGAGGAGCACGCGGCGTTCACCGAATCAGCCGACAAGGACGCGCTGGCCGCGGCCTTGGCCACCGCGGTCGCGACCGTGCGCGTACCCGGAGGCAAGGTCGCCCACGTTTCGATCGAAAACGACCACTGGTTGCGACAACCGGCGATCGGCATCTCCGTCACCAACGAGGCGACCCAGTCCGGGCGCCTGTACCTGGCGCTGTCCGGAGAAGTGCTGAAGACCAGCCCGTTCGAAGGATGACCAAGGCGATGAAGAATCCCGCCGCCGCGAAGAACCTGCGCGCCCGCGACACCGACCGGGCCGACGTCTGCGCCCTGCTCGACGCCGCCCTGGCCGACGGCCAGCTCACCGCACGCGAACACGAGAAGCGGACCGCGACCGCCATGCAGGCGGAGACCTTCGGCGCGCTCGACCGCCTCGTCGACGACCTCCAGATCCCCGGCGACCTCGCCGCCACCCCCGTCGCCCGCGGCATCCCGCGCGCGCCGCGGCGCTGGTGGATGCCGGTCGGCGCGATCGTGCTCGCCGGTCTGCTCGGCGCCGGCGCGGGTCTGCTCGGCCGCACCGTGGGCGACGCCGCGTTCGGCGAACCGCTGCCCGACCTCACCACCGGCAACGGCTTCGCCCACTTCCTCGCCGACTACCGCGCGAAATACGGTTCGACCGAAGTCGACGAGCTGACGTTGTACCCGGACTACGCCATCGTCGAACGCAAGGCCGACAAGCCCGGCAAGCAGGACGAACAGATCTACCGCGGCTCCTTCAAGGCCTGGGGTTCGCAGGGTTCGCGCACCCCGGACACCAAATCTTTCGACTTGGCAGGCGTCGACCTTGCCGCTACGCCCGCCTCATGTCCGGCGCCCCGGTGACCACCAAGGTTCCCGGCGGCTGGGTCTCCCATGTGCTGGTCAGATTCGAGCCCGGCGGCGGCAAGGATGCCGAGCCCGAGATCAGCATCTACGTCAAGAACGACGCCGAGGTGAGCGGATACCTGAAGATCCGCCTCAACGGCGAACCGATCGCGGTGAACCCCGCCTAGCCCAGGCCCATCCGCACCCGTCCAAACTGGGCCGCCCCGCTGCCAGCTCTTATCCCGCGCATTTAGGACTACCTTCAGTCGGACTCAACCGTCCGCATTCGCCCACTCGAGCACCACATCGCGGACGGGCAGCTGCCCTAGGTCCCGAAGTTTTACATAGAGCTCCTCGGCGCCGAGATGAATCCATTCATCATGCTTACCCAATTCCCACACCAGATCACCGAGCTGATCACTCGATTGAGTCGCCGGAACATCTCGCAGCACAATAGATTCACGAATTCCTAGGGCATCATATACTCGCCGGAGCGCTCCTGCAGCCAGCCACCTGATCTCACCATATCGATACGGGATACCCGTTATGCACGGCGACCTATCGTCGAGCAAAGCCTCAATATATGGAATTATACGAGCTTCGGGATACGGCGACCGCTTGAGCGTCCGCAGAGTAATGACTACATCATGTTTCGAACCCTTGAATGCATCGACAAAGTAGTCAAACTCCTCGTCCCGTTGCGCTTGCGAATTGCTCATATTCATTTTCTAATTGCTTCCAATCTGCGGGTGATATTTCTATCTCCAGCTGCCTATCCGGAGGAATCTCGCGCGTGTAGGAGTTCGCTCTGGCTGAGCTGGGTTCCGTGCGGCAGTCCAGCCCGAAGGGCACTACTCGCTAAAAGGCTCCTCGTCGTCTCCCGGTGGGTACAGCCTGTCGATGAGCAGATCTACATCGGTGGGATCGAGGCGGATAGGCCGGTAGTTGAGATTTCGGATATTCTCCAAGAATTCCAGCGGTGGCTCAACGCGATGTACCTTGACATAATCCGACCACGCCAATGGCCACACCCACCGTCCATCGGTCATCTCGCCCAGGCGGACGTACCCACCGCCTTCCTTGAGGAAGCCGTCGCCGGAATGGCCTGGGGAGAGGACCAGTGGCTCGCAAAGTTCTAAGAATGACGCGACGCGATCCGCCGTAAGGCCTCCCGGGATCAGTTCGACGACACTCGCGGATTGGCCAATCCTTCGAGGAGTTGACAAGCTAATCATTTGCAAGACTTGCTTTCAGTTTGTTGAGTCTGACCGCAATATGGGCCCGGCTCGCGTAGCCCCGCTTTGTCAGGCGCATCGCACACCACGCGAGTACCCGGCGACTGTTCGCCGGGTACTCGCCCAACTCGGGATCAGCATTCCCTGTTTGCCTCAGAACTTCCAGTTCATGACCTGACGCTGCGTCACGGTACTCAGGAACCGCACATGATCGACCGCGTTAACAACCTCCATTCCGCGGGGAGTAAAAGAACCACCCAAGCCGACCGCCGGAACGCATCCATACATCGTGGACGCATCAAGCCCGCCCAGCCGTTTACGCACGCGCCGAAACATCGGCTTGTCATCGTCCCCGTCCTCGTCCCACAGTTCCAGCAGTTCTGCATCAGTGTCAATTGCCACGAGAATCTGAAGCTTGACGTCCAGTTCATCGGCCATATTACCCGATTGATCGATGGGCACTATGAACCCGTTTTGTGGGTCAATTGTCAAGCTTCTGCCGGTCCTATTTCCCCACATCGTCAGCTTGCCGAAAGCTGTTCGAGTAAACGGAATCCAGTCATCGTGGAACGGCAACTTCAGTCCAGAGATCCATTCATCGACAGCGGGCTGCCATTCTTCTGGATTGCACAGCCAGAGCAGTCCCTCTGCGTATCCAGAAAAACCCACTGTTCGCCATATGTCTAGCAGCAATTCGGGAACTCGCCCCGCGTATCCATCGATTGCGCTATTTTCAGCGGCCACTGTCGCGTATGGTGAACCAAGGCTGGAAATTGCTTGTTCTAGACCAACGCTATTCAAGGGTTCAATCTCCATTCAACATTCGTCAACCCATGGCCCTTGCCTGCATTTACCGGGCCTTGGGCATACGGTCGAACCGATCGCCGTGTACAACACCTAGTTGTACTGACCACGGACGTTGGTGACGGCGTGGCGAGCTGACATGACGAAGACCTC
>NZ_JBHVHX010000005.1:0-417233 GCF_042799895.1 Nocardia sp. NPDC057663 | reverse complement strand
CCGCGGTTGAGCGTGCTCGAGACGGGGTGCGGACGAGCGGTGGCGGCGAACATGACGGCCTTGCCCAGCAATTCGGGCCGGGCCAGCGCGAGCTCGGCGACGACGCGTGAGCCCATCGACGTGCCGACCACGTGGGCGGGCGCCCCCAGGTGCTCGATCAGCGCCGCGGTGTCACCGACCAGGTCGGCCATGGTGATCCCCGCCGCCGATTCCGAGGACGGCGCGATCCCCCGATTGTCGACCGTGACGACCCGGAACCCGGCCTTGACCAGGGCGGGCACCTGATAGGTGCGCCAGACGCGGCCGGGACTGCCACTACCCATCACGAGCAGGACCAGCGGTCCCGACCCGGTGACGTCGTAGTTGAGCTGGATGCCGTTGAGCGAGACGAGGGGCATATCTCTCCTGCTAGCCTGTTTGCTAAAGTTAGAAAACACCATACCGCCACAGCAGGACGGGGTTCGCCACGGTGCCAGGACTGAGCAGGCCGCTGTACCAGATGAAGGCCGACTTCTTCAAAACCCTCGGCCACCCGGTCCGCATCCGGGTGCTGGAGCTACTCAGCGAGCGTGAGCACGCGGTCTCGGAGATGCTGCCCGAGGTGGGCGTCGAGGCGGCGAACCTGTCTCAGCAGCTGGCCATCCTGCGCCGGGCCGGCCTGGTGACCGCGCGACGCGAGGGACTGTCGGTGACCTACGAACTCACCTCGCCGCGCGTGAAGGAGCTACTTGTCGTGGCCCGCGCGATCCTCACCGGTGTCGTCGCCGGGCAGGCGGAACTCCTCGAGAACCCCGAGTCCACTGTGGCTTGATCTCGTTCCCTCTTACCGCCCGACCTCTACCGTTTGATTGCAAACTTTCTAAACTAGCCACCTAGCAAGTTGACAAGGAGAGTATCCGTGACCGCGAGCTCCGCGCCGACGACGGTTCCGACCGACCACCCGGCCATCCTGCGCTGGGTCGACGAGATCGCCGCCCTGACCACGCCCGACCGCATCGTCTGGTGCGACGGGTCACGCGACGAATGGGATCGGCTGACCGGCGAACTCGTCGAGAAAGGCACCTTCGTCCGGCTCACCGGCAAGCCCAACTCCTTCTGGTGCGTCTCCGACCCCGACGATGTCGCCCGGGTCGAGGACCGCACCTTCATCTGCTCCGAGGACGCCGCTGACGCGGGCCCGACCAACAACTGGGTCGATCCCGTCGACATGCGCACCGTCATGACCGAGCACTACCGCGGCGCGATGACGGGCCGCACGATGTACGTCATCGCCTTCTGCATGGGTCCGCTCGATGCCGCAGAACCGAAGTTCGGAGTGCAGATCAGCGACTCGCCGTACGTCGCGGTGTCGATGCAGATCATGACCCGTTCGGGCACGCCGGTCTGGGAAAAGCTCACCGGCGATACCGAATTCGTGCAGTGCCTGCATTCGGTCGGCGCGCCGCTCGGCACGGGCCAGGCCGACGTGCCGTGGCCGTGCGACAGCACCAAATACATCGCGCACTTCCCCGAATCGCGCACCATCTGGAGCTACGGCTCCGGCTACGGCGGCAACGCGCTGCTGGGCAAGAAGTGCTTCGCGCTGCGAATCGCCTCGGTCATCGGGCGCGACGAGGGCTGGCTGGCCGAGCACATGCTCATCCTCAAACTCACCTCACCGCAGGGCCGCACACACTATGTGGCCGCGGCGTTCCCGTCCTCGTGCGGCAAGACCAATCTGGCGATGCTGGAACCCGCGCTGCCCGGCTGGCAGGCCGAGACCATCGGTGACGACATCGCCTGGATGCGCTTCGGCGCCGACGGCAGGCTGTACGCGGTGAACCCGGAGGCCGGGTTCTTCGGCGTCGCACCCGGCACCGGCACGCGCACCAACCCGAACGCGATCGCCACGATCGATCGTGGCAACTCGATCTTCACCAACACCGCGCTCACCGACCACGGTGACGTGTGGTGGGAGGGTCTCACCGAGGAGCCGCCTGCGCATCTCACCGACTGGCGCGGCAACAACTGGACACCGGCGTCGGAAATGCCAGCCGCGCACCCGAATTCGCGGTACTGCACGCCGATCGAGCAGTGCCCGTCGGTCGCGCCGGAGTGGAACGATCCGACCGGCGTGCCGATCTCGGCGATCTTCTTCGGCGGGCGCCGCGCGAGCACGGTGCCACTGGTCACCGAGACCTTCGACTGGGCACACGGCGTTTTCACTGCTTCGGTGCTGTCCTCGGAGACCACCGCTGCGGCGACCGGCGCGGTCGGTGTCGTCCGGCGCGATCCGATGGCGATGCTGCCGTTCCTCGGCTATCACGTGGGCGACTACTTCGCGCACTGGCTGAAACTCGGCGCGCAGGCCGATCCCGCGAAGCTCCCGAAGATCTTCCAGGTCAACTGGTTTCGGCGCGACGCTGACGGCACCTTCCTGTGGCCAGGCTTCGGCGACAACGTGCGCGTGCTGAAGTGGGCGCTGGAACGACTCGACGGCACCGCCGAGGCCGAGTGGACGCCGATCGGCTACGTCCCCACTGCCAACGCCCTCGACCTGTCCGGTCTCGACGGCGCCGATCGCGCGCTGGTCGAGCAGGCGCTGGCCGTCGATGTCGCCGAGTGGGTCACCGAGACCAGGTCCATCGACGAATGGTTCGCCGGGATCGGCGGCAACCGGCTGCCGGACGAGCTGCGCGAGCAGCTCGCGGCACTGAAGTTGCGCCTGCTCGGCAACCGCTGACCATGCGGGCACTGCTGCCGACCTGGTCGGAGTGGAAGCCCGCTTTCCGGGCGCCGGGCACGGATCTGATGGCGGGGCTGATCGTGGCGCTGGTGGCATTGCCGCTGGCGCTGGGATTCGGCATCAGTTCCGGGCTCGGTGCCGCCGCCGGTCTGGCGACGGCGATCGTGGCCGGCGCGCTGGCCGCGGTGTTCGGCGGCTCGCGATTCCAGGTGTCGGGGCCGACCGGCGCGATGACCGTGGTGCTGGTGCCGATCGTGCACGAGCACGGCGCGTCCGGTGTGCTGACCGTCGGCCTGATGGCCGGGGTCATGTTGGTCGCACTGGCTTTCGCCGGTGTCGGACGGGCCGTGCGGTTCATGCCGGCCCCGGTGATCGAGGGGTTCACCGCGGGCATCGCGGTCGTCATTGCGCTGCAACAGTTTCCGGGCATGCTGGGGGTGTCCGGAGCCGAGGGTGAGAAGGTCTGGCAGTCGGCGTTCGACGCCGTGCGCCGGTTCATCGACGACCCGCACGCGACCGCGCCGGTGACGGCGCTGGTGGTGGCGGTCGTGATCTTGATCGGCGGGCGCTATCTGCCCAAATTGCCGTTCGCGCTGGTCGCCGTCGCGGTGGCGACGGTGGTCGCGAGCGTCTTCGACCTGGATCTCGCCCGCATCGGCGCGATCCCGGCCGGCCTGCCCGCACCCTCGCTCGGCTTCCTGCAGTTCGATGAGCTGACCACGCTGCTGCTGCCCGCGCTCGCAGTCGCCGCGCTGGCCGCGCTGGAATCGTTGCTGTCGGCGACCGCCGCCGACGCCATGGCGGTCGGCACCCGCCACGACCCGGATCGGGAGCTGTTCGGGCAGGGCCTGGCCAATATCGCGGCCCCGCTCTTCGGCGGTGTACCCGCGACCGGTGCGATCGCCCGCACCGCGGTCAATGTGCGCTCGGGTGCGCGCACCCGGCTGGCGGCGCTCACCCACGCGGTGATCCTGGCCGGCATCGTCTACCTGGCGGCTGGACTGGTCGCCGATATCCCGATCGCGGCACTGGCCGGTGTGCTGCTCGCGACGACGGTGCGGATGGTGGAGGCGGCCTCGCTCGCCGCGATCGCCCGCGCTTCGCGGGGCGACGCGATCGTCATGGCGGTCACCTTCTTCGTCACCGTCGCGTTCGATCTGGTCACGGCCGTAGTGATCGGCATCGGGTTCGCGCTGGTCTTGGCGGTGCGCGCGATCGCCCGCGAGGCGAGTATGCAGCAGGTACCGCTCGATGAGACAGATCATCTCGGCGAGGAACACGACCTGCTGCGCGATCACATCGTCGCCTACCGGATCGACGGCCCGCTGTTCTTCGCCGCCGCCCACCGCTTCCTGCTGGAGCTGTCCGACGTCGCCAACGTGAAGGTGGTGATCCTGCGGATGTCGCGTGTCTCCGCCCTCGACACCACCGGCGCCCTGGTTCTCGCCGATGCCGTCACCAAACTCCAGCACCGCCACATCACCGTCCTGATGTCCGGCCTGCGCGAGGACCACCGCGCCCGCCTGTCCGCGATGGGCGCGCTTCCAGCGGGCGGTGAGGACGCGGTGTTTGCCGACACTGGTGCGGCCATCGCCTACGCTCGGCGTTTCCTCCCCATCACCCGTCGAGCCCACTGATATAGGGACCCCGATCAAGTCGAGAAGCCCCCACGCTTGTCCGAGTGCCGCCCTCAAAGTCCCCCTCAGGAAGAGACGATGGGCACTGCGGGACAGTCCAGGGCGTGTGTGTCTCCTCCTCGCGGACTACGTGTTGCTGTGTGTGAAGTCCTCGTCAGGCGGTCCTGGGTCGTCGGTCTCGGCCTCCAGAGCCAGATCCCAGACCTGCCCAGGGCCCAGGTCGCGTTCGATGTCCTCGACGCAGACGCGGATGGGTGCTGCCGCGCTGGGGTGCAGGCGCACGGTGATCCGGTGGTGGGTCACAGTGATGGTGATGGGTTGGCCTCGATAGGACACGGTGAACTGGGCATCGTCGAGTTCGGCGGGCAGCACCGGATGCAGGCGCAGCATGTCGTGGCGGGTCTCGATGCCGCTGTAGCAGCGCAGCACCATGTCGGCGGTCCCGGCCATGGCGCCGATGTGGACACCTTCCCGGGTGGTGCCGCGCTGGGTGTCGGCCAGGTCGGCGTGCAGGGCCTGGGAGAACAGTCCCCACGACATCGCCCGGTCGGTGCGGGCCAGCACCCAGGCGTGGGCCAGGCGGCTCAATGTGGAGCCGTGGCTGGTGCGGGCGATGTAGTAGGTGACGGTGCGGGGGATGAGCTCGGGTGGGAGCGCGTAGCCGAGGTGGTCGAACATCTCGCGGAGTTCCTCGGCGGAGAACAGGTAGAACAGCATCAGCACGTCGGCTTGTTTGGAGACCTTGTACCGGTTGGTGGTGTCGCCTTCTGCCTGCAGGATCAAATCGAGGCGTTCGATGTGGCCGTACTTGCTCCGATAGGCGTCCCAATCGAATTCGTGGAGATCTTCATAACCTTGGAACTGGCTGATGATGCCGTCGCGGTGGAACGGCACTCGGAGGCGGCGGCTGATCCGGTCCCAGCGCGCGGGTTCGGCGGCGTCGAGTTGCAGCCGGTCCCACAAGGGCCCGCAGTCGTGGCCGTCGAGCAGGGCGAGGACCTCGCGGGCTCGGCGCAGCACCCAGGAGGCGAGCACGTTGGTATAGGTGTTGTTGCGGACGCCGTGTCCGGGGGAGTCGGGGTAGCCGTCGTGGAATTCGTCGGGCCCCATGACGGCGTCGATGTCGAAGCGGTCCGCAGCGGAGTCATGGACAGCGAGGCCGGCGAACAGTCGGGCGATTTCGACCAGCATCTCCGCGCCGTGGTCGATGAGGAATCGTTGGTCGGCGGTGGTCTGGTAGTACTGCCAGACGCTGTAGGCGATGGCGAGCCCGACGTGTCGCTGTCGGCTGGAGTGGTCGGGCATCCATTGCCGGTTGCGGGGATTGAACAGCATGGTCGGTGTTTCCTCGCGGCCGTCGCTGCCGCTCTGCCACGGGTAGAGGGCACCAGGCAGCCCTGCCGTGCGCGCGGCGGCGCGGGCTCGATCGAGCCGGCGATGCCGGTATTGCAAGAAGGCTCGCGTCAGTTCGGGACGCCGCAGGGTGAGCATCGGGTAGACGAACACCTCGTCCCAGAAGATGTGGCCACGGTAGGCCTCACCGTGAAGTCCGCGCGCGGGCAGGCCGGCGTCGATGTCGGGGTGGGCGGCGATCGTGGCCTGCAGGACGTGGAAGACATGCAGGTTCAATGCCAGGCGGTGGTCGTGGCCGTCACCCAGACGAATTCCGAACCGGTCCCACAGCTGCGCCCACCCCGTCACGTGAGCGGCCAGCAACGCCGCCACGCCAGGCGAGCGCGCGATGCGGGCGGCGACCTCGGTAGCCGGGGTAGAGAGCGCTCGGTCTCTGGATGTGGCTACCGCCGCGACCTTTTCGACCGTGACCGGCACGCCGCAGCGCAGGGTGAGGGTGAGTTCGTGTCCGGGGCAGTCCTTGTCGGCGAGGGTCTTGCGATCGAGCAGGACGGTGTCATCGATGTGGGTGCGGGTCGCGGTGGCGATCGTGACGGCGGATTGGGTGCTGATCGCCTCATAGAGCACGGTTTCGGCGTCGAGCTCACGGTGGGTGCCGCGGCGGAGGTGTTCAGGGTCGAGTGCCCAATCTGCGGCTACGTTGCGGTTGCCGACGCTGCCGTTGATCGCTGAGGTGAGTACCACTGTGCCGGACCAGTTTTCGGCTTCGATACTCAGTTCCAGGGCCGCCAGATGCGGATCGGTCACCGAGTGGAATCGGCGCGTGGTGATGCGGGTGAGTCTGCCGGTGTCGTCGCGATAGCGGTCGATGCTGGTCAAGACCCCTGCCCGAAGGTCCAGGTTCTGGTGATGGCTGAGCATCTGCGGTGTTCCGGGCGACAGCACCTGTCCATCGGGGGTGGCGACGGTGAGGTAGGTCCAGTCCGGCGCGTTGATCAGGTGCTCGGTTTCGATTGCCTGGCCCGCGATCTGGGACACGGTCCGGTTGTAGACGCCGGCGAAATAGGTGCCGGGGTAGTGCACACCGTCCGCGGTGGAGCCCGGGATGGCACCGCGCGTGGCCCAGTAGCCATTGCCGGTGGTGCACAGTGCCTCTCGGTTTCCTTCCTGGGTGGGGTCGTAGTCGTCGTAGAGCAGGTTCCATCCGCCCGGACCGGCCTCTGTCGCCCCGCCACACCAGCGCGGTTGTGGGCGCGGTGGAAAGTCGGGGTGCGGAACCAAGGGCAGGTCAGCGAGATCGGTGACGACGATATCGGCACCGGCTGAGCTGAGCCGGGCGCCGGAGCCGGTGTGGTCGACGCCGACGACGAGTCCGAATCCGCCGGTGTCGGCGGCCTGAACTCCGGCACTGGCGTCTTCGAAGACGATCACCTCGTTCGGGTCCAGACCCAACCGCCGGGCGGCCTCGAGGAACATCGCGGGATCCGGTTTGCTCGCCAACCCCAGAGCCAGGGCATCGGTGCCATCGACGGTGAGGGTGAACATCTCGGCGATGCCGGCCGTGTCGAGCACGGCGGCGCTGTTCCGGCTCGCGGTCACCAGGGCCGTGGGCACCCCTGCGTCGTGTAGCCCACCCAGCAGTTGGGCAGCGTCGGCAAACACGCGCACACCGCCACGAGCAAGCGCCTCGGCGAACAAGGCCTGCTTGCGTGCGGCCAGGCCGGACACGGTCAGCCGATCGGGCCCGTCCTCGGGTGTACCGGGACCCGAGGCGAGGCCGCGCGAGGCCAGAAAGGCCCGGATTCCCTCTTCGCGGCTGCGCCCGTCGACCAGGTCACGATAGTCGCAGACGGGGTCGAACGGTGCCACCTCGGCGCCGCCCAGTGCAGGCAGCGCCTCGTCGAACAGCGCTTTCCACGCGGCCGCGTGCACCACGGCCGTATCGGTGACCACACCGTCCATGTCGAAGATGACCGCGCCGTAACCGTTGGCGGTCCGCGCCGGTGGCCTCGACGTGGCCTGCGAGCGCGTCAGGGCGCGCGATTGTCCCCGATCGGGCCGATCCGTGGATCGCTCAGATGCGTGCACATCTTCGATCCTGCGCGCGGGCACCACCGCAGCGAAAGTGCCTTAGGTCTGTGAAGGGCACTCTCGAGACCCCAGCGTGGCACCACGGAGAACGGCAAGAACCGCCGGCATCGCGACGAGGCTTCGGGCCCACCGGCGGCGACGGAGGGCTGGAGGCGCGGGCGGGGTCGGCGACGGCATGACCCCACCATTACATTCAAGTTCGAAACTATCGTTTGCAAAGTGAACGGTATTCGGGGGATATGGTGGATGCATGGCTGGAGAGCACGCGAACGACGCGGTCGAGATACCGACCAGACTGCTCGTGGAGAGCATGATCCGCGCGGACGCGACCATCGACGCCGGCGAGCTGTACACGGTGGCTGCCGCGCTGGGGATGTCGGATCAGCAAGTGCGCCTCCACATCCGACGCCTGGTCACTGACGGGCAGATCACCCAGGAGGGCCGAGGTCGACGGGCGCTGTTGCGTGTGGGCGCCCAAATGTTCGATTCGATCGAGCCCAACGTCGAGTTCGTCGGCTTGATGTATGACCAGGATCGCGGTGCCGCCCCATGGGACGGAATCTGGCATCTGGTCGCCTTCGCTGTTCCCGAGACCCGTCGACAGGCCCGAGATGCCGTGCGCGACGGCATCGTGAGCCTGGGCGGCGCAGCGATTCAAGGTGGGCTCTACGTGTCGCCGAACTCGTGGGAACCGTACGTCGAGGCCTTGGCCGACCGGCTCGACATCGGCGGGCACCTGACTCGGCTCACCACCACGGATCTGCGTGTCGGCGAGCTGGACTCGCCCCGGCAGATGGCCGCGCACCTATGGCCGTTGGACAAGATCGCTGCAGGCCATGAGCGATTGCTGGCGGTGACTCAGGCGCGCCTGGACCGGCTGGCCGGCCCACAGGAACTGTCGCGGTCGCAGATACTCACCATCCTCGTCGAACTGGCCGCCGAGTTCACCCGGGCGAGCGAGCCCGACCCGCTACTGCCACCGGAGTTACTCCCGCAGCCGTGGCCGGGCACCCGAGCCCGGTCAGCACTGGCAGCCTGCTGGGCGCAAGTGATGCCCTTGCGGTCGATGCCCGACTGGCCTCGCATGTTCTACCACTACGCCGATGTTATCGAGCGGGTGACCGCCGACGCCGAGGGCGTCGAAACCGCAGGTGGGCAGGCGATCTGCACTGCTGGGTGACCAACGCGACGAGGGCCAGCACCGTCGTCACCATCCCCAGCACGAACCAGAACCGCACCCACGTCGGGGGAATCGGCAGCAGCACAACTGTCGCGCCGACGATCAGCAGGGCGCCACGGCGAACACGCCGTTCATCTCGGCACTGCTCGTCCAGCCGCGCCGCCGCCGCGCGCCGTGATGCGCTCAAGCCTGCCGCGATCATCGCGCGCCAGCAGGCGAGCCTGAGCACCGGAGCCGCCGCCAACAGGGCGAGCCCGAACAGCTGAGCCCACTCGGGTACCGCGGTCGCGGCGGGAGTGGTGAAAGGCAATGTCAGGCAGCCATAGACGATGCCGCCCCACGCCTCCCTCGTTACCAGCGTCTGCGCCGGGCGCTGCTGCACGACGGTGGTGGGGCAGTCGCCAGTTGACTGGGCTGTGCAGCGGGCTGTCTTGTTGTTCCTCGCGGAATCCGAACTCATTGCGATCATGTTAGTGTCGATCGTAGACGAAACGAACGTTTCTAGTTTGGGAGATTGATCGTATGAGGGTGCTCGCACTGGGGGGAGCGGGGGCGATGGGAGCGGCAGCGGTGCGCGCTGCAGCGACGTTGCCCACCGTGACCGAAATCGTTGTGGCCGACCGAGATCTGGCCGCGGCTCAGGCATTGGCGGTCGAACTGGCCGGGCGGGCGGTCCCCGTCCGCGCCCTGCGGGTCGACATCACCGACCCCGCCGTGCTCAACCAGGCTCTGCACGGCGCCGATGTCGTGCTCAACACCGTGGGCCCGTACTACCGATTCGGCCCGACGGTTCTGCAGGCGGCGATTCTGACTCGGACCCACTACCTCGATATCTGTGACGACGGCGAACCCACCACGCGCATGCTCGAACTGCACAACGCCGCGCAGAAGACCGGCGTGTGCGCGATCGTGGGGATGGGAGCTAGCCCAGGGGTGAGTAATCTGCTCGCACTCACCGCCACTCGAGGATTGCAGCGGGTCGAGGACCTCTATACCGCCTGGCCCGTCGACGTTCCCGAATCCGTCGCCACCCCGGATCCGGCGGGGCCCGACAGCATGGCAGACGCGGCCGCGGTGCACTGGATGCAACAGATCAGCGGCACCATCACCGTCGTCCGCGACGGCGTCCTGGCCGAGGAAGCGCCGCTGCGCGCGGTCACCCTGGATCTACCCGGTCGCCGGCGTGGCGCCGCCTATACGGTCGGGCACCCGGAGCCGATCACGATGCAGCGCACCCTGTCTCCTCGCGGTGAGGCCGTCAACCTCATGGTGGTCACGCCGGGGACCGCGGCCTTCCTCGATGTGCTGCGCACCGATATCGACCGCGGCAAACTCACCAACGAAACCGCCGCGCACGAAATCGCCCAACCCAGCCTGCGACGCATCCTGCGGTCCCTGACCCGGCTTCGCTCACGCCCCTCACATGGCACCCTGCCGCCGTTCTTCGCGGCCGCGACCGGCAACACCGGCACCCATGACCGCAGCACCATCGCCTACCTCACTGAGACCCCGGAAACGGCACGATTCCTCACCGACATGGCCAGATCCACCGGAATACCCCTGGCATTGGGTTTGGCGCAGCTCATCGACGGCACCGCCCGAAAACCAGGGGTCCATCCACCGGAGGCGATCATCGACTCCGAACGCTTCTTCCGCGATCTCGCTACCAGAATCGGGATGAGCCCGGCGCAGCGTCCCGTCACCGTCGAGCATGCGCCGTGCGGGCAGATCGCCGGGGTCGGCGAAGCCGACCAGAGCGCTGTTGGTGGGTGACGACGGCCGATTCGATGCCCTCGTCGTCTGCACGGATTCGGCTGACCGGTCACCGCCCGGCCTCTGCAGCACAACCGCATCCGCCGCATCGCGGTGGACCACCGAGCATTGGCGCGACACATCCACCACCCCGTGTGCCCACCTCGCGCCAAGAAATGCTGAATCCACGTAAGTCTCGTTCACGGGGCGTCGGCGCTGTTCTTTCCGTCGGCGCCGTGGACCGGAATCCAATCGACTCCGCTCACCGCGATTGTCGGCTGAAATCACCTCAGGAGGGGTCCTGGTGCCCTTATCCGCGCGGGCACCACCGCAGCCGAAGGTGCCTTACTCCGAAGGAGAACGTCGTACATTCGAGAAGGGAGTCTGCCAAGCGGCCGGGTCGACAACAGGAAACCGGCGACCGGTCACCATGGTGGGTACGAGTCGGATGAAGAAATTCTTCGCCCCGCCCTGCCACGGATAGAGGGGGAGATCCACGGTGTCCATCAAGTCACCGATCTCACGGATCCCTTCGGCACGTCCCTTGATCACCACGCTCCAGGCTTCATGAGACTCAGCGATATAGCCGTCGACTTCCAGCGCGACGGGCGCATCCGACAACGCGGCAGACAACTTGGTGCCTCGTGCGGATCGAAACACGATGGTTCCGTGATCGACCGCGTAGTTGAGGGGGAAGATGTCCGGATGGTCATCCACCCACACGGCGAGGCGGCCTACATCCCCGGTACGGAGTAGCGCCCAGCATTCGTTGACAGCGAGCTCTGTGACACTCGGGTCGTGGCTTCCCATCGTCTGCACCTTCCTGTCGTGGGCATTAGTCTGTCCGTTCACCTGCCGATGCGCCCATCCGTCCGCCAACGATGACGGTGAGGACCAGTATTGCCGCCCAGGCAATCTTGACGGGTTCAGGACACCGAAGACGCGTCGTCCGATTCCAAGTCCAATTGGCACCGTCACGTCGGTGAGGGTGCCCGCTACCGCAGTGGCGCTTGGTCAGTAATGGGAAGTCTCAGCTCGGTAACACCCCCGATTCAGTGAGTCGGGGGTGTTAGCGGCACGCTGCTCACGCCGGGGCCGCTGCCCAGCTGTCCGGACCGAAGACCTCGTAGTGGATGTTCTCGGGTGCCACGTCCTTGGCGAGGAGCGCCTCCCGCATGCCGAGCATGAACGGCAGGGGACCGCAGAGGTATGCCCGGGTGCCGGGTGCGATGGTGATCTCACCGAGGTCGGCGCGGCCTTCCCGCAGGCTGCCTTCGGGGCGGCGGACGCCGAGGTCTTCGTACCAGCGGTGCATGACGGCGAACGGCAGACGTTCCACCAGTTCAGTCAACTCGGCACGGTGCGCGTGGTTGCTGGGTGAGCGGTCGGCGTGCAGCACTGTGATCGGACGGGAGTCGTCGGTTTCGGCGAGATGACTGAGCATGCCCATCATCGGCGTGCAGCCGATACCGGCGGAGACAAGGAGCAGCGGCGCGTCGTCGTCCTGGAGCACCAGGTCACCGAACGGCGTGGTCACGTTCAGCATGTCGCCTTCGAAGACATTATGGAACAGGAAGTTCGACACTTCACCAGCTGGGATCACCGACCCACCCGCCAGAATCCGGGCGTCGACGCGCTTGACGGTAATGCGCCAGTCATCGCGCGACGGCGCAGAGGACAAACTGTACTGACGGATCTGGCGCGCACCATCGGGGAGATGGACACCCACCGACAGATACTGCCCCGGAGCAAAGGACGGCAAGGGTGCACCGTCTGCCGAGGTGAGCACGAAGGAGACCGTGTCGGCCGACTCGTGGCGGCGGTCGCGGACACGCACCTGGCGCCAGACATCCCCCACCGCGACACCTGCAGCCTGGTAGAGCCCGGCTTCCATCGAGATCAGTGTCTGCGCCATCAGCCAGTACACCTCGTCCCAGGCGGCAGCGACCTCGGGTGTCACGGCGTCACCGAGCACCTCGACGATGGCCTCGAACAGGTGCGTGTGCACGATCGCATACTGTGCGGGCTCGATTCCCAGCGACGCGTGCTTGTTGGCGATTCTGGACAGGATCAGATCGACACGGGCCTGATCTGGCTCCAATTGAAGAGCCGCAAAGGCTGCGATGGCCCCGGCGAGAGCCTTCTGCTGGCCGCCCTGCTTCTGGTTTCCGCGGTTGAACAGGTCGCGTTCGAGTTCGGGATGGGCGGCGAACATCTTGCGGTAGAACAGCGTCGTGATGTCCTCGATGGCAGCACCGACCGCGGGCAGGGTGGCGCGGATCATCTCGGTCGCAGTGGGCGAGAGCATGTCATTCTCCGATCGTTGACGAAATGTGGGGGACTGCGCCGACCGGCGGGGGCAGGGCGAGCAGGATGGTTCGGGTGGGCGCCCGGGTGAGGTCCTCGATGGTGAGAGTGTCCAGCGACTCGAAGAAGGCTTCCTGGGCGCGGCGCAGCGCCGACCGAAGCAAGCAACCCGACCGCAGCGGGCACGGATTGGCGCCGTCGCATTCGACCACTTCCGTCTCACCTTCGAGGCGCCGCGCGAGCCATCCCACCGAGGCGGTGTGACCGAGTTCGGTGATGGCCAGGCCACCTCCGCGTCCGCGTCGTGCATCGACGATGCCGAGCTCGGAGAGTCGGGTGATCACTTTCGCCGCATGGGCGTACGACACCGACAATTCGTCGGCGATGTCCCGGCTTCCGGGGCGGTCACCGTCCGCCGCCACAGCGAGTCGCATGACGATCCGTAGTCCGAGGTCGGTGAACCGGCTGAGGTGCATGGCCCGACCGTACTTTAATTCGCATATCAGATACCAATTATGTGATCGGTGTTACGCGGGTGGCTCGATGTGTACACAGACCTGGCAATTCGGGGTGGACATCGCCGCCATCCGCACGTGGGCTTCTCAGGTACGGAAGGGTTGATCTGACGACCCACGAGGGAGGCATGCACCATGCAGAAGATGTCCCTGACAGCCCTGGCGCGCCAGCAACTCGAGCTTGCGAGCACCGCGTCGAGCGGTCGTAGCGCTCGCACGATCTACGGCGGTCATGAGCACGTTCTGCGCCAAACCTTGATCGCACTGGCTGCGGGACAACGGCTCGACGAGCACGAAAACCCGGGCGAGGCGACTGTTCATGCTGCACGGACGGGTTCGGCTCAGTGCCGGTCAGAACAACTGGGAGGGTTCGCCCGGAGACCTGTTGATCGTGCCCAACATGCGGCATTCGCTGGAAGCCCTCGAGGCTGCGACAGTGTTGCTGACCGTCGCGAAGCTGGGTTAGGGCCGACACACCCATCACGGACGTGCTCGGCGGTGTATTCGGTGTGGATGAAGGCAGCCAATCTGATGCCGCCGTCATCGGCGCAGGCTTGTCGCGACTGGTCGTCGCCCCGGCTCCCCACCCGAGGCACACGTCGAGGTCCTCACCCCTGCCCTCGACCGACCCGAAACCGCAGCCGACACCGAAACCCCACCGTCACAACCAGATCTGTGGCACAACGCAGTACTGAACCAGCCGTGCCATGTACTCCGGTTCCCAGACTTGCCTCCGAGCCAGATCCTCGAACAACAGTGGCGGGCGGTGGAATCCATCGCCGGAGGCCTCCCGGCGGCACCGCATCGACTCTTCTCGCCGTGATTGTCGTCCGAAGTCACCTCAGGAGGGGTCCTCGTGCCCTTATCAGCTGCGAGGCCTCGGTGCCACTGTGGTGGGGACATTCGACGAAGGACGGACATCATGGACCGCGGATTGCCTGACGACAACACTGTTAAGGCGGTACTCGCGCTGGCCGGGCGAGCACCGTCGGTACACAACGTGCAGCCGTGGCGCTGGCGCGTCGCCGGCCGCAGTATTCACCTGTATCTCGACCAGGAGCGGGCGCTGCCGGTGACCGACCCCGACCGGCGCGACCTGATCCTCAGTTGCGGCGCGGCGCTGCACCACCTTTCGGTGGCCTTCGCTGCGACCGGTTGGGCGACGGTGGTTCACCGACTGCCCAACCCTGATGACCCCGACCATCTCGCCGCAGTGACGTTGGTGAGTCATCGGCCCACCGACCAAGAGATCGACATGAGCGCAGCGATTGGTCAACGGCGCACCGACCGCCGACGTTTCACCTCCTGGCCGGTTCCGCCCGGATATCTCGGATTGCTGACCGAGCGGGCACTGGCCTTGGGTGCGATGGTGCGTCCGGTGACCGATGGCGAACGCGACCGCCTGGTGGTCGCTGTCCGCGCGGCCGCGCGAGCACATGCCGCCGATCCGGACTACCGGTTCGAGCTGGCGGTGTGGTCTGGACGCCATGGCAGCCTCGACGGGGTCCCGGCCCGCAGCACCCCGCGGCCACGCCCCGGTGACGAGCTTCCTGCCCGGACCTTCGCCGGCCCCGAATTGGCTGATCCGGCGCAGGAACCCGACCACGCGGAGTTGCTGATGCTGGGAACATCCTCCGACGATCGGATGTCTCGGCTGCGTGCGGGCGAGGCGATGAGTGCCGTGCTGCTGACCGCTGCCAACATCGGGCTGGCGTCCTGCGCGCTGACCGAACCGCTCGAAATTCCCGAGCAGCGCGAGAAGATCCGGTCGCAGATGCTCAATGGCACCAGCTATCCGCAAGCCTTCATCCGAGTCGGCTGGGCACCCACCAGTAACGAGCCCCTTGCCGAGACTCCCCGTCGCCCGGTCGAAGATTTGCTGGTTCCCTCCGAGGTCGACTGAGCGATCGAGGCAGGGGCCTCAGCGTCAGCAGGGCAGCGGCGAACCCGTCGCCGACTTCGATTCGGAGCGTTTTGGTCGCGTCGGTTACGGTTTGGAACTTGGGCTGTGCCGGGTTTCTCGATGCCGGGGCGTTCCGGATGGAATCGGCCGGTCCCAACTGCCAAATGGGTATCGGCGTAGCGGTTATGGCGCATAGGCGTGGCCCGCGCGACGCCGGGGGTTCTGCGAGGTCGCCCGAGATGGCAGGCATCGAACGCCGCAAAGATGTCATCGGCGGTGTATCCGGTCCACAGGACATCGGCGCGGCTCGAACCGAGGGTCTGGCTACAGCAAGGTCGAGGTGAGCTGACCTTGCCGGCGGCCGGTTCACCTGGAACGGGGATGGACGACCATGACCGGGCAGTGTGCGCACTGGATCACCGCGTTGCTGGTCGAGCCGAGCTGCAGGCCGGGGAAACCGCCGCGGCCGCGGTTGCCCACGACGACAAGCTGGGCCGATTTGGACCACTCGATCAAATGATGGGACGGTCCCGCCACGTAGATTTTCCGCACGACCGTCACGTCCGGGTACTTCTCTGTCCAGCCGGTCAGCTGCGCGCTGATCAACTCTTGTGCATCGGCTTGCGCGGTGCGATCCGCGAGAACGTCGGGTAGTCCGGCGAACCAGTCGAACCGAAGGTCGCTCCAACAGTGGACCACGACGAGTTCGGCGCCGCGCTGGTCGGCTTCGGCAAAGGCGGCTGCCAAGGCAGTGCGGCTGTACTCACTTTCGTCGATTCCGACGACCACAGGCCCGAGGTGTCGGGTCGGCTGTTCGGAGCCGCAGTCACGCACGATCACCACCGGACCGTGCGCATACGCAGCGACGGCGAGCACTGTGGAACCGAACAGCCCGCCGCCACTGAGCCCCAACGCGCCGATTGCGGTCAGGTGCGCGGTGTCGGTTTCGTTGATCAGCACCTGGGATGGGGTGCCGTCCACGACTTCGGTTTCGACGATCAGCGCGGGATCGATGGCCTGTGCCTGCTGCCGCGCCGCGGTCAGGGAGTCGGCGCTGTAGGCGTGCATGGCATCTGTCACCGAGGCCATGGGCAACTCGTATGGATCGAGCAGGATGTGCGCGGCAGTCAGATCGGCCGCGTGCACGATGCGCAGGCGCCGTCCTGCCGCGGCAGCGGTCTCGGCGGCCCATCGCACAGCCAGCCCGCCGGCTCGAGAGCCGTCGATGCCGACCACAACCGGTGCCGCTGTCGGCGATTGCGGGTCAACGCTGGGGGCAGTCATGACCTGGGTCCCTTCGGCTGTCGTGTGGCGGGGTGTCTGGTTTGTCAGGATTCGCCGTTGGTTGTCGAGGGCAGGTGTTGGGCGCAGATCGCGTCGACGAACTCGCCGACCGTCTGATCGGGTAGCCGGCGGGCGAGGTCGGCTTCGGTGATGATGCCCACCAGCTTTCCCTCGTCGGTGACCGGTAGCCGGCGAATTTGATGCTGCGCCATCACTGCCAGGGCTTGCTCGATGTCGACGCCGACATCGATGGTCAGTAGCGCCTCACCTTGGGCGAGTTCGCCGGCGGTGGTGTTTTTGGGGTTCTCGCCGAGCGCGATCACTTTGATGACGATGTCGCGGTCGGTGACGATACCGACCGGATGCCCTTCGCCGTCGCAGATCGGCAGCGCGCCGATGTCGAGTTGGTGCATCCGTCTGGCGGCGGTCTCCATCGTGTCGCGCACGGTGATGAAGGCGACGTCGGCGTGCATGACAGCGTCGGTCGTTGTCATGATGCACCTCCTGGTTTCGGCGTTGTCCGTGAATCAATCATTCGACTTGCAGCCCGTTGTCCACGAGGGCATATGGTCACCACGTCGAAGGCACTTCAGAATGGTCGAGCTGTGGCTACACACGGGTCGGGTGGGGCGACGAAATCGGGCTGCGGTCCGGTGGGGCGCTCTGGCAGCCTGGCAGAATGCCGGATCTGCTGTGGAACGACGTCAAGAACTTCTTCGACCCCAACCTGATGGGCACCCTGCCGGATCTGTGGGTGCCGGACGCCTCGGTCGAGGACTGGCAGGCGGTCTTCGACCTGGTCCGGTCCACTGGGTGGGCATGGGAGTACGAGGAAGGCGGCACCGTGCGACCGCTACCGGCTGCGGCGGAGGTGCTGCCACGCCCTGTCGATGCGGAGTCTGTCTTGCTGCGGGTCAGGCCCGTCCCGAGCGTGCAGGTGAACTTTTGGCCGATGTCCGCCACAGAGGTCGATTTCGACGTGGACCTTCGCGAGCTGCAAGGTCAGGCCGGAGTGGATACCCTGTGCGACTTCGTGTGCGCGTTCGGCCGTCTACTGGGCAAGCCCGTGTTCATGGCCGCCGAGGGCCAGTACGGTTACCCAGTGCTCGGGTTCGACCCGGCAGCCGACCGTGTCGCGCTGCTTGCCGATCCAGTAGATCCAGGACTCTGAAGGCTCCTACAGCGCTGCGGGAGTGATACAGCGCCGTGTGCGCGATGCCATGCAGATGTGGCCACAGCTGTCTGCGACCCCGGGACACGACCACCAATTGCGCTGTGGCGCTGAACTTCTCCACCGCCGTGCGGGGGTGACCGAAATAGGTGACCAGCCGGGTTTGACCGAGGGAAACCGGCCGTGACGCTCGGTCAGTAGTGCCTCGATCTCACCGCCGGTCCCCGGCGTCGACGCCCGCGTCCTGGGTCGTGTGATAGCGCCGACGCTCTGCGGAGGCAGCGCGGCGTGTGGTCCCTTTCAGATTCGTCGGCCGACGAGGATGAGGGGGATCTGCGTGGCGTAGAGGACCGCCCGGCTGACCGAGCCGAGGACGTGCCCGGTCAAGCGGCCGCGGCCGTGGCTGCCTAGGACGATCAGCTGGGCGCGGCGTGATTCCTCCAGCAGCCGTTGGGCTGGATCGTCTTCGGCGACGTGCGTGGTGATCGCGACCTCCGGGTATTTCTCGCGGTAGCCGGTGAGAGCTTGGGACAGCATCTGTCGGGCGTGCTCAGGCATGTGGGCGTGCTGGATCCCGGGTTCGGGTTCTGACCAGATGTAGATTGCTTCGAGGCCGACGCGCCGTCGCGACGCCTCCTCGATCGCGATCTCGAGTGCGCGGCCACTGGCGGGTGAGCCGTCGATGCCGACCAGTACCGGCAGGTGCGTGCCCGCGAGATGGTTTGCCGCCGGCACGACAGCGAGTGGGCAGACCGGGTGGCGGGCGAGCGCGCGGCTGACGGACCCGAGCAGGGCACGCTCGAATGCCCCCAGCCCTCGAGTGCCCACAACCAGCAGCTCGGCCTCGCGGGCACGTCGGCGTAGCGCCGAAAGAGGTGAGGGACTGACCAGATCGCTGTGCACCGCGAGCCCGGGTGCCGACTCGACCGCGACGCTGGTCGCTACGCTCAGGGCCGCTTGGCCCTGTTTGTGCATCGCCGGGCTTTGCAGTGCGACGACGCCGCCGCGGCCCAGGTCCCATCCTGAACTCATCGCGTGGACCAGATGCAGCGAGGCGCTGCGCAGATGCGCTGCACGGGCTGCCCATCGGACCGCGGTCAGCGCTGATTCGGAGCCGTCGACGCCGACCACGACGGGCCGGGCAGAAGGTGATGGCATGGTGGGCGGCCTCACTGGTCGGGTGGAGCAGGGCGCATGCTCGATTCTTGCCCGGCGCGCGAGCATCTCAGGAGAGCCGTAGTGCTCTTACTATGGGGACATTGGTGGGCGGCCTGTTGGGACGCGAGACTCGGGCACGTGCGGGTCGCCCCCTCTCACTGCGGCCTGATCGCAGGCCCTGGGCGGGTGGGGCACGGCAAGGTGGCGGCGACGATCATCGGAGCTGGACATGATGCGAATCTGGCGAGTCGAGCAACCGGGACCGGTCGGGACCGGGCCGGTGGCGATGTGGCAGGAGCCGATCCCGGTGCCGGCGGCGGGGGAGTTGCTGGTGCGGGTGCTCTCGTGTGGGGTCTGCCGTACCGATCTGCACGTCGTCGAAGGTGATCTGCCTGTGCATCGACAGCGGGTGACCCCCGGCCACGAGATCGTCGCCGAGGTGGTGTCGGTGCCGGACGGGTGTGCCGATGTCACGGTGGGTGATCGGGTCGGGGTGCCGTGGCTGCGCCATACCTGTGGTGTCTGCCGCTATTGTCGGCGCGGCGCCGAGAATCTGTGTTTGCAGTCGCGCTACACCGGCTGGGACGCAGACGGTGGCTACGCCGAATACGCCACTGTCCCTGCTGATTTCGCGTTGCCGTTGCCGGGCGGGTACAGCGATGAGGAGTTGGCGCCGTTGCTGTGCGCCGGGATCATCGGCTACCACGCGCTGGTGCGCGCCGAAGTCCCCGATGGTGGGGTGCTGGGCATCTACGGCTTCGGGGGCAGCGCGCATCTGACCGCGCAGGTCGCGATCGCCCGTGGCGTGCGAGTGCATGTGATGACTCGTGGTGCGGCGGCCGCGGAGTTGGCGTTGGCTCTGGGCGCGGAATCGGCGCAGGGCCCGGCAGATCCGCCGCCCGAGTTGCTGGATTCGGCGATCTTGTTCGCCCCGGCCGGTGAGCTGGTGTTGCCGGCCCTCGAGGCGCTCGACAGTGGCGGGACACTGGCCATCGCCGGGATCCACCTCAGTGACGTCCCGGCACTGAATTATCAGCGTCACCTGTTCCGGGAACGTCAGATCCGCAGCGTGACGTCCAATACGCGGGCTCAGGCCCGAGAATTCCTGGCCCTGGCACAACAGCATCGGCTCTCGGTCTCCACCCACCGCTACCCGCTCGATCACGCCGATCGAGCGCTGTCCGACCTGGCCCAAGGCCGCTTCGACGGGGCGGCGGTACTGGTGCCCTGACACCGTGCCCCGGCGTCTCGCGCGGCAGGTCAGGTGGTGGGGTCGGGCCGGGCGATGATCAGCGGGCATTCGGCACCGTGGAGCACGGCTTGGGCGACCGATCCCAGGGTCATCCCGGCGAATCCACCACGCCCGTGGCTGCCGACCACGATCAGCTGGGCGCCTTCGGCTGCGGCGAGAAGGGCTGCGGCGGGCCGGTCTTCCACGACGACACGATCGACGGCGACCTCGGGATACTTCTCGGCATAGCCGGCGAGGCTTTCGGCCAGCACCGCCTCGCCTTCGGTCTGCATCGTGGCCCGAGCCTCGTACCGGAAGAGCTCCGACCAGGCGTGCACCGCGATCAGGCGGGCACCGCGCCGGGCGGCCTCGTCGAAGGCGATGGCGATGGCGAGGGAGCTGCACAGCGAGCCGTCGACGCCGACCACCACCGCGGTGCGGGAGTAGAGCTCGGTTTCCGGGATCACCGCGACCGGGCATTCGGCGTGGCGGGCCAGCGAGGTGCTGACCGAGCCGAGCAGGGTGCGCCGCAGCGCGCCCAGGCCCCGGCTGCCCACGACCAGCAGCCGCGCGGATTTGCTGTGGTGACGCAGCACCGCGACCGGCGAGCCCTCCACCGCGGCAGTCGAGATCGCGACATCGGTGAACTCGGCGGCCTGGGCCGCGGCGGACGCGACGACCGACTCGCCATGGCTGCGGAGGCGTTCGGCATCGTAGATCGGGGCGGTCACCCCGGGCCCGAAGTCGACGGGGACATCGATGGCGTAGACGATATGCAGCGGCACTCGGTGTCGTGCCGCATAGTGAGCCGCCCAGCGCAGCGCGACGCGAGACTGTTCGGATTCGTCGACGCCTACCACGACCGGCTGATTCGGATTTCGAGAAGTGGACATGGTGCGTGCCTTTCTGTCTTCTGTCACTGTGCGCCCGGAGTCGCACACATCGGCAGGGCCGGAGTGCCCGCTGGCAGGGGTACTAGGTCGTTGCCGGGCCCGACCTGAATCGGGGACCGTGCGAGGCCAACGACCCTGGGGGTACGGGCGCGGCAAGCGCAAGGTGGAGGGAACAGATCCCACTCACCGAGGTAGGTCTTTTGCGATGACCGAGATCCCCACCGCCGATGCCGAGGGCGCCACCGAGCCCGCATCGGCGAGCACTTTGCTGGCTCGATACCTGCACCGACAGCGCGAGACGATCATGGATGGGCAGATCGCGGCCTGCGCCCACGATGACCCGGATGCAGTCGCCGACATGGTCATCGCCGCCCGACGCGCCCGGGGCGCGCTGGCCGCCCACCGGCAGACCGCTCGCACCCAGCCCGAGGTGCACCGGCTCATCGAGGAGTTGCGATGGTTCGGCATCACTGTCGGCGCCGCACACGAACTCCGGACACAGGCGGCATGGCTGCTCGCCGCAGCGGATCTGCTGCGACCCCGCTATGTGCGGGGTCCGGTGCGTGCCCGGATCAGCGGGTACTTCGCCGACCGCACCCGACCGGCGTGGATCGCGGGTCGAGAGCTTCTCGCCTCGCCACGATTCCCCACGATGGTCGAAGATCTGATGGCCGAGGAACGGCTGCTGTGCGGTGGTGTGGTGCCAGGGATCGACGACGTCGACAACACCGTAGTGCTCGAGGCGCTGCTCGAACGGGTCAGGTCGCGAATGCGTGCCGTGGAGTCCGCGCGCGGCGAGGATGCGCGCGATGCGGCGATGCACGGGTTGCGCAAGGCGATCCGCCGCACCCGCTACTACCTGGAAAGCGTCGACGATGTCGCTCCGGCGCGCACCGAACAAGCATGCCAGGGCCTGGCAGCGGTGCAGGACCTGCTCGGTGGCCACCAAGACGCGGCCGTGGCCAAGCATCATCTGATGCAGATCACCAGGGAAGCCGAGAACGCCGGGGAGTCGGCATTCACCTACGGGCTGCTGTTGCAGCGCGAGATCGATCGGGCCGCGCAGTGTTCGGCGGCGTTGCCCTCGGCGTACTGGCAGGCCCTGCGTGGTGCCCGGGTGATGGCCGATGTGCACCTGGGTTCGGCGAGCGGGTGAGGCTCAGTTCAGTGGCACCGACCACACCAAGGTGGTGCCGCCGTGTTCGTCGGCTGTGATGGAGAAGGTGCCGCCCATGTCGCGGGCGCGGGCGGCGAGGTTGGCCAGGCCGCTGCGGCGCGTGGCCTCGGGCGCGATACCGATGCCGTCGTCGGTGACCTCGATCGAGACCTCGTCGCCGACCACCAGCTCCACCGCGACGGCGTCGGCCTTGGCGTGGCGCACGACGTTGCTCACCGCCTCCCGCAGCACCGCTTCGACGTGGTCGGACAACGGCGGTTCCAGGACGGTGACCGGGCCGGCCAGCCGGACGGTGGTGCGCAGGCCGGTCTCGGCGGTCATCTCGGTGATGATGGCGTGCAGTCGTTTCCGGTAGGTCGGGGAGTCGGTCGACGCCCTGTTCTGTAGATCGAAGATCGAGTAGCGGATGTCCTGGACGATGGCTTGGATGTCGTCGATGGTTTCGTCGAGGCGGCCACGGATCTCGCTGGTCCTGGCCCGCTGCATCGTGCCCTGCAGGGACAGACCGACGGCGAAGAGCCGTTGGATGACGTGATCGTGCAGGCCGCGGGCGATTCGATCGCGGTCGGCGTAGACGTCGAGCTCCCGCATCCGGCGTTGGGTGTCGGCCAGGTGCAGCGCCACCGCCGCCTGGTCGGCATAGGTGGTCATCGACGCCTGATCGACCGCGTCGAGGCGGCGAGCACCGGCGGGAAACACCGATGTCAAAACGCCGGTCACTGCGCCGTTCGCGCGCAGAGGCAAGGTGAGTACCGCACCGACGTCGTGGAAGGAATCGAAGATCGGGTTGCTGGCGGGGCATGCCTCGCCCGAGACTGTCCGTCCGGCGCGGAACGCTTCGGACGAGTGCGGGTCGTCGAGCGGGATGTGCTTGCCGATCAGGTTCTCGGCATCGGTGCCTGCCGCGGCGACGACGACGAGTTCGGTGATTTCCTCGTGGGGGATGTCGGGGTCTTCGGGCAGTGCGAGGTAGGTACATGCCGAGCCGGTCAGTCCGTGGCCGCGTTGGGCGACGAGTCCGAGCACATCCCCGGAGGGGCTACCGGCGAGCAGTTCGGTCGCCACATCGCGGATGGCTTCGAGCCACTGCTGGCGTACGCGTGACTGCTCGTAGAGGCGAGCGTTTTCGATCGCGATACCCGCGGCGGCGGCCAGTGCCCGCACCACCACCTCGTCGTCGTCGGTGAACTCCTGCCCGCCGGCCTTCTCGGTCAGATACAGGTTGCCGAAGACCTCCTCACGCACCTGCACCGGCACACCGAGGAAGGTTCGCATCGGTGGATGGTTGGCGGGAAACCCCACCGAGGACGGGTGATCGGAAAGGTTGGCCAGCCGAATGGGTTTGGGTTCGGCGATGAGCAGGCCGAGTACACCGTGCCCGCGGGGCAGATCCCCGATCAGCACCCGAGTCCGGTCGTCGATGCCCTCGTAGACGAACTCGGCGAGCTCGGTGCTGTCGAGGTCGGTTTCACGCACACCGAGCGCACCGTAGCGGGCGTCGACGAGTTCGATCGCGGTGTGGACGATGGTGCGTAGCGTGTTGTCGAGGTCCAGCCCGGCGGTCACCACGAGCATCGCTTCCATCAACCGGTCCATCCGGTCACGAACATCGACGATCTGGGCGATCCTGTCCTGCACTTCGCTCAGCAGTTCACGCAATCGCAGTTGAGACAGGGTGTGGGTTACCGGCGGAAGGCCGCTAGCCGCCGACGAGTCGTCCATGCGGCGATTCTCGCATGGACGTTTCAGGCGGTGCCTGCGGTCATCGGTGCTGCGTCGAGCCGAGGTCGGCGGCCATGACCGCGGCCTGGGTCCGCCGCTCGACGCCGAGCTTGGTCAGCAGTCGCGACACGTAGTTCTTGACCGTCTTCTCCGCCAGGAACATGCGCGCGGCGATCTGCCGGTTGGTCAAGCCCTCGCCCAGCAAGGAGAGCAGGGTGCGTTCCTGTTCGGTCAATGTGGCCAGCGGGCCGGTCTCTTCCTCGGCTTCGGAGCGAAGCTTGGCCATCAGCGCCGCGGCGGCGCGGTTGTCGAGCAACGATTTGCCCTCGCCGACCTCACGCACGGCGTTGATCAGCTCCAGGCTCCGGATGTCTTTGACGACATAGCCGCTGGCACCGGCCAGGATCGCATCGAGCATGGCCTGCTCGTCGGTGAACGAGGTCAAGATCAGGCACCGTAAGCCGGGCACGGTCGAGAGCAGTTCGCGGCACAACTCGATCCCGTTGCCGTCGGGCAGGCGGACATCGAGCACCGCGACGTCGGGCCGCAGCGCGGGGATGCGGGCCAGGGCCTGCGCGCAGCTACCTGCCTCGCCGACGACGTCGAGATCGGGTTCGAGCGCGATCAGGTCACCCACGCCGCGCCGGACGATTTCGTGGTCGTCGACCAGGAACACCTTGGTCATCGCGGTTCCTTTCGTGGATGTGTTGTCGACAGTATTCCCAATTGTCCCCGGATTGTCCCCGGCCGCCGGGGACAATCCGGGGACAAATCGGGCAGCACGGCTCGGCATGATCATCGCGGTGTCCTCGGCAGGGTGGGTTCGGTCGTGGCCAGCTGTGCAGCCCGTTCGCAGGCCGGCGGCGATTGCTTCGGCGACCGCAGCGGTGTTGCCGAACATGGATTCATAGACGATCTGTGCTCGCATCATCGTTCTCGTTTCAGCGTCGTGAGATCGGTGCGGTACGGCAGCGGCGGGGCGCCGAGCGCGGCCACCGCGACGGCCAGGATCACACACACCGGCTGCACCCAGCTCAGTTCACGCAACACCAACAGCTGCAACAGAATCCAGACGATCAGTGCACACGCGGCGGCCATCGTCGTCTGCGGGGTGCGCGGGTCGCGGTGGGTGGCGGTGAGGGCGACAACGGTCATCGGCAGGCCGACCACCAGCGCCAAAGACACTCCAGCCAGGATCGGGCTCTGCCAGGGCAGCCGGTCCTGTGCCTCCGGGCCCAGGGTCAGAGCCCCGATGATCAGTCCGAGCGCCCCTGCGAGCGCCCACGTCGCCAGCAGCCCGGCGATCAGGCACAGCACGGATCGCCGTGGGTCGAGTCGCTGCAGGTAGGTCGAGATCATGCTCACAAGCCTGGCGTTTCAGCCCTGGTCGGGGGCAGGGTCGAAGGTCCCGCAGGTCGAGGACCAGCGTCTCGATCCGGTGACATACGGCCATCTTGTGCCGGTGGTGCACGCATCGGCCCCGAACGGCTGTTTCCCACCCTGGCGACCGCGATCGCGGCGTTACGCGAGGATTCAGGGCCGATGGCCCACCCCGGCAAGGACCTTGGCCCCTGACGCGCAGACCCGCACCAGACGAAGCTCGATATCGGCACGGCGATCGTGCCTCGATCGCGACGAGGAACAGGAGCGATGATGAGCGACAAACAACACGGGCCCACCGAACACCGCATCCAGCCGGTGCTGGCCGCGGTCGACGGATCGTCGAGTTCGTATCAGGCCGCGGCGTGGGCAGCGGTCGAAGCTACCCTGCACCATCTGCCGCTGCACATTCTCACCTCCGGTGCGGTGCAGACCGGGTTCGGGCCCGGCATATCGCTGGGTGAGGCGGATCTGGAATGGCTGCGCGTGGACGCCGAACGTGTCGTCGGGGAAGCCGAGCGGGTCGCTCGGGCCGCGGTACCCGACCAGGACCTCACGATCACCACCGAAGTCAGTTTCGAGCTGGCCGCCCCACTGCTGATCGAACGATCCCGGTCCGCACAGATCCTGGTGGTCGGCAGCCGCGGGCTCGGCGCGTTCGAGCGTGGACTGCTCGGCTCGGTCAGCCGGGCCGCGGCCCAGCATGCGCATTGCCCGGTGGCGGTGATCCACGGCATGGCCGCGATCGATCCGGTCTCGGCGGCGCTGCCGGTAGTGGTCGGTGTCGACGGCAGCGCCAACAGCATGCCCGCGGTGGAACTCGCTTTCGACGAAGCCTCGCGGCGCAAGGTGGAGTTGGTCGCGTTGCATGCGTTCAGCGATGCCAGTGCGCTGGATCTGCCCGCGTTCGGCTGGGAAGTCGGTCGGGTGTCGGCCGAGGCAGACCTGGCCGAGACCCTGGCCGGGTTTGCCGAGCAGTACCCGGACGTGCCGGTGCGGCGCATCGTGGTCGCCAACCGCCCGGTCCGATCGCTGCTCGACGAATCGGCGTCGGCGCAGCTGCTGGTGGTCGGCAGCCACGGTCGCGGCGGATTCTCCAGCATGCTGCTGGGGTCCACGAGTAACGCGCTGCTGCATTCGGCGGAGATCCCGACCATCGTGGTCCGCGACCGCAAATGAACGACTCCGGGCAGCGGCCCGGCGATACCGACGATCCCTCGTTTCGATCGGGTCCGTGGCGCCTAGGGGTATGTATCAGGGTGAGGCTCGCTTCTCGGTGAAGACATCGGTGAGTGGGCGACGCGGGGTGGGCGGTGGTTGGTCCTGCTCGGGAGCGACCCCGATCCGCACGATCACCTGCGGCACGCCGGGGTGACCGATCAGGCTACTCAGCAAGCGCCGTCCGGAGACCAGTTCGGTGATGTGGGTCAGCGCGCACGTCGATAGCCCGGAGGCGGTGCACTCGAGCAGCAGCGCCGAGAGCGCTTCGCCGGCGTGCAGCCACGTCATCGGGGATTCGTCGGTCGCGGTGAGCACGGCCAGATGGGCGCGGTCGCGCAGTTCGCCGCGCCGCGCCGACGGACCCGGTGTCGGGAAGTCGCGGGCGATGCCGACCCGGGCGCGTTCGGAGTCCGAGACCAACGCCGACGGCGGAACACCCTCGGCAGTATCGAGATGGCCTGCCCACCAGCCGATCTCGGCCTGATACCGCGGATCGTAGGCGCGCAGGGCACCAGACTGCTCGGAGGCCACGGCAAGGCGTGCGCGGGCGTCCTCGTCGAGCACATCGAGGGTGAGGTCATGGTCCTCCACGAGCGCGTCGAGGACCAGGCGCACCGAGGCCCACCCGAACGGTTCGGTCATCGGCAGCCGGTCGGTGTAGCGGCGTTGGATCGCTTCTGCGCGCCGGAATATCCCGATCGGCGGATGGGACCAGGGCTGGAACTCGAGGGTGGCCAGCAGATCGGGGCGGGTGGGGTCGGGCAACCGCACGACATCGGTGTGCCAGCAATGCGACGCGAACGCCGTCTGCACGTGGTGCAGGACGGCCCCGCAGCTGATCACCGCTTGACGGCCGTGCGGGTCGGCGGCGTAGAGGTGGCGTTCGGTGTCGCGCCACAGGTGCAGCCGGGTGCCGTCGAGCACCCACCGCCACGGCTGGGTGTTGTGGATCGACGGGGCCCGGCACCCGAGCTCGATCGCCGCCCGGATCGTGGGAGCGCCTGGGGCTCGGGGGACTGGTTCATCGCTCATATCTGCCAGTGTGATCTTCGCCGAGGGTGTGCCGAGACGGTCTTTGCACACCTTCGGCGGGGACCATATGCCCTGATCGGTGGGTCAGTCGTGGTGCACGACCATGACCGGGCAGTCGGCGTGTTGGACCAGCCAGTTGCTGGTCGACCCGAGCAGCAGGCCACGGAATCCGCCGCGGCCGCGGCTGCCGACGACGAGCAGTTGCGCGGTCTTCGACCAGTGGGCCAACCGTTCACGCGGCCCGTAGACCTCGATTTCCCGGCGCACGAGGACGTCGGGGAATTGTTCGGCCCACCCGGCGAGGCGTTCCGCCAGCAGCGCTTCCTCGGCGACGGCGAAGTCGTCGATCGGCATCTCGAGGTAGCTGGTGCCGCCGAATTGTCCCTGTGTCAGATCGCTCCACGCGTGGACGGCGACCAGCTCGGCGGCACGGAGGGAGGCTTCGGCGAACGCTGCGCCGATGGCGGGCTCACCGACGCTGCTGCCGTCGACACCGACGACGACGGGACCGCTGCGGCGATCGGGTTCGGGGCCGCGCACGATGACGACCGCGCCGTGCGCGTGCGAGGTCACCGCGAGCAGCGTCGAACCCAGGTGGGCGATCGCCCCCGCCGAGGCCGCTGCGCCCAGGACGACCAGATGCGCGTGCGCCGAGGCGTCGATGAGTGTTCGGGCGGGATTGCCGGGCGCGAGTTCGGTGGTCACCGTGAGCGAGGGTGCGACGGTCAGGGCGTACTCGCGGGCGGTGGCCAGCACGTGTTCGGCGGCAAGGCGGATGTCTTGCATCGTGGCGTAGATGAACGCGTCGTAGGCGCTGCGCGGTGTTCTGTCGGCGATCGGGTCGGTGCAGTGCACGATATGTAGCGTGCGGTCGCGGTCGGCGGCGAGGCGGGCGGCCCAGCGCACGGCGGGGACCGATCCGTTCGATCCGTCGGTGCCGACGACGACCGCGGCCGAGGCGGTGCGGTGGGGGCTGTCGCTGTGCAGGCTCTGGCTGTGGGAAGGCATGGTCGTTCTCCTTGGATCCGGTGAACTTGTTCACGCGGGGTGGACGATCGCGATGTCCTCGGGTGCGGCGCGCGGGCAGGCCCTTGTGCCACCGTGCCAGGTTCTGCAGGCGGCCGCGACGGACTCGGCGAGCGCGCCGCCGGTGTCTACGGTGTCAGCGTCGGGCCAGTCGGTGTCGCGGGCGGCCATCGCGTCGGCGACGTCGACGGTCGCGTCCGATTCGTGGCCGTGGCGTTGCCGGATCCGTTGGTGGGCCACTTCGGTGGGGCACTGGCACTGCAGCGCAACCAGTTCGGCGGCCAGCTCGGTCGCCAGTGCCTCGGCGCGGCGACGGTCGCCGGGATCGGTCCAGCTCGCATCGAGGATCACCGAGACTCCGCCGGCGAGCAGTTCACGTGCGCGGTCGAGGAGTTCGTCGTAGACCCGGCCCCGGTTGGCCGCGGAATATCGTCCGGCTCCGAATCGGCCGATGTCGCCGCCGATCTCCCCGGCTTGGGCCAGTTCCTTGCGCAGGTGGTCGCTGGACAGCACCACGGACCCGGTCCTGGCTGCCAGTGCCACCGCGACAGTGGATTTGCCGGTCCCGGGCAGCCCCCCGATCAGGGCCAGGCGTACTGCACCGCGGTCGAGGCGGTCCGCGGCGATTTCGAGGTGTTGGCGCAGGCGTTGACCGGCGGTCCGATCGCCTTGACCGGCGCGGATCATATCCACCTTCGCTCGTACCGTGGCCCGGTAGGCGATGTAGTGATCTCGCAGCGACGCCGGTGCGGGATCATCGGCCGCGCGAAGGTAGTCCGCGACAAGCTGGTCGGCCAGCTCGGGATGGCCCAGGAATTCGAAATCCATGGCGAGAAAGGCGATGTCGTCGAGCCGGTCGACACAGCGCAATCGATCGTCGAAGTCCAGGCAGTCGAGCACCCGGAAACCGTCGGGCAGATCGAAGATGTCTTCGGCCAGCAGGTCTCCGTGCCCGTCGAGCATGCACCCGCGGGCGATCCTGGCCTCCAACAGCGGGGTCCGGCCCTCGAGGTAACGCATCGCGCGGCGATCGATCCGGTCGAGCAGCGCGAGATCGACGAGGTCGGCCGAGCCTGCACGCAGCGGGTCCAACAGCGAGCGCCACCGGCCGCGCACAGCGCTGCAGGTGCCTGCCTGGTCGATGTCGGGGCCGTGTCGTGCGCCGTTGTGGAACTCGACCAGCAGATCGATCAGCGCCGCCAGCTCGGTCGCGGGCACGGTTCCTGCGGTGAGCAGCGCCGACAATCGTCGCTGCTCGGGCATGCGGCGCATGATCAGGACCGGTTCGGCGGGCCCGCCCTCGGGGTCGCTCAGGTGCGCGACCCCGAGGTAGACATCCGGTGCCAGTCGCGCGTTGAGCGTGAGCTCGCGGGCACAGGCACGTTCGCGCCGGGCCGGTGTAGTGAAGTCGAGGAAGTCGGTACGCAGCGACTTCTTCACCTTGTACGCGCGGTCCCCGCACAGCAGCACCACCCCGGTGTGGGTTTCGTGCACCTGCGCCGCGGGTGGGGAACTGGCCGATCCGGGTGCTGGTGTCATGAGGGCAGTACCAGAGAGGCCCCAGCGGTCGCACCGCCGTCGAGGACGAACTCCGAACCGGTGGAGAAGGTGGCTTCGGTGACGATGAACCCGACCATCGCCGCGACTTCTTCCGGCTCTCCGAAACGCGCAAGAGGTTGGCCGGCGACGACACTGGGATCCATGTCGGCGGTCATCGGGGTGCGGATCGGTCCTGGATGCACCGAGCAGACCCGGATTCCGGCCGCCCCGAGCTCGAGCGCGGCCGCTTTGGTCAGTCCGCGCAACCCCCACTTGCTGGCGACGTAGCCGGCGACGCCGGAGTAGCCGATGAGACCGGCGGTGGAGGACACGTTGACGATGACACCATCGCCGGCGGCACGCAGCCGCGGCGCGGCCAGGTGCATGCCCAGCCAGGAGCCCACGAGGTTCACATCCAGGACGTGACGGAACTGCGAGGGCGATTCGGACTCCACACCACCGAAATCGACGATGCCTGCATTGTTGATCAACACCGCCAGCGGCCCGAAGTTCGCTTCGGCGTCATCGAGTACCCGCCGCCATTCGCTTTCGTCGGTGACGTCGAGGTGGCAGAACATCGCCTGGGGTCCCAGGGCAGAGGCTGTGTCATGACCTTCGTGTTCGAGCAGGTCCGCGACGACGACGCCCGCACCGGCCTTGACGAGGGTGTGCACGACAGCCGCGCCGATGCCGCGTGCGCCGCCGGTGACGACGACGCTGCGTCCGTGGAGATCAGTAGCCATGATGATCGAACCTTCCTGTCGTGATGTGCGAAAGGGGAGTGTTCAGGCCGGCTGCGCGGGAGTCGCGGGGTAGGTGAGTGCGTAGTCGAGCAGGATCCGGCGTTCGGCGGAGGCGACGGCCCGCTCGCTGGCCTCGATGAGTTCCAGGCATGCTTCCAGCTCCCAGCGGGTGCGCACGAACGGGGTCATCACGTGCAGATCGGGGCTGCCAGGGGGCACCGGCAGACCCGCGGCGACGAGTTCGCCGAGGCTGGCGCCCTTGCCTCCGGCACGGTCGGCGTCGGCGAGGCGCAATCCACTGAACTCGGTGACGAATTCGCCCATCTCGGTTTCCTCGTTCCCGCTCGGATCCGTGTCTGCTTCCAGCCTCCGTCGGCACGCGCACACCCCGATACGGTCGAAGGTCCCGGTGGGGCGGGCATAAGGCCCCGACGAGTGCCCCACCCGGCTCGTGGGCGGTGGGCGTCCGTGCCACGCTGGTCTCAGCGCCGTCGCCACGCTGTGGGCCGAGGACCCACCTGCTCCACACGGACATCGGGCTGTACGACAACGGTTGGTCAGACCTACGATGCGGGAAGTACACGCTGACAACGACCGTGCCGAGCGTAAATCTCAGTCGGCAAGCGCTCGCGCATCACCGGGCCCCGCTCAGGTTCCATCTGAGGCAGCGCTCGAGCCGGTCGTCGCCGATGCCACCGCACGCCTGCGCACGGCGATCGCTGCCCTCGAGCACGGCTCCGGCGCGTAGCCGAGGTGACGACCAACGGCACCGGCCATGGGGCCGGTGTGCCCTGGTCGCCGTCTCCGCGGCCTGGTCGAATCGATGTGTCCGCTTCGACGACCAGGAGAAACCATGTCGACCAACCATGATCCGCTGGCCCCGACGGTCCACACGGCCCACGTGTGGCTGCGTGCGGTGGCCGACACTCTCGACACCGACGACCGCCGGTTCGCGCTGCGTGCACTGCGTGCATGGCTGCACACGGTGCGTGATCGGATCGGGGTCGACAGTTCGGCACACCTGTCGGCGCAGCTGCCCGAACTGCTGCGCGGGGTCTACTACGAGAACTGGGTGCCCAGCCATGTCCCCGTGCGGCACGGTGTGCGTGAGTTCTACGCCCAGTTCGCGCGCGAGGCCGGGATCGAGACCGCCGAGGTTCCCGCCGTTGTGGCGGCGGTGACCTACGCGCTCGACGAACAGTTCTCCCCGGGGCTGCTCGCCCGGATTTTCACCGGGATGCCGATCACGCTGTATCGCCTCCTGTACGGGGTGACATCCGATATCGCGGGCGAGCTTCGCCTGCCCGACGACATCGGCGCGCCCGATCAGCTGGCACCTGACCGTCTCACCCACCTCGAGCAGCACATGACGACGCTGACCGAGGCTGTCGTGGCACTTGCCCACGGGCTCGAGCAGTTGCCCACCGACTCCACCGACTCCACCCGCACGGCCGAGGCCGCGCGTCGCGCGCACGACCTGGTGCTGGCCGGTGGCTTCACGGCCGGTCGATGACCTGTTGGCCCTGCGACGACGAGGTTTTGCGATGATGATCCAGCAACACCCTGACCTTGACACCGTGCGTGCAGTTTTCGAGCGTGCGGCGCGGGCGCCGTCGCTGCACAACAGTCAGCCGTGGCGATGGCGCTGGGACGGATCGGGCGCGGCGCTGTATGTGGATACCCAGCGGATGCTGCCCGCGACCGACATGTTCAACCGCGAAGCCATCCTCGGCTGTGGAGTGATGCTGCACCATGCCGACATCGCCTGGGCTGCGGCGGGCTGGGACACCTTGGTGTCGCGCTTCCCGGACCCAACCGTTCGCGCGCATGTCGCCTCGCTGGAGCCTCGACACCCGCACGCACCCAGCGAACCCGAACAGCTGCTCGGTCGAGCGGTCGAGGCACGCTACAGCGACCGGATGCCGATGGACCCGCCACCGGAGTGGGCCACGACGCCGCAGGTACTGGAGTTCCTCGCAGGCAGATCCCACACGAACGTGACGTTTCTCGACGAGAACGGGGCCGGTGAGCTTCGCCGGATCTCGGAATTGACGGCGCGTCTACGCCGCTACGACCCCCAATACGGTTCCGAACTGACCTGGTGGACCGCAGGCCCGGATCAGGGCAACGCCGGAGTCCCCGCCGCGGCTCGGCTCTCGGCTGCCGACCGAGGCCATGCTCCCCTCGGCCGGGAATTCCCGGCCGGGACAGCTGAACCGGTCGGCGAGGACGTCGACGACGAGGCCAGGATCGCGGTCCTGTCCACCGAGGGCGATTCGGCCGCGGCGTTGCTCGACTGCGGATACGCGCTGTCTGCGGTGCTGGTCGAGTGCACTGTGCAGGGCCTGTCGACATGCACCGTCTCCCATGTCGTGGAACTTCCTTCGTCCCGGGCGTTGGTCGCCGATCTCGTCGGGCACCCCCACCCTCAAGTGCTGGTGCGGATCGGCGCCGCACGAACGCCACCACCCCCGCGGACTCCACGCCGCCCGATCGACAGCATCCTCGAGGTCGACACGTCCCGCGACGTCTCTGGAGTACATCGGCAAGACCAGTGACGGCTCGACACCGCCGACCGCCCGCCGCATCGAGAACGACTCCACCACGAGGTTCCGCTTCCGTAGCGGATCCGAGATAGAAAACGGAATCTGTCAGGGGTGCCGGATATGCTTGTGCCGCAAGTGATGGCACAAACCGCGTACCCTGGTCCCGATCCGGTCGCCGGTGTTGTCCTGCTCGCGGTGGCGGCGGGTTTGGTGGGTGTCGGCTGGGCTGGGATCAGGCGCGGGCGCGAGCTCTGTCGCGGGCCAGCGCCCGATCGCGATGCTCCTCGAACCTGGGGATCTTCTGCTGCTCCAGGTCGTCGAGGAAGGCGGCCAGGTGTTCTCTGGCTCGCTCTCCGCGGGCAGTGAAATCGCTGCGTTCGAAGATGCGCCATTGCCGCAGAACCGGATTCAAGACCTCTTCCAGATGCTGGCGCAGGTCGTAGACCCCGTGTTTGGCCATCAGCACGCCGTGGCGGCGGAAGTCGGGCATACCCGCACCGGGCATCTGGAAGTTACAAACGATGGTATCGATCGCTTCGATCGTCTGGTCGGGGATCAAGTCCAACGCCGCGGCACACACACTGCGGTAGAAGATCATGTGCAGGTTCTCGTCAGCGGCGATCCGTTGCAGCATCTTGTCGGCGATGTCGTCGCGGCACACCTTGCCCGTGTTGCGGTGGGTGACGCGGGTGGCGAGTTCCTGGAAACTGACATAAGCGACCGAATACAGCAGACCCGCACCGCTGTCGTTGTCGGATTCGGCTGTCCCCGCGGTGAATCCGTTGCTCATGTGTCTCATTCGCGCTGATTCGAGCCTGACCGGGTCCACGCCACGAGTGACGACGAGGTAGTCCCGGATGACGGTGCTGTGCCGCATCTCCTCGGCGGTCCACCGACCGACCCAGGTGCCCCAGGCGCCGTCGGGGGAGAAGTTCTGTGAAATCTCACGGTGATAGGAGGGCAGGTTGTCCTCGGTGAGCAGGTTGGTGATCATGGCTGCCTTGGCGACTTCGCTGAGTGCGGACTGCTCGGGATCCCAGTCCGTTCCGCCGAGCATCGCGAAGTTGCGGCCCTGGTCCCAGGGGATGTAGTCGTGGGGGTGCCATTGCTTGCTCATCCGCAGATGGCTGTTGAGGCAACTTTCGGCGACCGGTTCCAGCTCGGTGAGGATCTCACGTTGTGTCAGATCGCGGTGCATTGTGGTGGTTTGTCCTTCCGCAGTCGATGAGACGAATACCGGTGACGATGGTGGTCTCGATTTCGATGACCGAATCCATGGTCTTGTCCACCCATGGGGTCAGCATGCGCTCGTAGCGGGCGATCCGATCGGCGTCGGTGACCGGTCGTGCGAGCCCGGTCACCGTGACCGACCATCCGAGACGGTCGATGGGGTCGATGTCGTCGGCTTCGTAGGTGACCACCACCACGGAGTTGCCCCCGACCGCGGTGGTCAGCTTCGAGGTGACTCCGGTACGCACGATGACGGTGTCGTCGTGCTCGACCAGGTGATTGACAGGTCGCACAGCAGGCAATGCATCGCGCATGAACACGATCCGGCCGAACGGTGCCGAGGCAAGCAGCCCCAGGGCGGTGGCACGGTCGAGGTCGACGATGCGCCGGTCGGGTTCGGTGTCGTTCACGAGTCCGAGCCCGCCTGTGCGGTGTCGCAGGCAGCTACGGACATGCCGGCCTGAGAAGAGGTCGGCGACATCGGCTCGACGAGGCTCAGGTCGCCGTCGTAGCGGCGGTACAACAGCCGCCCGCGCCGGTCATAGGCGTCGGAGTAGAACAGAAACGGTAACCCATAGGCGCACAGGCGATCCGCGGCCTCGAGGTCGGTGAGCTGCAGTGGGGCATGGGAATTGACGGTGATCGCCATAGCGTGCGACGCCGCGGGAAGCTGCATCCGATGCTGGCGTGCAAGCCGGACACCCAGTGGGCCCGCCCAGTAGACGATCGCGTCCTCGCCGGTCTCGGCGTCGGTGAACAAATGGGCGTCAAAGTCCATCGCGTCCATGACTCGCACCGAGGTCTCGACACTGGTGGTGGCCAGCTCACAGCGTTTGCGCCGGACGATCCGACCGAGCTCGGTCACCGCGGCGAGGACCGGACGCGACGGATCGGGCCAACGCCGCGATGCCGCGGTCTCAGGGTGTAGTCGTGTGAGCAGACGGTCCAGCCGCTCGGCGGCGATGGCCGCGGCGAAATCGCGCGGGCCGCTGATCTGCACACGGACCGGCTCGTCGTGCCGATAGGTGTTCACCTGGATCAGCAGGTGCGCGTCGGCATCGGATACGGCGGTGAGTCGCACACGCCCGCTTCCGATGGAGTGTCTGCGCAGTGCGCGACCGATCTGGCGTGCCGCGCGTGCGGCCGTGGTGGGGTCGACCGGACCGTGAGTGGTTACCGTCAGTCCTGAATGCAGATCAGGTAAAGGCTGTTCGGTGGTTGCCACGCGACCCGTCCCCACTTTCATGTCATCGATATCGGTGTGGTCTGTCTGCACCTACATCACCATCGCCTCACCCGTACTCCGTAGGGCTGAATGACACATCGTGGGAGGACCTTCGGCAGCGCCGACACCATCCGAACCGGTGTCGCTCGTGTTCGCCCGGAACCCGGCGACCACCGCGATGCGCCTGTGCGCGACGGCTGGACGCGAATCGGTCCAGCATCTGCCAGAACCTGGTGACGGGTGCGGACGGTTTCACCGGTAGAGCAGTTCGGCGCGCTGGTCGGGACCATGTTCTCTAACCATCCCGACCCTTACACGAGAGCATTGAGCCAGTGGCCGTGCCCACCATTTCCCTGTACGGCACGACCGCCCGGCTGTCACGTCTACTGCGAGGTCGACCGATGAGTGAGCTGCATCCCCTGGACTGGGGGTTTATGGAGTTGGAGGACACCGACCGGCACATCAGCCTGGGAATCGGTGCCGCTGCGATCGTGGAAGGACCGGCGCCGACGCGCGCCGAGTTCATCGCGTGGCTGCAGCAGCGACTCGACCGCTATGAACGCCTGCGCCAGCGAGTGCGCAGATCGCGGCTGGACCTGACCGCCCCGACATGGGAAGAAGACCCTCATTTCGATCTGGCACACCATATTCGCTGGACCGCGTTGCCCGCACCCTGTGACGAGTCGACGCTGCAAGAGCTCATCGCGACCGAATTGGAACAACGGCTCGACCGAGACCATCCGCTGTGGCAATGCGTCGTCGTCGAGCAGCTGAGCAGTAACCGCTGGGCATTGATCGTCAAAGCCCACCACAGCATGGTCGACGGAGTCTCGGGAATCACCTTGTTCGAGCAGCTGTGCGATCCACCCGACGACGGCCCCGCCACAGAGCCGAAACCGGCCCCGGTCCCATCGGGCAACGGTCTACTCGACCTGGTGGCCAAAGGGATCAGCCTGCCGGTCACCGCACCCCGCTTCGCTGTCGCGATGATGCGCAGCCTGGTTCCCGTCGTGTTCGCCGCTGTGACGCCGAGCCCCGCGTCGTCGTTGAACGGACCCATCGGGCAGCAGCGACGATATGTGGTCGCCAGGGCATCGATGACTGAAGTCCGCGAGATCGGGGCGGTGTTCGGGGTGTCGGTCAACGATGTGGCACTGGCCGCGGTCACCGGCGCCTACCGCACGATTCTGCACCAGCGCGGCGAGCAGCCGACGGCGGAAAAGGTACGCATTCTGGTGCCGGTGTCCACACGGCCCACCGACGCCACATTCGTGATGGACAACCGTATTTCGGCGCTCCTTCCGTATCTGCCGGTGGAGCTGGTCGACCCGGTCGAGCGGCTCCGCGCCATCCACCAACGGGTGTCTCATCATCGTGCGAGGGGCGAAGCCGAGGCCGAGAGATCGATGTTGGCGATGGCAGAAGCGTTGCCTTTCGCAGTAGGGGCGTGGGCCTTCCGGCTGGCCGGACACTTCCCGCAACACAGCGTCGCCGCACTGGCGACCAACGTGCCGGGCCCGCGCCGACAGCTGACCCTGAACAAGCGCGAGGTGCTGGAAATCTTGCCCTGCATCCCCATCGCGATGCGCCTGCGCACCACGATCGCGATCTTGAGCTACCACGACCGCTTGTTCTTCGGGATTACCGGCGACTACGACTCCACACCCGATATCGCCCTGATCGCCGAGGGTATCGAATCCGGTATCGCCCAGTTGCTGGCCCAAGCCCATCTCACTCGTATTTCCCGTGCCAGAGATTCAATCGAGTAGTCGCCGCCCCACAGGACGGATACACGGTAGATGGCGGTCGCCGGTCGAGAAATGCCACTGCGAGATGGTCGTCGGTACCGACGCCGGGCAGCGTAGCCGGCCACGGCGACACCGTCGATAGGCGAACAGCTGCCGGATCAATGCGACAGTCAGGTCACCACCTCGACAAGAAGCCCCTGATGGAAACTCTCGAACCCGCTAATCCGGTGCAGTTGCGCGGGGATCTGGACGAGCCGCTCTCACGCGGGCTGGTCCTGGTCACATGGTGGCTGCTGGCGATTCCCCACTATCTGGTGGCGTTGGCCATGACCGGCGGCGGCATCCCCCGGTGCCGACCATGCCGCCGAACGAGGCCTTGTTCAGCTCGTCCATGAACCGTTGCTGGGAATTGATGTCGCGCACCGGAAGCACCTGGGAGACCTGGGTCGCGCGCAGCGCGAAGCTGCCGCCGTCGAGATCGTCGATGGTTCCGGCACCACCATCGGTACCATCCCGCTCACGTACCGGGTCGCAGGCAATGTCACCGAAGGAAGTAGAGCAGTTGCGCGCTATCGCGAAGCGTTCCCCAGTCTTCTGATCGATCCGGGGAGGGGACGCACCCGCCGGCGGGAAGTAACGGCGGGTGCGCCGGATCAGGCGGTATCGGGTAGCGCGTGGCTGTGGACGAGTCCGCATCGCGAGGGCAGCTCGTGATGCGGCACCCGCCAGGCGTGTGCGAGGAAGCTCGGCGGGGTTGTCGGGTCCATTCGGTCGGCGAGCCAGAGCTGCCGTACCTGATCCAGTAGCGATACTTCCGTACCTGTCGTGAGAATTTCGTGACCGGACGAGCGGCCGGGACAACGGCAAACGGCCCTCGATGTCTCGGGGAGTCGACATCGAGGGCCGCAGTGAGCGGGGGTGGATCAGTAGGTGTACAGATCCCAGCCGCCGATGACCTCGACGCACTCCCACTGCGAGCCGCCGGTGATCGGCGAGTTGCCGTCGGCAGCGCACGCTTCGAAAGTGGCGTAGTTGCCGACCCAGCCGGTGTGCGCCAGCGGGGCGGCGGTGGCCAGCCCGGCACCCGCGGCGATGGAGCCCAGGGTGATGGCGGAGACGGCGATCGCGGTCTTGATCTTCATGGCTTTCCTTTCGTACCAACCCGGTGGCTCCCGGGCTGAGCCCATTCCATGTGATCGACCATGAGAATTTCATGATGGAAATGCGGCGGGGGGTGGGTTACCCTCGCTGCTCGTGCGTGTGTTGGTGGTGGAGGACGACGAGAAGCTGGGTCAACAGATCGCGACCGGGCTGCGAAAAGCCGGATTCGCGGTCGATCTGGCGCAGAGTCTCGCCGACGCGGATATGAACATCTCGGTGAATCGATATGACGTGCTCGTCGTCGACCGGGGTATGCCCGACGGTGACGGTGTGCAGTTGATCGCCGCCTATCGTTCTGCGGGCTACCGGGTACCTGCGCTGGTGCTCACCGCCCGTGACGGGTTGTCCGACCGCATAGCGGGATTCGAGCACGGCGCCGACGACTACCTCACCAAGCCCTTCGCACTCGCCGAACTGGCGGCTCGGGTGCGGGCGCTGTGCAGGCGTCGCGACAATCCCGCGCCGACGCGAGTTGTGCTGGGCGACATCGACATCGATCTGCCCCGTCGCCGGGTCCAGCGCGGCGGGATTCTGCGCACGCTGACACCGAAGGAGTTCGCGGTGCTGGAGCTGCTCGCCGCGCGGGCGGGCACGGTGGTGACCAGGTCGGAACTGATCGAGGCCTGCTGGGACGAGATGGCCGAGCCCAATTCCAATGTCGTCGACGCCGTCATGGCTGGTCTGCGTCGTAAACTGGGGCCGCCGCAGGTGATCGACACGGTTCGCGGCGCGGGTTTTGTCCTCGGCGGGGCGGCATGCGCACGCTGATCTCGACCTCCGATCCGCGGCCCGCGGTGGCACGTCTGCGCCGCACCCGCAATCAGCTCACCCTGCTGATCACCGCCATCACCGCCATCTGCCTCATCGTGCTCAGTGTCAGCGCCGCGGTGATCGACGCGCGCTCCCGCGACGACGCCTTGGACAGCGAGCTCGACCGGGTGCTGACCGGGCTCGTGCCGCGGGTCTATCTCGACGATGACGACGAGGTCGACACCTCGGAGCTGCCCGGCCAGGAGCTGGTCGGCGGCAAGATCGCGATCCTGGTGGTGACCCCGCAGGGCACCGGTGGGTGGACGGTGCACTACGGCCATCTGCGCTCGCACATGCCCGCGGAGAGCGGGATCGCCGCCATGGCCGACGCCGCGCTGCGCGAGCAAGGCGAGACCGTCTATCGGGACTCCATCGACAGCGCTGGGCGCGACGTGCGATTGGCCGCAGCCGCGTTCGGCTGGGAGGACTCCGATCGTGAGGGCGTGCTGATCACCAGCGGCGATCCCGATGGCTGGGACCGTGGGCGCGCACTGCTGCTGTGGGCGTTGGTCGTCGGTGGTGTCACCATGGCGATGGCGGCCGGGGTGGCCGGGCATCTGCTGTCGGGGCGGAGCATGCGGCAGGCGCTGACGATGCTCGACGAGCAGGAACGCTTCCTAGGTGACGCCGCGCACGAGCTGCGCACCCCACTGGCCACCCACCGTCTCGTCACCGCGCCGCGCCCTCGTTCGGCGGCGGAAACCGAGCAGGTGGTGGACAACGCAAGGGCGCTCGGCGCCAGGATGGAGCGGGTGGTGGCCGGGCTGCTCACGCGCGCCCGGATGCAGTCGGGCGTCACCAGAATGGAACGGGTGCAATTGCTGCTCGACCAGCTCACCGAATCGGTGATCGATGAGTTCGACGGTGCCAATATCGTGCTGCACGCGAATCCGACTGTAGTGGTGGGTGATCCGAGCCTGCTGAGCTTGGCCATCCGCAATCTGGTGGAGAACGCGCTCACCCACGGCTCGGTGAATCCGCGCGCGCCCGTCGAGGTGTACGTCGGTGAGGGGCGGGTGAACGTGCGCGATCACGGCACCGGGCTGGCGCCACAGCTGTCGTCGAATCCGTTCGAACGTGGCGTCACCGGTGGGCGTGGCAGCGGCATCGGGCTGGCGCTGGTGGCCTGGATCGCCGAACTACACAGTGGCACAGCGACTATCGAACCGGTCGCTGGTGGTGGGGCGATGGCGACCTTGCGGCTGCCGCCGCCCGGGTCCGCGCTCTAGGCGTGCTGTTCCGCCGCGACGGCTGAACGTGGAGGACTGGGCACTAGAGGAGCATCCGGCCGAAATCCGGCGCTAAGCGCCGTGACGGTCGTTCCGTGAGCGGTGTTGGGCTGTAGGTGATTTCATGTCGCGATGATCGGTGATGGCGGATACGGCCGGTTTGGAGTGTTGTCTCGACAGGATCTGGAGAGGTACTGCTACCTCGATGATGAGGACCGCAGGCTGATCGCTGCCCGGCGCCGTGACTACAACCGGTTGGGGTTCGCGGTCCAGGTCGTGACGGTCCGCAATGTCGGGATGTTCCTCACCGATCCGCTCGATGTTCCCGCCGATCTCATCGACTACCTGGCCGAGCAGTTGGAGATCACTGATCCCTCGTGTGCGAAGGCATACACCGAGCGGGACAAGACCCGACTCGAACACGCGTGGGAGATCCAGCGCGAGTATGGGATTAGAGCCTTCGCTGATGTCGCGGACGAATTGTCGGCGTGGATCGCTGATCAGGCGTGGACGACCGGTGACGGGCCGAAGGCGATCTTCGCCGGCGCGGTCGAGTGGCTGCGTGCCCACAACGCGCTACTTCCGGGCATCACCACGCTGGAGACCTTGGTCGCCGAGGGCCGCAAGATCGCCGACGAACGATTGTGGGTGCAGGTCGCAGACCAGGCCAGTCCCAGCGCGGTGTCGGCGCTAATGCGGTTGTTGGAGGTCCCGCCGGACTCGAAGGCGCGGGTGAGTGAGCTGGAGCGGCTGCGTAAGAGCGCGTTCCGGACGTCGTCGAGAGGGATTCTCAAGGCGCTGGACCGGCTCAGGGATGTCGAGGCGATCGGTGTGGGTGAGGTGGATCTGAGCATGATCCCGCCGCGCCGGTTGACCGGTCTGGCCACGTATGGGCTGTCGGGGAAGGCTTCGGCGTTGCGGAGGCTGGAGCCGCGAACCCAGCGGATTGCGGTGTTGGCCGCGACCGCGACAGCGATGCGGGCGCGGGCGGTCGATGACGTGCTCGAGGTGTTCGACCTGCTGATGACGACCCAGTTGCTGGCCAAGGCCGAACGGCAGTCCAAGGACGAGAAGGTGCGCCGCTACCCGAGGGTGTCGCGGAACGCGGGAAAGCTCGCGGCCGCGGTGAGGGTGCTGCTGGAGATGGTCGAGGTCGACCAGAACGTGGAGCTGGGGGTGGTGGTGGATCTGATCGAGCAAACGGTCACCCGCTCCGAGCTGCGGCATGCCGTCGCCGCGATCGACGAGCTTGTGCCCGCTGGGGATTCGGAACTGGATGGGCAGCGGTTGACCGAGCTGGCCGGTCGGTTGTCCACGGTCCGCCCGGTTTCTGCCCGCGTTGATGACCCGGGTGCGGTTCGGGGCGACACCGGACGGTGAGCGAGTGCTGGCGGCGATGCGTGCCCTTGCCGAGCTGCTGACGGTGCGGGCGACCGGCGCGCTCGGGCCGCATCTGCTCGATGCCCGTGCGGTCGACCACGACCTGGTGGTGGGTGCGTGGCGGCGGCTGGTCTATGTGCCGGGCCGTCCGGAGGCGACGGTGGACAAGGCCGCGTACACGATGTGCATGCTCGAACAGTTCCATCGCCATCTCAAGCACCGCAGCATCTTCGCGGTGGATTCGCAGCGGTGGCGTGATCCGCGCGCTCACCTGCTCGACGGCGCGGCATGGGAATCCGCCCGTGAGCGGGGCATGAACGCGTTGAACCTACCCACCGCGCCGACCGACCTTCTCACCGAGCACACCGAAGCGGTGGACGCGGCGTATCGGGAGTTGGCGGAACGTCTCGGGGAGGACAGCGCGGCCAGCATCGATGACGACGGCCGGCTGCATGTGGCGGCGCTGGAGGCCAAACCCGAACCGGCGTCGCTGATCGACTTGCGGAAACGAGTCGCCGCGATGGTGCCCGAGGTCGACCTGCCCGAGCTGATCATGGAGGTGATGAGCTGGCTGCCGGGGTTCGTCGAGGCGTTCACCCACGTGTCGGGGGAACGCGCCCGCGTCGCCGACCTGGGCTTGTCGGTCGCGGCAGTGTTGTGTGGGCATGCGATGAACGTCGGGTTCAAACCGGTCACCACCCCCGGCGTTCCTGCGCTGACCCGCAACCGGTTGCTGCATATCGATCAGTGCTACGTCCGCGCCGAGACCCTGGCCGCGGCCAACACCGTCCTGGTCGACGCCTAGGCCGGGATCGAGCTGGCCCAGGCGTGGGGCGGTGGGTTGGTTGCCTCGATCGACGGGATGCGGTTCGTGGTGCCGGTACGCACCCATCACGCCCGACCGAACCCGAAGTACTTCGGCCGCCACACCGGGATCACCTGGTTGAACATGCTCAACGACCAATCCGCAGGGTTGGCGGCACGCGTGTATTCCGGCACGCCCCGGGACTCGCTGAACATGATCGACGTGGTGTTTTCCCAGCGTGGCGGGCCGACACCGGAGGTCATCATCACCGACACCGGCTCCTACAGCGATATCGTGTTCGGGCTTTTGCACCTGCTGGGATTCCAGTATCGGCCGAAGCTGGCGAACCTGCCCGATCAGCGGTTGTGGCGGTTCGACACCCGCGCCGACTACGGGCCGTTGAACACCGCCGCGCGTGGGGTGATCGCCGCCGACAAGATCAGCGCCCACTGGGACGACATGTGCCGGGTCGCGGTGTCGATCAACACCGGTGAGGTGTCCGCGCATGAGGTCACCCGCATGATCTCCCGCGACGGCCGACCTACCGCGTTGGGCGAAGCGATCGCCCACTATGGGCGGATCTTCAAAACCTTGCACATCCTGCGGCTGGCCGACGACGAACCGTACCGGCGGGAGGGCAAACGCCAGTCCAACCTCACCGAAGGTCGTCACGACCTGGCTCGGTCGGTGTATCACGGCCGCAAGGGTGAGATGCGCCAGGCGTACTACGAGGGCATGGAGGACCAGCTTCACGCGCTCGGCCTGGTTCTGAACTGCGTCGTGCTGTGGAACACCGTCTACCTCAACCACGCCATCGAGGCACTGCGCGAGCAGGGGTATCCCGTGCTCGATACCGACGTCGAGCGGCTCTCAGCGTTCATCCGCTCCCACCTGGGTTTGGACGGACACTACAGCTTCGTACTGCCCGACCTGGGCGGAGTCGTCCGGCCGCTGCGCGACCCCACCCAGGTCGGGCAGGACTAGGTTTCGGGCAGCGACAGCGGGTCGAGGCTGCGTTCGATTCTCACGACCTCGGACCAGAACAGCGCATCGACGACGGAATTCAGCGGCACACCAGGGTATTCGGTCAGGTCAATCCGCCGTCGGCGCGGATGTTCTGGCCGGTGACCCAGCGGCTGTCAGGGTGAACGAGGAGCGCCACGAGGTCGGCGATATCGGTAGGTTGGCCGATGCGACCGAGTGCGGTCATCGCAGCGGCCCCCTCCACGGCGCCTGGTTGCGCGCTGGCACGCAGCAGATCGGTATCAGTCGGGCCGAGCGAGATGGTGTTGGCCGTGATGCCCCTGTGCCCGAGCTCGCGGGAAGCGACGCGAGTGAGCTGCTCGACGGCAGCTTTGCTGGCCGCGTAGATCGCTTCCCCAGGGCTCGGCCAATGGGTGCCGACAGTGGAGACCGTGACGACCCGGCCGTTGTCACGCAGTCGCGGCGTTGCCTGAGCAAGGGTCAGGAACGTGCCTCGGGCGTTGACGGCCATCACCCGATCCCACTCGTCGACAGTCGCCTCAGCCAGTGGTGCGCTGATGAATACACCGGCGTTGGCCACGAGAATGTCGAGCCCGACGCCCGCGGTCCGAAACACCTCGTCCGCCGCAGCGAACCCAGCAGTGACCTGGTCGGGGTCGGCGAGATCGACCTGCACGGCCGATACTTGCCCGTTCGATTCGGTGTTCTCGGCGACCAGCGTGTCGGCGGCATCGGAGCTAGTGGCGTAGGTGAACACCACGGTGGCGCCGTCTGCGGCCAACCGGCTGGTGATCGCGCGGCCGATGCCGCGCGATCCTCCGGTGACCAGGGCGCCTCGCCCCGCCAGCGGTCGGAACGGTCTGGCAGATGGACGTGTCGAAGTAGTCATGTCGGTAACGGTGGCATCGATCGCGGCACGAATCGCTCCGCAATAGATGAGACGCTGGTGACCATGGTCGATACCAGTGTCCGGCTGCTGCGGCTTCTCGGGCTCCTACAAACCCAACGGCTGTGGACCGGGGCCGAGCTGGCGTCGCGTCTGGGCGTGAACACCCGCACGATCCGTGCCGACATCGCACGCCTGCGGCGGCTCGACTATCAGGTCGACGCTGTTTCCGGTGTGGCAGGCGGGTATCGACTCCGCGCCGGCGCGAGACTGCCACCTCTGCAACTCGACGACGACGAGGCCATCGCGGTAGCCGTAGCTCTGCGCACCGCCGTCGGTGCCGGTGTGGTCGGTATCGGCGAAGACGCGGCCCGCGCGGCCACCAAACTCCAGCAGCTACTCCCGCCCCAGCTGCGTCACCGGCTACACACGATCAGCGCGGTTGCTGAGGCCATACCGAACTCTCGAGATCCGGTGGAACCCAGTATTTTTCGCGATGTGGCCACGACTGTCGAGCGCAGCGAAGTGCTCCGCTTCGACTACACTGATCGGCACGACAGAGCCAGCGAGCGTCGTGTCGAACCGTACCGGTTGGTTCACTCCGGCGGCCGGTGGTATCTCGTCGGCTACGACCTCGATCGCCAGGACTGGCGCAGCTACCGCCTCGACCGAATCTCACCGAAGACGCCGACCGGGCCCCGATTCACCGCCAGAGACCTCCCCGCGCGCGATCTCGCGACATTCGTGACCCGTGGACGGATGGCCGCACTGTGGAACTACACCGCCCGAGTGATCGTCGACGCGCCTGCCGAAACCGTCGCAGCGCGCATACCTACCGGCATCTGGATGGTTGAACCGATCGATCCGCACACCAGCGCGCTCGAGGCCGGCGCACAAAGCCCGCAACTGCTCGCGGCATACCTCGCCGCGATGGACCTCGATTTTCGTCTAGAGGCAGGCCACGCGCCCGAGCTCGCGGCCGCCATCGCGACGCTCGCGGCACGCTACACGGCAGCTATGCACCCTACGGAATCACCAGGACTCCATAGAGGCAGCTGTTCGCTGAAAGGGCTTACTACCCCTTCTAGTTGACGCGCCCGCAGCTCACCGCTCGCGGCGCCGTGACGCCGGATCGGTCGATGCCTGCCACCGGCCCAGCGCCTCGGCCGAAACTCGGGTGTACTTGGCCAGGCTTCGCACCGACGTGTGCCCCGACAACGCCATCAGCATCGGGGTAGACGCACCGTCCTCCGCAGCGTGCGTGAGTTTGCTGTGCCGCAGCTGTGCAGCGTGAACGGGCCCCGCGTCATCGGCTCGGTGTGCTCTTCGAACAGCGCCGCCGCGCGCCGATACGACAACCGAGCCCGCCCGGTGGTCGGGTCGACATCGACCAGCGCCACCGACGGCTTCGCCTTCCGGTCGGTGAGAAACAGCGGGCCACGTCGACGGCCCGCGACCATGCGCGGCAGCAGCCGCGCGGTACCGGTCTGCCAGTAGACGACATCACGGGCACCGCCCTTGCGGACCACGGTCGCGCAGCGGTTCACCGGATCGAGATCGCCGACATCGAGAGTCAGGATCTCCTCGGCACGGGCGGCGGTCTCGTACAGCATCGTCCACAACGTCCGCTCCCGCAGCGAGGCATCGGAGGCGAGCAGCTCGCTCACCTCATCGTGGGTCATGACCCGGCTGCGATCCGGAGCAACTGGCCGCGCCCGCAACCGGACCAACGGATCGCCGGCGAGCCAACCCTGCTCCCGCCACCACGCGCACGCCGACGTCAACGCGGTCAGCCGAAGGTTGAACGTCTTGGGCGACATGGCGCCCCACACGAAGGTGAACCAGCCACTGATCCGGTCAGGCTCCCGGTCCAGCAGTGCTACATCGGTGTCCGCATCGAAGTCGGCCACGAGCCGATCGAGCGCGACCGCGTAACCGCGGCGGGTGTTGGCGACGGTGATCGTCGCCGAGAACATCCGCACCGCGTCACCGCACTCCGCCCGCCACAGTCGACAGCTTGCGCACGACACCCATCAGAACCGACCTCCAGCGCTACGGCAGATAGTTTCCCGAGTCACCCCTGCACGAACTCGGCATCGCGCCAGGACGACTCCCGGTCTATGGCAGATAGTGGGCCGCTATCTGCCATAACTCCTTAGCGCCGGATTTCCCGCCGATGCTCCCCGACCCCCGACTGGGCGGAGATCCGCCGGTTGCATCGCGCGGAAGGAATGGCGATCCGCGCGAGCCGCGTGGGTCGGCGGTCGATGAGTTCGAGCCGTCGATCCGGGTGGAGCTCCCGGACATGCCGACGACTGTGGTCATGGAGTGCGTCGGCTGACGGCGGGGCAAGACGGTGTTCTTCGAACGGGTGCAGCAGCTGCGGCCGTTGTTGAAGCCGGTGGATCCGGCCTCGCGGACCGAGCATCAGCCCGGCGAGCTGGCCCAGTGCGATCTGCGGTTACTGACATCCAGTGACGCCTTCTACTGACACGACCGACGTATCGCCTGATCGCGGCACTGACATTTTGATGACGGGTGTCACGAAGGTGTCATTGGTACGCCCGTACAGGCGAGCACAGTTTCCGACTGGTTTCGTGGCATTTACGTTTGGTTGGATACAACCAAACGTAAACGTAAATAATCCGAGGTGCTCGGGCGTAGGCCAGGACTCTGACCGCCGATAATGTTCACTTATCGGCGGTCAGACAGAGAACCGCTCGATTCGAGTCCTCAAGGGGCGACACGGTTTTCGTTTCGTCTAATCCGTAGGGAAATGACGAAACCAACGTTACGATTCTCCCGTGTCGAGCGTCTGCAACTATCCGGGCTGTGCCCGTCCCATTACCCGCGGCGGTGGCCCGGGTCGTCCGTCCGAGTACTGCGATCACCCGGACCACACGCGATGGCGTGCCTGGCGTGAACGGCAACGGCTGCAACAGGAGTCGGAGAGTGCGGGGGATTCCGTCACTGTGACGACTCAAGGGCCGGTGACGGTGGCGCGGCTGCGGGCCGACGAGCTGCTCGGTCAGTTCCGTGGGCTCGCGGAGCAATTGGGGACCACGCTCACTGCCGCGGTCGCGGAGCTGCAGACGCTGGGTGACCCGTCGGTGGCAGAAGCGCAGGTCCAGGCGGTGCAGGCGGATGCCGCGCGACGGATCGCCGAGGCCGAGATGGCAGGCGTCGCTGCCGAACAGGCGCGGCGGGGGGCCGAGGAAGCGCGGACACTGGCGGAATCGGTGGCACAGGAGGCGGTGCTCGCCGCCGAAGAGGCCGAACAAGCGGTGGCCGAAGCGCTCGCCGCCAGGGATGAAGTACTGGCCTCGGTGGAGCAACTCAGCAAACAGGCCGCCGACGACGTCTTCGCCGCGCGCAGCGAAGCCGAGTCCGAAGTGCGGGCCGCGCAACGGAAAGCGGCCGACGAGATCGACGCCGCACGGCAGGACGCCGCCGACAGCGTTGTGCGGGCCGAGCAGCGGGCCGATGCCGAGGTGGCCCACCAGCGCCGGGATGCCGAAGCGCGGGTCGCCGCCGCGAACGCCGAACGGGATCTGGCGATCCAACGTGCCGCCGACGCCGACCGCGCCACCGCACGTGCCGAACAAGCCACCGCCGAGCGGGTGGAAGCCGCGGCCGAAGCGCGTGAGGAGTGGCGCCGGGCGCGGACCGAACTCGACACCACCCGAACCGAACTCGATCGAACCCGCGTCGAACTCGCCGAGCTTCGCCGCACCACCGCGGCGGACGCCGAGCAGCGGCGCGTCGAATCGGCGGCCGCGCTCGACCAACTGCGGACCGAAACCGCGGAACGATTGGCCACGCTGGACGACGCCCGTCAGCAGACCCTCGCGCGCGCCGAACGTGCCGAACGTCAACTCGACGAACTCCTGGCCGTCCGGGCACTACACCCTGCGCGCGAGTAATCGGAGCCGGTGACCGAGTTCACCGGCCTTGATCGACGCGGTGGCCTTCGAGTCCTCACCGTGGCCGATCTTCCGCCGGGCCAAACCGTGTGCGACACCCGCCGTTCGCGCCGCAGGGCGTCGGCGCGGCACAGCGGATCCTGGCCGATCTGCTCGGCGCGACCAGGTTCGCGGCACGAGTCGGGCGTGTCGCGAATCCGGTTGCGGCGCATCGGTGGCGGCTCGGCCCGGCGCACTGTTCACTGGTAGCCATGGCTTCCACCGCCCGACCCAGCAGGCAGCGTCGACCAGGGGTGCCCGGCCCCGCGGTCTCGCCGGCCGAACTGGTCGTCGTCACCACGCCGACCGCTACCGAGCTCACGCCGATCGCGCTACGTGAGAACCGTTCCGTGCGCAGCCACGTCGACGACCTGCTCCCTGCCGCGGCGCAGCTGGTCCCCATCTTCGGCCCGGACAACCGGCTCGCGGAGCGACTGGCGGATACACCGCAGGCGCCGGTCGCCGGGGAGTACCTCGGCTACTACTCGGTGCGCGGTCAGGTGGGTGATCTCGCGGCACTCGCGGATCGACTCCGCCGGGACGACACGGTGGCCGCCGCCTACGTGAAACCCGCGGCCGAACCGCCCCTCGCGCCACTGGCCGAGAACACCGTCGCACCGGACGCACCGGCGGCGACCCCCGATTTCCGCAGCAGGCAAGCCTATCTGGACGCCGCGCCGACCGGGATCGACGCGGTGTGGGCGCATACCCGGCCCGGTGGGCTCGGCACCGGGATGCGGGTGATCGACGTGGAGGGGGCCTGGCGATTCACCCACGAAGACCTGCGGCAGAACCAAGGCGGCGTGATCGGCGGAACCTCCTCGGCCGATATCGGCTGGCGCAACCACGGCACAGCGGTCGCGGGGGAGATCAGTGGCGATCACAATGGCTTCGGTGTCACCGGGATCGCGCCCGAAGCGCACATCAGGGCGATCTCGATCTTCGGGATCGGCTCGGCCGCCGCGATCCGCTCGGCGGCTGATGCCCTCGACCCCGGCGACGTCCTGCTCATCGAATTGCACCGCCCCGGACCTCGATTCGACTACCGGAGTCAACCCGATCAGCGCGGCTACATCGCCGTCGAGTGGTGGCCGGACGATTTCGCCGCCATCCGGTACGCCGTCGGCCGCGGCATCGTCGTCGTCGAGGCCGCAGGCAACGGGAACGAGAACTTCGACGATCCCGTCTACGACGCCCGGCCCGGCGACTTCCCCGCGACCTGGCACAACCCGTTCCGCGGCGGCGACACCGACTCCGGCGCCGTCCTGGTCGGCGCGGGCGCCCCACCACCCGGCCTGCACGGCCGCGACCACGGCCCCGCCCGCTCCCGCCTCCCGTTCTCCAATTACGGTGCACGCCTGGATGTCCAGGGCTGGGGCCGTGAAGTCACCACCACCGGCTACGGTGATCTCCAGGGCGGCGCCGACGAAGACCTCTGGTACACCGACGAATTCAGCGGAACCTCGAGCGCATCCCCGATCGTCGTCGGTGCCATCGCCGCCTATCAGGGCATGCGAGCCCTCGGTGCCGGGCGCGCCACGCCGGATCAGATCAGAGCCCTCCTGCGTGCCACCGGCTCACCGCAGACCCCGGCTCCCGGCCGCCCCACCACCCAGCGCATCGGAACCCTCCCCGACCTGCGCGCAATGCTCGGACGGACATAGCGCACTCATGGCAGTCATCCACCAGACCACCCTCACCCCGAGCAAGCTCGAGCTCGTTGCCGCGTGGCTGCCCGGGCGGCAGTGGTACCTGGGCACGACACCCAGGCTCAGGAAGGTCGGCGGGTTCCGGCTCGACGATGCCGACGGAGCGGTGGGCATCGAGTTCCTGTTGCTGATGGACGAGTCGGGAGCCGATGCGGTGCTGTACAGCGTTCCGCTCACCTATCGCGGTGTCCCGGTGCCCGGTGGCGACGGTGCGCTGCTCGGGACGGCCGAGCACGGTGTCCTCGGTCGCCGGTGGATCTACGACGGCGCGAGCGACCCGGTGGCCGTGGACGCGGTCCTCGACCTTGTGGCAGGGCGAGTGTCGGCTCGAGCGCAGAATGCCAGTGACAGCGTCGATACGTCGGTGGTGGTCAGCCGCGCGGAGTTGTCGTGGGCTGGTGGCGAGATGCGCGGCGCCGTCGACGATGACGCCGGCACCGACGTCAGTGTCGGCGGGATCGTCTTGCGCTTCAGCCGTAGGCCGGTCGCGCCCGCACCCGGTGTGGTGGGTTCGGTTGCCGCGCCGTCCGCGTCGGCCGACCAGGGGCAGGGGTTGGTCGAGGTGGTGCGGGTGGTGCCCGGCTAGCCGGAAAATGGGATGTGCGGTGGTGGCTGGGCGTGGGATGGTACGGAGATGGCATCAGCGAAGAGCGTCACCGTGCGGTCGGGTACCAGCGAGGATTGGGCTGCGATCATCGGATTGCAGGAGGCCGGTTTCGGGATGCGGTACCGGGAGGACGAACTCGGGTACCGGGGCGAGTTGTTTCCGGTCGAGCGGTCGCTGGTCGCGGTCGACGGTGATCGGATCGTGGGCCACACGGTCGATCTGACGATGACGGTGACCGTGCCGGGGGAGCGCACCGTGCAGGCGTGCGGTGTGTCGGGGGTGGCGGTCGCGCCGACGCATCGGCGGCGCGGGATCCTGCGGGAACTGTATACCGCGCAGCACGAGCGGACCGAGGCCGACGGGTTACCGCTGACGATCTTCACCGCCAGCGAGGGCACGATCTACGGTCGGTTCGGCTACGACACGGCGATCCTCGCCACCACCGTCTCCATCGATCGCCGGCGCGCCGAATTCCGTTCGACCACACCCGATCCCGGTGGTGTCTCGATGGCGACGCTCGCCGAGGCCGCACCGCATATCCGGCAGGTGTACGAGCGCTGGCAGCGGTCGGTGCCCGGCGCGCAGGTGCGGCCCGAACCCAAGTGGGACCTGTTCTTCGCGGATGTGGAACGCCACCGCGGCGGCGCCACCTCGCTGTTCGCGCTGATTCACCCCGACGGCTACGCCCTGTACCGGCGGCGCTACCACGATCAGCGGTCCGTCGCGGCCGTGTGGGAATACCGTGCCGTCACCCCCGACGCCCACGCCGCATTGTGGCGGGTGCTGCTCGGCATGGATCTGATCGACGCGGTGGAAGTCGAGATCGCCGACGACGATCCGCTGCCGTACCTGCTCACCGACCCACGTGCCGTTCGGGTGACCGATCGCGGGGACGCACTGTGGGCGCGGCTCATGGACATTCCCGCAGCCCTGACCGCGCGCACGTACCGCCACGACGTCGACACGGTGCTGTCGGTCCACGATCCGTTCCGGTCGGCGGGCGGCACCTTCGCCCTGCGGATTCGCGACGGCATCGCCGAATGCGAACCGACCACGCGGCCCGCCGAACTCGGTTTCGACATCAACGTGCTCGGCGCCCTGTACTTCGGCGCGCATCGCGCCAGGAACCTCGCCGCCGGCCATCGGATCCGGGTCGGCGCGCCCGCCGCGCTGCGCGATTTCGACGAAGCGTTCGCCTCCGAGCGTGCGCCCGAACTCGGCTGGTTCTTCTAGCGCGCCCGCGAGTGTGTGTGCCGGGTCCCGGGCGCGCAATCTGAGTAGCTGTGGATTCGCGCGAGGGCGATCCTCTGGTCCGGGACCGGTTGACGTGAACCCGCCGCCGACGCGCGCGGGCAAATCTACGGCTATCGAGCGATGCGGGCATATCGTGTGCCAATGCCCGTGCACGACGGGGAGGGGAAACCGGCGCGTGACCGAACCCGCCAGGCGATGCTGATCGCCGGCGGGTGCTCCTTCGTTCTCGGCGTCGTCACACTGCTGTGGCCCGGCCGCAGCGAATCCACGCTGGCCGTCCTGTTCGGCATCTCGCTGCTGCTCAGTGCCGCCGTGCAGGTGTATCTGGCGCTGCGGGCGCGGATCGCGTTCCTGCTGCGGGTGCTGGTTCTGGTCAGCGCCGTGCTGACGGTGATCCTGGCGGTGCTGGCCTTCAGCGGCGGCAACATCGAACTGCTCGCGCTGTGGATCGGGATCGGCTGGTCGGTCCGCGGCGTCGTGCAGGCACTGGTCGCGGCCTGGGACTACAGCGTCACCGACGGCTGGCTGCACGAAGTCTGCGGGCTGGGTACGACGGCGATCGGGATCACGATGATCGCCATGCAGTTCCAGACCGTCACCGGACTGGCGACGGTCGCCGGGAGTGCGCTGCTCGTGATCGGCGTGCTGGAACTGCTCGCCGGTGGGATGCTGAACACGGCACTGCGCGCCGCACGGCAGGCGCCGACCGAAACCGCGGTCGTCCACAGACCGGCCGCCTCCGAATAAAAGTAGTGAATCCCACACGGGCAGTAGGGGATTCGATGTTTACGCGAACGCCCGGACAACATGACATTGCGGGCAGCGGAGCGGGTGCTGAACTCTGCGTGCCAGGCCGTTCACAGCTGGGGCAACTGTGCTGCGCGCCGGTAGCGTGGCCCGCGGCGTGCGCACGGGAGGGCCCGGTCGGCGCGCCGCGTCCGCAGCCCGATGTGAGTCCAGGAGAATTGTGGTGTCGCGCGTAACCCCCGGCGAAGCCGCCGATACCGTCCAGCGTGAAGAGCTGGCCATGCGGCGCATGACCGAGAGTCTGGTCGAAGACCTGTCCGAGAACGTCCCCGCCGACCAGGTGACCTCGGCGGTGGGCGCCGCGCATCATCGTTTCGCGGGCAAGCCGATCCGGGAGTTCGTGCCGATCCTGGTCGAGCGGATCGTGCGCACCGAACTCGCCGATCCCGATCCGACCGTCCGGGTGCCCGCGCCCGCGGCGACCGTCCGCGCCGCCACCCCGGATCCGGAGACTGCGCCGGAGGCGAACTCGACCGGCGAGCGCGGGAGCCTGGTGAGCAGGCGCGGCGTGCTACCCCTGTCGATCGGTGCGGTCACCGTCGTCGCCGCGGTCGCGGCCGGGGTGATCCTGCTGCCGGGCGGTGCGGACGCCCCCGCCGCCGAGACTCCCGCCGTCGCGGCGGCGATTACCGTGCGCGGTGTCGTCGGCTCGGAGAAGGTGGCGTTCTTCCAGGACGAGCGCGTGGTGAAGGTGCTCGCCGACAACGGGGTGAAGGTGGAGGTCGAGCCGGCCGGGTCGCGCCAGATCGCGACGACCGTCGATCTCGGTCAGTTCGATTTCGCGTTCCCGTCGAGCAGCCCCGCCGCCGAACGGATCCAGCGGCAGCGCAACATCACCGCCAAGTACACGCCGTTCGCCTCGCCGATCGCGATCGCCACCTATCGGCCGATCGCGGACCTGCTGACCGCGGCAGGGGTGATCAAGCCCGGCCCGGTCCCGACCTTCGACATGAACCGGTACCTGGAACTCGCCGGCACCGGCGTGCAGTGGGACGACCTGCCCGACAACACCACCTACCCGGTCGCGAAGAACATCCTGGTCTCGACCACCGACCCACGCAGCTCCAACTCCGCCGCCATGTACCTGTCGATCGCGAGCTACGTCGCCAACGACCACACCATCGTGCGCGGCGCCACCGCCGAACAGCACGTGCTGCCCGCCCTGTCGAAACTGTTTCTCGCCCAGGGCTACACCGACAACAGCAGCGAAGGCCCGTTCACCCAGTACCTCACCAACGGAATGGGCCCGACGCCGCTGGTCTGCATCTATGAAGCCCAGTACGTCGAGGCCGCGGGCCAGGGCCGGATCAAGCCTGACATGGTGCTGACCTACCCGACCCCGACCGTGCTGTCGAGCCACACCCTGGTCCCGCTGACCGGCACCGGTGACACGATCGGCAAGCTGCTCACCGAGAACCCCGAGCTGCGGCGGCTGGCCGCCGAGCACGGCTTCCGCACGGGCGACAACGCGCAGTTCACGGCGATCGCCACCGAACGGAATGTGCCGGTGCCCGCCGACCTGATCGACGTGGTCGACGCGCCCGCCTACGACACACTCGAGCATCTGCTCGACGGGGTCGCGAAGTCCTATAACTGACCGACAGCTCACCCGGTGCCGCGCAGCTCCACAGCTGCGCGGCACTCGTGTTTTCTGCCACCGAAAAAGAGGTGGCGCACCGAGCGGACTGTCGTTATGGTCGTAGACCTCATGGGTTTCCTGATCTAGTGACCGCGCCGAACGCGTAGAGCTGAGCTCCGCGTTCCGCCACCGCACGCCACCTCGCTCGGTCCGCGTGCGTTCCCTCGATCCAGCCCCGTCACGGGGCCTTTCGTGCGGCCCTGCGCGGCCGAGAACAGGAGCTGCCGACATGACCAGCACCGCCCAACTCACCCTCCATGACGTCACCAAGCGCTACGACGCCACCACCGTTCTCGACACCGTGTCGCTGTCGATCGCACCCGGTGAAACGGTCGGCGTGATCGGCGAGAACGGTTCAGGGAAGTCGACCCTGCTCCGGCTGCTCGCCGGAGCCGAACACCCCGACAACGGCAGCGTGATCGTCGCGGCGCCCGGCGGTATCGGCTACCTCCCGCAGGTCCTCGAACTGCCCGGTACCGCGACCGTCGCCACGGCCATCGACCACGCACTGGCCGACCTGCGGACACTCGAGGCACAGCTGCGCAGCACCGAACAGCAACTGGCACACGGTGATCCGGCGCTGCTCGACGACTACGCGGCATTGCTCGCCCGGTTCGAAGCACGCGACGGCTACCGGGCCGACGCACGCGTCGAGATCGCGCTGGCCGCGCTCGGCCTGCCAGGGCTCGATCGCGATCGTCCGCTCTCGACCCTGTCCGGCGGGGAGAAGGCCCGGCTCGCGCTGGCGGCGACGATGGCCTCGGCGCCGGAACTGCTGTTGCTCGACGAACCGACCAACGACCTCGACGACGGCGCGGTCGCCTGGCTCGAACAGCAGCTGAGAGCACATCGGGGCACGGTGGTCGCGGTGACCCACGACCGGGTGTTCCTGGAACGGATCACCAGCACCATCCTCGAGGTCGATGCCGGGCAGGTCGCCCGCTTCGGCGACGGATACGCCGGCTACCTGGCCGCGAAAGCGGCCCAACGACGCAGGGCCGCACAGGAATACGCGGACTGGCGGGCCGAACTGGCACGCAGCAGGCGACTGGCCGAATCCAATGTCATCCGGCTCGAGGCGATTCCGCGGAAACTGCCGCTGGCCGTGTTCGCCGCCGGACCGTTCCGGGCACGTGGGCGCGGGCACGGCGCGATGTCGCGCATCCGCAACGCCAAAGAGCGGGTCGCGCGGCTCCATGCCGATCCGGTGGCGGCGCCGATCGATCCGCTGCAATTCCATGCGGCGGTGCCGACCACGATCGAGGATGCGGTGGCGGGTCCGGTCGCCGAGCTGACCGGCATCCGCGTCGACGATCGCCTCGCGCTGCCCGCGCTGCGCGTCGAACCCGGCGCGCGGATGCTCGTGACCGGGCCGAACGGAGCGGGCAAGACAACCCTGCTGCGGATCCTCGCCCGTGATTTGGTGCCCGACGCCGGGACCGTGCGGATCACCGGCCGGGTGGGCTGGCTGCGGCAGGAACCACCCCGCTACCGGGCGTCGGCGACCGTGCTCACCGCGTTCGCCACCGACCGACCCGGCCACCCCGACGACCACGCGGACACCTTGCTCGATCTCGGCCTGTTCCGTCCGGCCGAACTCGCGCTGCGGGTCGGTGAGCTGTCCTACGGGCAGCGCAGGCGCATCGAGATCGCCCGCCTGGTCACCGAACCCGCCGACCTGCTGCTGCTCGACGAACCGACCAACCACCTCGCCCCGGCGCTGGTCGAGGAACTCGAGCAGGCGCTCGACGAGTTCCCGGGCGCCTTGGTGATCGTCACCCACGATCGCCAGCTGCGCCGCCGGTTCACCGGGGACCGGATGGCATTGCGGGACGGGGAGATGACCGAGATCGCCGCGTAGCCACCGGCGGGCCGGATTTGCTGTTCCGGCAACGATTCTGGTCATCCGGCATGGGCGGTGGCGATACTCGGGCCCTCATCCGAGGAGGACCACCCATGCTGGACAACCCCACCCGCACGCGCGCCGCGGCCGGCGCCGTCCACCCCTGGACGGTGCTGGGCGTGTGCTCGCTGAGCCTGTTCGTCGTCGGGCTCGACGCGACCATCGTCACCGTCGCCCTGCCCGCCATCGCCGACGGCGTGCGCGTCGGCACCCAGGGACTGGAATGGATCGTCGACGCCTACACCCTGGCCCTGGCGAGCTTCCTCATCACCTCCGGCGCGATCGCCGACCGGTTCGGCAGGCGCCGCGTATTCCGGCTCGGGCTGGTCGTTTTCGGTACCGCTTCGGCGGTGTGCGCGGTCGCGCCGACGGTCGAGGTGCTGATCGCGGCCAGGATCGCCCAGGGCATCGGCGGGTCGATGCTGAGTCCGGTGGCGCTGGCGATCGTGGTGGCCACGATCACCGATCCGCGGCAGCGTGCCAGGGCGATCGGAGTGTGGGCGGCGGTGTTCGGGCTGAGCATGGCGGTCGGGCCGACGCTCGGTGGCGCGCTGGTCGACTGGTTCGGCTGGCGGTCGGTGTTCTGGATCGCGGTGCCGGTCGTGGTCGTCGCTCTCGTGCTGACGATGCTGGTGGTGCCGGAATCCCGGGGACAGCATCCGCGGCGGATCGACGGTGCGGGGCAGGTACTGCTGGTCGTGGTCGTCGGCGGGGTGATCGCGGTGCTCATCGAAGGCCCGCGGATCGGGTGGACGTCGACCGCGGCGATCGCCGGTTACCTCGGCATCGGTGTGGCGGCAGGCGGATTCGTGTGGGTCGAGCGCAAGGTGGCCGAACCGTTGATGGATCTGCGGTTGTTTCGGCGGCCGCCGTTCACCGCCGCGGTGGCCGCCGCGGTCGTCGTGTTCGTCGCGCTGACGACGACGTTGCTGTTGAGTACCTGGCATCTGCAGCACGAGCGGGGAATGAGCGCGGTCGCAGCGGGCGCGATCACGCTGCCGTTGGCTGTGGCCGCGACACTGTGCGCACCGCTGTCCGGGGTGCTCGTCGGTCGCGTCGGTGCCCGGCCGCCACTGCTGCTCGCGGGCGGATTCCTCACCGCCGGTGGGCTGTTGCTCGCCGCGGCAGGCACGGACCCGGCGGTACTCCTGGTGGCTCTCGGACTCGTCGGCATCGGGTTCGGATTCGCCAACGCGCCCATCACCAACACCGCGGTGAGCGGGCTGCCCGCCGATCGGGCCGGAGTCGCGGGCGGTATCACCTCCACCGCCCGGCAGGTGGGTGCGGCGGTCGGCATCGCGGTGGCGGGCGGGCTGGTCGCCGCGGCAGATCCGATCGGCGACGCGCTGTCCGGGTGGTCCGTGGTGGCGGCGTGCGGGCTGCTGGTGCTCGTCCTCGCCCGTCTTGCCCCGGCGAAAGCGCGATGAATTCGCGGCGAGCGATGAAATCCCGGACCGGCCACCGTCTCAATGAGTGCTACCTGTAGCCGAGATCCGGGAGAGTCTCATGACCGCCAGCTCCGCCGTCACCACCGGCACCCTCGTGGTGCCCGATGCCCGCCTGTACTACGAGGTCCGCGGGACGGGACCGCTGTTCGTGCTCGTCGGCGCGCCGATGAACGCCGCCGCGTTCGCGCCGCTGGCCGACCAGCTCGCCGCCACCAACACCGTGCTGACCACCGATCCGCGTGGGCATTTCGCCAGCCCCCTCGACGACCCGCAGCAGGATTCGGCGGTGCTCGCCCGCGCCGACGACCTCGCCCGGCTGATCACCCACCTCGACGCCGGTCCGGCGGTGGTGTTCGGTTCCAGCGGCGGCGCCGTCAGCGCGCTCGCGCTCGCCCAGTCCACCCCCGACCTGGTCACCACCGTCGTCGCGCACGAACCGCCACTGCGCGAGCTGCTGCCCGACGCGCAGGACCAGCGCGCCGTCACCGAGGACATCATCGCCACCTACGACACCGGCGACGTGGTCGGCGCGTGGCGGAAATTCTTCGCCCAGACCGGCTTCGCGATCCCGGACGCGGTGGTGCAGCGGATGTTCGGTGGTGACCGGGACCCGCGGCAGGTCGACAGCGAACGCCACTGGTTCGACCATGAACTGCGCGCCACCACCGAGTGGGTGCCCGACCAGCCGTTGCTGCGCTCCGTGCCCACCCGCGTGATCGTCGGCATCGGCGCCGCGTCGACCGGGCAGTTCTGTGACCGCACGTCGCGCGAGCTGGCCGCGGTGCTGGGCACCGAGCCGGTGCTGTTCCCCGGTGATCACACCGGATTCGTCGGTGGCCCGATCGCGTTCGCCGCCCGCCTGCAGGAAGTCCTGGACGAGCCGTGAGAGGTGCTGGGGCAGCGCATCAACAGCGGGCAGTCGGTGCTAGTCGGCATCAGGTGCATCGACCGCGTTGCGGCATCGGTCGCTCAACCTGCGCAGTGCCGTGACGAGTTCGGGTGGGCCGGTGACGGTGAAATCGGTGTCCAGCGCGGTGATCATCCAGGCGAGCGAGGCAGGGGAGTCCGCGCCCAGATGCAGCAGACAGGTCACGTCGTCGACCGGTTCGAGAACACCGGTGCCGGGCCACAGACGTTCGGCTATCTCGGTGGCCGGCCCGTGCAGGGTGACGACGGTGCGCCACAGCCACGACTCACTCGAGAGCCTGCGTGACAGATACGCCACCGCGTCGCCGTCGGGCAGCGGGCGCGGGGTGAAGCGCGGTCCGGTCGGGATCCGCGGACGCAGCCGGTCGACCCGGAACGACCGCCAGTCCGCCCGGTCGACGTCCCAGGCGACCAGATACCAGTGCCTGCTGACATTGACCAGCGAGTCGGGTTCGGCGTCGCGCACGGAGGTGCGGCCGGTGTGATCGGTGTAGTCGAACCGCAGGCGTTCGTGCCGCCGGCACGCTTCCGCGATCGCCAGCAGGGTCTCCGACGGCACGCGTGGCGCCTCGGCGGCGACGCGCACCATCGACTGCTGCAGGGTGCTCAGCCGGTGCCGCAGTCGCGACGGCAGTACCTGTTCCAGCTTGGCCAGCGCCCGCAGCGAGGCGTCCTCGATGCCGGTGACGGTGCCACCCGAGCTGGTCCGCAGACCGACCGCGACGGCCACCGCCTCCTCGTCGTCGAGCAGCAGCGGCGGCATCGACGCCCCGGCGCCCAGCCGATAGCCCGCCGTCCCCTGCAAGGCCTGCACCGGATAGCCGAGCCCGCGCAGCCGCTCGATATCGCGGCGCACGGTGCGCGCGGTGACCTCGAGCTTCGACGCGAGTTCGGCGCCGGACCACGCACGGTGGGTCTGCAACAGCGACAGCAGGCGGAGCAACCGGGCCGACGTTTCGGACATGCCTCCAGAATGCCCGCAACTTAGGTCCGATTTCGACCTAACTGGTTCGTAGCGTGGTCGGCATGAACGACATCCACCCCTTCCTCATCGACATTCCGCAATCCGACCTCGACGAGCTGCACGATCGCCTCGCCCGCACCCGCTGGGCCGACGACCTGCCCGACACCGGCTGGACCTACGGCCTGCCCACCGCGTACCTGCGTGGCCTCGCCGACTACTGGCGCACCGGCTTCGACTGGCGCGCCGCCGAAACCGCCCGCAATGCCCGACCCCAGTTCGTCACCGACATCGACGGTCAGCGCATCCATTTCACCCACGTCCGCTCACCCGAACCCGGCGCGCTGCCGCTGGTCCTCGTGCACGGGTGGCCGTTCACCGATTTCGCCGCGACGATCGGACCGCTGACCGACCCCCGCGCCCACGGCGGCGACCCACACGACGCCTTCGACGTGGTGATCCCGACCCTGCCCGGCTTCGGCTTCTCCGGTCCCACCCGACAGCCGGGACAGGCCGCGACCGAGCGATCGGCGATCCTGATCGCACAGCTCATGAGCAGGCTCGGCTACTCCCGCTACGGGGCGCAGGGCAGCGACGCCGGGTCGTTCATCGCCCCGCAACTGGGCCGCATCGACACCGAACATGTCGCCGGGGTCCATCTCAATGCCGCGATCACCATTCCCGCCTGGGACGACGACGGCGCAGGCTACTCGGTGCAGGATCAGGAAAAGCTTGCCGCACTCCAGGATTGGAGCAGCAACGAGACCTCCGCGTACGCGGGTGTGCACAGCACCCGCCCGCAGACCCTGGCCCATGCGGTGACCGATTCACCCGTGGGACTGCTCGGCTGGGTCGTCGATGTCGTCAACACCTACAAGGATCCGGCCGCCGCCCTGCCCGAGGACTCCCTCGACCGCGATGCGCTGCTCGCCGAGATCGCGATCCTCTGGTTCACCCGCACCGCGGGCTCCTCGATGCGCCTGTACAAGGAATCCCAGCAGTGGGGTGCCGACCTGCCCAGCTCCGGCGTGCCGACGGGCATCGCGGTCTTCCCCGGCGACAGCACGATTCGCGGTATCGCCGAGAAGCAGAACAACCTGGTGCGCTGGACCGAGTTCGACCGTGGCGGGCATTTCGCGGCGATGGAGGCGCCCGATCTGCTCGTCGACGATGTGCGCGAGTTCTTCCGGCCGCTGCGCTGACCGCGCTCACCGCACCTGGAAGTCGGCCATCATCGCCATGTCCTCGTGTTCGAGATTGTGGCAGTGCAGCATGAACGGGCCCGCGTAGTCGGTGAAGCGGACCGCGACCGTCACCATCTCGGCGGGCCGGACGTCGACGGTGTCCTTCCAGCCCGCGTCGAACGGCCCCGGAGCCCGGTTGTTGCGGGCGATGACCTGGAACGGGTCCAGATGCACATGCACCGGATGATGGAAATCGGTGATGAACCGCCAGATCTCGACGGTGCCGCGGCGCGGGTCCGCCAGCGCCCGGCCGGGTTCGTAGGGTGCGCCGTTGACGGTCCAGCCGTCGGGGCGCAGCTGGAACAGGAAGGTGCGTTCGGCGACGGCGGTGGCCGGGTCCAGGCGCTCGAGGTCGGTGAGCCGGTCCGGGACGGCGGTGTCGTCCCGGACCGGTGGTCCGGTGATGTCGAAGCGCAGGACATCGGCGGCCGAACCGGTGCCGAGGGTGTTGCGGAGCCGGACCTCGGTGCCGGGCGGGTAGGCGGCGAAATCGATGACGACGTCGAACCGTTCGGCGGGAGAGATGTCGAGGTGCCGGTGCCGGATCGGGTGGTCGAGCAGGCCGCCGTCGCTGCCGATCTGCACGAATCCACCGCAGGGAACGGCGGATTCGAGCGTGAGCCGGTACCGGCGCGCATTGGAGGCGTTGAGGAGCCGGAACCGGTAGCGCGCCGGCGCGACCCGCAGCCGCGGCCACGGTGCACCGTTGACGAGGATCACGTCGCCGAGCACGCCGTTCATGTATCGGTCGGTGACGCCGGGTGTGTGCAGGGACGGATCGAGGAGCGGATAGGCGAACGATCCGTCGGCGGCGAAGGACCGATCGCTGATGCACAACGGAATGTCGCGGTCGCCGCGCGGCAGCGGCAAGGCGTCCTCGACATCGTCACCGATGAGGTGGAAACCGGCGAGGCCACGCCAGACGGCCGGACCGGTGAACCCGTGCCGGTGGTCGTGGTACCAGAGCGAGGCCGCGCGCTGCCTGTTCGGATACAGGTAGGTGCGTTCACCGTGCGCGACCGCGCCTGTGGCGGTGGTGATCCCGTGCCCGTGGCTCCGGGACCGGCTGCCGGTCGCGCCGACCGGCAGCACCACATCCATCGGATAGCCGTCGCTGTCGGCCGGTGTGTGTCCGCCGTGCAGGTGCACCACCGTCGGATGGGGGAGTTCGTTGCGGTGACGCACGGCGGTGGCCCGGCCCGACCGTGCCCGGATGGTCGGGCCGGGGAAGGTGCCGTGATAGGTCCATGCCTCGGTCCGCAGTCCGGGCAGGATATCGAGATGGGCGCGCTGCTGGACGATGTCGTAGTAGTCAGTGGTCGCATCGGCGCGCACAGGCTGCAGCACCGCCGGGATAGGTAACTCCGTCCGGAACGGACGCGGCAGCGGTGTGCCGCTGGGTAGCAGCACACCCGGCTGCCCAGGTGCGGTGATCCGCGGGATGCCCACCCATCCGGCCGCACCGAGCGCCGCTGCCGCACCGACACCGGCTCCCGCGCGCAGGAATCCCCACCTGCTCATGCCCCTCACCGCTGCCACCGCCACGCCCAGCTCACCAGCAACGCCGTTCCGATCGCCAACCCGACCGCCAGCGGAATGTGCAGCGCGAGTACCCGCTGCTCACCGAGCGGGATGAGCGCCGCACCGATCAGCACCTGGACCACCGCGGTGCGCGCCGGCCATGCCGGACCACCACCCAAGCGCCACAACGACACCGCCGAGATCAGCTGGAGCAACAACACCATCGCGACCAGGCCGCCGTTTCGGCTGTGCAGCGCCAATGCCTCGAAATGCCCGGCGAGGAAGCCACCGGCCAGGGCTGCCTGGGCGAAGACGAGCACCGCCGCGCCGGTCGCTGTGGTCCGGAACAGTGCCAGCGGCCAGGCGCGGGCGGTCTCGGCCGTGGTCATCGGGCCTGCCGCACGCCGCGCCGCCACACCTCGGCGATCGCGAGGGTGGCGGTGATGTCGATGGTCGGATCTCCGTCGACGAGCAGCAGATCGGCGCGCAAGCCGGGAGCGATCCGGCCGCGATCGGTCAGCCCGAAACGGTCGGCGGGCCTGCTGGTCGCGGCGGCGAGCACCTCCGGTGGGGTCAGTCCGGCTTCCGTCAACAGCACCAGTTCGCGATGCAGCCCGGTGCCGTGCGCGGGGACGAACGGAGTGGCGTCGGTGCCGGCCAGCAGTGCCACTCCAGCGCCGCGCAGGGCGCGTGCGACACGCATCGCGCCGTCGAAGGACCCCGGCACCGCGCAGTCGGCGACATTCTCGCGGCCCTGGGTGATCGCCTCGAAGTACGCCAGGGTGCTCACCACGAAGACATCACGGTCCACGATCTGTGCGATCAGATCGGTGGTGCGCGAAGAGAAGTCGGTCCACACGTGGGCGAGACCGTCGACTCCCGCGGCCAGCGCGATCTCCACCTCGGCCTCGGTGACGGCATGCGCGATCACCTGCACACCCGCCGCGTGCGCTTCGGTGACCAGCGCGCTCGCTGTGGCCGCGGACAGTACCGGCAGCTCGATCCCGTGGACGGCGCCGTCGTCGATGACGATCTTCAGATAGTCGGCCCCTTCGGCCAGTCTGGCCCGCACGAAGTCGCCCGCCTCGGCTGGATCTGTGATGGTGTCGAACGGGGCGACATCGAGTTCGGCGACCCCCGGCGCCGCCAGCAGCTGACTCGGATGACCGCCCGGCGCCGTCGCCAGGGTGCCCGCGCTCCGGAAGTCGGCGAGATCGTCCCGGCGGTCCGCCGCAGCCCGCTGCTCGGCCAGTCGTGCCGGGAGACAGAACATGTCGAGTTCGGTGGTCACGCCATAGGCGAGGGCGCGGGCAAGGTCGCCGGTATCGAAGGTGTGGGTGTGGGCGTCGATCAAGCCGGGCAGCAGGGTGCGGCCGGTGCCGTCGACGACCACGTCGGCGGGGCTGTCGTCCTCGGCGACGATGCGATCGCCGTCGACGAGGACCGAGGTGCGGTCGACGATGTGTTCGCCGTCGAAGACGCGGACGTCACGGATACGGGTGCGCATGGCAACCTCCAGGTGGGAGAAATGGATTCGCCGACAAGGAGTGGAACCGGATCACCGACTGTGACGGACGAACAGCGTGCGCGTGGGATGGATCACACGCTCGGGCACTCCATGTCACACATCCGGTGGCCACGCACCTCTCTGTAGCGACACCTTTCCGCCATGAAGGAGGACACCGTGCACAGCGATGACACCGCCGACGCGACCGACATTTTCGTGAACCACCGCGAACTGCTGTTCTCGGTGGTCTACAACATGCTCGGCACCGTCGCCGACACCGAGGACGTCCTGCAAGAGGTGTGGCTGGCATGGACGGCCCGAACGCGCGGCGACCACATCGACAACCCCCGCGCCTACCTGACCCGGATCGCGGTGAACCAGGCGCTGGCCCGGCGCACCGCCGTCAGCCGTCGACGCGAAGACTATGTGGGCCAATGGCTCCCCGAACCACTCGTCGACGACGCACCCCAGAGCGACGGAGCCGCCGCGGTCGTGCGGACCGAGTCGTTCTCGATGGCGATGCTGGTGGTCCTGGAATCCCTGACCCCGCTCGAACGCGCCGTGTTCGTCCTCAACGAGGTCTTCGCCTACCCGCACACCGAGATCGCCGACATGGTCGACCGTTCGCCCGCGGCGGTTCGGCAGCTCGCCCACCGCGCCCGCGCCCACGTGCAGGCCCGCAGACCACGCACCCAAGTGGACCCCCAGGTCTGCCGCGCGGTGACCGAACGGTTCGTCGCCGCCGCGATGGGTGGGGACCTCGAGGAGCTGCTGGCCGTGCTGTCGCCTGATGTCACCCTGTGGACCGACGGCGGCGGCACCGGACCCGCGACCAGTCTGCGCCCGGTGCACGGGCGGATGCCGGTGGCGCAGGTGTTCCTCGCTGTCGCCGCCGCGGGGCTCGACGGCTACCGGGTCGGATGGCGGACCGTCAGCGGCGACCCGTGCGCGGTCGTCTTCGACGGCGACGCGCCACTGGCCGTCGTTGTCCTCGACGTCGCCGCCGACGACACCGTGGTCGGCATCTACTCGGTCACCAACCCCGCGAAACTCACCCACGTGATCCCCACCGGCCCAGGCATGCTCGGGTCATGACCCAGTCGGTTCTCTAGTCCACGTCGACGAGGACGGCTCCCGCCTCGGCCATCCGCTGCGCGGCATAGCGGGGGTCGATCAGTGCCTCCGGCGTGTAGGTGCCGGGGCCGACCTCGGCACCGCGCAGTCCGAGCAGTCGTTCGGCACCGAGCGCGACCCCGAGCGCGGTCAACGGCCGCTGCCCGGCCGGGTGCAGCAGCGACCGGCTCCTGCTCAATGGAGCTCCCGCCGCATCGGTTCCGCGCAGGTCGATGCGGATTTCGATCGACGCGGGTTCGCCTCGGAGCCTGCTCGGGGTTTCCCCGACCGCCAGGTCGACCCGGACATCCGGCGCGCCGGTCGCCATTGCCAGGCTCGGCACGTCGAGAATCGGGATGCTCTGCCCGGCCAGGCGGGTGCCGTCGACAGTGCGCACCTCCACCTGGGCATCCTCGGCGGCGAGCCAGGTGAAGACCCCGTCGCGGCGCACCAGGCCCGCCGAGGTCACGGCGTACCAGCGTTCGAGGTCGGCGACACCGGCGGGCCCGCCCGTGTCCGTCTCGTCGAGCACGGCAGCGAGCCGGACGCTGTCGACCCGGTCGAACTCCCGCGCCTCGTGCAGTGCCGCGAGCACCGCGAGTCCGGCGAGGAAGTGGCTCGCCACCAGAATCGGTGCGGCGCTTCCCCGTTGGGCGCCAGTGACGACTTCCGGTCCGATATCGAACAGGCCACTCGAGATGCTGAGGTACGGCAACCCGTGGTCCTGGGCATAGCCGAGCCCGTTGAGCCGGTCGTCCCACAGTGTCGCGACCACCGCCGAGTAGGCCGCCTCGGCAGGCAGACCGAGATCGCGCCGTCGCAGGTCGACAGTCACGGCGTTCGCGGTGCCGAGTGAGTCGGCGACCCGCTGGGCCCGGTCGAGATCGCGGCCGGCGATCGTCAGCGGCAGCGTCGGGTGCCAGCGACGCAGCAGGGCCGCCGTGTCGGAACCGGCCTGTCCCGAACCGCCCAGCATCAGGACAGAGGGCGAATGCTCCATGGTGATTTCCTCTCTCAACATTAAGCTACATTTTGTAACTTACTCTTTGTAGCTAAGCTGGCGGCATGACGCAAGGGAGGACGATGCCCGCACGATCACCCCGGCTCTCCAAGGCCGCCCGGCGCGAGCAGCTGCTCGACACCGCACTGACGATGGTGCGCGAGCACGGCACCGACGGGCTGACGCTCGTGACGCTCGCCGAAGCCGCCGGCGTGAGCAGGCCGATCGTGTACGACCACTTCGGCACGCGCCCCGAACTGCTACTCGCCCTCTACCGCCGGCTCGACGAACGACACCGCCTCGCCGCGGAACAAGCCGTGCGTGACGCCGAACCCACCGTCGCCGAGATCGCCCGGGTGATGAGCGCCGCCTACTTCGCCTGCGCCACCGACATGCCCGAATTCGACGCGATCTCCGCCGCCCTGAAAGGCAATCCGGACGTCCAGGCGATCCAGCACGACATGCTCGACAGCTACCGCGACTGGATGGCCAATGCCCTGCTGCCCTATTCGAGCCTCGACGCCGCCGCGCTCCGGCTGCGCTGTGTCGCCGTCCTCGGTGCCGCCGAGACCCTGGGCGCAGAGCTGAACCGAGGCGCGACGACCGCAGGCGAAGCGGTCGCCGCCCTCACCGACCTGATCGTCGGCAGTATCGGCGTCGAGCAGCGCCGATGACATGCCCGGGTCCTCGGTAGGATTCGGCGGGTGCCAGATACTTCCGAGATAGCTCGACTCTTCGATCGGCGACCGCGGCAGTGGGGAGCGCCCGGCGATCCGGTGGCGTGGGATGTATTGCGCGACAGGATCTGTGCCGTCCCGGCACCGGAGACGGCGACGGAGTTCGCGGCATTACTGCGGCAGGAGTTCACCCTCCTGGTGGGTGTCGACATCGACGACACTGCCGCCGAGCGTGAGTTCGTCGCCGGTGAACGGTCGGAAACAGTGCACCTGCCGACTTGGCGCACCATCCTGCTACCGCTGCTGACCACACGTGCGCGTCAGTTGTACGGGGAGCTCCCGACGGAACGGCCATGACGCCGACGCGGAGGTCAGGCGGAGCAGGTCAGCTCGGCGAAGGCGAGGTGCGGGGCCGCGTCGGCGACGACAGCGACTCCTTCTGACGGGATGGGGTCATCGGACGACATGGTCAGCGGATGAGCGTGGCGGACTCTTCGGCCAGGTCGAGCAGCGGCTGGGGGAAGACACCCAACAGCAGCGTGGCGCCCGTGCTGAACGCGACCACCAGGGTCGTCGCGAATGGCGCGGTCACGGTGGGGGCGTCGGCCGGGGGATCGGTGAAGAACATCAGGACGATCACCCGGACGTAGAAGAACGCCGCGATCGCGCTGCACACGACGCCGATGACGACCAGCGAGGTGTAGCCCGCACCCGAGGCCGCCGCGAACACCGCGAACTTGCTGACGAAACCGCTCGTCAGCGGCAATCCGGCGAACGACAGCAGCAGCAGCGCGAAAACCGATGCCAGCCAAGGGGATCGGCGGCCCAGACCCGCCCACTGCGACAGCGCGGTCGCCTCGTCGCCGGAGGAGTCGCGCACCAGAGTGACGACCGCGAAGGCGCCGACCGTACCGAGACCATAGGCAAGCAGGTAGAACAGGATCGCCGCGACGCCCGCGCTGTCGGCGGCGACGAGGCCGACGAGCAGGAAGCCTGCGTGCGCGATCGAGGAGTACGCGAGCATCCGCTTCACATCGGTCTGGGTGATCGCCATGACCGCGCCGACGACCATCGTCGCCACCGCCACCGCCGCGAGCACCGGCCGCCAATCGTCGCGCAGCGCACCGGCTGCCACCATCAGCACCCGCAGGGTCGCGCCGACCGCGGCGATCTTGGTGGCGGCGGCCATGAATGCGGTGATCGGTGTCGGAGCGCCCTGGTAGACGTCAGGCACCCAGGCCTGGAACGGGGCAGCGCCGATCTTGAACAGCAACCCGACGGCGAGCATCGCGATGCCGAGCAGTGCCAGCGTCGCGTTCTCGGGCTGCTTGTCCAGGGCCGCACCGATTCCGGGCAGCGAGACAGTGCCGGTCTGCCCGTACAGCAGAGCGACGCCGTAGAGGAAGAACGCGGAGGAGAACGCGCCGAGCAGGAAGTACTTGAGCGCCGCCTCCTGCGACAGCAACCGCCTGCGCCGGGCCAGCCCGCACAGCAGATACAGCGGCAGCGACAGCACTTCGAGCGCGACGAACATCGTCAGCAGGTCGTTCGAGGCGGGGAACAGCAGCAGGCCGCCGAGCGCGAGCATGGTCAGCGGGAACACCTCGGTGGTGGACACCCCGGCCCGCACGGCAGCCAGCTCGTGCGCGCTGCCCGGCACCGCCGACGCCTGCGGGGTGAACGCGTCGACACCCCGTTCCAGGACAGCGGCCGCCCGGCTCCAGGTGCCCGGCCCGCTGCGGGCCCGCGGCACCGCGCCCCGCTCGGCGATCAGCAACAGACTGAGCAGCGCGACCACCAAGATCGTGCCCTGCAGGAACAGGGTCACGCCGTCGACCGCGACGGCCCCGACCACGGCGGTGCCTTCGGTCCCCGCGAGCATGATCACGGCGACCAGCGCGCCGATCACCCCGGCCAGGCCGAGAACCACTTGCGTGAGGTAGCGGGAAGACCGTGGCACGAACGCCTCGACCAGCACACCGACCACGCCGACCGTGAAGACGATCAGCATCGGTGCGAGCAGGTGGTATTCGATGCTCGGTGCGGGCAGGGTGGCCGCGAGCTCGTTGATGATCACGGAGTCCGTCCTCATTTGTGTCCGCCTGCGGGCGAGATGGCCGCACCTGCTTCGGGAGCGGGGACCGTCGGAGCGGGATCGTGCTTACCGATCGTCGAGAGGGTGTGTCCCACCGCGGGATCCACCAGGTCCAGGATCGGTTTCGGATAGAAGCCGAGCGCCAGCAGGGCGACCAGCAGCGGTACCACGACGGCGAGTTCGCGTGGCACCAGATCACGCAGGTGCTCGTTGCCCTTCTTCACCGGGCCCGTCATCATCCGCTGGTACATCCACAGCACGTAGATCGCGGCCAGCACCAGCGCACTGGTCGCGACGACCGCCGCCACCTCGTACTTGGCGAAAGTGCCGATGAGGACCAGGAATTCGCTGACGAACGGTGCGAGACCCGGCAGCGACAGGGTCGCCAGACCGGCGATCAAGAACGTGCCCGCCAGTACCGGCGCGACCTTTTGCACGCCGCCGAACTCGGCGATCATCCTGGTACCGCGCCGCGAGACGAGGAATCCGGCGATGAGGAACAGTGCGGCCGTGGACAGTCCGTGATTGACCATGTATAGGGCCGCGCCGGACTGGGCCTGGGAGGTCATCGCGAAGATGCCGAGGATGATGAACCCGAAGTGCGAGATCGAGGTGTAGGCGATCAGGCGCATCACATCGGTCTGCCCGATCGCGAGCAGCGCGCCGTAGACGATGCCGATCACCGCGAGGGTGATCACCAACGGCGCGAACGTGTCCGAAGCGAGCGGGAACAGCAGCAGGCAGTACCGGAGCATGCCGAACGTGCCGACCTTGTCGACCACGGCCATCATCAGCACCGCGCTCGACGGGGTGGCCGAGACGGCGGCATCGGGCAGCCAGGTGTGCAGCGGCCACAGCGGCGCCTTCACCGCGAACGCGAACAGGAAACCGAGGAACAGCGCGTTCACGACCGCGGTGCTGCCACCGAGCTGACCGTTGTTGGCCGCGGCGACCACGGTCCGCAGATCGAAGGTGCCTGCCGAGCCCTCGCCGAGCCCTGCCTGCGCGGTCAGCACATACAGCCCGATGACCGCGGCGAGCATGATCAGTCCGCCGAACAGGTTGTAGAGCAGGAACTTCACCGCGGCTCGCGAGCGTTGCGCGCGGACGGCGGCATCGCTGGTGCGTGCTCCGAAGCCGCCGATGAGGAAGTACATCGGGATGAGCATCGCTTCGAAGAAGATGTAGAACAGCAGGATGTCGAGGGCGAGGAAGGAGATCAGCACCATCGACTCGACCAGCAGCATCAGCGCCATGTAGATGTGGGCGGACTTGCGCCCACCGCCTGCCGCGGTGTCGTCGTGCCAGCCTGCCAGGATCAGCAACGGCACCAGCAGTGCCGTCAGCAGCACGAGGACGGTGGCGATACCGTCGAGGCCCAGGGTGTAGCCGACACCGAACGCCGGAATCCATTCGTGCGATTCGACGAACTGATACTGGTCGCCGCCCGGCTGGAACCGGACCGTCACCGTGACGGCGACCGCGAGCACACCGATCGACACCGCGAAAGCCAGTGCGCGGGCCATATTCCGGCGCGCGGCGGGCATCGCGAGCACCGCCGCAGCGCCGACCGCGGGGGCGAGCCAGAGCGTCGTCAGCCAGGGAAACGAGTTCACCAGAACCTCACCGCCAGCAGGGCAGCGGCCACCAGGGCCGCGCCGGTGAACATGGACAGGGCATAGGAACGCACGAAACCGGTCTGGATCCGCCGGATTCGCGCCGACAGTCCGCCGATCCCCGCGGCGGTGCCGTTGACGATGCCGTCGACACCGCGCGCGTCGAGGAACACCAGCGCGCGGGTGAGATGGCGACCGGGACGCTCGAACGCCGCCTCGTTGACCGCATCGCCGTAGAGGTCCTTGCGCGCTGCCGTCGTGAACACCGTGACCTTCTCGGGCGCGATCTCCGGGACCGGGCTCTCGGCGTACTTGCGGTAGGCGATCGCGACACCGAGGGCGACCGCGGTCAATGCCAGCCCGGTGACCGCGCCGGCAGGCACGACGGGTTCGGCGTGATGCGAGCCGACGACCGGTTCGAGCCAGTGCTGCAGCGAGGAACCCCAGACGAACAATCCACCCGCGAAGACCGAACCGAACGCCAGCAGGATCATCGGGCCGGTCATCACCGCAGGCGCCTCGTGCGGGTGCGTGTCGGGCTTCCAGCGCCGCTCGCCGAAGAACGTCAGCAGCATGACTCGCGTCATGTAGAACGCGGTGAGCGCGGCGCCGGCGAGCGTGACCGCGCCGAGCAGAATGCCGGTCGCGCCACCGTGGTCGAAGGCGACTTCGATGATCTTGTCCTTGGAGAAGAACCCGGAGAACGGCGGCACCCCGATGATGGCGAGGTAGCCGAGACCGAAGGTGACGTAGGTGATCGGCAGCAGCGTGCGCAGACCGCCGTAGCGCCGCATGTCGGTCTCGTCGTTCATCGCGTGCATCACCGAACCGGCGCCGAGGAACAGGCCCGCCTTGAAGAAGCCGTGGGTGAGCAGGTGCATGATCGCGAACGCGTAGCCGGCCGGGCCGAGACCGACCGCCAGGATCATGTACCCGATCTGGCTCATCGTCGACGCTGCCAGTGCCTTCTTGATGTCGTCCTTGGCGCAGCCGACGATCGCACCGAACAGCAACGTCACCGCGCCGACGGCGATGACCGCGGTGCGTGCGTCGGGTGCGAGGTTGTAGATCGGGTTGGAGCGGGCGATGAGGTACACGCCCGCGGTGACCATGGTGGCCGCGTGGATGAGTGCCGAGACCGGCGTCGGGCCTTCCATGGCGTCACCGAGCCAGGACTGCAGCGGCACCTGTGCGGACTTGCCGCAGGCGGCCAGCAACAGCAGCAACCCGATCGCGGTGAGCGTGCCTTCGCTCGCACCGGGTGTCGCCGCGAAGACGGTGCGGAAGTCGAACGAGCCGAAGACCGCGAACATCGTCATCATGGCGATGGCCAGGCCCATGTCGCCGACCCGGTTCACCACGAATGCCTTCTTGGCTGCCGTTGCGGCCGAGGGCTTCTCGTACCAGAACCCGATCAGCAGGTAGGACGCCAAGCCGACGCCTTCCCAGCCGAGGTAGAGCACCAGATAGTTGTCGGCCAGGACCAGCACCAGCATGGCGGCCAGGAACAGGTTGAGGTAGCCGAAGAACCGGCGCCTGCCCGGATCGTGGCTCATGTAGCCGATCGAGTAGAGGTGGATCAGCGATCCGACGCCGGTGATGAGCAGGGCGAAGCAGATCGAGAGCTGATCGAGTTGCAGGCCGAACCCGACCTGGAGGTCGCCGACAGGCACCCACTCGAACAGTTCCCGGTGGATGGCGCGGTCGGCGTCGGCGCGACCGAGCATGTCGACGAACGCGACGGCGGCCACCACGAAGGAGGCCAGTGCCGCGGCGGTGCCGAGGTAGGCGCCCCAGCGGTCGGCGAAACGCCCGAGCAGGAGCAGCACGATGGCGCCGGCGAGCGGGAGGGCGGGCAGCAGCCACAACGTTGCGGTGCCCATGTCAGAACTTCAGCAGGTTGGCGTCGTCGACCGAGGTCGACCGGCGGGCACGGAAGATCGTCATGATGATGGCCAGGCCGACGACCACTTCGGCGGCCGCGACGACCATGGTGAAGAACGCGATCACCTGACCGTCGAGGTTGCTGTGCAGGCGGGCGAAGGTGACGAACGCCAGGTTCACCGCGTTGAGCATCAGCTCGATGCACATGAACACCACGATGGCGTTGCGGCGCAACAGCACTCCCGCGGCGCCGATGGTGAACAGCAGCGCAGACAGGAACAGGTAGTTCTGGGGGTTCACCGGGTGCCTTCCTCGTCGGCCGTCGGGGTGACGTCGCTGCCCGCACCGACCGAGAGCGCGGCGGCCTCGGTGTGGGCGCGGGTGCGGCGGTGACGCAGGATCGTGCTCACCGAGAGTTCGGCGAAGGTGCCGTCGGGGAGTTGAGCGGGGCTGTCGACGGCGTTGTGCCTGGCGTAGACGCCCGGGGTGGGTTGCGGGGTGACGCGTTCGCCCGCGGTGCGGAACCGGTCGCGCGACATCTCGCGCTGACCGCGGCGCGGCGTGAAATGGTCCCGGTGCGCGAGCACCATCGCGCCGATGGTCGCGGTGATCAGCAGCGCGCCGGTGAGTTCGAACGCCCACACGTAGCGCAGGAAGATCAGTTCGGCCAGTTCGGCGATGACGTCGCGGCCGCCGAAACCACGTCCGGGGAAAGTGGTCCCGCTGTCGCGCAGCGCCGCGCCGATGCCGCCGATGAGCAGCAGCCCGAACCCGACACCCACGATCGCGGCGGCGATCCGCTGCCCGCGCAACGTTTCCCGCAGTGATTCGGCCGAGTCGACGCCGACGAGCATCAGCACGAACAGGAACAGCATCATCACCGCGCCGGTGTAGACCACGATCTGCACGACGCCGAGGAACAGCGCGCCCTGGGCGATGTAGAACACGGCGAGCGCGATCATGGTGGCGGCCAGGCAGATCGCCGAATGCACGGCCTTGGCCGCGGTCACCATGCCGAGCGCCCCGAGCACGGCGATCGGCGCGAGCACCCAGAACAGCACCGCCTCACCCGTGGAGGTGGACGCGATCTCGGCGGCCAGGACGTGTGCGGTGGTCATCGCAGCACCTCTTCCGACGTGGTGGGGCGGACCCGGCCCAGGTAGTAGTCGGCCTCGTCGGTGCCGGGCGCCATCGCGTGCGGCGGCGCGGTCATGCCCTCCTGCAGCGGGGCGAGGAGGCGGTCCTTCTCGTAGATCAGGTCGGCGCGGTTGTCGTCGGTGAGCTCGTATTCGTTGGTCATCGTGAGCGCCCGGGTGGGGCAGGCCTCGATGCACAGGCCGCAGCCGATGCAGCGCAGATAGTTGATCTGGTAGACGCGGCCATAACGCTCACCGGGAGAGAAGCGCTCGTCCTCGGTGTTGTCGGCGCCTTCGACGAAGATGGCGTCGGCGGGGCACGCCCACGCGCACAGTTCGCAGCCGATGCACTTCTCCAAGCCGTCCTCGTACCGGTTCAGTTGGTGGCGGCCGTGATAGCGCGGCGCGGTCGGCACCTTCTGCTCGGGATAGGACTCGGTGTTGGGCTTCTTGAACATCGTGGCCGCGGTGACCGCGAAGCCGGCGAGCGGTTCGAACAGGCCGACCTCGGGCTGCTCACCGGCCGGGCGTGGTGGCATCGGCGGGACCGGGAAGCCGAGGAACACCGGGGATTTCGCGGGTTCCTCGGGCAGCGGCGGCAGGCCTTCTGCGCGGCCCGCGCGCAGGAACATCGCGATCATCGCCGCGGTGATGAGGATGCCGACGGTCACCAGGATCGCGGTCTGGCCGGGAATGCCCTCGATGTCGAGTACCCGGGCGGTGGCCACGATCATCACCCACACCAGCGAGGTGGGGATGAGCAGCTTCCAGCCGAGGTTCATGAACTGGTCGTAGCGCAAGCGGGGCAGGGTGCCGCGCAGCCAGACGAACACGAACAGGAACGTCCACACCTTGGCGGTGAACCACAGCAGCGGCCACCAGCCGGAGTTGGCGCCCTCCCACAGGCTGATCGGGAACGGCGCCCGCCAGCCGCCCAGGAACAGGGTGGTCGCCAGCGCGGACACCGTGGCCATGTTGACGTATTCGGCGAGCATGAACATCGCGAACTTGAGCGAGGAGTACTCGGTGTGGAAGCCGCCGACCAGCTCGCCTTCGGCTTCGGGCAGGTCGAACGGCGCCCGGTTGGTCTCGCCGACCATCGCCACGCAGTAGATCAGGAACGAGGGCAGCAGCAGGAAGACGTACCAGGTGCCTTCCTGGGCGGTCACGATCCCGGAGGTCGCCATGGTCCCGGACAGCAGGAACACCGTCGCGAACGTCAGCGCCATCGCGATCTCGTAGGAGATCACCTGTGCGGTGGAACGCAGCCCGCCGAGCAGCGGATAGGTCGATCCCGACGACCAGCCGGCCAGCACGATGCCGTACACACCGATGGAGGTGATGGCGAGGATGTAGAGGACGCCGACGGGCATGTCGGTCAGCTGCAGCGGGGTGCGCTGGCCGAGGATCGACACCTCGGGGCCGAACGGGATGACCGCGAACGCCATGAACGCCGGGATCACCGAGATGATCGGGGCGAGCACGAAGATCGGCTTGTCCACGATCGCCGGGATGATGTCTTCCTTGAGCGCCATCTTCACGCCGTCGGCGATGGACTGGAACATGCCCTTCGGGCCGACCCGGTTGGGGCCGAGGCGCATCTGCATCCTGGCGACGACTTTGCGTTCGGCGTACACCGCGATCAGCGGCACCAGCATCAGGTACACGAATACGCCGAGTGCCTTGAGTACCACCAGCCAGAGCGGGTCGGTGCCGAAGACAGGTGTCGAATCGGCAGCGAGGTGCAGCACGGGATCACTCATGACGGTGTTCCTTCATCCTGTCGTCGGCGCGGCGCAGGCGCACCACGGCGCCGGGCGTCACGCCGAGGGTGGCGGCGACCGTCGAACCGGGCGAGTGCAGCGGCAGCCACACGACCCGGTCGGGCAGGTCCGTGATCATCAGCGGCAGCGTGATCTCGCCGCGGTCGGTATAGACGATGACGTGTTCGGCGTCGTCCGCTTCGATCTCGGCGGCGGTCGCGGCGGACAGCCGCACCACCGGTGGTCGGGCGATGCCGGCGAGGTTGGGTTCGCCGTCCTGCATGCGGCCCGCGTCGAGCAGCATCCGCCAGCCGGCGAGTACCGCGGTGCCAGGATCCAGCACGGGACGGGTCTGGCCGGTCATGTCCGGTGCGGAGATCGGGGTACCGGTCCACGCGCCGAGGGCGTCGAGTTCGGTGCGGGCGGTTGCCGGGTCGGGCAGGTTGATCGGCACCCCTATTTCGGCGGCGAGGGAATGCAGTACCCGCAGGTCCGACAGTGGCGCGGCGGCTCGGCGGGTGGTGTCGAGCGGTGCGGCGCCGAACGGGCGTGGTCGGTCTTCCCAGGTGCGGAACGTGCCGGATTTCTCCATGACGGACGCGACCGGGAAGACGACGTCGGCGCGTTCGGTGACGGCACTGTGGCGCAGCTCCAGGCTGACGACGAAGCGGGCCACGTCGATGGCGGCCAGCGCCGCGGCCGGGTCCGGCATGTCGGCCGGGTCGACACCGCCGATGACCAGTGCGCCGAGCTGTGCGGCACTCGCCAGAATGCCCGCCGTGTCGCGGCCCAGGGTGACGGGCAGCTCTGCGGCCTGCCACCGATGCCGAACCTGTTGACGCGCAGCGGGATCGACGACCGGCCTGCCGCCGGGCAGCAGCCCGGGCAGCGCGCCCGCTTCCAGCGCACCGCGCTCACCCGCACGACGCGGCACCCACGCCAGCCCGGCGCCGGTGTTGTCGGCCAGGCGGATCACCGCCGACAGCGCGCCGGTGCTTCCCGCGAGTCGCTCGCCGGCCATGATGACCGCTCCCGGCGTGCGCAGCAGCGCCATGAGCTCCACTGTGTCCGGTGATGTTTCGGCACCGATGGCGTCGAGGACACCGGCTTCGCCGCAGGGCGGGGTCTGGATGAGCGCACCCGACATGCGTTCGAGCCCACGTGAGGCGAACGGCGCCAGCGACACCACGCGTAGGCCGCTGGTCCGGGCGGCCTTGCGCAGCCGCAGGTAGACGATGGGCGATTCCTCTTCCGGCTCGAAACCCACCAGCAGCACGACGGGGGCAGTCGAGAGCGCCGTGTAGTCGATCTGGACGCCTCGTCCGGCGATGCGGGCCGCGAGGAATCGTTCCTCCTCTTCGGAGTGCACCCGGCTGCGGAAGTCGATGTCGTTGGTGGCGAGCACCATTCGCGCGAACTTGCTGTAGGCGTAGGCCTCTTCTTCGGTGACCCGACCGCCGACGAGCACGCCCGCGTTGCCGATCGCGGCCCGCAGTCCGGTCGCGGCGGCCGCGAGTGCCTCGGGCCAGGAGGCCGGTGCGAGCACGCCGTCCCAGCCGCGCACCAGCGGTGTGGTGAGGCGGTCGCGTTCGGTGGCGTAGGTGAAGGCCCAGCGGCCCTTGTCGCAGTTCCACTCCTCGTTGACCTGCGGGTCGTCACCGGCCAAGCGGCGCAGGACCTTTCCCCGCCGGTGGTCGGTGCGCTGGGCGCAGCCGGAGGCGCAGTGCTCGCAGACGCTGGGGGTGGACACCAGGTCGAACGGGCGCGCCCGGAATCGGTAGGAGGTGCCGGTGAGCGCGCCGACCGGGCAGATCTGCACCGTATTGCCGGAGAAATAGGAGTCCAGTGGTTCGGCCTGGGCGATGCCGACCTGTTGCAGCGCACCGCGATCCATCAGCTCGATGAACGGGTCGCCGGCGACCTGCTGGGAGAACCGGGTGCACCGCGCGCACAGCACGCACCGTTCCCGGTCCAGCAGCACCGCCGTGGACAGCGGGATCGGTTTCGGGTAGGTGCGTTTCTCGCCCTCGAACCGCGAATCGGCGCTGCCGGTCGACATCGCCTGGTTCTGCAGGGGGCACTCCCCGCCCTTGTCGCAGACCGGGCAGTCCAGCGGATGATTGATGAGCAGCAGCTCCATTACGCCACGCTGCGCCTTCTCGGCGACCGGTGAGCTGAGCTGGGTGCGCACGATCATCCCGTCGGTGACCGGAATCGTGCAGGAGGCGACCGGCTTTCGCTGTCCTTCCACCTCGACGATGCACTGCCTGCAGGCACCGACCGGATCGAGCAGGGGATGGTCGCAGAAGCGGGGGATCTGCACGCCGATCAGTTCGGCGGCGCGGATCACCAGGGTGCCGACGGGCACCTGGATGGTGGTGTCGTCGATGGTGACGCTCACCAGGTCGGCGGGCACCACCTCGCTGCTGTTTCCTGGCGCGATCGCTGTCATCGGATCCCTTCCCCTGAGGCCCAGACCGTGGCGCGGGCCGGATCGAACGGGCAGCCGCCGCGGCGCTGATGCTCGAGGTACTCGTCGCGGAAGTACTTCAGCGAGGAGAAGATCGGGCTGGCCGCGCCGTCACCGAGCGCGCAGAACGATTTGCCGTTGATGTTGTCGGCGATATCGGCGAGTTTGTCGAGGTCGGCCTCGGTGCCCTGGCCGGCTTCGAGTCTGCGCAGCAGTTGCACCAGCCAGTAGGTGCCCTCGCGGCACGGTGTGCACTTGCCGCAGGATTCGTGGGCGTAGAACTCCGTCCAGCGCAGGACCGCACGCACCACGCAGGTGGTGTCGTCGAAGATCTGCAAGGCCTTGGTGCCCAGCATGGATCCGGCGGCGGCGACACCTTCGTAGTCGAGAGCCACATCGAGGTGGTAGGCGGTGAACAGCGGCGTCGACGAACCACCGGGCGTCCAGAACTTGAGCGTGTGTCCTGCCCGGACGCCACCGGCGTAGGCGAGCAGTTCGCGCAGGGTGATGCCGAGCGGCGCCTCGTACTGGCCGGGCCGGGCGACGTGCCCCGACAGCGAGTACAGCGTGAACCCGGGCGACTTCTCGCTGCCCATCGACCGGAACCATTCGGTGCCCTCGCGCAGGATCGGCGGCACGCTGGCGATGGATTCGACATTGTTGACGACCGTCGGGCACGCGTAGAGCCCGGCCACGGCGGGGAACGGCGGCCGCAACCTGGGCTGGCCGCGCCTGCCTTCGAGTGAATCGAGCAGCGCGGTCTCCTCGCCGCAGATGTAGGCTCCGGCACCGGCGTGCACGATCAGTTCCAGGTCGAAGCCGGAGCCCAGGATGTTCCGGCCGAGGTAGCCCGCCTCGTACGCTTCGGCGACGGCGGCCTGCAGCCTGCGCAGAACCGGGACCACTTCGCCGCGCACATAGATGAACGCGGTGGCCGCGCGGATCGCGTACGAGGCGATCACCACACCTTCGATCAGGGTGTGCGGGGTGGCCAGCATCAGCGGAATGTCTTTGCAGGTACCGGGTTCGGATTCGTCGGCGTTGACGACCAGGTAGTGCGGCTTGGTCGTGCCGTCGGGGCCCGGCCCCTGCGGGATGAACGACCACTTCATGCCGGTCGGGAAGCCCGCGCCGCCGCGTCCGCGCAGGCCGGCGTCCTTCACCGTCTGGATCACGTCGTCGGGCGCCATCCGCAGGGCGGCGCGCAGACCCTCGTAGCCGCCGGTGGCGCGGTAGCTGTCGATGGTCCAGGACCGCGGGCGGTCCCAGTGCGCACTGAGAACGGGGGTGAGTGTGGTCATCTCACGCCCCCTGTCCGGCGGAATCATCGTCGGCAGCGACGTTTTCCGCAGCGCGCAAGCCGGCCAGGGTCGCCTCGCCCGGCGCTCCGTCGAGTGCGCCGGGGCGTTCGTCGGGGAAGCCGGCGAGGATGCGTGCAGTCTCGCGGAAGGTGCACAGGGGGGCGCCCCGAGTCGGCCGCACCTGGTGGCCCGCTCGCAGCGCGTCGGTGATCGCCCGCGCCGATTCCGGGGTCTGGTTGTCGAAGAACTCCCAGTTCACCATCATCACCGGCGCGTAGTCGCAGGCGGCATTGCACTCGACGTGCTCGAGGGTGATGGCGCCGTCGGCGGTGGTCTCGCCGTGCCCGATTCCCAGATGCTGTTGCAGCGCTTCGTAGATGGCGTCGCCGCCGAGGACCGCGCACAGGGTGTTGGTGCAGACGCCGACGTGGTAGTCGCCGGTCCGGGTGCGCCGGTACATCGAGTAGAAGGTGGCGACGGCGGTCACCTCCGCGCCGGTGAGACCGAGATGGTCGGCGCAGAAGTCGATCCCGGTGCCGGTGACATACCCGTCCTCGGCCTGCACCAGGTGCAGCAGCGGCAGCAGCGCCGAGCGGGGATGCGGGTAGCGGGCGATGATCTCCTTGGCGTCGACTTCGAGTCGCTGCCGCACCTGCGGCGGGTACGGTTCCGGCCTGCTGGTGAGCTTCAGCTCTATCTTCATCGGTCCACTCCGCCCATCACGGGGTCGATGCTGGCGACCGAGGCGATGACGTCGGCGACCATGCCGCCTTCGCACATCGCGGCCACCGCCTGCAGATTGGTGAACGAGGGGTCGCGGTAGTGCACCCGGTACGGGCGGGTGCTGCCGTCGCTGACCATGTGCACGCCCAGCTCGCCGCGCGGTGACTCCACCGCCGTGTACACCTGTCCCGCGGGCACACGCATGCCCTCGGTGACGAGCTTGAAATGGTGGATCAGCGATTCCATCGAGGTGCCCATGATCTTGCCGATGTACTTCGGCGAGTTGCCCAGTCCGTCGGGGCCGAGTTGCAGGTCGGCGGGCCAGGCGATCTTCTTGTCGTCGACCATGACCGGCCCAGGACGCAGCCGGTCGAGGCACTGCTCGACGATCTTGAGCGACTCGGTCATCTCGGCGACCCGGATCAGGTAGCGGCCATAACAGTCGCAGCCGGTGGTCGTCGGGATGTCGAATTCGTAGTTCTCGTACCCGCAGTAGGGCGCCGACTTGCGCAGATCGTGGGGCAGGCCGGTGGCGCGCAGGACCGGGCCGGTGATGCCGAGCGCCATACAACCGGTCAGGTCGAGGTAGCCGATATCCTGGGTGCGCTTCTTCCAGATCGGGTTGGCGCTGAGCAGATGCTCCATATCCCGCAGCCGGCCGGGCATGATCTCGAGGAGTTCGCGGACCTTGGTGACGCCGTCGTCGGGCAGGTCCTGGGCGAGGCCGCCGGGACGGATGAAGGCGTGGTTCATCCGCAGGCCGGTGATGGCCTCGAACACGTCGAGGATCAGTTCGCGCTCCCGGAAGCCGAACAGCATCGGGGTGAGCGCGCCCAGTTCCATGCCGCCGGTGGCGAGGGCGACCAGATGGGAGGAGATGCGATTGAGTTCCATCAGCATGACCCGCACCACGGTGGCCCGTTCGGGGATCTGTTCAGTGATGTCGAGCAGCTTCTCCACGCCCAGGCAGTAGGCGGTTTCGTTGAAGAAGGGGGACAGGTAGTCCATCCGGGTCACGAAGGTGACGCCCTGGATCCAGGTGCGGAATTCCAGGTTCTTCTCGATGCCGGTGTGCAGGTAGCCGATGCCGCAGCGGGCTTCGGTGACGGTCTCGCCTTCGATCTCGAGGATCAGGCGCAGCACGCCGTGCGTGGACGGGTGCTGCGGGCCCATGTTGACGACGATGCGTTCTTCGCCCCCACCCTCGATCACCTCGCTGACCTGGTCCCAGTCCTGGCCTGCGACGGTGACGACCTGTGGTTCGTCGCGGCGGAAATCGGTGTCGGTCATCAGCTGTAGGTCCTCCGCTCGTCGGGCGGCGGTATCCGCGCGCCCTTGTACTCCACCGGGATCCCGCCGAGCGGGTAGTCCTTGCGCTGCGGATGGCCGCGCCAGTCGTCGGGCATGGTGATGCGGGTCAGCGAGGGATGCCCGTCGAAGAGGATGCCGAAGAAGTCGTAGGTCTCGCGTTCGTGCCAGTCGGTGGTCGGATACACCGCGAACAGCGAGGGAATGTGCGGATCGGCATCGGGGGCGGACACTTCCAGCCGGACCCGCCGGTTGTGTGTGATCGACATCAGGTGATAGACCGCGTGCAGTTCGCGGCCTTCGTCGTCGGGATAGTGGACGCCGTTGACGCCGAGGCACAGTTCGAAGCGCAGCGAGGTGTCGTCGCGCAGCGCGCTCGCGACGGCGACCAGATGCTCGCGCCGGATGTGCAGGGTGATCTCGTCGCGGAAGACGACGATCTTCTCGATCACCGTGTCGAAGGCGATCACCCGGTTGGTCAGCGCGGCGCGCAGGGTGCCGACGAACGCGTCGAACCAGCCACCGTAGGGCGGCGGGGTGCCCGCGGGCAGGGCGACGGGGGTGACCAGGCCGCCGTAGCCGGAGGTGTCACCGGTGCCGGTGACACCGAACATGCCGCGGCGGGTGCCGATCACCTCGTCCTCGGGTGGCGCGGGCGGCTGGGATGCGGTGGGAGTTTCCTCCGGAATATCTTGTCCCGCATCGTTGTCGGCGTTGTCGGGCGCGTCGAAGGTCATCGCAGCAGGCCCTCCATCCGGATGGTCGGCGTGCTGGCCAGCGCGGCCTGTTCGGCGGCGCGGATCGCTTCCTCGCGGTTGACGCCCATCGGTGTCTCGGCGATCTTGGCGTGTAGCGCGAGAATCGCGTTGAGCAGCATCTCCGGGCGCGGCGGGCAGCCGGGCAGGTAGATGTCGACCGGCACGATGTGGTCGACGCCCTGCACGATCGCGTAGTTGTTGAACATGCCGCCCGAGGACGCGCAGACGCCCATGGCCAGTACCCATTTGGGTTCGGTCATCTGGTCGTAGACCTGGCGCAGCACCGGTGCCATCTTCTGGCTCACCCGGCCCGCCACGATCATCAGATCGGCCTGGCGCGGGGAGGCACGGAACGCCTCCATGCCGAAGCGAGCGATGTCGAATCGCCCTGCACCGGTGGCCATCATCTCGATCGCGCAGCAGGCCAGACCGAACGTCGCGGGCCAGACCGAGCCCTTACGCAGGTAGCCGGCGAAATCTTCGACGGTGCTCAGCAGGAACCCGCTGGGCAGTTTCTCTTCGAGACCCATTATTTCCCACTCATTCCCAGCTGAGGCCGCCGCGCCGCCACTCGTAGGCGTAGGCGACCGACACATTGACGATGAACAGCGCCATCGCGGCGAGACCGAAGAGCCCGAGCGCATCGAAATGCACGGCCCACGGGTAGAGGAACACGATCTCGATGTCGAAGATGATGAACAACATCGCCGTGAGGTAGTACTTCACCGGAAAGCGCTGTCCCGTGACGTTTCCCGGACCGCCCGCGATGGCGTGCGGGGTCGGCTCGATGCCGCATTCGTAGGGTTCCAGCTTGGCCCGGTTGTATCGCCTCGGGCCGATCAGCGCCGCCATGATGACGGAGAACACCGCGAACGCGGCGGCGATGGCGCCGAGTACGAGCGCGGGCACCTCGATATTCACGACTGCTTTCCCCTCCTCGCTGGAGCAGGTCGAGCCGTGTGGCCCGGCCGCGGACGGCAGCTTTGGCGAGACGGGGCCGACAACGTTGTCCGCCGATACGGGGCTCGCGCAAGGCTGTGCAGCGATGGCGGAGCGTTATACAAGAGCCCGCGCTCGTGTGAGCTAGAGCACAGACTACCGTCGTTTTGGGGGTTCGCCGCGCGTTTCCGGGGCGGGATTTGATCGATATCGGTACCGCGATTCATGAGCGATCCGGGGGTAATCCCGGACGGGCGCACGACGAGCAACCACTGGTGTTACCAGTGGTGATAGACAGAACTGTGCGACGCGGACTATCCGAGGGATCGGGACTATGCCCGGTCTGCTCAGCGGGCGAGCAGGATGCTGGTCACCGCGTGGGTCAGCTGCATGGGATCGATCGGGTGCGACACCGCCGCCTCGGCGCGCGACCAGTTCGCCAGCCAGGCGTCGTCGGGCCTGCCGGTCAGCACGACCACCGGCGGGCACTCCTCGATCTCGTCCTTGAGCTGCTTGGCGATGCCGAGGCCACCCGCGGGCGCGGATTCGCCGTCGAGGATCGCCAGATCGATCCCGCCGGCATCCATCTGCTCGATGACCACCGGCGCGGTGGCGACCTCGAAGAAGTCGAGTTCCGGTAGATCGGCGCGCGGCCTACGGCCCAGCGCCAGGATCACCTGTTGCCTGGTATCGGCATCGTTGCTGTAGACCAGCACACGCAGCGGGGTGGAACCATTCGATTCGGCCACGCTCGGATCGTACGTCCGCGCGGCCCACACGGTGGCAGGTTCGCCGGATCGGCCGGTTGGCCTGCGGGGCACGGTAGTCCACCGCAGGTCTCGTGTGGGCTACCAGTCGCCGTCCTGGACTTTCTTGTCGCCCAGGGGGATCACCGGAAGTGGCTGTTCGATAGGTGGATTCGGGTGTTCGTCGGCGAGCCAGTTGCCGGTGTGTTTCACGTCGGCGAGCTCGGTCGAGGGTGGTAGGTCGTCGGCGTCGGCGTCGTAGTAGTCGAACCAGGGCAGGTTGTGCTGGGCGTAGGCCTGGGCGGTGATCGGGGTCGGCGGTGCCGGTTCGCCGGTGATCTGCTGCCATTCGGCGGCGGAGGCGAGGTGGACGAAGACGCGGCCGTCGGCGTCGGGGTGGTAGTCCTCGATCGGGCGCTGGTCGGCGAAGATTTCCTGGCGCATGGTTCCGCCCGCGCCGAGACCCATTTTCCTGGCGGCGGGGCGAGCTCCTCGTGCACGCGGCGAACCGGTGGGTGCGGCGCCGGGAGCCGGGGGACTGCCGGGAGCGGCGTAGGCGACCGGGGCGACGTAGTGCGGTGCGGCCGGTGCTGCGCCGTAAACCACCTCCTCGGCGAGCCACGGTGCGGTGGGCGCGGCGGGCATGCGTTGCCGCCTGGCGCGTTCGGCCGCGTTCCAGGTCTCCAGTGCGGCATCGGTGAGCCCGTGGACGGCGAGCTGCACACCACCCCATTGCTCAGTGCCCGTCACCTGGCCTTCGACGGTCGCACCGAGTCCGAGCGGCACCGCGACGAACTGGCGGACCGTGCCGTCACCGGAGTTGATGCCGTCCATCCACGGCTGTTGGGGTAGCGCGAGGTAGTTCTGCGGATCCTTGCCGAGGGTGTCGCTCCAGGGCTTCCCGGACACCGCGCAGACCTTGCCGACACCAACCTTCAGCGCAGCGGGGGTGGTGGCGGAGAACCGCAGCCACATGGCTTCACGCTGGTAGACCGGCAGCATCACGCCGCCGCGCCTGCGCCATTCGTCGGGCACGGAGTCGGGGTAGTCGGCGACCCGGCGCAGCGGGAACGTACCGAGACCGGGCGGCAGCGGATAGGTGCCCGTCTCGGGCAGTCGCAGAGTGCGGATGAAGGTCACCCGCACGCCACCCGGCAGTTCGAGCGCGTCCCCGGACAGTTTCACTTCGGTCGACATATCCCACCCCTTCGTTCGATTGCGTACAGACGATCCGTCCCCCTGGCGACGACCGTACCCCCGGCCCGGGTCACCGTCCACGGTGTTGCGATCCGCGACGCGGCCGCAGCCCGGATTCGGTGCGGATGCCGCCGAACAGCACCTCTACCAGCTCGCCGAAGACGATCGCGGCTTCGTTGGCGTGGGCGGGAGAATCGGAGTGCCCAATAGCTGGTGCACAACCGCGATCCCGCTACGGCCCGATGGCGGCGTGAAAAGCGTCGGTCCCGGTTTCGAGCGGATCGATGAGGTGGGCCAGAAACAGCCGGGTCGCCGGGGTGGGGGTCGGCGTGGTGACCGCGTGCCAGGCGCGATCGAGGGGGGTACCCGGCACGTCGATCGTGCGCAGCGCACCGGATTCCAGGTGCTCGCCGACGGCATCGGAGTGGATGAGGGTGATGCCGAGGCCCTCCCGCGCGGCCGCGATGACCGCGCCGTGCGAACCCAGTGTCAGTGTCGGTGGGTCGATCTGGAGGCGGTCGATCAGCGCGAGCGTCGCTTCGCGGGTACCCGAACCGTTGCCGCGCAGTAGCCAGGTGGTGTGGCGGGGATCGTGGGTGTCGCCTGCGCCGACGACGACGAGGGTGCTCGGGCGCCGCGCCTGGATGACCAGGTTCGCCGCGTGTGGCGGGCGGCCCGCGATGACGAGATCGGTCTCGTGGTGCTGCAATTCGAGAAACAGCACGTCACGGGGCTGGATGGACAGGCTCAATTCCACATCGGGGTAGCGGTGGCGAAACGACGCCAGCGGTCGCAGCACCACCGATTCGCCGGCGGTCGCGACGACGCCGATTCGTAGCCGGCCCGCCTCGGCCTGCCGGACCGCGGCGTGCGCTTCCTTCATGAGGCCGAGGATTCCGCGGCAGTATTCGGCGTAGACCCGGCCCGCCTCGGTCAGGGCGATTCCGCGCCCGGATCGGGTGATCAGTTTGGCGCCGAGCTGCTTTTCGACATGGGCGACCGCGGCCGACACCGCCGCCTCGGTGACATGCAGCTGGGCGGCCGCGCGGCGAATGCTGCCCAGCCGGGCCACCGCGAGGAAGGTTTCCATCCGCCCCGCGCTCACCCTGCCCATTACCCGACGGTAGCAAACCCAACGTTTCGGTTGAGCGTTCCCAGAAACATTCACATTGTTTGGGACGGTCGCGGGCCCCATCCTGGAATTCGACAGGCACCCAGCCGATTCCACAGGAGGAACCATGGCGGAAGAAACCGAACGGGATCGTTGGGATCCGGGTGTTCAGTCGTACGCGTCGATGGGATATTACGCACCCGACTACGTGCCCTCGGATACCGATGTGCTCGCGGTGTTCCGGGTGACCCCGCAGCGCGGCGTCGATCCGATCGAGGCATCGGCCGCGGTGGCGGGTGAATCCTCTACTGCCACTTGGACTGTCGTGTGGACCGACCGGCTCACCGCGCACTCGAAGTATCAGGCGAAGTGTTACCGGATCGACGAGGTGCCGGGCAGACCCGGCGAGTACTTCGCCTACATCGCCTACGATCTGGATCTTTTCGAGGAAGGGTCGATCACCAACCTCACCTCCTCGGTCATCGGTAATGTCTTCGGATTCAAGCCGCTGCTCGCGTTGCGGCTCGAGGACATGCGTATTCCGGTGGCCTATGTCAAGACCTTCCAGGGCCCGCCGCACGGCACGGTGATGGAACGGGAATATCTCAACAAATACGGCAGGCCACTGCTGGGTGCGACCGTGAAACCGAAACTCGGTTTGTCGGCACGGAATTACGGCCGGGTGGTGTACGAGGCCTGCAAGGGCGGCCTGGACTTCACCAAGGACGACGAGAACATCAACTCCCAGCCGTTCATGCGCTGGCGCGACCGGTACCTGTTCGCGATGGAGGGCGTGAACCGGGCGATGGCCGAGACCGGCGAGATCAAGGGCCACTACCTCAACGTCACCGCCGCCACCATGGAAGACATGTACGAGCGCGCCGAGTTCGCCAAGGAACTGGGCTCGGTGGTCATCATGATGGACCTCACCGTCGGCTACACCGCGATGCAGTCGATGTCGAAGTGGGCTCGGCGCAACGGTGTACTGCTGCACCTGCACCGGGCGGGCCATTCGACGTTCACCCGGCAGAAGACGCACGGCGTGAGTTTCCGGGTGCTGGCGAAATGGTGCAGGCTGATCGGTGTCGACCATGTGCACGCGGGAACCGTGGTGGGCAAATTGGAAGGCGATCCGGCGACCACCCGCGGTTTCTACGACACCTTGCGCGAGAACCACATTCCCACCGATCTGGGCAACGGCATCTTCTTCGACCAGGACTGGGCGAGTCTGCCGGGCGTGATGCCGGTGGCCTCGGGCGGTATCCACGCCGGCCAGATGCATCAGCTGCTCGATCTGTTCGGCGACGACGTGATCCTGCAGTTCGGCGGCGGCACCATCGGCCATCCGCTGGGGATCGCGGCCGGCGCCGAGGCCAACCGGGTGGCGCTGGAAGCGGTGGTCAAGGCGCGCAACGAGGGCCGCGACCTGATCAAGGAGGGGCCCGATGTGCTGCGCACGGCCGCCTCGACGTGTCGTCCGCTCGAGGTCGCACTGTCGACCTGGGGCGATGTCACCTTCGATTACACGTCCACCGACGCACCCGACGCGGTGCCGACGCCGAGCCTGTAGGGAGCACCATGTATCTGCGACACGGGACGTTCTCGTATCTGCCCGAGCTCACCGACGAAGAGATCGCGGCGCAGGTGCGCTACGCGCTGCTCAACAACTGGCCGGTGTCGATCGAGTACACCGATGATCCGCACCCGCGCAACACCTACTGGGAGATGTGGGGGTTGCCGCTGTTCGACCTCGACGAACCCGATGGGGTGATGGCCGAGATCAACGCCTGCCGGGCGACGTTTCCCCGCCACTACGTGCGGGTCACCGCCTATAACGCGACCTACACGAAACAGACGACGGCGCTGAGCTTCCTGGTGCAGCGCCCCGTCGAGGAGCCCGGCTTCGAGCTGGCGCGGGCCGAAGGACCGGATCGCCGCCAGATCTACAGCGTGCGCTCCTACGCCACCGATCGTCCGCAGGGACAGCGGTATGGCGGCTGACGGATCCGCCGCCGGATTCCGGTTGCCGCGGCCGGGCGTCACCGACGCCCGGCCGTCGCGCCCGCCCGCGGAGAGCTCCACCGCGACCGAGGAACTGCTGAGCGAGGACGCGCTGTTGGATCTTTCACTCGACCTGGCAGGCCACGATGTGGCCGAAACTCTGGCCGCGCTCGACGCGGAGCTGATCGGCCTGGCGAATGTGAAGGAGCGGGTGCGCGAGATCGCGGCACTGCTGATGATCGACCGGGCGCGGCGGCGGTTCGGGCTGGAATCCTCGCGCCCGACGATGCATATGAGCTTCACCGGCGGCCCCGGCACCGGGAAGACGACGGTCGCGTTGCGGATGGCGCAGATGCTGCACGCGCTGGGCTACATCCGGAAACCGAAGGTGCACACGGTGACCCGTGACGACCTGGTCGGCCAGTTCATCGGCCACACCGCGCCCAAGACCAAGGAGGCGATCGCCAAGGCGGCGGGCGGTGTGCTGTTCATCGACGAGGCCTACTACCTGTTCCGGCCCGAGAACGAGCGGGACTACGGGCAGGAGGTGATCGAGATCCTGCTGCAGGAGATGGAGAGCGAGCGGGCGAACCTGGTCGTCATCTTCGCCGGTTACCCGGATCGGATGGACCGCTTCTTCTCCGCCAACCCCGGGCTGTCGTCCCGGGTGGCCCATCACCTGGAGTTCGCCGACTACACCCACGACGAACTGATGGGCATCGCCGAATTGATGGTGGCGGGAGAGAACTTCCGCTTCGACGCGCCCGCGCATGTCGCGTTCGCGGAGTACCTGACGGTGCGGATGACCCGGCCGCGGTTCTCGAATGCGCGCAGCGTGCGCAACGCGATCGACCGCTGCCGGCTGCGTCAGGCCAAACGACTGGTCGAGGCGGCGCGGCCGTTGTCGAAGACCGACCTGATCACCCTGTGCGACCGGGATGTCTACGGCAGCAGCGTGTTCGACGACGCGGAGCAGGAGGTGGCCGCGACGCCATGCCGGACGGATTGAAGACCCTCACCCGGTACACGATCGAGGAGGAACACCGCCATCCCGGTTCGTCGGGCGAGTTCTCGGGGCTGGTCAACGTGGTGGCGACGGCGACGAAGATCATCGCCAATCAGGTGACGCGCGGCGCGATCATCGGATCGGGCCGTGACGACGAGCCGCTGTCGGTGAGCAGGCGGCTCGACGCGCTGACCGACGAGATCATGGTGGCCCAGACCCAGTGGACCGGGCACCTGTCGGGGCTGCTGTCCGAGCAGCGCGCCACCGCGCTGCCGGTACCCGCGACCCAGCGGCGCGGCAAGTATCTGCTGGCCTACGACGCGCTGGACGGATCGAGCAATATCGACGTGAATCTGCCCGTCGGGTCGATCTTCAGCATTCTGCGCGCACCGCAGGAGGTGCTGGCCGGCACCGCGGAGCCGGGCGACGCCGACTTCCTGCAACCCGGCGTGGCGCAGGTGTGTGCCGGGTTCACGCTGTACGGGCCCGCGACCATGCTGGTGCTCACCACCGGCAGCGGGGTCGACGGGTTCACCCTCGATCGGGAGATCGGTGCGTTCGTGCTGACCCATCCGCACATGCGGATCCCCGACGATACGTCGGGTTTCGCGATCAACGCGGCCAACGAACGGTTCTGGGAACGGCCGGTGCGCCGCTACGTGCAGGAATGTCTGGAAGGGGTGGACGGACCGCGGGGACGTGACTTCAACATGCGCTGGGTCGCGTCGCTGGTGGCCGACACCTTCCACATCCTGACCAGGGGCGGAATGTACCTGTATCCCCGCGATACCCGCAATCCGGCACGGCCGGGGCGGGTTTCGCTGTTGTACGGGGCGAATCCGATCGCGTTCATCGTCGAGCAGGCCGGGGGCGCGGCGACCACCGGGCATGACCGGGTGATGTCGGTGCCGCCGGCCGAGGTGCATCAGCGGGTGCCGTTCATCTTCGGTTCCCGCAACGAGGTGCTGCGCATCGAGCGCTACCACTCCGAGCCGGACGCGGGACCGAGCTTCGACAGCTCGCTGTTCGGCACGCGGTCGCTGTTCCGTCCGGCCAAGCACGATCAGCGCAAGTAGGAGTCGCCCATGTCGGTCAAGCATCCCGTCGTCGCGATCACCGGCTCGTCCGGCGCGGGGACGACCAGTGTCACGCGCACATTCGAGGAGATCTTCCGGCGGGAGGGGATCAGCGCCGTCGTGGTGGAAGGCGATTCGTTCCACCGTTACGACCGCTCGGAAATGAAGATCGCGATGGCCGAGGCCGAGCAGCAACGCAATACGACGTTCTCGCATTTCGGTGAGGACGCGAATCTGCTGCCCGAATTGGAGGCGCTGTTCCGGGATTACGGGGAGTCGGGCGTCGGGCAGGTGCGCAAATATCTGCACGACGACGAGGAGGCGAAACCGCACGGGCAGCCCGCGGGCACGTTCACACCGTGGGAGGATCTCGCGCCCGGCAGTGACCTGCTGTTCTACGAGGGGTTGCACGGTGCGGCGGTGACCGAGGGTGTCAATGTCGCCCGATACACCGATCTGCTGGTCGGCGTGGTGCCGATCATCAATCTCGAGTGGATCCAGAAGGTGTACCGGGACAAGACCCATCGCGGATATTCCAGCGAGGCGGTGATCGATACGATCCTGCGCCGGATGCCCGATTACGTGAAGTACATCTGTCCGCAGTTCTCGCGGACGTATGTGAATTTCCAGCGGGTGCCGACGGTGGACACCTCGAATCCGTTCATCGCGCGCAGCATTCCCACGGCCGACGAGAGTTTCGTGGTGATCCGGTTCGCCGACCCGAAGGTGATCGACTTCCCGTATCTGCTGTCGATGCTGCACGATTCGTTCATGTCGCGGCCGAACTGCATCGTGGTGCCCGGCGGGAAGATGGAACTGGCGATGCAGTTGATCTTCACGCCGCTCATTCTGCGGCTGATGGACAAGCGGCCCAAACGATTCGTGTGATCAGGCCTGGTCCTCGTCGCGCTCGGCCTGCTGCCTGCGGGCTTCGCGACGCTGCTGTTCGGCGCGTTCGCGCAGTCCGCGCAGGAACGCCTCGTCGTCGTCGGGGTTGGTCGCGACAGCGCGGCCGGGCCGGTCGTACTCGCTGAAGCGAGTGGTGGACGCGGGCCGCGACGGCGTGACGGGCCTGCCGGCGAACAGCCACAGCAGGGCGCCGATCGTCGGGACGAGGACGACCACGAGCAACCACCCCATCTTCGGCAGATGGCGGATCCCGTCGTCGGGACTGGTGACGATGTCGACCAGGCAGTACACCCACAGGGCGAGGGTCAGGAAGCCGAGGACGGCGTAAGGCATGCGCCGACTATCCCATGGCGTCGGCGCCCGTCGCACCTCGGTGATGGGCCGCCACAGCGGCGAAGGCGGCCTTCAGTTCCCACGCCTTTGGTGGAGATCATCGTCGAGGTGCTTCTGCCGCTGGTCCGGCAGCGCGGAGCCGACTGATCGCGGTCAGTCCGGAAGCAGCGGAACCGACAGCCCTTCACCACTCTTCAACAGTGCCGCGCGGGTGACGGCCGCGGAACCGAACCGGCGGCGCAGATCGTCGAGGGTCGCGTCAAGGGTGTTCTCGGCCCGCGGTTCCAGCGGCAAGGTCAGCTGCATGGTGTCGGCGTCGTCGAGATTGGTCAGCGACAAGCCGATGAGCGTGATCCCGCGTTCGGTGACGAGCGGCTGCGCGGTGTCGAGCAGCAGCCGGGCGGCGTGCCGGATGGAGGCGGTGGCGTCGGTCGCCTCCGCGAGGGTGTGTGATCGGGTCGCGCGGGTGAAGTCGTCGAATCGCAGACGCAGGACCACGGTGCGGCAGACCCGGTCGGCAGCGCGCAGGCGACGGCCGAGGCGGTCGGTGAGGCCGTCGAGGTAGGCGGCGATCTCCTCGGGTTCGCGGTGGCGACGACCGAGGGCACGCTGGGCCCCGATCGAGCGCCTGCGTTTCCCGGTCTCCACGCGCCGGGGATCGCGAGCCCAGGACAGGGCGAACAGATGCCGGGCAGCACCGGTCCCGAGGATGGCGCGCAGAGGAGGTTCGCCGAGCTCGGCCAGTTGCCCGACCCGGGTGATGCCGTTGGCGTGCAGGGTGGCGGCAGTGACCGCGCCCACGCCCCATAATCGCTCGACCGGGAGCGGGTGCAGGAAGTCCAGTTCCCGGCCCGGCTCCACCAGGCGCAATCCGTCGGGTTTGGCGACGGCCGAGGCCACCTTGGCGAGGAACTTGTTGCGCGCGATGCCGACCGAGATCGGCAGGCCGACGCGGCTGCTGACCTCCGCCCGCAAGTTTTGCGCGATCTCGATCGGCTCGCCCCTGATCCGCCGCAGGCCGCCCACGTCGAGGAACGCCTCGTCGATCGAGATCCCCTCCACGATCGGGGTGGTGTCGTGGAACACCGCGAACACCGCCTTGCTCGCCGCGGCATAGGCCGACATCCGCGGTGGGACGACCACCGCGTGCGGACACAACCGCAATGCCTGGCCCGCGTTCATCGGGGTGCGGATCCCGAACGCCTTCGCCTCGTAACTCGCGGCGAGCACGACCCCGCCACCCACGATCACCGGCTTGCCACGCAACCACGGCTGATCACGCTGCTCGACCGAGGCATAGAAGGAATCCAGGTCGGCGTGCAGGATCGACGCCTCGGCGCGGGACTGGATGCGCGGGCGGCGCGGTGCGGCGGAATCGGACACGAACATATGTTCGCATCGGGGTCCGACAGAAGGGGTTGCCGTGCGGTAGCGGCCGCACTCGGGTCGAGCCGGTACTGTGAGCTTGGTTTTGGGCGGCGATGAGGGAGTCGGTAGGCGGTGCGTGGTTTCGGGGATCTCGAAGCGGTGCTGATGGACCGTCTCTGGGATCGCGACGTGGATTCGACGACGGTGCGCGAGTTGTTCGACGAGCTCGCCGCCGAGCGCGACATCGCCTACACCACGGTCATGTCGACCATGGACAACCTGCACCGCAAAGGCTGGCTGGCCAGGGAACGCGACGGCCGCGCCTACCGCTACTGGCCCACGATGACGCGCGAGGAACACAGCGCCCAGCTCATGCACGAGGCCCTCGGCATCGGCGGCCGATCCGATCTCGTGCTCAGCCATTTCGTCGACCGGATCAGTGACGACGAATTCGCGGGCCTACGGGCGGCGCTGCGGCGGGTTGCCACGCGGCGCAGCGTGGAGAACTAGGGGGTGGGCGTGCTCGAAGTCGGGTGGGATCAGGTTTTCGCGTGGCGGCTGGGCAGGCAGTTCCTCACCGACCCGGCAGCGGACGGAGCCGAGGCCGTCGCGCGCAGGCTCGCCGGCGTGCAGGCGCAGGTCGCTTCGGCGGCGGAGACCGCGGTTGCGCTGCGACGCGGCGTCGCCGGGCAGGACGCGGTGGCCGACGCGCTCGCGGCGGGCACGCTGGTCAAGACCTGGGCGATGCGCGGCACCCTGCACGCGATGGTGCCCGATCAGGCCGCGGCGGCGCTGTCGTTGATCGGGTCGGCGCGGACGTGGGAGAAGCCGTCCTGGCAGAAGACCTTCGGCGCGACGCCGGATCAGGTGACAGCCCTGGTCGAAGCGGTGTCCACTATCCTCGCCGACCAGGTCTTGACGCGCGACGAGCTCGTCGAGGCCGTCTTGGCCGAACCAGGTTTCACCCACCTCGGCGAGCAGTTGCGATCGGGCTGGGGTGCGGTGCTCAAGCCGCTGGCCTGGCAGGGCGCGCTGTGTCACGGCCCGGCGCGCGGCACCAAGATCACCTTCACCAGTCCGGCGCACCTGATTCCCGGCTGGACCGGCGTGCCGGCGCCGGACGCCGCCGCGCAGACGCTGATCAGCGCCTATCTCGGCGCATACGGCCCGGGGACGCCGGAAGCGTTCGACGCCTGGCTCAGCCGCAACAGTCTGCGCAAGACCGTCGTGCGCGGATGGTTCGCAGCCATAGGCGACGCGCTGACGGAGGTGAACGTCGAGGGCAGGACCGGCTGGATCCCGACCGAGTTCGCCGACGACCTCGCCACCGCGGCACTCGACGATGCGATCCACCTGCTCGGCCCGTTCGACCAATACATCCTGGGCCCCGGCACCTCCGACACCGCGGTGCTGCCCGCCGAGCACCGCGCGAAGGTGAGCAGAACGGCAGGCTGGATCTCCCCGCTGGTCCTGGTCGGCGGCCGGGTCGTGGGGACCTGGGACCGGGACGCCGACGACATCGTGGTTTCGATGTTCGGCGCGGGCCGATTCCCGAAACGAGCACTGTCCGCGGCGGCGGATCGCCTCGCGCAGGCGCTCGGCGACACCGTGCTCGCCGTGCGCGAAAGCTGACCCCGAACCGGGATTCCGGATACCCCAGACACCAAACCAAGCGCTTGCTACGCTCGCGCGATGATCCCCACGATCGTCTGGGGCACCGGCAATGTCGGCCGAGCGGCCATCCGTGCCGTGGCTGCCCACCCGGCGCTGGAACTCACGGGGGTGCTGGTGCACAACCCCGACAAGGTCGGCCGTGACGCCGGTGCACTCGCCGGGCTCGACTACTGCCTAGGGGTGCCCGCGTCCACCGACGTCGACGCACTGCTCGCCGCCGGTCCGCGCGCGGTCGTCTACGCGGCTTCCGGCGACATCCGCCCCGATGACGCGCTCGCCGACATCGCGCGCGCGATCCGGGCGGGCGCCGTCGTCGTCACCCCGGCCCTCTACGCGCTCTACGACCCGGCCGGCGCCCCCGCCGAGATCCGCGACCCGGTGCTGGAAGCCATTGCCGCCGGCGGCGGTTCGCTGTTCGTCTCCGGTGTCGATCCCGGCTGGGGCAACGATGTACTGCCGCTGTTGATCAGCGGCCTCGGCACCACCGTGGATGTGGTGCGCTGCCAGGAGATCTTCGACTACTCCACCTATGACCAACCCGACTCGGTGCGGTATCTGGTCGGTATGGGTCAGCCGATGGACTACCAGCCGCCGATGCTGCTGCCTTCGGTCCCGACGATGGTGTGGGGCGGGCAGATTCGGCTGATGGCCAGGGCGCTCGGCGTCGAACTCGACGAGATCCGCGAGACCCTGGATCGGCGTGCACTCGATGCGGCCGTGCAGACGGTGCAGATGGGCGAGTTCGAGGCGGGCACGCAGGGCGCGGTGCGGTTCGAGGTGCAGGGCATCGTCGACGGTGAGCCGCGCATCGTCATCGAGCACGTCACCCGCATCCATCCGAGCTGCGCGCCGGACTGGCCGACGCCGCCCGACGGCGACGGCGCGCACCGGGTGATCATCGAGGGCACGCCGCGCATCGAGGTCAGTGTCGAGGCCACCGACGAGGGCGGCAACCGTTCGGCCGGTGGAAACGCCACGGCGGTGGGCCGATTGGTCAATGCCATCGACTGGCTCGTCGACGCCGAGCCGGGACTCTACGACGCACTCGATGTGCCGCTGCGGGCCGCGGTCGGCAAACTCGGAAGGAAATCGCCATGATCATCGACATTCCTGAGGGCAAGGACCCGATCGGTTACGTCTGGGGCGAGATGGTGCCCGGCATCGGCGTCGCCGCCGCCGCGTTCTCGCTGTCGGTCTACGAGCACTCGACCCTCGGGCTGCGGGAGTTCGAGGCGGCCCGGCTGCGCATCGCCCAGATCAACGGGTGCCTGTTCTGTCAGGACTGGCGTACCGAACGCGACGGCCAGAAGGTCGAACCGGAGTTCGCCGACGCCGTCACGAACTGGCGCACCACCGATCGGTTCGACGAACGGGCCAGGCTCGCCGCCGAATACGCCGAACGCTACGCCACCGACCATCACGGCCTGGACGACGAGTTCTGGGCCAGGATGTTCGAGCACTACACCCAGGCCGAGCTGGTCGAACTGAGCATGAGCATCGGGTCCTGGCTTGCCTTCGGCCGCCTCAACCGGGTCCTCGGCCTGGATACCGTCTGCGTTCTGCCAGGTCACTGACCGCGCTAAGCTGCGGGCCGTGGTGGACTCTCCGGTACAGCAGCTGATCGACACGGTGGCCTGGGTACTGATCGAGGACGGGCGCATCCTGTGCGCCCGCCCCCGGGGTAAGGACGTGTTCTTCATCCCCGGCGGCAAACGGGAGGGCGCCGAAACCGACCTGCAGACCTTGGTCCGCGAGGTCGCCGAGGAATTGGCCGTGGACCTGGCCGCCGACAGCGCGGTCCACGTGGGCACCTACGAGGCCGCGATCGCCGACGGTCACGCCACCGTCGTCCGGATGGCGTGCTACACCGCCGAGTACCGCGGCGTGCTCACCGCAAGCAGCGAGATCGATGCCCTGGCCTGGTTCGGCTATCGCGACCGTGATCTGGTGCCGCCGGTCGACCAGCTCCTCTTCGACGACCTCGCCGCAGCGGGTTCCCTACGGTGACCGGTACGGGCGGCGGTATCCGGCGGACCATCGCGTACGGCCTGCTCGCCCTGCCGTTGGCCCTGACTCCGGTCCACACCCGATTGCGCGTTCCCCGGCGGCTGCTGCACGAACCCGTCTCCGCGCCCGGGGTCTCGGCAGCACGGTGCGTGTTCCACTCGGTACTGTCCGCCGGGGTCGGGATCGTCGCCTGGTTCCTGATCATGCTCACCGCGCTCGGCCTGGTCCGTGGGCTCGCCTACCCTGTGGTCGCCGCTGGTGACTACGAAACATCGTGGGGTGGACCCACTTTGGTAGGCGCGTGGCTGGTGCACGCGGCGGTCAGCCTCGTGATAGCCCCTGTGTTTCTCGGTATCGTCGCCGTTCTCGGCCGACTTCAACTCCGGTTGACCCGCAGCGTCCTCGGCCGAGCCGGGTCCTGGTGGGAGATTCCCGCCGCCGTCGTGCTCACCGCGGCGGGCGCCTTGTTCTTCGTCGCCTGGGTCCGGCAGATCTGATCTCCTCGCGGTCCGCGAAGGTGCGCCGCCGCAGCGGTCAGCGAGGTGACCATCGAACCGTGGGGCACCTACATCGGGGCCCCGAGCTGCCGTGCTACGGGTTCGGTTGCGGTACCAGGCCGGGCTCTTGCTGGTCGACCGGTTTCGGGGTCGGCGCAGTGGTGCGGATGCCGAGGCCGATGAGGCCTGCCAGGATGGCGACGGCGGCGGTGACGTACCAGGCGCGCTGGAAGGCGTCGAGGGTGGCCGCCGGGGTGGTGGGTGACCCGAGTAGGGCGACGAGGATGGCCACACCGACGGCGAGGCCGAGCTGACGGGCCATGCTCAGTACCGCGGTGCCGGTCGCGAAGCGCTGCGGCGGAAGGGTGCCCGCGCCTGCCGCGAATGCGGTGGGCAGAGTCAGGCCGACGCCGAGGCCGGTGAGCAGCATGCCGCCGAGCATTCCGGACACGTAGTCCGGCGCCAGCTCGGCTGCTTGCGCCCACCACAGCAGGCCGCCGCCGAAGGCCAGCCCGCCTGCGGCGATCACGGGGCCGGTGCCGAGGCGATTGATGAGTTTGCCCGCGGCGACGGCCACGAACGGCACGACCAGCGGTCCCGGCGCGATCGCCGCGCCGGTTTGCAGCGCCGACCATCCCCACACGTTCTGCGCCCACAGCGTGACCGACAGCAGCATCCCCGCGAACGCGATCTGGAACACGAGCGAGTTCGCGGTCGCCAGACCGAAATTCGGGGCACGCAACAACGCGGGGTCCACCACCGGGCTGTGGTGGCGCGCCGAGGACCACGCGAACACCACGCCGAGCCCGACGGCGACCGCGAACGCGGCCAGGACACCGGGCGAGGTCCAGCCCCACTCGGGCCCCTGGACCACGGCCAGGATGGACGACCCGACCGCGCCGATCAACGCTCCCGCGCCCAGCAGATCGGGCAGCGGACCGTGATCGGCGGGCGGACGCGGCAGTGTGCGCACGCCGATGACCAAGGCCACCACCCCGATCGGCACATTCACCAGAAACACCCAGCGCCAGTCGAGTTCGACGAGCAGCCCGCCGATCACCGGCCCGAGCGCGGCGCCCAGACCGCCGAACGCGACCCACAGCCGGACCGCGCCTGCCCGCCGCTCCGGTGGCGTCGCGGCCAGGACCAAGGCCAGCGAGGACGGCGTCAGCAGCGCACACCCGATGGCCTGGACGATGCGGAAACCGACGAGCGACTCCACATTCCAGGCGACCGAGCACAGCGCCGAGCCGAGCACGAACACCGCGAGCCCGGCCAGGAAGGTCGCGCGATTGCCGTTGCGGTCACCGAGGCGACCGGCGGGAACCAGCAGGGCGGCGAACACGATCGCGTACAGGTTGAGCACCCAGGACAGCGCGGTGAGCCCGGCGCCCAGGTCGGCGGCCATGGCGGGCATGGCGACATTGACGATGAACAGGTCGAGACTCGACAGCAGGACGCCGGTCGAGACGACGGCGAGCACCACCCGGGGGTCGGTGGCACGCTCGGCGGCAACGGCATTCATGAGGCAGGCTCCCGATCAGCCGAGGACGCGGCGGGTTTGGCGGGCGGTGGCGAGCAGGACGCCGTCGCGGTCCCAGATGTCGGTGTCGTCGACGGACCAGCCGTCACCGGTGCTGACATTCGCGGCGCGCACCAGCACCGGCGCGGCGCCGATCCCGGCGAGGTCGGCGTGCAGCTGCAGCGACAACGTGACGGTGGGGACCGCGACCGGCGCGGTGAGCAGCGGGAACAGGCCGGGCGGTAGCGCGTCGGCGAGGACGGACAGGCTCGGTGCGTCGATCGCCAGGGCCGGGTCGAGCGCGATCCAGGCGCACATCATCGCCTCGTCCGCACCGCTGAGCGGCAGCGGGCCCGCGGCGGGACGGATCACGAAATGCGCGCCGACCGGGACGATCTCGGGCGGGAGCTGGAACAGTGCGCAGTCCTGCGGTGCGGCGACAACCGGTGCGGGGCGGGCGGTGTGGGTGCTGATCCCGGTGGCGGCGGTCGCGCCGAGGGTGACCGTGGCGGCGGCGACCGGAGTGCCGTCCTGTTCGGCGAGGACGTCGAGGATCGTCGTACTGCGCCCGACGGTGTGTTCGGTGGCGCGCAGGGTGAACGAGCCGGTGGCGGGGCGACCGAGGAATCGCACGTCGGCGGCGCGCACCGGGTAGTCGCGGGTACTCGCGCGCTGCGCGGTCTCGATCAGCAGGCCGGCGAGCGTGCCGCCGTGTGGGCCGGTCCAGCCGCGCCAGGAATCGTCGACATCGGCGTGCCAACGTCCGGATCCGGTGGCGGTGAGGGCGAATTCGGCGCCGAGCCGCCCAGTAAGTTTCATCATGCAACTCACCGTAGACGGGTGAGTTCTTTCATGCAACCGACTATGCTCGTGGCATGCGACGCACCAGCTTCGAGGACATGAACTGCTCCCTGGCCCAATGCCTGGAAGTGGTCGGTGAATGGTGGACGCTGCTGATCGTGCGCGACGCGCTGTTCGGGGTGACCCGCTTCGACGAGTTCCGCGAACGGCTCGGCATCGCCCGCAATGTCCTCACCCAGCGACTGGACGGCCTGGTCGAGCACGGGATCATGACCAAGGAGCCCTACCAGGACAACCCGGTCCGCTACGACTACCGGCTCACCGCCAAGGGCCGTTCGCTGTGGCAGGTGGTGACGGTGATGCGGCAGTGGGGCGACGAATGGGCCGCCCCCAACGGTGCGCCGGTGGTGGCCGTGCACCGCGGCTGCGGGCACGTCGCCACCGTCGAACCGGTGTGCTCGCACTGCGGGGAACCCGTCCACGGACGGGACCTGACACCCGTCGACGGACCCGGTGCGGGCGAGATCTCGCTGCTCCCGTCCCGCTGACGAGCGGTTCCCCGATTCGGCCGGGCCGCGCATCGGGCGAGGACTGTGCGAGACGCGGGTGTGAAGTGTGCCAAGGTGTGCGCGGCGCGGCCGTGATTCCGATAGCCTGCCGGGTGTCCGTTCCCCGAACGAAGGTGATCCAACAGTGACTTCCGTGGTCGATGCCCCTGATATTGCGTCGAAGGTAGGGCACTACTACCGGGTCGATGACGTCTACGAGGTCGGCCGCGAGAAAATCCGCGAATACGCCCGCGCGGTGCAGGATTTCCACCCCGCGCACTGGGAGGACGACGCGGCGGCCGCGCTCGGCTACCCGGGTCTGGTCGCCCCGCTGACGTTCGTCTCCATCCCGGCGATGGCGGCCAATCGCCTGCTGTTCGAGTCGGTGGTCGTCGGCTACGACATGTTCGTGCAGACAGAGCAGGTCTTCGAGCAGCACAAGCCGATCGTCGCGGGCGACCGGCTGGCCGTCGACGTCGAGCTGTCCTCGGTGCGCCGGATCGCGGGCAAGGACCTCATCACCGTCACCAACACCTTCGCGGACGAATCCGGCGAGACCGTGCACATCATGCACACCACGGTCGTCGGCATCACCGGCGACGGCGTGGACCCCGAGATCACGAGCGCCGTCGAGAACGTGATGGTGCACGGTGTCAAGGTGTTCGGCAACGGCGACGCCACCGACCAGGACACCGGCGAGACACCGCTGCGTCCGGAAGGCGAGATCCGGCTCTCGGCCGAGGGCGTGGCGCGCGTTCCGAGTACGACCCTGTCCTTCGACGAGTTGACCGTCGGTGCCGAACTCCCGATCCGCGACGCGCGCCTGTCGCGCGGCGACCTCGTCAACTACGCGGGCGTCTCCGGTGACGGCAACCCGATCCACTGGGACGAGAGCATCGCCCGCCTGGCCGGCCTGCCCGATGTGATCGCGCACGGCATGCTCACCATGGGACTGGGCGCGGGTTTCGTCTCCACCTGGTCCGGCGACCCGGGTGCGGTCACCCGCTACGGCGTGCGCCTGTCGAACTACACGATCGTCGACAGCCAGGGTGGCGAGATCGAGTACGCCGGCCGGGTGAAGTCGCTCGACCCCGAGACCAGGACCGCGGTCATCGCGATCGTCGCCAAGTCCGGCGGCCGCAAGATCTTCGGCCTGGCGACCACCACCCTGCGCTTCCGCTGAGTTCGCCGAGGTGAGCCCGGTTCACCCGGCGACCGGGCTCACCTTGACCCACGTGTTGTTGACCGCCGCCGCACCGGAGAACGGTTCGGTGCGGGCGGGGTCGTGCAGCAGGTTGACGTTGGCGCCCGGCTGGGCGGCGGCCACGGTCCAGCCGACGCCGGGTTCGTGATGACCCCAGCCGTGCGGGATCGCGACCACGCCGGCGCGGATGTCGTCGCTGATCTCCACGGGCACGACGATCGAACCGACCGTGGACTCGACGGTTACCTGATCACCGTCGGTGAGACCGCGTTCGGTGGCGTCGCCGGGGTGCATGAGCACGGTGCAGCGGTCGCGTCCCTTCATCATCGACGGGATGTTGTGCAGCCATGAGTTGTTGCTGCGCAGATGGCGGCGGCCGATGAGTTGCAGGTCGTAGCCGGGGGCCATCGTCGTGTCGGCGCCGTCGACGACCTCGCGTACGGCGGCCAGGAAGTCCGGCGGCGTGAGCTGTACTTTGCGGTCCTTCGTCCCGATCAGCGCACGCAACCGCGGCACCAGCGGACCCAGGTCGACACCGCCCACAGTGGCCCGAATCCTGTTGGCGGTCAGGCCTTTCCGTCCACGTCGCAACACACCGTAGGGTCCTGCCGCGATGGCAGCGGCGGTCAACCGCATCGGGCTGAACAGTTCGAACACGCCGGTGAGCGCGCGACCGGTGATCCGCCGCGCGGGCAGCGGCACCAGTTCGGTCACCAGGCGCGCGAGGATCTGCCAGTCCTCGAGCCCGTCGGTGGGCGGCTCGAAGACGGCGGCGTCGAATCGGGCGTTGTTGCGCACGCTGAACACCGGGAACAGCAGGTTGATCTCCTCGCGCTCGAGCGGTGAGATCGGCGGCAGGATGATGTCGGCATGCCGGGTCGTCTCGGTGATGTACATGTCGACGGCGACGTAGAAGTCCAGCGCTTCCAGTGCGGCGTCGAGCCGCCCGCCCTGCGGAGTGGACAGCACCGGATTGCCCGCGTAGGTGATCATCGCCCGGATCCGGCCCCGTCCTTCGGCGAGGATGTCCTCGGCCAGCACCGACACCGGCAACTCGCTGCGGAAGGACTTGTGGGTGCCGGACCGGTCGGTCCACGCCCCGTAGCCCATCGGCAGGTATTTGCCGTAGCGGGCGGCGTCGACCGGTGGGGTCGCGAACATCTGACCGCCCGCGCGGTCGAGGTTGCCGGTGACGGCGTTGATCGTATTCACCAGCCAGTGCGTGAGCGTGCCCGTGACCTGCAGGCATACCCCGATCCGCGCGTAGAGCACCGCCGACGGCGCCGCCGCGTGGTCGCGGGCCAGCCGCCGGATGGTGTCGGCGTCGACACCGGCGTGGGGTGCCATCCGCTCCGGCGAGGTCGTCGCGACCAGCTCGGCCAGCTGATCCCAGCCGCTGCATTGCGCGCGCACCGCCCGCTCGTCGCACAGTCCCTCGGTGACCAGCACATGCAGCATCGCCAGCAGCAGGTAGACATCGCCGCCGGGCCGCACCGCCACGTGCTCATCGGCCAATCGCGCGGTTTCGGTGCGCCGCGGGTCGATCACGACGACCGTGCCGCCGCGTTTCCTGACCTCCTTGATGCGCAGCTTCGCGCCCGGCATGGTGGTGATCGACCCGTTGGACACGGCCGGGTTGGCGCCGAGCACCACGAGCCGATCGGTGCGGTCGATATCGGTCACCGGCATGAGCACGTTGGCGCCGAACATCCGCCACGCGACGAATTCCTGCGGGAACTGGTCGATCGAGGAGGCGGAGAAGAAATTGCGGGTCAGCAGCGCTACCCGCAGCAGGGCGCCGTAGATCACCGAGGAACTGTGTGCGGCGGGGTTGCCCATGTACATCCCGATCGCGCTGGGGCCGTGCGCCGACCGCACCGCACGCAATCGGTGCCCGATCTCGGTGAACGCCTCGCCCCAGCCGATCGGTTCGAAGGAGTCGCCGACCCGGCGGACGGGGGTGCGCAGCCGGTCGGGGTCGTGGTGCAGCCCGCCCATCGCGGTGGCTTTCGGGCAGATGTAGCCCTTGGACAGCACATCGTCGGGATTGCCTTCGATGCGCGCGACCTGATCGCCCTCGACCGTCACCAGAATCCCGCAGTGTGCCTCGCACAGCGTGCACTGCCGGGCAATTGTCCTGCTGTTCACCGCTTTTTCCCCACTTTCGCCGAACCGCTCGACCCACGCTATCCCGGTCGGCCGCCCGGCAGATCCGCCCACGGTCGGAGATTTCGTCTCAGGCCGTCCGTGTTCTGCGACACACCTGTCACAAGATCCGGTGCGGCGGCGTCTTGTGTCCGACGAGTCAGTCGAGGAGGAGGTCGGACAATGAAGGTAGTGGTAGTCGGCGCCGGGTACGCGGGCACGATGGCAGCGAACCGGCTCGCCAAGAGAGCGAAGTCCACCGAGATCACGGTGCTCAACCAGCGACCGGAGTTCGTCGAACGGGTGCGGTTGCATCAGCAGGTCGCCGGAACCCGCGGTGTCGCGGCACCGCTGGGGTCGGTGCTGCGTGACGGGATCGACTGGCGGGTCGGGACCGTCGGCAAGGTGGGCGACGGGAGCGTGGTGCTCACCGACGGGCAGGTCATCGGCTTCGACTACGCGGTGCTGGCCGTCGGAAGCACGGTGTCCCCGCTGCCGGGCACGATCCCGGTCGGCATCTGGGAAGGCGCGGAGCAGGCCCGTCTGGAACTGAACGCATTGCGGGAGGGCAGCATCGTCACCGTCGTCGGCGGCGGCGCGACCGGTGTCGAGACGGCGGCCGAGGTGGCCGAGACCAGGCCCGACCTGCGGGTGCGGTTGATCGGGGCCACCGTGGCGGGATCGTTCACCCACACCGCGCACGAGCGCATCCGTGAGCTGTTGCGGCAGCTGGGTGTCGAGATCATCGACGACACCGTGGCCGAGGTCGACGCGTCCGCGACGGGCACCGTCGTCCATCTCGCATCGGGCCGGGTACTCACCTCCGACCTGACGCTCTGGGCGATCATCGGCAGCACTCCCGACCTGGCCGCCCGCAGCGGTCTACGCGTCGATCCCAGCGGCCGCGCCGTCGTCGACGACTACCTGCGCAGCGTCGACGACGAGCGGGTCTTCGCGATCGGCGACTGCGCCGCCGTCCCCGGGGCCCGCCAGTCCTGCTACACCGCCAGCCCTCAGGGCATGTACGCGGCCAACGCCCTGGCTCGCCTGAGCAGGGGCCGCGACCCGAAACCGTTCACCCTGGGCCCCTACACCGGCCGCGCCGTCACCCTCGGCCGGCACGCGGCGATCTTGCAGTTCACCCGCACCGACGACACGCTGCGCAAGGCCCACCTCGGCGGCCGGACCGCGGCCGTGCTGAAGGAACTGGCCTCCCGCACTGCGAAATTCGGCGCGACGACAGGACTCTGAACACACGGGTCATAATGAGAAGTTATGGGGTGGTGGGTGATTGCCCACTACCCGCCGACGCGAACAACCACCAGGCTCGGTGACATCCCGTGCAGCGGGCAGGCGATGGTGGAGGAGAACAGCGTGACGTTCGTGATCGGTGCCGACTGCGTCGATGTCCTGGATCGGGCCTGCATCGAGGAATGCCCGATCGACTGCATCTTCGTCGGGAACCGGATGGCCTACATCCAGCCCGACGAGTGCATCGATTGTGCTGCGTGCGAACCGGTGTGCCCGGTCGAGGCGATCCACTACGAAGACGACATTCCCGCGGGTCAGGAGCAGTTCGTCAGCGAGAACGCCCGCTTCTTCGCCGACCCGCTGCCCGGCAGGCCGAGCGCGCTCGGTCAGCCGGGTGCCGCGACGGGTGTCGGCCCGCTCGGCGTCGACACGCCGTACGTGCAGGCGTTCCAACCGTGAACGCCCGCACGTACCGGCGTGCCTACCGCTGAGCGAACATCTCCCGCAGGGCGTCGGCGATCGTGCGCAGGGCCTGATCGTCGGTCATCCGCCAATGGGTCGCGTCGACGGGATGATTGTCGACCGCTCCGGTGACCGCCGCAGTCCAGGACGAGGCACCGGCGGTTCCCGTCGGATCGTCCTGGGCCGCAGTGAAATAGGTGATGCTGCCGTCGAACGGGCGCGGCCGGTAGGCGGCGTCGAGTGCGACCGAGTCGATCGCCGCGTCCACGATCCGTTCGAGCCGCGCCGCGTCGAGTGACACCTGCGGTGCGGACAGCTCGCACAACTCCCGGGCGAACTGCCGCAGATCGACCGAGGCGTCGATGTCCTGCTCGCCTGCGCGGTCACCGGCGAACCCGCCGAGCAGATCGGCCGCGGTGACCGTGGTCGCGACACTGGTCGACGCGACCGTCAGCCTGCTGTCCAGCATGGCCAGCACGGCAACCTGTTCGCCCTCGTCCTGCAGTTGTACCGCCATGGCGTGGGCGATCACCCCGCCGAGGGACCAGCCGAGCAGGTGATACGGCCCCGCGGCCTGGACCTCGCGGATCTGCTTGACGTAGAGCCGGGCCCAGTCCTCGATCGAATCCGGCAGTGGCTCCGCCGAACTCAACGCCGGCGACTGCAGACCGTACAGCGGACGGTCGGGACCGAGATGGGCGGCGAGCCCGCTGAACGACCACGCGACACCACCGATGGGGTGGATGCAGAACAGCGGTTCGCGCGTCCCGGCGGTGCGCAACGGCAGCAGGACGTCGAACGCCGCATCGGTGCCCGCACTGTCGGCACCGCCCGCGCGCAGCGCCGCGACGATGCCCGCGGGAGTCGGCGTGGTGAAGATCCAGGTGACCGGGATCGTCGCGGCGACCGCCTCGCTCAACTGCGCGGACAGGCGGGTGGCGCTGAGGGAGGTGCCGCCGAGTTCGAAGAAGTGGTCGTCCAAGCCGACGCGATCCAGGTGCAGGACGTCGGCGAACATGTCGCACACCGTCCGCTCGATCGCGGTCCCGGGCTCACGGAAGGTGCGGGTGGCGAGGTCGGGCGCAGGCAAGGCGGCGCGGTCGAGCTTGCCGACATGGGTGAGCGGGACCTGATCGAGCACCATGATCGTGGCAGGCACCATGTGTGCGGGCAATGTCTGAGCCGCCCACTCGACGAGCTCGTCGACGACGATCTCCCGGCCCTGCGCGGCGACGACATAGGACACCAGCACCGTGGCGCCCGCCTGATTTTCCCGTCCCACGGTGACGGCGAAACCGACATCGTGGTGCGCGGCGAGGACCGCGTCGATCTCCCCGAGTTCGATCCGGAAACCACGGATCTTCAGCTGGAAGTCGGTGCGCCCGCGGTACTCGAGTTCCCCGTCGGCATTCCACGCCGCCAGGTCACCCGTGCGATACAGGCGTGCACCGGGACGGAAGGGATCGGCCACGAAGCGTTCTGCGGTGAGGTCGGGTCTGCCGAGGTACCCGGAAGCCAGCTGGGCACCGGCGAGGTACAGCTCGCCCGGCACGCCCGCGGGCACCGGTCGCAGCCGCGAATCGAGCACGTAGACCTGACTGTTCCAGACCGGCTTACCGATCGGGATGTCGCCGCTGTCGGCCGCGCGCACCCGATGGCTGGTGATCGAGACCGCGGCCTCGGTCGGCCCGTACACGTTGAACAGCGCGGTGCCCGGCGCCGCGGCTTCGAACCGGCGGGCCAGCGCCACCGGCAGTGTCTCGCCGATGGCCAGCACGCGGCGCAGCGAGGTCGGCAGCGCCACAGTCAGCAGGGCATCGAGCATCGAAGGCACCGCGTGCAGCGTGGTCACGTTCTCCCGCCGCATCAGGTCGGCGAGGTAGGCCGGATCCCGGTGGCCGTCGGGCGCCGCGATCACCAGGCGTCCACCGCACACCACCGCAGACCAGAATTCCCATACCGACAGGTCGAAGGTCGCGGCCGTCTTCAGCAACACGGCATCGGTCGCGGTGAGCCCGAATTCCTTGGTCTTCCAGCGCAACTGGTTCACGATCGCGCTGTGGGACACCGCCACGCCCTTCGGGCGGCCGGTCGATCCCGAGGTGAAGATGACGTAGGCCGTGTTCGCGGGGCGTAGCGGGGCGAGGCGGTCGCGATCGGTGAGCGGGGCGTCGCTGTGGTCGGACAGTTCGATCTGCTCGACGGACAGGACCGGTATACCGGCTGCCGTGAACGCGGTGTCGGCGTCGGTGAGTACGAGCACCGGCGCCGCGGTGTCCAGGATGTACTGCGAGCGTGCCGCCGGCTGCGCGGGGTCGATCGGTACGTAGGCGCCGCCTGCGGCGCTGACCGCGTACATCGCGACGACCAGGTCGGCCGATCGTCGCATGGCCAATGCCACCCGGGACTCCGGTCCCACACCCGCCGAGACGAGGAACCGCGCCAGGCGGTTCACGCGCGCGCCGAGTTCGGCGTAGGTCCAGTGCACGCCGTCCGCGACGAGCGCGACCGCCTCCGGCGTGGCAGCCGCGGTGGTGGCCGGCAGCGATGCGAGCGTGTCGCCCGGATCTGTGTGTCGCGCAGTGCGATTCCAGGTGTCGAGGATCCGGACCCGTTCGGCCGGTGCGAGCAGGTCGATCGTGTGGACGGGCGCACCCGGTGCGGCCAGGACGGCGTCGACGAACCGGGTGAGCCGGTCGAGGAAGCCGCGGACGGTAGCGGCGTCGAACAGATCGGTGGCGAAGGTGCAGTAGCCGCTGATCCCGGCCGGGGAGCCGTCGGTGTCGTAGCGGTCGGCCAGGATCAGGTGCAGATCGAACTGCGACAGCTCGCGGTCCAATTCCACCGACGAGACGCTGATGCCGGGCAGGTCCATCCGCACCTCGGCGAGATTCTGGAACGACAGGCCGACCTGGAACAGGGGGTGCCTGGCCGTGGAGCGGGCCGGATTGAGCACCTCCACCAGCCGCTCGAACGGGACGTCGGCATTGGCGAACGCCTGGAGATCGATCTCGCGCTGGCGGGTCAGCAGCTCGGCGAAGCTCGCGTCGCCGTCTACCTGGGTGCGGAACACCAGCGTGTTGACGAACATACCGATCAGATCGTCGAGTTCGGCCTCACCGCGTCCGGCGACCGGCGTGCCGATGGCGATGTCGGTGGTGCCCGACAGGCCGGCGAGAACTACCGCCAGCGCGGTGTGCACGGCCATGAACAGGGTCGCTCCGTGCACACGGGACAGCTCGACGAGCGCGGCATGGGTGGCGGCGTCGACGGTCAGCGGCACCCGACCGCCGGCATAGGACTGGATCGGCGGTCGCGGTCGGTCCCTGGGGAGCTCGAGCTGATCGGGCAGACCTGCGAGTGCTTGCTGCCAGTAGGCGATCTGGCCCGCGGCCATCGATGCGGGATCGGCTTCGTCACCGAGCAGCGCCTGCTGCCACACGGCGTAGTCGGCGTACTGCAGGGCCAGCGGTGCCCAGGCGGGCGCCGTGCCCTGGATCCGGGCGCTGTAGGCGGTCACCAGATCGCGGGTGAGCGGGCCACCGGAGAAACCGTCACCGGCGATGTGGTGCACCGTCATGGCCAGGACGAAGTCCTGGGGTGCCAGCTCGAACAGGGTGGCCCGCAACGGCACCTCGCCGGTGACGTCGAAGACCGTCGAGACGAGTTGGGCGACGGCTGTTTCCACGTCGGCGGCGGAGCCGGCTTGCAGCCGGGGCACGTCGGGGTGGTCCGGTGGCAGGACGACCTGCGCCGGTGTGTGGTCGACGGCCGGATACACCGTGCGCAGGATCTCGTGGCGCGCGACGACATCGGTGAACGCCTGCCGCATCGCAGCGATGTCGACCGCACCGGTCAGCCGCAGCACGACCGGAATGTTGTAGGCGGCGGTGCAGGTGTCGAACCGGTTCAGGAACCACATGCGCTGCTGCGCAGGCGAGAGCGGCAGCCGATCCGGCCGCGCCCCCGCGCGCAGGGCGGGGCGACGGCCCGCGCGGGTCAGCCGGGCGATTTCCCTGGCGCACTCGGCGACCGTGGGGGCCGCGAACAACACGCGCACCGGCACCCTGAGGTCGACGGCGGCGCCGAGCCGAGCGGTCAGCCGGGTGGCGAGCAGCGAATTGCCGCCCTGGTCGAAGAAGTTGTCGTCGGCGCCGACACGTTCCGCGCCGAGCACCTCGGCGAAGACCTCGGCGACCGTCCGTTCCAGCTCGGTCGACGGCTCCCGGTAGGGGCGGGCCGCGAAGACCGGTGCGGGAAGGGCTTTCCGGTCGAGCTTGCCTGCCGAGGACAGCGGGATCCGATCCAGTACGACCACGGCCGCCGGGACCATGTGCGCGGGCAGCATCGACGACGACCACCGTGTCACCGCGCCGGGATCGATGTCGCGGCCCGTCACATACGACACCAGCACGGTGTCACCGGCCGGGTTCTCGGCACCGACGGTGACCGCGAAGGTGACCTGCGGGTGCCGCGTGAGGACGGCGTCGATTTCGCCCGGCTCGATCCGGAAACCGCGGATCTTGACCTGGAAATCGGTCCGCCCCAGGTAGTCCAGCTCGTAGGAGCCTGCCGCGGCGCCACGCACCCACCGGACCTGGTCACCGGTGCGGTACATGCGCTCGCCCGGTGCGCCCCACGGGTCGGCGACGAACCGGTCCGCGGTCGCGGCGCTGCGCCCGCGATACCCGCGCGCGAGGGCGGGACCCGCCAGATACAGCTCACCGGTGGCGCCGACAGGCACCGGATGCAACCGGCCGTCGAGGACGACGGCCCGCATCCCCGGCACCGGGCGGCCAATAGAAATGCGTTGCCCGGCACGCAGCGTCGCGTAGGTCGCGCCGATGGTCGCCTCGGTCGGGCCGTAGCCGTTGAGGAAGTAGCGGCCGGGCTGCCAGGTGGCCAGGAGTTCGGCGGTGGTGGCCTCACCACCCGCGGACACGCACACCAGATCCGGCAGTCCCGCCGGATCGAGCGTGCCGAGCAGCGCGGGGGTGATGATCGTGTGCGTCACCCGTTCGGCACGCAGCAGGTCGTCCAGTTCGGCGCCACCGACCGTGTCCGGCGGCGCGATCACCAGGGTGGCGCCGCGGTGGAAGGCGGTGCCGATCTCCTCGATCGATTGGTCGAAGCTGGGCGAGCACACATGCAGCATCCGGTGGTCGTGCCGCAGCCCCATCAGGTTCGCCGAGTGCGCGACGAGCGCGCCGAGTCCGGCATGGGTGACCGAGACACCCTTGGGCACACCGGTGGAGCCGGAGGTGTAGATCACGTACGCCGCGTGATCGCGGCGCAACGAGGCCCGGCGGTCCCGGTTGCGCACCGGGGTCGACGCGCGGGCGTCGATGCGCGAACGCACGGCCGGATCGTCGAGGACCAGCCAGCGCACCGATCCGGCGAGTCCGTGCACGCGAGCGGCCACGGTGATGCCCACCGTCGCACCGGAGTCGTCGAGCATGTGCCGGACGCGGTCCGCGGGATAGTTCGGGTCGACCGGCAGATACACCCCGCCGGCTTTCGCGACGGCCCAGAACGCGAGGATCGACTCGTAGCTGCGGGGAATCGCCGACGCGACCACGGTTTCCGGGCCGACACCGTCGGCGATCAGGACACGCGCCAAACGGGAGGATGCCTCGTCGAGCTCACCGTAGGTGACGGTTGTTCCGTTGTCGCGCACTGCGATGCGGTGCTGGCCGTAGCCGGTGCCGCGGACCAGGAGTTCGGGCAGTGTGCCGGTCACGGGCGGTGTCGCACCGTCCCCGATCCGGGTCAGGAACGCGAATTCCGCCTGGTTCGACAGCGGCAGGTCACCGACCGGTGTCTCGGGTCGCCGTGCGACCGCGCCCAGCAGGCGGACGAGACGCTGACCGAAGGTGCAGGCCGCGTGATCGTCGAAGAGTGTTCGCGCGAAGGATATCTCGACGGACATGCCTGCATCGCCGTCGAGCACCGCCACGGCGAGGTCGGCGTCATCGGACGGCAGATCTCCGACAATGAGAGAGACCTGTCCCAGCGACCCTTGCTCGGCACCGAGCAGGACGGCCAGCTCGGCGAGGGAGATTCCGGCATGGGCCAGGCCCGCGGACTCGGCGTGGTGAGCAGGCGCGAGCAGGTCCAGGAACCGGGCGGCCGGGTCCACCTGGGTACGCAGCACCAGGTCGGTGTGCCGGTCGCCGGGCGTCGTCCCGCCGATCACGATGTCACTGGTTCCGGTGAGCCGCGCAAGGAGCACGGCCAGCGTCGTGCGGACCAGCGCCGACCAGGTCACGCCGGCGGACTCGGTGAGCAGGCGCAGGTCACGGCGCACCGCCGACGGGATCGGCAGCTGTGTCCGGCCGCGCCCGGCCGGCTGCTTGTCCTCGTGGTGTCGATCCGTGGGGAGCGCTGGTCGGCCGGGCAGGTCGGCCAGTGTCCGCCGCCAGTAGCTCGATCGCGTGATCGGGTCGGCCACGGAGTCGAGCCGGTGCGCGATGGCCGCTGCGGTGGTGTCCGGCGTGGCGATCAGGTCGTCGATGACGGTGCGGAGCCGGTCGGTCACGGCCTGCGCGGTGGCATCGGAGACGAGATCGCGGCGGTACTTGATCTGCACCTGGGTGCGGGCGCCGAGGAACACCAGGATCGTGATCGGGTAGTGGGTGTGGTCGGCGCCGCGCAGGTCGTCGATGCTCAGGTTGTCGAGCGCGCCGCCCGCCTCCCGGAGACCGTCGACGTCGACGGGGAAGGACTCGAACGCGAGCATGGTGTCGAACAATTCACCGAGCCCCGCGACGCGCTGGATCGCGCCGAGCCCGAGATGGTGGTGATCCAGCAGCGACGCCTGCTCGGCCTGCACCGCGCGGATCAGCTCCCCGACCGTGCCGGTGGCATCGATGCGGACCCGCACCGGGACCGCGTCCACGAACAGGCCGATCATGTCGCCGACACCGTCGAGATGCGGTGGACGGCCGGACACGGTGGCGCCGAACACGACATCGTCGCTGCCGGTGCTCGCGGCGACGACCAACCCCCACGCCGTCTGGAACACGGTGTTCGGCGTCACCTCGGCAGCGGCGGCGAACGCGGTCAACTCGCCGGTCCGGTCGGCGTCGAGCTCGAACTCGCACAGCCCGAATCCGTCGCCGGAGGCGGGCGGCCACGTCAGTTCCGGCGCGAGCACGGTCGGGCGCACCCCGGCCAGGACATCGGACCACGCGTGCTCCGCGGTCGCACGGTCCTGGCGGGTGAGCCACTCGAGGTAATCGCGGTACGGCCGCACCGGCGGCAACACCGCCGCGTCGCCGCCGGTCGCGTACAGGACGAGCAGTTCCTTCATCAGCAGCGGCATGGACCAGCCGTCGAGCAGGATGTGATGCCCGGTCAGGACGAGATGGCTACGCCCGGAACCGGTGGCGTACACCGTGAATCGCAGCAGCGGCGCGATCGCCGGATCGAATCCTGCGTCCTGATCGGCGGCCAGCAGGGCGGGCAGGTCGGTGTCGGCGACCTCGCCGACGATCCGCAACGGTGCCTCCACGGAGTCGGCCACCAGCTGCACCGGTGTGCCGTCGGGCGCGGTGACGAACGCGGAGCGCAGGTTGGCGTGCCGGGCCAGGACGGTCCTGGCCGCGCGGCGCAGCCGGTCGATGTCCAGCTCACCGGTCAGGTCGGCGACGAGCTGGATGACGTAGGCATGCACCGACTCGTCGAGCAGTTCGCCGAGGGCCAGCAGGGAGTGCTGCAGCGGGGAGAGCGGCAGCACATCCGCCAGCCCCGGGTGGCTGCGGCGCCAGGTATCCAGATCGTTCTGCGAAACCCGAACCAGCGGAACATCGGAGGGCGTGAGTCCGCCTGCGTCCGGGTGCCGGGTGTGTTCTGCGAGTGCCGCGAGGCGGTGGGTCCACTCGTCGGCCAGTTCCCGTACCGCGGCCTCGTCGAGGATGCCGGTGGCATAGCGGAAGCTCGCCTGTAGTTGCAGACCGGACTCGGTGGTGACGGCGATGGCGTTGATGTCGAGGACGGCGGTCGCGGGCAGGGTGGGGTCGTAGTCGACGTCGATGTCGCCGAGATCGGCAGTGGGAAGCCAGGCAGCGTCGCCCGTGGGCTGAGCGGCCGTGGTTGCGCGGCCTAGGTAGTTGAAGCCGATCTGGCCGATGTCGCCGGTCAGCTGGGTCCCGGCATCCGGATCGTGGTGGCGCAGGAGGCCGAAACCGATGCCGCTGTCGGGCACCGCCAGCAACTGTTCCTTGACCGTCCGCACCGTCGCGGCGAGCCCATCGTCATCGATGCCGGTGGTGGCGATGCCGGACAGGTCGAGGACGACGGGGTACACGCTGGTGAACCAGCCGACGGTGCGCGTCAGATCGGCGCCGGGGACGGCGTCTTCCGCGCGTCCGTGGCCTTCGAGCCGGATCCGGAGGGTGGCGGCGTCGACGCCGCGCCGGGAACGCCAGTCACGCACGGCGAGGGCGAGAGCGGCGAGCAGCGCGTGGTCGGCGCCCGCCCGGTACTGCGCGGGCAGCGTCGTGAGCAGCGATTCGGTGACCTCGACCGGCACCTGCACGGTGATCGACCGCATGGTCGACTCGGTGTCGAGGGCGCGGTCCAGCGCCCGTTCGCCGAGCAGCGGATCCGGGGTCGACATCACCTGCCGCCAGTAGCCGAGTTCGGCGGTGCGGTCCGCCTCCGCCAGACCCTGTGCCCAACGGCGGAAAGAGGTACCGACCGGTGGCAGCGAGATCTCCTGTCCCGCAGCGTATTGCGCCCAGGCGATGACGAGGTCGGGGAGCAAGATCCGCCACGACACACCGTCGATGACGTAATGGTGCGCGGCCACCGCGAGCACATCGCGCGCCCCGTGCCTGCGCACCCAGGTGAACGCGATCATCCGCGCATCCGCGGGATCGAGCGCCGACAGCGCGGAATCCATTGCGGCGCTACCGATCCGGGTCAGCTCGGCGCCATCCGCGTCGGCCGCGTCGAGCTCGGACACCAGCGAACCCGCATCGACGGCGTCGGCCGGCAGCACCTCGAGCTGCCACCGGTCACCGTCGTGTCGCAGGCGCGAACGCAGCATGTCATGGTGACGCAGCACCGCGGCGACGGTGGCGACCAGACCGGCCCGATCGATGTCGTCGGGCAGCGCCAAGACCATGGTCTGCGCGAACCGATCGCTGGAGCCGCTGGTCAGGAATTCGGCCAGCACCGGCGTCAACGCGACCTCACCGACGCCGCCACCCGGCAGCTCCGCCAGAATCGGTGCGGAAGGACTGTCGACGGCGGCGATCTCGGCCAGCTTCGCCACGGTACGGTGCTCGAACACCTCCCGCGTCGTGAAGACGATGCCCGCCGCCCGGGCGAGCGAGACCAGCTGGATCGACAGAATGCTGTCGCCGCCGATCGCGAAGAACGAATCGTGCACGCCGACCGACGGCACGCCGAGAACACGGGCGAACAGGTCGGCCAGGCGTGTCTCCAGTTCCCCCATCGGCGCGCAGGCCGCCGCGGTCACGGCGACAGGTTCCGGTAGTGCCTTGCGGTCGAGCTTGCCGTTGGAGGTCAGCGGCATCGCGTCGAGTACCACGATCGCCGAGGGCACCAGATGGGCAGGCAGGCACTGCGCGGCGTACTCGGTGAGCGCGGCCGGATCGGCCGTACGGTCCTGTGCCGCAATCACATAGGACACCAGCGTCGTCGACCCGGACGCGGTCGGCCGACCCACCGTCACCGCGGATTCGACATCCTCGTGACGGGCGAGCACGGCATCGACTTCACCGGGCTCGATGCGGAACCCGCGCACCTTGAGCTGGGTGTCGGCGCGACCCACATAGTCGAGTTCCCCGTTGCGCCGGCGCACGAGATCACCCGTGCGGTACATCCGCGCACCGGGGACACCCCAGGGGTCGGCGACGAACCGGGACGCCGTCATCGCCGACTGGTTCCGGTAGCCGCGGGCCAACGCGTTTCCGGCCAGGTACAGCTCGCCGGTGACGCCCGGCGCGACCGGATTCAACCGGGCGTCCAGCACCATCGCATACGTTGATTGCACCGGAGCGCCGATCGTGATGCGCTGTCCCGCAACGAGTTCGGCGTACGAGGAGATGATGGTGGTTTCGGTGGGGCCGTAGCCGTTGAGGTAGCGGCGGTTCGGCTGCCATTTCGCCAGCAACTCGGGCGTGGTCACGTCGCCACCTACCGACACGAGCTCCAGCCGGTCCAGTCCGGCTGGATCCAGCGTGCCGAGCACGGCGGGCGTGATGATCGCGTGCGTCACAGACTCACCGGCCAGGATCTCGGCGAGCTCGACGCCACCGACGATCTCGGCGGGCACGACGACCAGCGTCGCCCCGGTGGAGAACGCGCACAGCCACTCGAGCACCGACGGGTCGAAGCAGGGCGTGCAGATGTGCAGGAAACGGTGATCCGAGGTGAGGCGGTAGCGGCGGACCGCCTCGTCCACGAGATCACCCAACCCGGCGTGAGTCACCGTGACGCCCTTGGGCAAGCCCGTGGAGCCCGAGGTGTAGATGACATACGCGGGATGCTGCACCCGCAGCGGTCCGAGGCGGTCCGCATCGGTGACCGGTGTGGCGGTGTGCGCGGCACAGGCCAGTTCCACCGCGGGGTCGTCGAGCGTCAGCCAGTCCACGCCATCGGGCAGACCGTTCAGGTGCGTGGTCGCGGTGATGCCGAGTGCCGCTCCCGAATCGGTGACCAGATGCCCGAGCCGCTGTGCGGGATAGCCGGGGTCCATCGGCACATGGACGCCACCGGCCTTCGCGATCGCCAGCGCGGCGACGACCATGTCGGCAGACCTCGGCAAGGCCACGGCGACAGCGACTTCCGGTCCGACACCATGTGCGATCAGCTCGCGGGCCAGCCGCGATGTCTGCGCGTCCAGCTCGCCGTAGGTGATCGAGCGGCCCCGGTGCCGGATGGCGATCCGATCCCGGCCCAGCGCGACACCGCCCGCCATCAGATCAGGGAACAATGCCGCAGGTTCAGGGCAGGCGGGCCGCGCGGTCAGGGCCGCCAGCTCCCCGGCGCTGAGCATCGCGAGTTCGCCGACCAGGGTCCGTGGCTGCACTGTCACCGCCATCAGCAGACGCAGTAATCGGTCGGCGAAGACCGAGACCGTATTCCGGTCGAACAGTGCACTGGCGAAAGCGAACTCGGCGGCAAGACCGCCCTCAGGGTTCGTGTGCCAGCTCAGAACGAGATCGGCTTGTGTCGGCTCCGCGACCGGTCGCGCCTCGGGCAACACCATGACCCGCACGATCGGCTGCGAGGCATCCGGTGAGCTCAGGGCCGTCAGTTCCGCCGTCGACAATCCTGGTCGAGCGAAAGCGTGCCGGGCGACCTCGGTGGCGTCGACGAGTAACTCCTCGAAGCATGCGCCGCCCGGCACCTGTAGCCGGAGCACCAGCGTCCGTGCATCCGGCGCCTGCGGGCACGGCGTGCCGATCGCGATGTCCTGGCCGCCGGACAACCGTGCGAGCAGGACCGCGAAGGCCGCGTGCACGACGCTGAACACCGTGGTCTCGTGCGCTCGGGCGACCTCGCCCAGCCGGGAGTGCAGGGCGGCGGACATCGCGAAGCCGACACGCTCGTCGGCCGTCACCGGCAGGGCAGGACGCAGACGGTCCGCAGGAAGGTTCAGTTCCGCGGGCAGGTCCGCGAGAACCGCACGCCAATACGCGGCCCGCGCGATCGGGTCATTGCCCTGTGCCAAGGAGTCGAGCAGCTCTGCGGCGGTGCGATCCGGCGTCCGGACGAACGCATCCAGCGTCGCACGTAACCGCTGGGCCAGTGCTTGCGCGACATCGTCGCCGATCGTGTCGAGCCGGTACTGCAGGCCGACGCGGATCCCGTCGCCCACCTCGACCCCGACCGCCACCGGATAGTGCGTGGCATTGGCGGCCTGGACATCAACGATCTCCAGTCCGTCGATCGCCCCGTGCGCGCGCCGCATCCCCTCGGTGTCGACCGGGTACGACTCATACGCCATGAGGGTGTCGAACAGCTCGCCCGCACCCGCGGCCCGCTGGATATCGGTCAGCCCCAGATGGTGACCGTCGAGCAGCGCGACCTGCTCGGACTGCAACCGCGACAACAGCGCACGCAGCGGTGCGTCGCCGTCGAACCGGACACGCACCGGGACGGTGTTCGCGAAAAGACCGACCATGCCGTCGATTCCGTCGAGCTGCGGCGGCCGCCCCGACACCACAGCGCCGAACAGCACATCCTCGCGGCCGACCGCACCGGCCAGCACGAGGCCCCACGCCGCCTGGAACAGCGTGTTGACCGTGACATCGCCGGCCGCCGCGCACGCCGCCAGGACCTCGGCCTCGGCCGGTGACAGGTCGACGGTGGACATCCCGTAACCGGTTGTGCACTCGACGGGCGGCGTGACCGCGGCCGTCAGCAAGGTGGGCTCGTGCCCGGACAGCGCCTGGCACCAATCTTCTAGCGCGGCAGAGCGATCCTGGCCGTCCAGCCAGGCGAGATAGTCACGGTAGGGCCGGACCCGCGGCAGCACCGCCGGAGCACCATCGGTCGCGTAGCAGACCAGCAGTTCCCGCATCAGCAACGGCATCGACCAGCCGTCCACCAGCAGATGATGCGCGGTCAGCACCAGATGCATCCCACCCTCGGCGCGGCGATACACCGTGAACCGCAGCAGCGGCGCCGTCGACAGGTCGAAACCGATCCGCGCCTCGGCGGCCAGGAACGCCTCGGCGTCAGTCTCGGTGGTATCGACGATCCGCCACGGCACCGTCACACCCTCGGCGACGAACCCGACCGGCGTTCCCGTCGCCGCCGAACCGAACGAGGTACGCAGGATCGCGTGCCGGTCGAGAACGGCCTGCGCCGCTCGCCGCAACCGATCGGTATCCACCTCGCCCGCCAGCTCGACAGCCAACTGGACCAGATACGGGTCCGCAGGCGACACCTGCGCGAGGAACAACAACCCGAGCTGCAACGGCGCCAGCGGCAGCACATCACTCAACCCTGCGCGTTCACGCTGCCAAACGTCCAGTTCAGCCTGGGTGACCCGCACCAGCGGAACATCGGCGGGGGACAGGCCCCCAGCCGCCGGATCACGCACATGGTCGGCCAGGACCGTCAGCGCCGCCGTCCAGCAGTCGGCCAGCTCCCGCACCGACGCCTCATCGACGATCCCGGACGCGTAGGAGAACGACGCCCGCAACTCCACACCCGCGTCGGTACCGGTGGCCAGCGCGTTGATATCCACCACGGCGGCAGCGGGCAGCGCAGGATCCTGCTCCGCCGCCGGCTCACCCCAGTCGGCGGTGGGCAGCCACCCGGCATCGAACGCCTCCGCCACCTCACTCGCCGACACCCGCCCCAGATAATTGAAGCCGACCTGGCCGAGCGCACCACCCAGCGACGCCGCGGATTCGGAGTCCAGATGCCGCAGCATGCCGAAGCCGATGCCCTTGTGCGGCACCGCCAGCAGCTGCTCCTTGATCGCCTTGACCACCGCGGCGGTAGCCTCGCCACCGCGCCACGCGGCCTCGGCATCGATCCCGCTCAGATCGAGAGCGACCGGATACATGCTGGTGAACCAGCCGACCGTCCGCGTCAGATCCGCCCCGTCGACCACCGACGCCTCACGGCCATGACCCTCCAGCCGGACCCGCGTCGCCGGCGCATCGACACCACGGCGGCCCCGCCACAGACGCACCGCCAGCGCCAGCGCGGCCAGCAATCCATCCTCGGCACCCGCGCGATACAGCGTCGGCAACTCGGTCAGCACCGCCTGCGTGACATCGGCGGGCACCGTGACACTGAAAGTCCGCACGGTGGGCGCGGTGTCGACAGCAGCATCGAGCAGCCGGTCGCCGAGCAGCGGGTCGGGGACCGCCAAGGTGCGCTGCCAGTGGTCGAGCTCGTCGCGGCGATCCGTCGCCGCATCGGACAGCGCGTGCGCCCACCGGCGGAACGAAGTCCCCACCGCAGGCAACACGATCCGCTGCCCGGCCGCCTGCTGCGCCCACGCGGCAACCAAGTCCGACAACAGGATTCGCCAGGAAACACCGTCGATCACCGCGTGATTCGCCGCGACGATCAGCCCGTCCTGGCCGTCCTCGCGCGACAGCCACCCGAAGGCGATCATCCGGGACGCCTGCGGGTCCAGCGAGGCGAGCGCGGAATCCATCGCGGCCTCGGCGATATCGGCGAGCTCGCCCGTGCTCCGACCCGCCGGAACATCAATCCGGGTGAGCAGTCCATTCACCTCGACAGCGCCTGGCGGCAGCGTCTCCAGCAGCCATCGCCCGTCGACCTCCCGCAGACGCGCACGCAGCATGTCGTGATGATCGACCACCGCGGCAAGGGTGCTCAGCACGCCGTCCCGGTCGATGCCGGCAGGCAAGGCCAGCACCATCTGCTGGCTGAACCGGCCGAAAACCCGCCCGCCCGCCAGCGTGGCGGCCAGCACCGGGGTCAGCGGGATCTCACCGATCCCACCACCCGGCAACTCCGGCAGCGCAGGCGCCTGCTCGCCACCCAGCACCGCCACCCGCGCCAACCCGGCGACGGTCCGCTGCGCGAACACATCCTGCGGAGTGAACGAGATACCCGCCGCACGCGCCCGCGTCACCAGCTGGATGGACAGAATGCTGTCCCCGCCCGACGCGAAGAACGAATCCTCGGCGCCGATCTGCTCCACACCCAGCACCTGGGCGAACAACTCTGCGATCCGGGTCTCGACCGGACCCTCCGGGGCGCGCGACCCGACAGCACCGAACACCGGCACGGGCAGCGCAGCGCGATCGAGCTTTCCGTTGGGCGTCAGCGGGATCTCGTCCAGCACCACGAGGACGGTCGGCACCATATGACCGGGCAGCGAAGTGCCGACGAAGCGGGCCACCTCCCCGGTATCGACCGAAACACCCTGGCGGGGGAGCACATACGACACCAGCACAGTCGCACCGGAATCCGCTGTCACACCCAGGGTGACGGCGTACTCGAGGTCCGGATGCGCGGTGAGCGCCGTATCGATCTCCCCGAGTTCGATACGGAACCCGCGGATCTTCACCTGGAAATCGGAACGGCCGAGATACTCGAGCTCACCGCCCGACGTGCGGCGAACCAGGTCACCGGTCCGGTACATCCGCGACCCCGCCGCACCGGCAAAGGGCGCCGCGACGAACCGATCCGCCGTGAGCCCCGGCCTGCCCAGGTAACTCTGAGCGAGCGCGGGACCCGACAGGTACAACTCACCGGCAACGCCCGCGGGGACCGGCCGCAGCCGAGCATCCAGCACCATCGCACCGACTCCGGTGAATGCCGAACCGATGGTGATCGGCGCTCCCGCCACCAGCTCGGCGCTGCCGGTCGCCAGAATGGTGGCCTCGGTCGGGCCGTACCCGTTGAAGAAGGCCCGGTCGCCGACCGCCCACCGGTCGACGAGGGCAGGGCCGAACGCATCGCCCGCGACGACAACGACCCGCAACGCATCCAGCCCGTGCGCATCGACGGACTCCAGCGCCGCCGGGGTGATCAGCACATGGGTCACCCGTTCCCGGCGCAACAGCACGGCCAGATCGGGACCGCCGAACACCGTCGGGGGAGAGACCACCAGCGTGGCGCCGGCATTGAACGTCAGCAGCAGCTCGAGCACCGAGACATCGAAGTTCGGCGAACACACATGCAGCACCCTGGCGTCCGCCTCGACCGCATACCGCTCCCGCGCCGCCGCGACCAAGGCACCCAAACCGGTGTGGGTGACGACCACGCCCTTGGGACGACCGGTCGACCCCGACGTGTAGATGACGTAGGCGGGATGCTGATCGGTCAACGGACGGACCCGGTCGACATACGAGATCGGATGAGCGGGGCGCGACGCGATCCGATCCCGGTGCGGCGCGGCGTCGATCTCGACCCACTCGATCCCGTCGCCCAGTGCCTGCCGGTGCGCCGAGCAGGTGAGACCGAGCATCGCGCCGGAGTCGGCGACGAGATAGGCGATCCGGTCCGCGGGCAGCGCCGGGTCGACCGGAACGTAGGCGGCGCCGGTCTTGGCCACCGCCCACACCGCGAGCACCGACTCGATCGAACGGGTGAAACCCAACGCCACGACATCGCCCGGACCGACCCCACGGTCCAGCAGATCCCTGGCCAGCCGCGACGAGGACTCGTCGAGCTGGGTGTAGGTGAGCTCGCGCCGGGCACCGCCGTCGACGGGGGAGAAGGTGATCGCGATCGCGTCGGCCGCGGCGTCGACGGCAGCGGTCAGCAGCTGCGCGAAAAGGGGAGTGCTCGACTTGCGGTTGCCTCGACCTCGCTGCGCACGACGAACTTCACCCATCCGAGTACTACATCCTTCATCTATCCGGCCCACAGCTGCGATGACCCACGAACCCTGTCGGATTCTGGGCCTTACCAGGTGGTGGACCAGTGTCGAACAAGCAAGAAGGAGTCGATATAGGGGCGTTCGGCGACCATGACACCACACGTCACGCTGTCACGACCACACAATCGGCGCGCACACGTACGTCAAACGCACCCCGCCACCGAAATTTGTGCGCATGGCACAATATCGCGGACAGTTTTTGTTCAACGGACGGAGCGCCCGGTGGCGGCATACGGATCACTGGTGTGGGTCGGACAGGCACTGGGCCCACTCACCGAGCCGATCACCGACGACCTCATCCGGGTGACCGAGCAGATGATCCCGGTCACCGACATCGCCTTCGACCTCGCCGAGTTGCGCGCCGCCAGCATCGCCGAGAACATCGCCCTCGTGCAATACGTCCTGGCCAACAACATCGACCCGGCCACCGTTGCCCCACCCGCAGGCGCCGCGGCCTACGCCCAGCGCCTCGCCCGACGCGGGGTACCGCTGACAGTGCTCCTGCGCGCCTACGGGCTGGGGCAATACCGGCTGCTCGACGCGGCCATCGGCCTGATCCTCGCCGTGCCGAGCACCGACCAGGCCGCCCGGATCGCGCAGCTGCTCAAATTCGCCGGCACCTACCTGGACCGCCTCAACTCCTCGATGGGCCGGATCTACGAGACCGAACGCGATCGCTGGCTCAGCAGCCGCCAAGCGGCCCGTCAGCAGTGGATCGCCCGGCTCCTCGACAGCGACGACGTCGACCTCCCCGCAGCCGAAGCAGCGCTGGGCTACCGCCTCGACCGAGAGCACCTGGCGGCCGAAGTATGGACGCTGCCGGGCGCCAACAGCGCGGAGGCCGTGCGTGTGCTCGAACAGGCACGCCAGCTGATCGCCGCCGCCATCCCCGGCGGCGGTACCGACATGGTCGCGACCACCGGCGACCGCGATATGCGGCTGTGGCTCCCCGCCGAAGACTTCTCACTCGACCGGCTCACCGACCAGATCAAGGCATCCGGCCTGCCGGTGCGCGTCGCCTTCGGATCCGTCGGCGGGGGAGTATCGGGGTTCCGGCGCACGGCCCGCAGCGCGGCACGGGCGAAGGCACTGGCCGTGTCCGCCAGGCAGTCCGCACCCGCCGTCATCGATTTCGACGCGGTCGCCCCGTTCGCCCTCCTGGCCGACGAGCCGGACGAACTCGCCGATCTCGTCCACCGCGTCCTCGGACCACTGGCGGTCGACAACGCGAAGACGGAACTGCTGCGCCACACGCTGGAGGTGTTCCTCGCCGAAAGCGGCAGCTACTCACGCACCGCCCGGGTACTCCAAGTCCATCGCAACACCGTCCAGTACCGCATCCAGCAACTCACCGGTCGCTACGGAATCGCCGTGGACACCGACAACTTCGAGCTGCGATTCGCCCTCGGGGTATGCCGCTGGTACCGCCACGTCCTCACCCCATCGATCTGAGTCCGCTCGGTTTGTGCGTGCCGCACAGACTCACAGCCGGCGAAGCCCGCGCAGGACCTGCAGGAAGGGAACCGACGCGCTGAGGCCTGTTCGCAGGCTCGGATGCATGGGACTCAGATTCATGGCCACCGCGTAGCGCACACCGTGATCGCAGCGCTCGGCCATCTGTTCCAGAATCTCGGCGGGCGTGCCCACCACGAAAATCTCGCGTACCAGCGACGGCGGCACCAACCGGGCATAGGTGAGCGCGGTTGCTTCGTCGATGGTCTGGGGGAGTAGGTCCTGGAGACCACTGAACGTCGCGCCGAGCGGGTGCTCGACGCCGTGCTTCCTCCAGACGCTCGCCGGCGCGACCAGAGACATCGCCCGCGGCACCACCGATCCCACCAACTCGTCGGCTTCGGCGGTGCTGCCGCCGACCAGCATCCAGAAGTAGGCAGCGGGAACGATCGCCGACGGGTCACGCCCGGCATCGGACGCGGCGCTCCGCACGATGTCGAGCTTTTCCGCATACTCCTTCGGCCGGTGCGGAAACACGGGGAACCAGGCGTCGCCGTACTGTCCGGTGGCCCGCAACATCCGAGGCCCGTGCGCGCCGATCCAGATCTCGGGCCGGGTGCCTTTGTACGGCGGAACATCGAAGACGGCGTCCTGGAGAGGGAAGTACTCCGAGTCCCGGCTGACCGGTTTCCCGGCGGAATCCCACAGGAACCGGATCGTGGCGACCGCTTCCTCGAATCGGGCTACCGGCTTCGACCAGTCCACCCCATACGGCTCGTTTCCTTCCCGCTCACCAGGGCCGATCCCGAGAATCGCGCGACCACGGCTCAGCAAGTGCAGTGTTGCCGCCGCCTGCGCGGTCACCGCCGGATTGCGGCGGCCGGCGTCGGTGACCGCGACACCGAGCCGCTTGCGGGCGACCCGATTGCGAGCAGCGAGGTAGCCGAGCGCCGTCCACGGTTCATAAAAGGCGTTGGCCTTTCCCGCGAGCCGGGCACCGCCGACATACTTCGACTGCCAGATCGACGCGGGAAAGGCTGCGATCAAATGATCCGGCATCCACAGCGAGTCGCAACCGGCGGCAATCGCGAGCATCTGACTATTCCGCAGCAAGAAGTCGGGGAGGAAGCGCGGCACCATTCCAGGGTCCGCCAAACCGGTACGAAACCCATGAGTCATGCATTCATTGTGCGACGAAGTCGACCGCTCGGGTAGAGGCATATCTGACCGCTACTTGACATAATGTGCATTATCGGCGTTTGAACGCAGGAGGTCGGGGGTGGTTTTTCGGATGTTGTTGCAGTGTGTGCCGAGTTGCGTTGTGCGCCAATCGACTGCCGTACCCGCCGCTGGCGCATTCACCGACCGTGTCGTGTTGCGGCGCGACCGTTCTGCGGCGCCTACGCCGGCGCTTCGGCAATGCGGTGCCGAATTCAGTGATTCTCGGCTACCAGCCAATTGATGACCATTCACGATGAATGTCCGCATCAGCTGGCCCTGGGCCCGGAATCCGTATGAAATATCGGATCCGAAGAATCGGTGGCGCGAGTTCGGCACTCCCCCTCCACTTCCCCGGTCCCATTATTTCGTCACTGTGACGAAATAATGGGACCGGGGAACTCAGGCATAGATCTTGTCCACGTCCGCGACGCACTGTTTCATGACAGCCGCGCGGTAGACACGCAAACGGATTGGTCTATAGGACCGATGTGTGCCCGACTCGGGCGTGAGCTCGGCGCCGTCACACGGGCTCTGCATGGATCAGCGCGTCGCCGAATGCCTGCGCGACCACCAAGAGATCGTCGGCGATGCCTCGAAGGGCTTTCGCCGCCACACCGGTGCGGAGGATGCTTGCGCGCAGCAGCCGCCCGTCGGGCGAGGAATCGGCGAGGATGTCACGTATCGCGGCCAGCCCGGCAATGTCGGCGGAGCAGTCGCTGTCGTTGGTGGCATGGCACAGCGCGGTCAAGGACCGTAGGTGCTCGGTCAACAGCATCGCGCCGACCGCGCCTGCCCATCGGTTGTGTTGACCGGCCACTGCATCGGCCGACGTCGGAGCCGCCGTCTCGGCGACGGAGTCTTCTGTGACGGGTCCCCGGGTCCCGAAACTGTGCGAGGCCGGCGTTCCGGGATCGTCGCCGATCCCCTGCTCGACTGTAGGTGTAGGCACTTGTGCACACAGCTCGAGTTCGGCGACCACCCGTCTGCCGACGGTTTCGACCGAGGCGATCGATGCACCCGCGGCCACGAGATAGTGCTCGAACTCGGCACGTGCGGTCGGATCCTCGCCGATCACGCCCTCGACCAAGGCATCGAGACAACGCATCGACGCGGTCAATCGGTCGGCGACAGTGACGCACTGGCTGACCACTCCAAGTGCGTGCTGGTGCACACGGTAGGGACGATTCTGCATCACAGCATTGAATCATGTTGTTGCACAATCGATTACGAAACGGCCGACTCGGCCTCCGTCAATCGGGTGGCCCACGGGGTTCAGCTGGCGCCGCTCGTTGTCGCGATCATCGATGGATGCAGCCTCGTTCGCCTCGCCACCTGCGCGGCACAGCGGGATCTGGCGGTCCTCCGGATCGGGTTCCATGAGAGTTTGCTGAGAGATTACGGAGAAGATTGTGGGCTACGTCTCAGGCGCGCTAGTTTGTTACTCGCGAGTACCGCATACCCGGAGGACTGGGCTAGCGCCCAGAATCCCTGATCTCGCGGGGTCTCGCGGAAGGACAGCGGTGTCCGTCCAACCCAGAAGAAAGCTATTCTTCACAGGCGTGTGCTTCGACTTCGGCGTGCCTGTCTCAGGAGATCATCGTGTATGTCGATAGAAGTGTGAATCTCGCACCTCGAACATCGAGGGTGGCTGGGGTAACGCCGAACCAGCTCGCCGGGTGACTCGGACCATGGACCAGAGTCCCGGTTTGCGTGTGCCTCCGCCGTACGGCCCGTTTCTGTCACCGCAGGATCTGCTGCGCGCGGTCAGTGGATCCGCCGACAGTGATTGCCCACTGACACAGTGGGCGGGGTCTCTGGGCTCGTTGTATCGAGCGTGGCTCGGTGACCCGTCCGCCGCCACGATTCAGCAGGTCGCGGGGATTGTCCACGAGATCGATGCGTGGATCGCCGCGCAGCTTCCACGGCCGCTGGCCGGGACGCCCCGGGGAACCGATTCGGTGGGCGGGGTGATCGCGCGGGTCGCCGAAGCCTCGGCCTGCGCGCATTGGGCCCTGCACCACATGGAGGATGCCGTCCAGCGTCACCGGGCCTGGGATCATCTCGCGGAAATGCGCGAGGGCTATGAGGATCTGGTGGGTCTGGCGATGGGTGGCTTGATCAGGTTGCCCAAGTCCTGGCCCGGAATGGGCTGGCTCGCCGGCGCCACGGCGAAGTAGCCCGCATGCGAGAGGCGAAGGCGGAATGGCCTGGGCGGGACTCTTGACCTCGAGGAAGGTTCCGGTCTTAGCATCACCGGCATGACGAGTACAGCGACGGCTGTCAACGGCACCTGGCGGGAACTGCTTGGCCCGAAGTACCTCGCGGTGTCCACGGTGCTGGCCGGTGGCGTGGGACTGTATGCCACCAACGAATTTCTGACGATCAGCCTGCTGCCGAGCACCGTGGCCGAAATCGGCGGCTACCGCCTCTACGCCTGGGTGACGACCGTGTACCTGGTCGCATCCGTCGTTGCCGCCACCACGGTGAGTGCGACTCTGGCCCGTCTGGGGGCGCGATGGTCGTATCTGGTGGGGCTGACCGTGTTCGGTCTCGGCAGCTCGATGTGTGCGGTGGCACCGACGATGGAGCTCCTGCTGGCGGGACGGACAGTACAGGGCGCGGCGGGCGGCATGATCGCAGGCCTGGGCTATTCGGTGATCAACTCGGCCCTTCCGCGGACCTTGTGGACGAAAGCCTCAGCGCTCGTCTCGGCGATGTGGGGAGTCGGCACGCTGCTGGGCCCAGCGGCGGGGGGTTTGTTCGCGCAATCCAGTTCGTGGCGCTGGGCTTTCGGGGCGCTGGTGATCCTGACCGGAATCATCGCAGCGCTGGTGCCGTTCGCGCTGCCGGCGCGCACGGGCGAGTTACCGCGGAAACCGGACCGGATCCCGGTGTGGTCACTGCTCCTGCTCGCATCGGCAGCGTTGGCGATCAGCGTCGCAGCCATCCCGCGCGATGCCGGCTGGACGGTGGCACTGCTCGTCATCGGGGCAGGCTTTGCCGGGGCGTTCATCGCCGTCGATCGCCGGACGACGGCATCCGTGTTGCCACCCAGCGCATTTCGGCCCGGCCCACTGAAATGGGTCTACCTGACGCTCGGCATGCTCATGGCCACCACCATGGTCGATATGTACGTGCCCTACTTCGGTCAGCGGCTCGCGCATCTCGCGCCGGTGGCGGCGGGCTTCCTCGGAGTGGCACTGGCCATCGGGTGGACGATGAGTGAAATCGTCAGCGCATCGGTGACAGGCCCGCGAGCGATCGTACGGATCGTCGCCATGGCGCCACTGGTCATGGCAGTCGGCTTGATGTCGGCGGCGGTCAGCCAGGTCGACAACGCCTCGGCAGGGGTCGTCGCCGGCTGGGTGCTGGCGCTGCTGCTCACCGGTATCGGTATCGGGATGGCGTGGCCGCACCTCTCGGCGTGGGCGATGGGCGGTGTGGAGGACCCCGGCGAAGGTGGCCGGGCCGCCGCAGCGATCAACACCGTTCAGCTGGTCTGTGGCGCCTTCGGAGCGGGCCTGGCCGGGGTGGTGGTGAACGCGACCGATGCAGGGGGCGCGACCCCGGCACGATGGTTGTTCGCGACGTTCGCGGTGCTCGCTGCGCTCGGTGTGGTGGCGTCCACCAGGAGTGGCCGTTCGGCAACGTGGGAGCCGGCTATCGGAGGGTGATCGTCTGCAGGTCGTTGCCGATGATCACCTCCCCCGAGTATCCCTGCTGGGCCCAGCGGGTCCATTGCGCCGGGTCGACAGTCCCGGTGGGGCCGAAGTCTGCGATGTGTGAGAGCACGAGTGTGGGGACGTCGGCGCCGGCGGCGATGGTGCCGACCTGCTGTACCGCGGTGTGTGACTCGGTCATGTGCGATTGCGCCGCAGGAGACAGCTTCGACAGCTTTCCGCCCTCGGTGTTGATCGCCTCGTGGACGAGCAGTTGTGAACCGCGGGCGAGTTGGATGAGGTTCTCGGAGTTGGTCGTATCTCCGGAGAAGGTGACCGCACCGTATTCGGTGTCGAAGCGGAACGCGAACGAAGGAAATACCGGTCCGTGCGGGACGAGGGTCGCGGTGACCTGCACGTGTTCGTCGGTCATGACCGGGAATGGTGTGGTTGCCGGGGCCGTGTCGGTGTAGCCGGCGCCGACCTCCGGCAGGGAGATCTCGTGGACGACCGCAATGGCTGACGTGTCCTGCAACCCGCTGTCACGCATGAGCACGTTGTTGCTGTAGGCGAAGGCCTCGTTGCATTTGCGGGTCAGGTCCGCCAGGCCAGGTGTTGGATCGCCCGGCGAGGCCACGGGTGGGTCTGCTCCACCGAATGCGGGTTGCAGCCCACCGGCGGGACCCGGCCCGTAGACCTGTACGGGCGCCGATACACCGTCGGTGATCCGGACATCGGTGGAGCCGCCCAGCATGAAGAAGTTGTTGTAGTCGGCCACATGGTCGGCGTGCAGGTGGGTGATGAAGATGTTCTTCAACGCGGCGAACTTCAGCCCGGCGCGGTGGTACTGCCACACCGACGATTGGCCGCAGTCGACCAGATAGACCTGGCCGTCGACCACCAAAGCCGAGGATATTCCAGTCCGATCGCCTTGCACGAACGGCCCGGCACGGGTGCCGAGCAGGATGACACCCAGCTTCACCGGCGCCGCCGGGGCAGGTGTCGCCGGGGCGCTTGCCGGTGACGTCTCGTTCGCGTTGTTCGACGAACCACACGCGGCGACTGCGAACAGTGTGGCCGCCGAACCCATCCCAGCCAATGCCGATCGGCGACTCAGGCCCGGTTGTCCTTGCCCGCTGACTTGGCCCTCGCACGACAGACACATAAGCCGGAGTCCTTCCAGCACGGACGCACGAGCCTCACAGCACTCACCGATGGATCATCGGCGGCAAGACCGCAGACAGCCGGCGTCTGCACGGCGACCACACGACAGATAGGCACGATCGCTGCGGGCGAACCGCATCCCGGGAAACATGCCTGATCACAGTACCGCCCGCGTCCTGGCCAACTCCAGACCCAACACGCACCGCATCCTGGGCCGCCCGAGCACTCCCCCGCCACCCGGGGGAGAACTCAGGCGTAGATCTTGTCCACGTCGGCAGCGTGCTTTTTCATGACAACCGCGCGCCTGAGTGACATCTTCGGGGTCAGCTCACCTGTCGCCTCGGACCATTCCGTGGACAGGATGCGGATCTTCTTGATGGCCTCGGCGTGGGATACCAGTTTGTTGGTGTCGGCGACCACAGCGTCGATCTCCGCGACCAGGCCGGGGTTCTCGATGAGTTTCTCGATCGGCGTGTCGGCGGGCAGGTTGTGGCGTTGCTTCCATCCCGGAAGGGCCTCGGGGTCGAGGGTGATCAGTGCGCCGATGAACGGGCGGCCGTCGCCGACCACCATCGCCTGGCCGATCAGTGGGTGCGCGTTCAGCGAGTCCTCGAGCAGCCCGGGTGAGACGTTCTTGCCGCCTGCGGTGACGAGGATTTCCTTCTTGCGGCCGGTGATGGTGAGGTAGCCGTCGCGATCGATGGCGCCGAGGTCGCCGGTGCGGAACCAGCCGTCGGCGAAGGCGTCCGCGGTGGCCTCCGGGTTGCCCCAGTACTCGTGGAACACCACGGGGCCGCGCAGCAGGAGCTCGCCGTCGTCGGCGATCTTGACGCCGTGCCCGTCGGTCGGGCGGCCCACGGTGCCGACCCTGGTGTGCTGCGGGGTGTTCACGGTGATGGCGGCGGTGGTCTCGGTGAGTCCGTAGCCCTCGTAGATGGGAATGCCCGCGCCACGGAAGAAATGGCCGAGGCGGGCGCCGAGCGGTCCCCCACCGGAGACGGCGGCTCCGCAGCGTCCGCCGAGCGCATCGCGCAACTGCCGGTACACGAGCTTGTCGAACAGGGCGTGTTCGAGTGTGCGCAGGACTCCCGGCCCACCGCTGTCCAGTGACTCGCTCCAGGCGATGGCGGTCTGGGTGGCGCGGTCGAAGATCCAGCCCTTGCCGCCGGCGTGCGCTTTCTGCTTGGCGCCGTTGAAGACCTTCTCGAACACGCGCGGCACCGCGAGGATGAAATGCGGTCGGAAGCTGCCGAATTGGTCGACGAGGGTGGACCAGTCGGAGCTGAACGCCACGATGACCTTGGCATCGAGGGCGGCCAGGGTGACCGCGCGCGCGAACACGTGCGCGAGCGGCAGGAACATGAGCGACTTGTGGCCTTCGACGACGAAGTCCGCCAGGGCGATCCGGTCGGACTTCGATTCCGCGTAGAGGTTCGCGTGGGACAGCAGGACGCCCTTGGGTCGTCCGGTGGTGCCCGAGGTGTAGATCAGGGTGGCCGGGGAGGTCGCGTAGACCTGCGCGCGCCGGGTGTGGACGACCTCGTCGTCGAGGTCGGCGCCGCGCCTTGTCAGCTCGGCGACGGCGCCCTTGTCGATCTGCAGGATCTCGGTGAGCTCGGGCAGGGCGGCGCGGTCGATCTGGTCGATGACGCGGCGGTGCTTGTCGCTGTCGACGACCAGCAGCTGGGTCGCGGAGTCCTGCAGGATCCATTTGGCCTGTTCGGCGGCGGAGCTGTCGTAGATGGCGACGGTGCAGCCACCGGCTGCCCAGATGGCGTGGTCGAGCACGACCCACTCGTAGCGGGTGGGGGCCATGATGGCGACCCGGTCGCCGAGTCCGACGCCGGAGGCGATGAGGCCCTTGGCGACATCGGTGACGGTGCGCGCGAATTCGGCGGCGGTGACGTCGGCGAGCGCGCCGTCGCCGGTCGCGACGTTGAACAGCACCGTGTCCGGCGAGCGCTCGGCGTGCCGGAACACGCTGTCGGAGTTGTTCGCGTGTTCCGGAACGGTGTAGGAAGCCGGGGCTTCGAACTCGCGCATCAGGTGCCCTTCCACGTGGGGGTGTCGAATGAGGTGTCCGCTAGTGCGCGGTGGCTGGTTCCTGGCGGTGGTCGAGGCCGAGCCGGTGCAGGCCGCGCAGGTCGTAGGTGTGGGTGGCGACGGCGCCGAGGACCAGTCCGATCGCCAGGCCGACGAGGGTCATCCAGAGGCCCTGGCCCATGCCGGCTTCGAGGTTGCCGTCGAAGAACAGGATGGCGCGGACGGCGAGGTAGATCTGGTGCATGGGTTCGAAGGCAGCCAGGTCGGCGATCCAGCGCGGGGTGGCCTCGAGCGGGATGGTGCCCGAGGACGACGGGATGCCGAGGACGACGAACACGATGAGGTTGATCATCAGGCCCGCGGTGCCGAAGGCGGCCATGACCGACAGCCCGGTGACGGCGATGGCGATGATGGCGAGGGTGCCGTAGAGGAACAGCATCAGTGGTCGCTCGATGGACATGTCGAGCAGGGCGCCGATGCCGAGGAAGACGCCGGAGGCCAGTGGTGCGCTGATCGCGGCGATCGCCCATTTGATGAGCAGGGTGCGCCAGCGGCTGATCCGGGCGCGGGCGGCCATCTTGTGCCAGGGGCCGTATTCGGCGGGGACGAAGCCGAGGGAGCCGTCGACGAGGGAGTTGATCATCATCGCGCCGCTGAAGCCGACGATCAGCAGGACGAGGGTGTAGAAGAAGGCCGCCAGCCCTTGGCCGGTGCCTTCGGGTAGCGGGTGGTACGGGGTGACGACGACGTCGATGGGCTGGGTGAGCTGGAGCTGGGCCGCGCCGCTGAGGGGTGCGGTGCCGATCGCGCCGCGGACCTGGTCGGTGAGCTGGGTGCCGACGGTGGTGTTGACCTGGGTCATGGCCTGGTCGGCGATCGTTTCCATGATCTGGGCGGCGAGGGTGCCCGCGCGGGGGTTGGTCTGGACGGAGATGATCGGCTGTTCGACGTCGCCGGGGACGATCGAGGACGCGCCGAGGATGGCGACGCGTTTGGTGAAGTCACCGGGAATGACGATGGCGCCGTAGACCTCGCCGTTGCGCAGCTGGCGTTGGGCTTCGTTGAGACCGACGGTGCGCAGGTCGATCTTGTCGGCGGGGATGTTCTCCCCCAGTGCCGTGGTGATCTCGCCGCCGAGGTTGGTGGGTTTGCCGGCGAGGGTGTCGCCGACGTCCTGGTTGACGACGGCGATCGGGAAGTCGTGCAGGTGCTTCTCGGGGTCGGCGGTGTAGCCGAGGTACATGGTTCCCAGGAGCGCGGCCAGCACGGTGACCAGCGTGATCGGTGCCAACCACTCGCGGATCGGCATGCTGCTCGGCGGGCGCGTCGGCGCGGTGTTGTCAGTCATGGCATCGTTAATGTAGTCAGCGACTACAAAGTAGTCAATGCAAACATTCGCGTGGTGTCGGATATCCTCCTAGCACCATGTCCCTGCACTCGCGCTACCACCACGGAGACCTCCGCGCCGCGTTGCTGCAGCACGCCGAGTCGGCGCTGCGCACAGTCGGTGCGGACGGCCTGTCGCTGCGTCAGCTGGCCCGCGACACCGGTGTCAGCCACGCGGCCCCGAGCAGGCACTTCCGCGACAAGCAGGCACTGCTCGACGCACTGGCCGTCACCGGACTGGAACGGCTCGGCGCCTGCTTCGAACAGGCCGCAACAGACGGGCCGATCACGACACGCCTGCAGACATTCGCCCGCGCCTACCTGCGCTTCGCGGTCGACAATCCCGAGCTGCTGCCGCTGATGTTCGCGCGCAGGCACAGCTCGAGCGCCGCCGAGATCCAGGACGCCGCCGACCGTGCCTTCGCGGTGCCGATCGCGCTGATCGCCGAAGGTCAGGCCGCCGGTGAGATCGTCCCCGGCGACCCGAAACGCCTCGGAGTGACCGCTTTGGCGGCCCTGCAGGGCTTGGCGACGTTCGTCGGTTCGGGCTACACCGCCGACTACGACGCCGGGGAACTGCTCGACGATCTGGTCAGGCACCTGACCCTGGGGCTACTCCCCCGCCCCTGAGCGCCGCTGTCAGTTGGTCACCACATCCCTGCGCCGGAATCCGTACGCGCCCGCGACGCACAGGGCGAGCGCTACCAGGGTGGTGACCAGCACCGGCGTCGGCGCGAATGCCACTGCGGGGACCAGGGGGATGTTGTCGAACGGTGAGATGCTCATCAGCCAGCTCGGGAACTTCAGCGTCGCGCCGAACATCAACACCACGAAACAGAAACCGAGGGCGATCCACGCACCCGAGGTGGCTGAGGGCAGGAATCCGAAGAGCGCCACCGTGATTCCGCCGAGCACCCACACCGCGGGCAGATAGGTCACCGATGCCCCGAGCAAGGGCAGCAGCTCGGACATGTCACCGGTGATCACGCCGTACATCAGTCCCATGCCGAGTCCGCCGAGCGCGAGCACCACCGCCGAACCCGCGAGCATGATGACGGTGTGCCCGGCCAGCCAGCGCAGCCGGGGCAGGCTCGTCGACAGCAGTGGTTCGGTGCGCCCGGCAGCCTCTTCCGCGCGCGGACGCAGGCCTGCGGAGATCGTGTACCCGGAACCGATCAATGCCAGCAAGCCTGCCGACATGGCGTAGAAGGCGTCGACCAGGCTGCCCATCTCCTGGCCGAGCAGTTCGCCCAGATCGACGTCACCGAGCAGATCGCCCACATCGTTGCCGATCGAGCCGAATGCCAGACCCGCGAGCAGCATGCCGATCGACCAGCCGATCAGGGAACCGCGCTGTAGGCGCCAGGCCAGCCCGAACGCGCTGTGCATGGCGCTGCCCGCGCGGGCAGGGCCGGGTCGTGGCGGTAGTACACCGGCACCGAAGTCGCGGTGATCGAGCACTTGCAGCGCTGCCGCAGTCACCGCGACAGCGACGGCCGGCGACAGCAGCACCGGCCACCAGGTCTCCCCGTCGTAGGGTCGCATCGCCTGACCCCAGCCCAGCGGCGACAGCCACGACAGCACCCCGTTGCCCACATCGCCGACCGCGCGCAGGACATAGGAGACCGCGATCGCCGCACCGGTGATGCCGTAGACAGCGCGGGTGCTTTCGGTGAGCTGGGCGGCCAGCAGTGCGATCGCCATGAACACCAGGCCCGCGCAGGTGGCGCCGACGCCGAGGGCGATGGATCCGGCGGTGGGCAGTCCGTAGGAGATCAGGCTCAGTGCGATCGCGGCCCCGTAGATCAGGTTCGCCGCGACGGTGAGAACGGCCGCGGCGGTGAAGGGGGCGTGCCTGCCGACGACGCCGGAGCGAATGAGTTCGTCGCGGCCGGTTTCCTCGTTGGAGCGGGTGTGGCGGCCGATGAGGAACATGCTCATCAGTCCGGCCACGATCATGCCGAAGGCCGCGGACTGGAAGGCGACTTGGCCGCCGATGGTGTCGAGTACCCGCGGCGGGCCCGCCATGGCCACCATGGCGGCATTGCCTGTCATGCTGGCGGCGACCCGATCGAGGTCGGCCTGGGTCGGGTAGGCGATGTCGACGCCGACGGCTTGGGAGTAGTAGACGAAGGTTCCGCCGAGGATCCAGCAGATCAGCGCGATCCGTTCGCGGCGCAGGAAGAAGCGGATGAGGGTGGTGGTGCCAGTCAGCGTTGTCATGATTCCGGTACCCCGGAGGCGGCGAGTTCGTCGCCGTAATGCCGCAGGAACAGTTCCTCGAGGGTGGGCGGTCTGCTGGTCAGGGTTCGGATGCCGAAGCCGGTGAGATGGCTGATGGCCGGGTCGAGGTCGACGGTGTCGACCTGGAATCTGGCCCGGTTGCCTTCGACGACGAGATCGTGCACGCCCGGCAGTGTGTCGAGGCCCGTCGGTGGGCGGGTCGTCTCGCAGGTGATCGAGGTTCGGGTGAGGTGGCGCAGGTCGGCGAGGGTGCCGGATTCGATGGCTTTTCCGTGGCGGATGATGGTCACCCGGTCGCACAGTGCCTCGACCTGGGCGAGGATGTGGCTCGACAGCAGGACCGTGCGGCCTTGCTCCTTGACCTCGTCGATGCATTCCTGGAAGACCGCTTCCATGAGCGGGTCGAGCCCGGAGGTCGGTTCGTCGAGCAAGAGCAGTTCGACATCGGAGGACAGTGCCGCTACCAGCGCCACCTTCTGCCGGTTGCCCTTGGAGTAGGTGCGGCCCTTCTTCGTCGGGTCCAGGTCGAATCGTTCGAGCAGTTCGGCGCGGCGTTTCTCGTCGAGGCCGCCGCGCAGGGTCCCCAGCAGGTCGATGACCTCGCCGCCGCTGAGGTTCGGCCACAGGTTCACATCACCGGGGACGTAGGCCAGGCGCCGGTGCAGCTCGGCGGTCTGCGCCCACGGGTCGCCCCCGAGCAGGGTGGCGGTGCCGCTGTCGGCGCGCAGTAGTCCGAGCAGTACCCGGATGGTGGTCGATTTGCCTGCTCCGTTGGGGCCGAGGAAGCCGTGTACCTCGCCGGTGGTGACCTGGAGGTCGAGCCCGTCCAGTGCGCGCGTTCGTCCGAACGTTTTGACCAGGTTCGAGATTTCGATTGCCGCAGCCATCCTGCCAGGGTAGTTCTCGCGGAGTCGGGCAGCGGCGGATCGCGGTGCAGACGAAGCGCACCCCCGGAGCCCGGGGGTGCGCTGTTGCGTCGGGGTGGTTCAGGCTGTCGGCCCGTGTTTGCGGGCGCCGACCGATTCGGCCGCGAACAGCAGCACGACCGCGGCGACGACCGCGATCAGGAAGCCCCAGAAGTTGAGTTCGGTGATCGATCCGACACCGATGAGGCTGGCGATCACCCCGGCGATGAGCGCGGCGGCCATGCCGATCACCAACGTCATGCCCATGCTGATGCTCTCTTTGCCTGGCTTGAGCAGACGTGCCAACACGCCGACCACCGCACCGATGATCAAGAACCCACAGACCTGAACAATCGCATTGAACATCGCTGGAACCTCCTGTGCTGGCGAACCCGGTTGCGATCGATCATTTCCCTCCGTCGGGTGTCGGTGCCAGTCCGGGCAGCTTCGTGTGGCCCAACCGTGTCCACACCGACGCCACATCACAACATCGCGCGCGGGGCTGTGTCTGCTAGTTGGTGCCGGCGAGGATGACCGGGCGGCCGTAGCGGGGCTGGGTGGGCCTGTTGCTGTGCGGGAACAGCGCGCGATACCGGTCGACATCGGATACTGCGACGGAACTCGGATTGCGCAGCACGATCCATTCCACACCTTCGGTACACGGCGGTGTGGTCAGTGACCCTTGGTACCGGAATTGAGCGAGGTTGTCGGGCAGGAATGTACGTGGGTCGATATTGCTCAAGGTGCGGGTGGCGCCGACTCGGTCCGGCGATGCGGTGAGAACCTGACTCAGCGGCGCTGGTGCGTCTTGGGCGTGAAGCTGGACCGCGAGGACGGCCAGTCGACCGGTCTGGTCTGTGTGCACGAGGTGCAGTTCCATGGCGGTCTCGGCGCCGTCGACGGTGTGCTCGCTGGGCAGGTGGAAGTGGTACTGGGCCAAGGAGAACGGGATGCCGTCGACGATGATCCGGTTGCCGGAGTCGGCGGGCACGGTTGCCTGGATGGTGTGGCCGTTGTTGGTGAGGGTGGCCGCGGGGATCGGCCGGTAGGCGATCTCGATGTGGCCGGCGGGGTGTGACTCGGCGGCGTCGGAAAGGTCGATCGGCGACTGGGCGTGGCCATTTCGGCAGGTCGCGTAGTGCTTGTCGAGATCGGCCCAGTGGTCGGGGCCTTCGGCGTCGTAGTCCCAGTGCGGTGCGGTCGCCGTGCTGTCGGAACTGCCACATCCGGCGACGGCGAGTAGTGCCAGGGCAGCGAGTGCGCCGCGGCGGGTCATGACGGATAGAACGGGACTGGGGGCACTATGACGAACCGACACCGGTGCAGCTCCTTGCCAGGATTCTGCCGTCGGCCCGGATGGCTGACGTCTCCCGGGACGGCAGTGCGCGCACGGAGAAATCAGCGAATCGCCAACCGGACCACACGTGTCCGATTTGCACCGAATATCCTTCTAGTGCAGGCGATTTCGCCTGTGCGCGGGGTATCAGGCTATGCCTGTGCTCACAGCGGAGACCAGAGCCGAGGACGGCGAGATAGGTCACATCCGTACCCGGGCCACAACCAACGCGGCGATCCTGCAGTGGGTCAAGACCGTGCTGTCCTGACCCATACGTCCCGTAGCCAGGGTCTTGATCAGGGCCCTGCGGGTCACCGTCCGGCCGGGCTGAGGGGGAACGTCACGCCGGTGAGCTCCTCGGAGACGGTCCACAGGCGCTGCTGGACAGCTTGGTCGTGGGAGTCGGGGCTGGACGTGACCAGCTTCGGATACCCGCGGATCTCCAGGCGATCTCCGGGGCCGTAGTACTGCCCGCCGACGACGGCCGGGTCGGTGGCGGCGCGCAGGGTGGGCAGGGCGCCCATCTCGGCCTTCTGGGTGAGCAGCGGCGCGAGCCAGGTGGCGGGCAGGCGCAGCGCGGTGGGCGTGTTGCGGATGAGTTCGGTGTTGGACACGCCGGGGTGGGCGGCGACCGCGACGGTAGTGCCATGTGGTGCGAGCCGGCGCTGCAGTTCGTAGGTGAACAGCAGGTTGGCGAGTTTGGACTGGCCGTAGGCGGCAATGCGGCTGTACGAGCGCTCCCACTGCAGGTCGTCGAAGTGAATGGCGGCCCGGATGCGGTGACCGGTGCTGCTGACCGTGACGATGCGGGAACCGGGAACAGGCAGGATCCGGTCCAGCAGCAGGCCGGTGAGGGCGAAGTGGCCGAGGTGGTTGGTGCCGAACTGCAGCTCGAAGCCGTCGGCGGTGGTCTGCCGAGGCGTGTACATCACCCCCGCGTTATTGATGAGGAGGTCGATGCGCGGGTGGGCGGCCCGCAGGTCGGCCGCCGCGGACCTGATCGAGTCCAGGGAGGTCAGGTCGAGGGCCTGTACGGTGACGTCACCGGTGATGCGGGCGGCTGCCTGCCTGCCCTTCTCGATGTTGCGGACGGCCAGAACCACCGTCGCCCCGTGTTCGGCGAGCATTCGGGCGGTCTCGAAACCCAGCCCGGTGTTGGCGCCGGTCACGATCGCCACCCGTCCGTGCTGGTCGGGGATGTGCTGCTCGGTCCAGTTGCCGCTCATGACGTCCTCCTTGTTAAGAACCGTCGGTCCTTTCTGGGCTCCACCATAAAAGAGAGATCCGCCGCCGGGCGATCCTGGACACGGCGGCGGCGATGCTCGACGAGATGCCAGTGGCCGAGGTGACCCTCAATGAGCTCAGCCGGCGGGTGGGCCTGGCCAAGTCGAACGTCCTACGGTATTTCGAGTCGCGCGAGGCGGTGCTGCTCGAACTGCTCGACGTCTTCCTGGAGAGCTGGCTCGCGCAGCTGGCGGACGAACTATCCGCAGGCGTCGAGGCACAGGCGGCGCCGGAAGCGCGGGCGGGTCAGCTGGCCGAGATCCTCAGCCGGTCGCTGGCGGAGCGGGCAGTGCTCTGCGACCTCTTCGGCGCGCAGGGTGGCGTCCTCGAGCACAACGTCTCGGTCGAGGTAGTCAAGCGGCACAAGCGTTCCTCCCTCACGAGGCTCGCGACCATGTCCGATCTCGTGCGCCGTCACCTGCCGGAACTCGGCGACGACGCACAGCTGTTCTGCCTGATGAGCCTGGTCTCGGCGGGTGCCCTGTCGGCATACGTCCCGCCGCCACCCAGCGTCCTCGCCGCCTACGCGGACGAGCCCGCCCTCGGCGTGTTCCACATGGAGCTGCGCGACGCCCTGCGGTACTCCTTCACCGCGGCACTCGTGGGCGTGCTGCCGCGCGCCTGAACGTGGAGTTCGTCGCGCGCCTTCGCGAGCACTTCGCGTCCGTCGTGCGTTTTTGCCGACCAAGCTGGTGATCTCGCTGGCCGAGGGTCTGGTGTGAACCGCTACGTATGCAGCATCGCGCAGTCGGCCCAGGCGGCGTCCGACAGCAGGTGGCGCGCACCGGCGAGCAGCTCGTAGAGCGGTCCGGCGTGCAGGCGGGCGAGGTCCTCGTTGTGCAGCATCACGTCGATCTCGTTGGCGGCGGTGATTTCCAGAAGGGCGCGGGTGTCGGCGTCGGTGAGATGGTGGGTAGAGCCGGTGAATCGGTCTGCGACGGTGATCGGTTCGCCCCCGGCTAGTTGCGGGTACAGCGAGCTGCGCGTGCAGGACCCGTAGAGGTAGACGTAGTTCTCGGCTCGGCTGCCGATCAGTTCGGCCAGCTGGGGACGCTCGTCGGGAGTGAGGAGAGCGGTGGCGAAACCGTCGGTGCCGTAGGTGGCGTGGCACAGTCCCGCCAGGCGCAGATCGTTCGGCGCGTTCCAGTCGGCGAGGCGGGCGGCGACCCGATTCAGGTGGTCGAGGAGGGTGCCGCCGGGGTGGGTGATCATGTCGGCGCCGTGCGCCGCCAACCACAGTTGGATGTTCGCGTCGTCGGTCATGGTGGCCTCTTGGTGCTTCGAGCGGCGGGATCAGTTGGGCGGCATCGGTCGGCGGCCCGCACCAGTGGACGATCGCCAGGCGTTGCCGCCTCCTACCCCGGGGTTGATGCCCCGAGGGAGGAGGCGGCAGATCAGGCGCCGACGTAGTCCGCGAGGTGCTCGCCGGTAAGGGTGGAACGGGCGGCGACGAGATCGGCGGGGGTGCCTTCGAAGACGATCTGGCCGCCGTCGTGGCCGGCGCCGGGGCCGAGGTCGATGATCCAGTCGGAGTGGGCCATCACGGCCTGGTGGTGTTCGACGACGATGACGGACTTGCCCGCGTCGACGAGGCGGTCCAGCAGGCCGAGAAGCTGTTCGACGTCGGCCAGGTGCAGGCCGGTGGTCGGTTCGTCGAGGATGTAGACGCCGCCCTTGTCGGACATGTGGGTGGCCAGCTTCAGTCGCTGACGTTCACCGCCGGACAGGGTGGTCAGCGGCTGGCCGATGGTGAGGTAGCCGAGACCGACCTCGGTGAGGTGGGTGAGGATCTTGTGGGCGGCGGGAGTGCGGGCCTCCCCCTCGCCGAAGAACTCGCGCGCCTCGTCGACGGGCATCGACAGCACTTCGCTGATGTTCTTGCCCGCGAAGGTGTATTCGAGCACCTCGGCCATGAACCGCTTGCCTTCGCACACCTCACAGACGGTGGACACGCCTGCCATCATCGCCAGGTCGGTGTAGACGACGCCCGCGCCGTTGCAGTTCGGGCACGCGCCTTCGGAGTTGGCGCTGAACAGCGCCGGCTTGGCGCCGGTGGCCTTGGCGAACGCCTTGCGGATGTGGTCGAGCAGACCGGTGTAGGTGGCGGGGTTGCTGCGCCGCGAACCCTTGATGGGGGCCTGGTCGATGGAGATGACGCCCTCGTCGATCGGGATCGAGCCGTGCACGAGCGAGCTCTTGCCCGAACCCGCGACACCGGTGATCGCCACCAGCACCCCGAGCGGAATGTCGACGTCGACCTCGCGCAGGTTGTTGGCCTTGGCGCCACGGATCTTCAACGCGCTACCGGACTTTCGCACCGTCGCCTTGACGGCGGCGCGGTCGTCGAAGTGGCGGCCGGTGACGGTGTCGCTGGCACGCAGACCGTCGACGGAACCTTCGAAGCAGATGGTGCCGCCCTTGGAGCCTGCGGCGGGGCCGAGGTCGACGATGTGGTCGGCGATCGCGATGGTCTCGGGCTTGTGCTCGACAACGAGGACCGTGTTGCCCTTGTCGCGCAGGCGCAGCAGCAGGTCGTTCATGCGCTGGATATCGTGCGGGTGCAGGCCCGCGGTGGGCTCGTCGAAGACGTAGGTGACATCGGTGAGCGAGGAGCCGAGGTGGCGGATCATCTTGACGCGCTGGGCTTCACCGCCGGACAGGGTGCCCGACGGGCGGGACAGCGACAGGTAGCCGAGGCCGATCTCGACGAACGAGTCGAGGGTCTGGCGCAGCGATTCCAGCAGCGGCGCGACCGAGGGGTCCTCGATGCCTTTGACCCATTCGGCGAGGTCGGTGATCTGCATGGCGCAGGCGTCGGCGATGCTGACGCCGTCGATCTTGGAGGAGCGGGCTTCGGCGCTGAGCCGGGTGCCTTCGCAGTCGGGGCAGGTGCCGAAGGTGACGGCGCGTTCGACGAAGGCGCGCACATGCGGCTGCAGCGCTTCGACGTCCTTGGACAGCATCGACTTGCGGATCTTGGGGATCAGGCCCTCGTAGGTGAGGTTGATGCCGTCGACCTTGATCTTGGTCGGTTCCTTGTAGAGCAGGTCGGCGAGCTGCTTCTTGGTGTACTTCTTGATCGGCTTGGCGGGGTCGAAGAAGCCGCTGCCCTTGTAGATGCGGCCCATCCAGCCGTCCATGCTGTAGCCGGGGATGGTGAACGGGCCCTCGTCGAGGGACTTGTTCTCGTCGTAGAGCTGGGTGAGGTCGATGTCGTTGATGTTGCCCTTGCCCTCACAGGTGGGACACATGCCGCCGGTGATGGTGAAGCTGCGGCGTTCCTTGACGGTGACACCGTGCTTCTCGACGGCGACCGCGCCGGAGCCGCTGATCGAGGCGACGTTGAAGGAGAAGGCCTGCGAGGAGCCGATGTGCGGGTCGCCGAGGCGGCTGAACAGGATCCGCAGCATGGCGTTGGCGTCGGTGACGGTGCCGACGGTGGAGCGCGGGTCGGCGCCGAGGCGGGACTGGTCGACCAGGATGGCAGTGGTGAGGCCTTCGAGGACGTCGACGTCGGGGCGCGACTGGGAGGGCATGAAGCCCTGCACGAACGCGCTGTAGGTCTCGTTGATGAGGCGCTGCGATTCGGCGGCGATGGTGCCGAAGACCAGCGAGCTCTTGCCGGAACCGGAGACGCCGGTGAAGACGGTGAGCCTGCGCTTGGGGAGCTCGACGCTCACGTCGCGCAGGTTGTTGACGCGCGCGCCGTGCACGCGGATCAGGTCGTGGCTGTCGGCCGGCTCCACGGTCGGAGTGCTGGACTTCTTGGCCGTGCTCATAGATCTCCCTCGGTCAGTCGGCGTCGCCGGATATCGAATCTACCGGCGGTGGGGCTTACTTGGCCTGCTGGATTCGGACCATGTTGCCGGCGGGGTCGCGGAAGGCGCAGTCACGGACGCCGTAGGGCTGATCGGTGGGTTCCTGGACCACCTCGATGTCGCCTGCCTGGAGCTTCTCGAACAGGCCGTCGAGGTCATCGGTGGCGAGGTTGATCCCGGCGTAGGTGCCTTTGGCCATCATCTCCGTGATGACGCGGCGTTCCTCGTCGGTGATGCCGGGGTCGGCGGCGGGCGGGGTCAGCACGAGGGAGGTGTCGGGTTGGCCGGTGGGGCCGACGACGATCCAGCGCAGACCGCCGTAGCCGACGTCGCTGCGAACCTCGAAGCCGAGGGCGTCGCGGTAGAAGGCGAGCGCGGCGTCGGGGTCGTCCTGCGGGAGGTAGCTCTGGTGAATGGTGATGTTCATGGCGACCACGCTAATTACCCGCCGAAGCCGGCGCTTCTTGATTCCTGATCGGTCTGGTCACCTTCTTGACCACGCACGATGGCATGCCCTGGGTCGCTTCGGCCTGCTGCTGGCGGTAGACGCTGGGCGGCACGCCGACGAGTTCGGTGAAGCGGGTGCTGAAGGTGCCCAGCGAGGAAGAGCCCACGGCGAAGCAGACTTCGGTGACGCTCAGATCGCCGCGACGCAGCAGCGCCATCGCGCGTTCGATGCGGCGGGTCATCAGGTAGGAGTACGGCGATTCGCCGTAGGCGATGCGGAACTGGCGGCTGAGGTGCCCGGCGGACATGTGCACGCCGCGGGCGAGCGCTTCGACGTCGAGCGGCTGGGCGTATTCGCGGTCGATACGGTCGCGGACGCGGCGCAGCAGTGCGAGATCCCTGAGATGCTGAGGCCGCTCCGGGGTGCTGGTCACATGCGCGATCGTCTCACGTCCGGGCGGGGTTTCCCAGCACCGTAGGTGTCTGACCGTGATGGCACCATTCCTGTTCGTGACGACGAATGAACGGCCGATGCCGCCGCCTGATGCCGACGAGCGCGCGACGCTGGAGGGGTGGCTCGACTTCTACCGCGCAACGCTGGCAGGCAAGTGCCAGGGGCTCGACGACGCTCAGTTGCGTATCGCCGCCGCAGCGCCTTCGCCGCTGACTCTGCTCGGCCTGATCCAGCACATGGCCGAGGTCGAACGCAACTGGTTCCGCAGAATCCTCGCCGGGGAGTCCGCCCCGCCGATCCACGACCCGGATGCCGACACCGCCGGGCACGATGGCGGGTTCGAGGTATTCGACCACTCGACCTACGACACCGCCCTGACCGTCTGGAACGACGAGATCGCCTACGCCCGCCGCAACTGTGCCGCACGCCAGTTGCACGACACCAGTTCGTTCATGGATGGCCAGGTGAGTCTGCGCTGGATCTACACGCACATGATCGCCGAGTACGCCCGCCACTGCGGCCACGCCGACCTCATCCGCGAACGCATCGACGGAGCCACGGGCGTCTGAACTCTGTGCCGGTCGGTACCTCACCGGTCACGTGACGACCGTGTCCTCGTGATCGAAGTCAGGTGCGTACAGCGGCGATCTGGTCGAGGAAGTGCGGGCAGGTGCGGAAGTCCTCGGCGTCGCAGTCGAGGACATGGGTGACCGCGTCGAGGGCGGCGCGGGTGCGGGCGAGTTGGTCGGTCAGGCGGGTGCGGTGGGCGTGCAGGACCTGTTGGCGGGTGGTGCGGTCGGGGGCGCGGGTGAACAGGATGGCGAGGTCGTCCAGGGACAGGCCGGCCTTCTTGCCGAGGACGATCATCGCGATGGTGTCGAGGTCGGTGCTGCGATATCGGCGGCGGCCTGCGGAGTCGCGCTCGGGGGTGAGCAGTCCGCAGTCTTCCCAGTGCCGGAGGACGTGGGTGGGGAGGCCGAAGTGTGCTGCCGCCGCCCCGATCGTGGTGTGGTCACCCGCCATCCGTCGACCCTATGCCGTGGCGCGGTAGCGGGCGATGACCGCGGCGGGATGCCATGGGAGCCGGACGGTTCCGGTGTCGACCGTGCCGAACTGCGTGCGCAGCGCCTGCTGGATCGTCTTGGCGCCGGTGAACCGGAAGTCGTAGATCGCGAGGGCGCCGCCGGGTCGCAGAATCCGGTGTAGTTCGCGGGTGGCTGCGGCGAGGTCGGGCCATTCGTGCATGCTCAAGCTGGAGACGGCGAGGTCGATGCTCGCGTCGGGGTGTGGCAGGTCGGTGACGTCGGCGACGGCCAGCTCGGCGGGGTGGCCGTCGAGGTTGCGGTGGGCGATCTCGATCATGTGCGGGGACAGGTCGATGCCGAGCAGGCGGAGGTCTGGGCGTCGGGTCGCCAAGGTGGACAACAGTTTTCCCGGTCCGGTGCCGATGTCGACGACGGTGGCGGCGTGGGTGGTCGCGGTGTCGACGTCGGCGGCGATGCGCCGGTACAGGCTGCCGAGCAGGCGGGTGGCGCGGCGGTCGTAGCCGACGCTCTGTGCATAGCCGAAGGTGGTCATGGGACCACCGTGCCTGTTCAGGTCGACATGAAGTCAAGGTCGGCGGTGCGGCCCGGTGCCTGCTGGTACTGGCAGCAGAGGTTGGTGTGGGCGATGACGTCGTCGGGTCTCGGTGCGCCCCACGGGCATTTGCCGATTCAGAGCGGACGCAGGACGACGATGCCCGGCGTGGTGCGGACGTAGTCGGCCAGTGGGGTATCGACGACCTGGTAGTCGGCCAGGGAGGACGCATTGCGGAACACCGGGCCGGTGGAGGTGTGGACGACGATGCCGACATGGGTGACATCGAGGCCGGCTTCGGGGGTGTAGGCGCCGAGGAAGTCGCCGGTGCGCAGACCTGCCACGACTCCCCCGTCGACCGCGGCCGCGGGGATGTGAGTGATCGCGCGGTCGACGACGGGCAGGCCGGGCAGGTAGGTGCTGCCGTCTGCTTTGGCGTTGAGGTGCTTGGTGGTGGTGATCGCGGCGGGGCTCAGGCTCGCGGTGATGTCGGTGGCGGCGATGCGGCCGGTGGCGGCCCAGTCGGTGAAGAAGTGCTTGCGCTGAGTGAATTCGACGCGGCTGTCGACATAGCGGGTGGCGATCAGGTTCGTGACGAACTGGTCGCGGTCGGCGGAGCGGGAGGCGGCGTCGAGGTAGTCGAGGAAGGTGAAGCAGTCGACGCGGCGCAGGTCGACGACGAGTTGTTCGGGCTCGGTGGCGGATCCGACGAGCATGTTCGCACCGTAGGGGGTGCCGAGCAGGCGGGCGGAGAGCCGGGCCAGCAGTTCGCCCCGGTCGACGGCGCCCGCTTCGGCGCGCACGGCCAGCAGTTCGTCGATCTTGCGGCCGGTGGCGTCGTCGACGGTGGGTGCGCCGAAGGCGGGTGTGGCTGCGCAGACGAGCGCGGCGAGCACGAGCAGGATCCGGACGATGATGCGCAAGACGCCTCCAGCAGGCAACGGTCGATCGGTGCGAGCGGTTCCACCGTAGCCGGCGGGTCGGACGCCACCTCAGCTGTTGGTGGCGATGACCGCCCGACCGGTGATCTCCTCGGTCGCCGCGGTATTCCCGGAATGGTTGCAAGTGACTCGCGACCTTGCCGATGCTGCGTGATCCCGTACCGTTGTCGCAGGTAGTCCACGTTCACACGAGGTTCGCGAACAAATTGCTCGTGCAGGTTCCGACAGCATCACCGTTGCGGCGGAAGGGAAACCGACATGCGTGCTTTGACCGTTGTGCCGAACCAGCCCGGATCGTTGAGCATCGAGGACGTGCCGGATCCGGTGGCGGGGCCGAACGAGCTGCTCGTCGACGGGATCTCGCTCGGCATCTGCGGTACCGACCGTGAGATCGCCTCGGGCGTCTACGGGTGGGCGCCGCCGGGACGGGACCGGCTGGTGCTCGGGCACGAGTCGCTGGGCCGGGTGCGGACCGCGCCCGGCGGAAGTGGTTTCGCCGCGGGCGATCTCGTCGTCGGGATCGTGCGCCGACCCGATCCGGTGCCGTGTGGGGCGTGTGCGCGCGGCGAGTTCGACATGTGCCGCAACGGGGACTACGTGGAGCGTGGGATCAAGCAGATGGACGGGTTCGGGTCCAGCGCGTGGGTGGTGCCGGTCGATTACGCGGTGCGGCTCGACCCGTCGCTGGCACAGGTCGGGGTGTTGATGGAGCCGACGACGGTGGTGGCCAAGGCGTGGGATCAGATCGAGAAGATCAACAGCCGGGCCTGGTTCGATCCGAAGACGGTGCTCGTCACCGGAGCGGGACCGATCGGGCTGCTGGCTGCGATGCTCGGTGCCCAGCGAGGGCTTGACGTGCATGTCCTCGACCGGTCGACCGAGGGTCCGAAGCCGGGGCTGGTGGCCGATCTCGGCGGGACATTCCACACCGGTTCGGCCGCGGAGGTGGCCGAGAAGATCGACCCGGATGTCGTGATCGAGGCGACCGGCGCACCAGCGGTGGCGATGCAGGCCGCGAAGATCAACAATCCGGGGATGATCGTCTGCCTGACCGGAGTGTCGTCCCCCGGCAACGACGCCTCGGTCGATGTGGGCGCGCTCAATCGCAATATCGTGCTCGACAATGCGGTGGTGTTCGGATCGGTGAACGCCAACCGGCACCACTACGAGCTGGCGGCGGCGTCGCTGGCGAAGGCCGACCCGGAGTGGCTGGGCCGGTTGATCACCCGGCGGCTGCCGTTGGAGCGGGCGCTCGAGGCGTTCGATCCGGGTGTCCACACTGATATCAAGGTCGTCATCGACCTCTGAGCAGTTCAGATCTTGCAGCCGTCCGGGCCGCAGGTCTCGCCGTCGGACTCGGCGGTGATCACCAGCGGTGCCGGGCGGTCGTTCCACGCGGTGGTGAGCGCCTGGGTGAACACCTCCGTCGGCTGGGCGCCGGAGACGGCGTACTTGTTGTCGAACACGAAGAACGGCACCCCGGTCGCGCCGAGTTGCGCGGCTTCGAGTTCGTCCTGGCGGACGGCGTCGGCGTAGGCCTGCGGGTCGGCCAGCACGACCCTGACCGCGGCCTCGTTCAGGCCCGCGCGCACCGCGAGCGCGACGAGGCGTTCGGCGTCGGCGAAGACCGGTTCTGGCTCGGCGAAGTTGCCCGCGTAGAGCGCGTCCAGCATGGCGTCCTGCTTGCCCTGTTCGAGGGCGAAGTGCAGCAGGCGGTGCATGTCGAAGCTGTTGCCGTAGTCGCGGCCGGTGGTCTGATAGGGCAGCCCGAGCTGGGCGGCCTGGGCGCCGATGGCGCGCTCGTTGGCGGCGGCCTGGTCGACGCTGATGCCGTATTTGGCGGCGATCCGCGGGATGACCGGGCCGGTGTCACCGGCGGGCAGGCCGGGGTCGAGCTCGAAGGACCGGTGCACGACTTCGATGTCGTCGCGATGGTCGAAATCTGCCAGCGCCTCCTCGAAGCGGGCCTTGCCGAGGTAGCAGAACGGGCAGTTGATGTCGGTCCAGATCTCTACTCTGGTGGTCAAGCGGGCCTCCTCCGGCACACGAAAATCCGGCGGCGATCCGCCGAACATATCTGGACAGGCGTTCAAATTCTCGGGGTGTAACGACGGCAACGACGCCGCTATTCCCTGGCGCGTCCGGGCACGACGGGACGAGCACGAAGGAAACCGATGGCGTTCGATCGACGGAGGGGGTGGATGCAGGTGCCCGAAGGATTGACGGTGCCCCGCGCACTGGGCGGATTGTGGGCGGTACGGCACGCCCAGAGCGAGGCCAATGCCTGGTACGCGGACCCGGCGACCGAACTGCGGCCGATGCGCGGCACCGACGCCGAGGTGGACCTGACCGAGTACGGGCAGTGGCAGGCCCGGTGCCTGGGCGACTGGCTGGCGGGGCTGGCCGGGGTGCACCGGCCCGAGCTGGTGATCTGCTCCCCCTACCTGCGCGCCCGGCTCACCTGGGCGTTGATGGCCGAGGCCGCGGCCACCCGCAATCGGCACCTGCGACCGATCCGGACCCTGGTCGACGAACGGCTGCGCGACCGCGAGATGGGCGTGTTCGAACTGCACCCGTACAAGGCGATTCGCCGGCGCGCCCCCGATGAGGCGGCCCGCCGGGAGCGGGTCGGCAACTGGGTGTACCGACCGCCCGGTGGCGAGTCGCTGGCCGACGTGGCGGTGCGGGTGCGCAGCTTCCTCGACGAGCTGGACGTGGTCGCCGCGGGCGAGCAGGTGCTGGTGGTGACCCATGACGCGGTCGTGCTGTCGATGCGCTACATCCTGGAGGGGATGGGCGCGGCGGTACCGGATTCGCTCGAGCCCGTCCCGAACGCGTCGGTGTCGCAGTGGCGACGAGACGGTCCGCGACTGGGGCTGCGGGTGTGGGGCGAGGTCGGTCATCTCGGGAACACCGAGCAGGTCGGCTGAGCTCGATGCCCGCAGGGCGCCTCGGCTCCGGTGCCGAAATAGCGCCGATGGAAGAATGCTGGTCGTGGATATGGCGATCGGCTTGGTGGTTCTGGTCGGCTCGGCGGCCGCGCTCGCGGCGCTGGCCCGGCGATTCGGGGTGTCGGAACCTCTCGTCCTGACCCTCGCCGGCGTGGCCGCCTCCTATGTACCGATGGTGCCGCAGGTGCATCTCGAGCCCGAGGTGGTGCTGCTGGGGTTGCTGCCGCCGCTGCTCTACACCGCGGCGCTACGCACCTCGCTGGTCGACTTCAAGGACAACCTGCGCACGATCGCGTCGCTGTCGGTGGGCTTGGTGCTGTTCAGCACCTTCGCGGTGGCGCTGGTGGTGTGGTGGTTGCTGCCGGTGCCGTTCGCGGCGGCGGTGGCGCTGGGCGCGGTGGTCGCTCCCCCGGACGCGGTGGCGGCGACCGCGATCGCCCGCCGCACGGGGATGCCGCGCAGCATCGTGACCGTGCTCGAGGGCGAGTCGCTGTTCAACGACGCGACGGCGCTGGTGTCGCTGCGCGGGGCGATCGCGGCGATGGCCAGCGCGGTGACGGTGTGGCAGATCGGCGGTGACTTCCTGCTCGCCGCGCTCGGCGGCGCGGTGATCGGCGGGGCGGTCGCGGCGGGACTGGTGTTGCTGCGCAAGCGGATCAACGATCCGGTGCTCGACACCACGGTGTCGCTGCTGGCACCGTTCGTCGCCTATCTACCGGCCGAGCATGTGCACGCCTCCGGCGTGATCGCGGTCGTGACCTGCGGGATGATCCTCGGTCACGGCGCGCAGCGGTGGCAGGGCGCCGCGTCGCGGGTCGCGGAGACGACGAACTGGCGCACCATCCAGTTCATTCTGGAGAGCGCGGTCTTCCTGATCATCGGCCTGCAGGTGCGCTGGATCGTCGACGGCGCCTGGCACAGCGGCCTCGACCATCGCACCCTGCTGGTGGCGGCGGTGGCGGTGCTCGCTGCGGTGATGCTGGCGCGGCCCGTCTGGGTCTTCACCCCGGTCCTGGTGGCCCGGCTGTTCGGGCGCACGACCGAGCCGTTGAGCCACGCCGCGGTGGTCTCGTGGGCGGGGATGCGTGGCGTGGTGACCTTGGCCGCGGTGCTGTTGCTGCCCGCCTCGACACCGCAGCTGCAGGTCCTGGAACTGCTCGCGCTGGTGGTGGTCGGTGGCACGCTGCTGGTGCAGGGCACCTCGCTGCCGTGGCTGGTGCGGTTGCTGCGCCTGCGCGGGCCGAGTCGCGCGGAGGACGCGCTCGCGAAAGCCGATCTGCTGCAACAGGCTACGAGCGCGGGCATGGCCGAACTGGACAAACAGATCGGTCCCGACACGCCGGAGCCGGTGGTCGAGTCGCTGCGGCAACGGCTGATCTGGCGCACCAACGCGGCCTGGGAACGGCTGGGTCGCCCCGAAGCCGAACTGACGACCCCGACCGCGGAGTACCGGCGAATCCGGCTGGCGATGCTGGGCGCCGAACGCGAGGCGGTGCTGCGAGTCCGCGATGCCGGGACGGTGGATTACGAGGTGCTCCAGCATGTGCTGGCGCGGCTCGACCTCGAGGAGTCGATGATCGATCGGTTCGACGAGGCCGACGACGAACCGGGCGTCGAACCGCTCACCGGTGCCGGCGCCGCCGAGGGCTGCGCGCATCTCGAGCAGGCACCGCTGCTGCGGGAGCCGGTCGGTGACCTGGTGTGCACCCAGTGCGTCGAGGAGGGCACGCCCTGGGTGCATCTGCGCATGTGCACCGACTGCGGCAATATCGGCTGTTGCGAGTCCTCGCTGGGCAACCATGCCAGCGCTCACTTCGCGGCGACGGCGCATCCGGTGATGCGCAGTGTGGAGCCCGGCGAAGTCTGGCGCTGGTGCTACGTGGACGAGCAGCTCGGCTAGCGGCGGTGCGAGTAGATCAGGCGCGCGTATTCGGTGAGCAGGCGGTCCAGTTCGGTGGGTTCACCGGTCGCGGCGAGCTGCTGGTAGCCGATCAGCATGGCCATGCCGAACTCGGTGACGACCGACGCGGTCGCCTCGTCGCCGACGACGCTGTCGATGACACGGTGCACGGTGCGCCTGCGCGATTCGTCGACCCGCTTGACCGTCACGTGCACCGACTCGTCGTTGGCGGCCCAGGCGCGCAGCGCGGCTTCGGCGCCGTGTTCGAGTCCGCTGGCCAGCGCCGACATGGCGCGTACGTCGGCATCGGGATCGCCGTGGCCGACGTCGAGCGCGCGTAGCTCGATCATCTGCCGGTTCTCCCAGTGCTCCAGGAGCGTGTCGACGAAGCCCTGCCACGAGCCGAAGTGGTGGTAGAACGAGCCGCTGGTGACACCGAGGCGACGGCACAGCACACCGATGTTGAGACCTTTGAAGCCGAACTCGGCGAGCACCGCCACCGCGGTGTCGTAGTACTGCTCCTTGGTGACCACTCGGGACATCGCGATGCCGATCTGTTCGTGCGGACAGGGCCGAAGAATGCGAACAGTACCCGATCGTAACGAGGCCTCGTGCGAACGTAACGAAGTCCATGCTGTGCCGGAATCTCCGAACGTGGGATCGAAATACCAAGTGCTGGAACATAATACGCGTACTACCAGCAGATGAGGGCACCCGAATGGAATAACAGAGCAGACGCTCTGTAAACTTTTGTTCATGCCGAGACCGCGCACCCACGACCCGGAGACCGTGCTGGACGCCGCCGAAAACATCGCCGCGCGTTCCGGTCCCGCCGCGGTGACCGTGCGCGCCGTCGCCGCCGCGACCGGCGTCTCCAACGGCGCGCTGTACCACACGTTCGGGTCACGTCAGGAAGTGCTGGCGCGCACCTGGTTACGCGCGGCCCGCCGCTTCCTGGCCCTGCAGGCCGCTGACATCGACCGCGCCGTCGACGCCGCCGAACCGAGCGCCAGAATCGATGCGGTCGTCGACGCCGCCGAGACCCCGGCTCGCCTGGCCGACACCCACCCCGATTCGGCCCGCCTGCTGCTGCTCGTCGACCGCGCGGACCTGCTCGCCGGAGACCTGCCCGCCGACCTCGCGCGCGAGATCGCCGCCACCGAGAAGGCGCTGCTCACCGCGCTGACCCGGCTCGCCCGCGCCCTGTGGGGTCGCGCCGACCGGCGCAGCGTCGCCACCGTCACCACCTGCCTCGTCGACCTGCCGACCGCGCTGCTGCTGCGCCGCGACCGGCTCACCGATCCCCTGGCCCGCAGACAGTTGCGTGCCGCCGTCCGTGCCGTCCTCGAACTCGGCCCCCGCTGAAAGGAACCACCCATGCCCACCCTGCGCCACCACGACGCGATCGCGATCCTCGACCTCGGTGACGGGGAGAACCGCTTCTCCCTCGACTTCATGACCGAGGTGCACACCCACCTCGACGCCGTCGTCGCCGCGGGCGCCGCCGCCCTGGTGACCACCGCGACCGGCAAGATCTACTCCAACGGCCTGGACCTGGACTGGCTGTCCGCCAACGGCGACCGCGCCGCCGAATACGTCGAAGCCGTGCACACCCTGTTCGGCCGGATGCTGACCCTGCCGATGCCGACCGTCGCCGCGATCGGCGGCCACGCCTTCGGCGCGGGCGCCATGCTGGCGATCGCGCACGACTACCGGGTGATGCGCGCCGACCGCGGCTTCTTCTGCTTCCCCGAGGCCGACATCCGGATCCCGTTCACCAACGGCATGGCCGCGCTGATCCAGGCCAAGGTGACCCCGAAGACGGCGATCGCCGCGATGACCACGGCCCGCCGCTTCGGCGGGACCGACGCGCTGTCCTACGACCTGGTCGATGCCGCCGTCGCCGAGGACGCGGTGCTCGACACCGCGCTGGCTATGGTCGCGCCGCTGGGCGGTAAGGATCAGGGCACGCTCACCGCCATCAAATCGGTGATGTTCGCCGACGTCTTGGACGCGTTGCGCGGCAAGGACTGACAGCGATCACGGCAGCCGGGGGCCCTTGCCCAGATAGACGTCACCACGATCGTCACTGGCCCAGCCGCCCCCGGTGTAGTCGCCGAGCACGAAACACGCGTCGCAGAACTGCTTGCCGAACACCGACAGGTAGATGCTGCGATAGGAGCTGATCGCCCGCATCTTCACCGACTTGTAGGCCGCCTGCGCGCTCGGCTGTGCCTCCAGGAACGCGTACCGGCGGAAATCGGCGACCGGTTCGGTGGAGAAGCGGACCAGCCCGAGCCTCCTGAGATTGCCCAGATAGTGGTGATCACGTTCGGGCAGTGCGCATCCGGCCATGTAGGCGATCATGTTGATGCCGTCGGCCAGGCGTTGCGAGCCGATCCCGAACGGCGCCTTGGTGCGGATATCGATCGCCGGTTGCGGACCGGCGACGGCGAGGAAGCGCAGGATGCGGGCCTCGTCGGGGGTCAGGTCGTGCAGGATCGGCACGAACGAGGGGTGCAGATCACGGGGCTGCTGCGCCGAATCCCAGCCCTCGGTGATCATCGCATCGCCCATCGCCTTGAGATCCTCGGCGCCGACGCTGGGATCGACATTGCCGTACACGCCGGCGGCGGTGCTGGTCAGGCCGAGGGCGCTGAGCGCTATCCGGCGCAGCGATGCGACCCGCCGGTCGATGATATGCGACACCGGTTCGCCCGCGCGGATGTCGTCGGCGATGTCGGTGGCGGTGTGCAGCGCACCCGTGGTGACCGCACCGACGATGTGGCGCAACGACAGTCCGGCGATGCGCGCCAGCCCGACCAGGTCGGTGGGGATCCCGGGTTCTGGGGCGGGTTCGGGGAGATTCTTGCGCTCGTCCATGCTCAGACTCCGAAGACCAGCAGGTGCAGTGCGCCGACGAGGATACCGAGCGCGCCGCCGTGCGCGTACAGCAGCCAGGCGTCCTGTTCGATGGCCGTGTACAGCATTTCGACGAACTCGTCCGGCGGCAGTTCGCGCAATTTCTCGGTGGCCAGGCGGTCGACGCTGGCGGCGGTGGTCTGGGAGAACTCGACGTCGTCGACCAGCCACGGCTTCATCTCTGTCGCCAGGCTCGCGCCCGCGGTGGCCTGGATGGCGTCGAACTGGCGTGGCCCGACCGCCAGCCGGGTCACCGACCGCAGCGGGCCGAGCACCCGGTCGATCTCGGCCTTGAGGAAGTGCGCGATGACCGCACGGGTCTTGTCACCACTGGGTCCCTCGAGGAGCTGTTCGGCGACCACGTCGAGGGTGACGATCTGGTACCCGATCGCGTGCCCGAGGTCGGCGGCCGCCTGATGCTGGCGTTTCGCGAATTTCGCGACCCGCCACGGGTATTTGTAGCGCGGCTGCGGTGTGGCGGGTTCGAACACCACCTTGATGGCGATGATGTTGACCAGCACACCGACGACAGCACCACCGAGCAGCACCCACGCCCACGCGGGCAGGAAGTGCAGAATGCCGTCGAGCCAGCCGGGCAACGAGATCAGCGCGGGTGTGTCACCGTGCGGAGTGCTGTAGTGCAGCAAGGACAACCACAGCGCGACGATCACGCCGAACGGGTACCCGATCACCCCGCTGCGGGTCATGAACCGCAGCTCCGGCGCCCCCAGCCCGTAGATGACATCCTTGAGGAGTTCGGGGCGCCGCCGCAGATATCCGACGACCATCAGCTTCACATCGAGCAACTGGTTGATATTGGCGCCGATGAAATCGAAGGCGCGGTCGGTGATCGCGGGAAGTTCCGCTTCGACCCGCGAGTACACGACTTCGCGTGCGCGCGGCGGCATGTCGGCCCACAGCTGCGGATGCTCGGTGGTCATGATCGAATCGACCATCGAGCGCACGTTCGGGAGCGCCACCTGCGCGACCTGTGCGGAGATCTTGCGCGGATCCATCTGGTCGAAGAAGTCTTTCGCGGTCCCGATCTTGGCGACGGCGTTGTCGACCATCAGGCTCGCCATCTTCTCCGCGCGAGCCGGGATGAAGCCCTGGAAGCCGAGGATGCCGCCGGGCGCGAAGGTCGGCAGGATCTGTACCTTGCGTGGCAGCAGCGGGAAGATCGTCTTGAGGCCGGGCACGTAGAAACCGGTGAACCGCACCGGCGCGAACAACATGATCACGCCGGTCCAGTTGGTGATCAAACCGGCCATGGCGCTGAAGATCGGGATGCTGATCATGTCGACCCAGAACTTGCTCAGGCCGGTCGTCTTCTCCCAGTCGAGCAGGCCGAAGAAGCCCGCCGCTCCGATCTCAGCATTCATCCGGCGTCCACTCCGTCGTGTTCCGAACCTCGCGCGTCCGGTCATCATAAGTGAACGAACAGGCGGTTCCGGGCAAGTTCGACGGTTACCCGCTAAACCGGAGCAAACCTGAAATCAGCCCTATACCGCGGCGTTGATCGCGTAGGGTGCCTGCGGATTCGCCGGCTCGCCGTTCACGCGTTCGTGGTGTTCACCAGCAGCAGATTGGTGTCGATATCGTGGGTGACCTTGTTGGCGACCGAGCCCAACAGCCGTGCGGGACCGCTCATTCCGCGATTGCCGATGACCACCAGGTCGTACTTCCAGGCCGCGTTGCAGATCGCCTCCGCGGCGGGAACCCCGGTGAGCACGTCGCGGCCGAACAGTTCCGGATCCTCGACCTCGGCGGCACCTTCGACGTCGATGAGCGTTGCGGCGCCGTCGTCGTCGGTTTTGGCGGAGGTCACCAGAAATGGGCGCGCGCCGAGGGCCACCGCGACGTCGTAACCGCGGCGCACCGCGGTGATCGAACTCTCCGATCCGTCGGTGGTCAGCCCGACGGTGGTCCACCGCTTCGGGATCTTGTGGGTGAACACGACATCGGACTCACTGTGGTGGGACACGTGATTGGCGGTCGACCCCAGCAGCCGCGCCTTCGAACTGCCCAGGCCACCGCCGCCGATGACGAGCAGGGTGCCGGGTTCACCGGCGGCGACTTCCAGCAGGACCGCGCCCGCGGTGCCGGGGAGTTCGCTGCACAGCACGTCGGGCACACCTGCTTCGAGCAGCACTTCGGCGGCGGCCCCGGTGACCGCTTCGGCCCACGCGGCATCGGTGCCGGCCTTGAGCGTCGCTTCCTTCCAGACGCTGACCACCGTGACGCCGAGTTCGAGCTTGAGTGCGAGTTCCCCGGCGACCGCCACCGCCGTCCGCGCGGATTCCGAACCGTTGGTCCCCACGACGATGCGCTGGTACCCCATGTGTCGCTCTCCGATCGACGGCAGGTCAGCTGCGCTTGGCCACAGTATAAACGCCGCACACTCCGGGCAACCTGCTCGCGCGACTCACTCGCCGGTGCGCAGGTGCCGGTCGAAGAAGGCGAAGATCCGCTGCCAAGCGTCGTCGGTGGCCGCCGCGTCGTAGCCGATGCCGATGCGTTCCAGCACCGCGTTTCCCGGCAGGACGTTGGCGAAACTGTGGGTGGCGTTCGGGTAGGTCTTGATGTCGTGCTCGACGCCGTTGGCGGTCAGCGCGGCTTCGAGCTTGCCCGCGGCGCCAGGCAGTGACGGATCGAGCCTGCCGTAGCTGGCAACCACCGGGCACGCGCCGTCGAGCAGGGTTTTGTAGTCGCCGTAGAGGCCGCCGTAGAACGGGGCCGCCGCGTGGAAACCCTGCGGTGCGGTGAGCAGGGCGAAACCGCCGCCCAAGCAGAAGCCGAGTACCGCGATGCGGCCGGTGCAGTCGGGGTCGGCGGCGAGCCGGTCGCGGGCGGCGAGGATCTCCCCCACCGCGGGTCCCGTGCCGGTGAACGCCAGCGCACGGAACGCCTGCTGGATACAGCGGACGCGGCCGCGGGTGAACAGGTTCGGTGCGATCGCCAGATAGCCGTGACCGGCGACGATGTCGAGTTGATGCCGTAGATCGGCGTTCACGCCGAGGCCATCGTGCAAGACGACGACACCCGGCCACGGGCCCGCCCCCTGCGGGCGGGCGACCAGCGCTTCGAGCTTTCCGGCGGGAGTATCGATCTCGATCGATTCCATCGCTCGAATCTAGAGCCTCGATACGCCGTCCCCGGCGAGTGGGCGCGTTATCGCTCGGCGCGTCGCCGAGCCCGGGGGTTCGGGCAGCCGCAGCGCTTCATGCGAACTCGCCCGCAGCACCCCGCCGACGTGCAGGACGGTCGTCACGGACGTGGCGGCGGGGTGGTGCGTCTCAGGCATCACCGCTCCTGTCGCCGGTCGAACGCACGACGCAACAGCGCCGCCGCGCCTCTGGCGACAGTATCCGGCACGGGGCACGAGCATACGGAGTCGCGGGTGACCCGCGACCCGTCAGAGGGTGACGCCCAGCAGCGCGTCCACCGCGTCCCGCACCAGGGCGGGAGCCGCGGGATCGGCGCCGCCGTAGGTCAGCGACTGCGCCGCCCAGTTGTCGACCGCGTCGAGCGCCTTGGGGGTGTCCAGGTCGTCGGCCAGGTGCTGACGCAGCCGGGCGACGGTGCCGTCCGCCGCCGGGCCGCTGGTCAGGCCTGCGGCTTCCCGCCAGCGGGCCAGGCGGGTCTGGGCGTCGGTGAGCACCTCGTCGGTCCACATGCGGTCCTGGCGGTAGTGCCCGGCGAGCAGGCCCAGCCGGATCGCGGCCGGGTCGACCCCGGAACGGCGCAACTTCGAGACCAGCACCAGGTTGCCCCTGGACTTCGACATCTTCTCGCCATCGAGACCGATCAGCCCGGCGTGCACATAGTGGCGGGCGAAGCGGCGGGTGCCGGTGATCGCCTCGGCATGCGCGGCGGAGTATTCGTGGTGCGGATAGATCAGATCCGAGCCGCCGCCCTGGACGTCGAACTCGGTGCCGATCCGGTTGAGCGCGATCGCCGCACACTCGATATGCCAGCCCGGACGGCCCGCACCGAACGGCGCCTGCCAAGACGGTTCACCCGGGCGCTCGGCACGCCACAGCAGCGCGTCGATGATGTCGCGCTTGCCGGCACGGTCGGGGTCGCCGCCGCGTTCGGCGAACAGCTGCTCCATGGTGGCGCGGTCGTAGCCGGACTCGTAGCCGAACTGCTCGGTGGCGTCGGTCCGGAAATAGACATCCGGGTATTCGGCGTCTTCGACGGTGTAGGCGGCGCCGGCGGCGAGCAGCTTCTGCACCAGTTCCACCACCTCCTCGACCGACTCGATCGCGCCGATGTAGTCCCGCGGCGGGAGCACCTGCAGGGCGGTCATGTCCTCACGGAACAGGTCGATCTCGGAGGTGCCGAGGTCACGCCAGTCGACGCCGTCGCGGGCGGCGCGCTCGAACAGCGGGTCGTCGACGTCGGTGACGTTCTGCACGTAGTGCACCTCGTGGCCCGCGTCGCGCCACAGCCGGTTGATCAGGTCGAACGTCAGATACGTGGCGGCATGACCGAGGTGGGTGGCGTCGTAGGGAGTGATGCCGCAGACGTACATCTTCGCGGTCGCGCCGGGGGTGACCGGGCGGACCTGGCGATCGGCGGTGTCGTACAACCGCAACGGCGGCCCTGCTCCGGGGACGGTCGGTAGGGCGGTATCGGACCAGGACTGCATGATTCGAGGGTAGAGCCCCGGTCGAGGCGACCGGTCCGCGGCCCGGTCAGGCGGTTGCTCGCGGTGTTGCTCGCGCGCCCCGCTACCTGCACACAAACGTGTTCCGGTGTTCCCGTCAAGGGTTGCACTCAGGCAGATCCGCAGGTCACAGACCTGGCGGGGCGGATCGTCGGCGCCGGTGCCCGCGACCTGGGCTGATGGTTGCCGAGACGACGGGCATCCATCGCGAGCATTGTCACAGACCACAATTCCCTAAACATCCCTATTGCAACCTATAAGAACATTCGTTTACGGTAGTTTCATGACGGATCGCCTCTATTCGGTGGAGCAGGTCGCCGACTTGCTCGGACTGCACGTCCGCACCGTGCGCAGCTATGTCCGCGACGGCAAACTGCCCGCGGCCCGCATCGGCAAGCAGTACCGGATCGCCCACGACGACCTCGAGGCATTCACCGGCCTGCCGATCACCGCACCGCAGACACCGGACACGACCGGCAGGCACGCCGAGGCCTCCTGCATCGTCGAGATCGACGCCGTCGACCGCACCACCGCGGACCGGATCACCACACTGCTCACGGCGTCGGCGGCGACCCGCGGCCCCGGCGGCACGCCACTGCGCGTGGAAACCAGCTACGACCCGGGGCGATCGCGGCTCAAGGTCATCCTGCTCGGCGGTCTCACCGACACCGCCCGGTTGCTCGACTACATGGACGGAGTCCTCACCTCATGACCGGCATCTACAAGTCCGCCGAAGGCCGACGGGTCGTCGAACAGCGCTACCGCGAACACCTCGACGCCTGGCCCGTGCCGCGCGAGGAATTGCGCATCGACACCGGCGTCGGTGCGACGTTCGTTGTCGCCTCCGGCCCCGTGGACGCGCCACCGCTGCTCCTGCTGCACGGTTCCGGTGCGAACACCACCGCCTGGCGTGGTGACGTCGCCGACTGGGCCTCGCGGTACCGCGTGTACGCCGTCGACCTGCCCGGCGAGCCCGGCTTCAGCGCGCAGACCCGGCTGCCGTTGGACACCGACGCGACCGCGAGCTGGCTCGACGAGGTCATGGACGGCCTCGGACTCGACACGGTCGCGCTGGCGGGCATGTCGCTCGGCGGCTGGACCGCGCTCGACTATGTGCTCCGCAGGCCGGGCCGCGTCACCACGCTGGTCCTGGTGTGCCCGGGCGGGCTCGGTGGTCAACGATTCGGATGGCTGGTGAAAGGCATGCTGCTGCGTCTGCTCGGCCGTGGCAGTGTGCGCGATTCCGCACGGACTGTCCTCGGCCTCGACGACGAGACGGCCGGACCGATCCTCGACGATGTCGAGCTGATCTTCGACCATTTCAAGCCGCGCACCGGGCGTCTGCCCGTATTCGGCGACGAGCGACTGCGCACGGTGGACATTCCGGTGCTGGTGATCGTCGGCGATCGCGACGTGCTGTTCGATTCGGCACGCACTGCCGATCGTGCCCGCGGCGGATTCACGCGGGGCGAGGTGCGCCTGCTCCCCGATGTAGGTCACGGGGTGTTCGGTCAGACCGCGACGATCAGGGAGTTCCTGGGCGCGCACTCCGGCTGACCGGAGCGAACGTGATGCGCTCGGTGTCGCCGCGCGTCGGGTGCGGCGACACCGAACTCACCGGGTGATCACGCCTGGGCGTAGCACTGCACGTTCAAGGTGTCGGCCTCCGGGCCGAACTTCGGCAGCGCGTAGTAGGCGGCGCCGACCTGATCGGCGGCCTGCACGGTGACCTCGGGCAGCGGCGCACCGGTGTTGCGGTCGGTGGCGGTGCAGACGAAGGTCTTCTCGGTCCACCAGCCGCTGGGGAACGCCTGCGCGGGCGCGGCAACAGCGGCGACAGCACCGGTGAGCAGCAGCGCGGCGGCGGAGCTGGTGACGATCGAGCGGGTCGACGACATAGATTTCCTCTGATCTTGCGTTGGATGACGAAAGTGCTTGGAGCACACTAGCACCGGCCCCGACCCGGAAACGCAGCCCCAAGATACCTGACGTCACCGCATCCGTGGGCCGGAATCGTCGACATCGAGCCGGTCCACGGCGTCGCCGTAAACCATGGGGCTGGCATCGCATTCGGCGACGAAGTCGGCCGGAAACCCCCGGTCGAACGGCACCGCTTCGTCGAGCACCCGGACCGCGTCCTCGGGCAACCGCAGGGCCGCGGCCGCCAGATTGCCGCTCAGCTGGTCGGCGGTGCGCACCCCGAGGATCGGCAGCACGGCGCGGCTGCGGTGCCGGGTCCAGGCGAGCGCGACCTGCTCGGGCGGAACGCCCAGTCCCGTGGCGACTTCGGCGACCGCGGCGGCCGCCGCCAGTGCGCGCGGTGTGGTCGCCCGTCCCGAGCCGGCGGCGAGCGCTCCCCCGGCCAGCGGCGACCACGCGGTGACCGTGAGCCCGAAGGCCTCGGCCATCGGCAGCAACTCCCGTTCGATGCCACGTTCGAGCAGACTGTAGGGCACCTGGATGGCGGCGAACGGTGTGCGATCGTTGTTCTGCGCGATCGTGTTCGCGCGGGCGACGACCCAGGCGGGTGCGTCGGAGATGCCGATCGCCAGCGCCTTTCCGGCCCGCACCACGTCGTCGAGCGCGCGCATCGTCTCCTCGATCGGCGTGTGCCGGTCCCAGACGTGCACCCAGTACACGTCGACGTAGTCGGTGCGCAGCCTGCGCAGGCTCTGTTCCAGCGACAGCACCAGGTTCTTGCGGTGGTTGCCCGCGGCATTGGGGTCGGTGACGTCGCGGCTGAGCGTGTACTTGGTGCCGAGCACGAAACGGTCGCGATCGCGCAGCACCCGACCGAGGATCGCTTCGCTGTCGCCGTACGCCGAGGCGGTGTCGAGGAAGTTTCCGCCTGCCTCGGCGAAGGTAGCGATGATCCGTTCGGTCTCGACAGGGTCGTCGAAACGCATGGTGCCCAGAGCGAACTCGGAGACGCGCAGGCCGGTGTGACCGAGGAGGCGGTAACGGAGCATGCCGTCAGTCTCGCCGGGAAACGCGGCCGCAGACAGACCGTGTCAGGGCCACCCTGGGATCAGAACGCGGGCCAGGGAATCGGGCGCGAGGAATTCGGGACCGGCATCACCGGATGATCGAGCAGCGCCTTCGTGCGTTCGGTCAGCGCGGTGATCTCGGTGTCGGTGATGTGCTCGGCCAGCGAATCGGCCACGGTGCCGGGCAGTTGCGCGGCGAACGCGGCGATGTCGGCGATCAGCGATTGGTGAACGGGTCGCCCGGCCCAACCCCACAGCACCGTGCGCAGTTTCGGTTCGCTGTGCAGGCAGATGCCGTGGTCGACGCCGTACACCTGCCCGTCGACACCTTCCAGCGCGTGCCCACCCTTGCGGTCGGCGTTGTTGAGCAGCAGGTCCAGGACCGCCATCCGTTGCAGGCGTGGATCGTCGGCGTGGATGAGCGAGACCTCGTTGCCCTCACCGTCGAGGGCCCGCAGCACCTCGCAGAAGCCGTCGGGCACCGTGCCCGGCCGACACAGGTCGACCAGGTCCAGGCGCCGGCTGCTCGACGCGCTGTGGTGGTCGACCGAGGTCACCCAGCGCTGCACCATGCCGGGCCCGAACGGCCCGTCCCGCAACACCGTCTCCGGGATGACACCCCAGCCGAGGTGCTCGGAGATCAGATACGACGCCACCTCACGACCCGCGAGGGTGCCGTCGGGGAAGTCCCACAGCGGACGCTCGCCACGCACCGGCTTGTACACCACCCGCAGCGGGGCGCCGTCGGGTTCGGGTGCGGCGATCTCGCACACCAGCGTCAGATTGCTGGCGACGCCGATCCGGCCGACGATGTCCAGTTCGCCTTCGGTGATTGCCGGCACCGGATCACTCCTCGTCGATCTCGGCCGTACCGAAGATCTCGCCGCGCTTGTAACCGTTGGTGCGCACGCACATGTGCCCGCGCGAGGACAGCGGTTCGCCGCACAGCGGGCACGGCGGACGGCCCGCCGCGATGACCCGCGCCGAGCGCAGGGCGAACTCGCGGGCCTGGATGGGGGTGAGGAACACCCGTACGGCGTCGGGGCCTTCTTCGGTGTCGTCGAGCACCACCGATTCGTCGACCTCGGTCTCGGTGATCGCCAGCAGTTCCACCACGACAGCGCCCGCGTCGGCGTCCCAGCCCAGACCCATGGTGCCGACCCGGAATTCGGTGTCGATGGGCGTCACCAGCGGCGCGACATCGCGGACGTCCTCGCCCTGAGGTGGCACCTCGGCGCCGAAGCGGCGCGCCACCTCGTCGAGCAGCAGTCCCATCCGGTCGGCGAGCACCTTCACCTGCTGCTTCTCCAGCAGCACGCTGACCACGCGCGGTTCCTGCACGGCCTGCAGGTAGAACGAACGATCGCCTGGTTCACCGACGGTCCCGGCGACGAAACGATCGGGGGTGCGGAATACATGGATTGCGCGTGACACATGCACCTCCTGATACGTGACCCTGATCGACACTCACGAACACATTTCCCTCAAGGAGAATCGCGGTGTCCCGCATTCCCATTATCCGCGCCGGTGGCAGTCGGCACCTCTCCACCGGGAGCGGGTGCCGATGCGCCGGCGAGCGCGGACAGGTCGGCGCCGGTGTCGTTGAACTTCCACACCGACGGCCCGACCGGGCTGTAGCGGACGACGCTGATCGAGGCCGGTTCGACCGCGATCCGCTGGAAACTGTCCAGATGCAGGCCGAGCGCGTCGGCCAGGATCGATTTGATGATGTCGCCGTGCGCGCACGCCACCCACAGCACGTCACGACCCGCCTGCTCGGCCAGCCGGCGTTCGGTGTCGCGGATCGCGGCGACCGCACGCTGCTGGACCTGGGCCAGCCCTTCCCCACCGGGGAACACCGCACCGGAGGCGTGCCGCTGCACGACCTTCCACAGCGGTTCGGTGACCAGTTCGGCCAGGGGGCGGCCGGTCCAGTCGCCGTAGTCGACCTCGATGAGCCGTTCGTCGTGCTCGGGTTCGAGGCCGAGCTTCTCGGCCAGCGGTGCGACGGTCCGCTGGCAGCGCAGCAGCGGTGAGCTGGCGATGTGTTCGATCGGCAGCATCGCCAGCCGGTCGGCGACCGCGGCGGCCTGCTCGGTACCGCGCTCGGTGAGCTCGACACCGGGGGTGCGCCCGGCCAGGGTGTGACCGATGTTGGAGGTGGACACTCCGTGCCGGAGCAGGATCACCGTCATGGGACCAGCCTAACCATCCGTTCTCGCCGCACTCAGGTCGCGGAGACGACGCCTGCGGACAGCAGGGCCAACATCGTGAGGCCGAGGATGATCCGGTAGCCGACGAACCAGTAGAACGAGTGCTTGCCGACGAACTTGAGCAGCCAGGCGACCGAGGCGTACCCGACGCCGAACGCCAGGATCGTGGCGACCAGCAGCTGCGGTCCGCTCGCATTGAGTCCCTCACCGGCGGGCTCGAACGCGTCGGGCAGGCTGAACAGGCCCGATGCGGTGACCGCGGGGATGGCCAGCAGGAACGAGAACCGCACCGCGGCCTCCCGCTCGAGGCCGAGGAACAGGCCCGCCGTGGAGGTCGCGCCGGAGCGGGAGACACCGGGAATCAGGGCAAGACACTGCGCCAGGCCCATGATCAGGCCGTCGCGAGTGGTGAGCTGCTCGATCGGGCGGATCTTGCTGCCGAAATGTTCACCGGCGGCGATCACCAGCGCGAACGCGACCAGCATGAACGACACCAGCCACAGGTTGCGGGCGCCGGTGCGGATCTCGTCCTTGAACAGGAAACCGAGCACGCCGATAGGGATGGTGGCGATGATCACATACCAGCCGATGCGGTAGTCGAGCTCGCGCTGGGTGTCGCGTTCGTGGGCTTCGCGGGCGCTGCGGTCCATCACCGGCAGTTTGGTGGTGACCCGGTCGCCGACCGCGACCTCGCGCTGGGAGCGTTCCTGCCACCGCAGGCCGAGGGTGGTGAACCAGGCGACGATGATCCGCCAGATGTCCTTGGCGAAATACACCAGCACCGCCAGCTCGGTGCCCAGCTGGGTGACGGCGGTGAACGACGCCCCCGCGTCGTCGCCGAAGAACACGCCCGAGACGATGCGCAGGTGCGCCGAGGAGGAGATCGGCAGGAACTCGGTGAGTCCCTGCACCAGTCCGAGTACCAATGCCTGAAACCAGGTCATCGACTCGCCCAACACGTCCTCCTGCTACCTCGCGCCCGAAAGACAGCGTCCTCCTGGGCTTTTGCTACATCGAGCGGCCTGGAAGGGCCGCGACCTCGCAGCGACCCTACCTGTCGCGGTGCGGTGGCGTCGCCCGCCCACCGGGCGATCGGTTCGCGCAGCCCTCGCCGCGGGTCGTCGGCGAGGGACCACACGGCGCGCCCATTAGGCTGGGCCCGTGACGAAAACGCGGGCGCGGTGATGGAACAGCGAACGGTGGGACGCAGCGGCCTTCGGGTGTCGCGGATCGGCTTGGCGACCCACACCTGGGGCACCCATACCGACGCCGACGAGGCATCGGTGCAGTTGGCGGCGTTCACCGAGGCCGGTGGCACGCTCGTCGACATCTCCCCCGTCTACGGCGACGGCGCGGCGCAGCGGATCCTGGCCGATCTGCTCGGCGACCTGGTCGCCCGTGACGATCTGGTGCTCAGCGGCAGCGCGGGTGTGGTCCTGCACGCGCCCGGCGCCGGGGTCGGTGGCAGCGTGCCGGCACCCGCGGCGACCGGCCCGGTCGTCGACGCGTCGCGCCGGACATTGCTCGCGCAACTGGACCGGACACTGCTCGAACTGGGCACCGACCATCTCGACATCTGGAGCATCGCCGCCTGGGACCCCTACACCCCGCTCGACGAGGTCACGGCGACCTTGGAGACCGCGGTCCGCACCGGTCGCACCCGGTACGCGGGGGTGCGCGGGTTCGCGGCCTGGCAACTGGCCAGTCTCGCCGCGATCGCGCCGATCACGGCCGCGCAGACCCCGTACTCGCTGCTCGCGCGCGGCACCGAGAACGATGTGATCCCGGCCGCGCGGCACCACGGGGTCGGCATCGTCGCCTCCGCGCCGCTGGCGGGCGGCATCCTCACCGGCAAGTACCGCGACGGTGTGCCCGCGGATTCGCGCGGCGCCGACGAGGCCACGGCTGCCGAGATCCGGCGCAGGCTCGACGACGAACGCGCCACCCGCGTGGTGGACGCGCTGGTCACCGCGGCCGACGGCCTTGGCACCTCGCCGCTGGCGGTGGCGCTGGCCTGGATCAGGGACCGGCCCGGCATCGCGAGCATGATCGTGGGTGCCCGTGACATCGGCCAGCTCACCGGAGTGCTGGCCGCCGAAACCCTCGAGTTGCCGCGCGCGATCGCGGCGGCACTGGACGATGTGAGCGCACGTTCCGAATGATGGCTAGCCTTACCTGCATGAGACTGCGCGGTGTGCTGACGGCGATGCTCGCGGCGACGGTGTTGACCGGCGCCGTCGCCTGCACGGGAAGCGACCCTGCATCGACTGCCATTTCCGGTGGCCCCGCGACGGCGCAGCTGGCCGACCTCGACCCGGTCCCGATCGGCGCACCGCCGACGCCGCGTCTGCCCGCGACCGCACGCTCCTTCGACGGCACCGAGGTGACCGTCACCGACGCGTCGCGGATCATCGCCGTCGACCGCTACGGCACCCTCGCCCAGACCGTGTACGCACTCGGCCTCGGCGCGAACCTCGTCGGCCGCAGCACCTCCGCCTCCTTCCCCGCCGTCGCGAACGTGCCGAATGTGGCGGGCGGCAACGGCAGCCTCAGCGTCGAAGCCGTCCTGGCCCTGCGCCCATCGGTGTTCCTGACCGACACCACCAGCGCGGCGCCCGCCGTCCGCGATCAGCTGCGGGCGGCGGGCGTGAACGTCGTCTACTTCGATCCGGACCGCACCATGGACGGTGTGGTGCCGCAGATCGAGGCCGTCGCCACCGCCCTGGGCGTACCGGAGGCCGGCGCACAGCTCGGGCAGCGCACCCGCGACGAGATCGCCACCGCCACCGCCCGCGTCCCGAAGCAGGATCCGCAGCCGAAGATCGCGTTCCTGTACCTGCGCAGCACCGCGATCACCATGATCGCGGGCCCGGGTTCGGGCGCGGATTCGCTGATCACCGCGATCGGCGGGGTCGACGCGGGCACCGCTGCCGGGGTGAGCGAACCGTTCACCGCGATCACCAGCGAGGCGATGATCGCCGCCGCGCCCGATGTGCTGCTGGTGATGTCGGACGGGCTGAAGTCGGTCGGCGGAATCGACGGACTTGTGAAGATCCCCGGTATCGCCCAGACCCCCGCCGGACGCGATCGCCGGGTCGTCGACATGTCCGACGCGGTGCTGCTCAGCTTCGGCCCCAACACCGGCCGGGTCATCACCGCGCTGTCCGACGCCGTCTACGGCAAGCCGGCATGAGCGATGCCCCTGATCTGACGAAATCCGCGGACGCGCCGCGGATCGACGACGCGACCCCCGATCCGCTGCCGCACCCGCGTCATCGGACCACCCGGGTCACCGTCGTGTTCGCCGTCGCGCTGGTCGCCCTCGTGGTGCTGGCGCTGGTGTCGGCGGTGCTCGGTCAGGTGCCGACCACCGCGGCCGAGGTGCTGGGCAGTGTGGCGCACCGGATCGGGCTCGATATCGGGCCGATGCCCGCGCATCCGGCAGGTGAGGTGACGTTGTGGGAGGTGCGATTCCCGCGCGTCGCGCTCGCCGTCCTGGTCGGGGCTTGCCTGGCGACAGCGGGTGCGTTGTTGCAGGGTGTGTTCGCCAATCCGCTCGCCGAACCCGGTGTGATCGGTGTGTCCGCGGGCGCCGCGGTCGGCGCGGGCACCGTCATCGTGGTCGGTGGCGCCTTCGTCGCTTCCTGGTCGGTGGCGGCGGCCGCGTTCGCCGCGGGGCTGTTCACCACCGCGCTGGTCTATGTGCTGTCGCGGTCGGGTGGGCGCACCGAAGTCGTGACGTTGATCCTCACCGGCATCGCCGTCAACGCCTTCGCCGGCGGCCTGATCGCGCTGTTGCTGTTCGTGGCCACGCCCGCGGCCCGCGATCAGATCGTGTTCTGGCAGCTCGGCAGCCTCAACGGCGCCACCTGGCAGTCGGTGGCGGTGGTCGCCGTGCTGGCCTCGGTCGGCGTGCTGGCCGCCGTGCTCATCGCACCGCGGCTGGATCTGCTCGCGCTCGGTGACTCCGCTGCCCGTCATCTCGGCGTCGACGTGGAACGGCTGCGCAGGCAGGTGATCGTGGTGGTGGCCGTGCTGACCGCCGCCGGGGTGGCGTTCAGCGGCATCATCCTGTTCGTCGGGCTGATCGTGCCGCACGTGGTGCGCATGCTCGTCGGCCCCGGCCATCGGGTGCTGGTCCCGTTGAGCGCGATCGTCGGTTCGGTGGTGCTGCTCGGTGCCGACGTCGTGGCGCGCACGCTGGTCGACAATGCCGACCTGCCGCTGGGCATGCTGACCTCGCTGATCGGCGGCCCGTTCTTCTTCTGGCTGCTGCGCCGCACCAGGGCGCGGGCGGGAGGCTGGGGATGACCGACATCCATCCGGCCGTCGACACACCCGCGGCTCCCCCGCGGCGCAGTCGCTCCGTGCGCAGCCTGTTCACCCGGACCCCCGATGTCCCGACGCGGCCCGCACCGGGCACCGTCACCCTGCGTGCGACGGGTCTCACCGTCCAGCGCGGTACCCGGACCGTTCTCGAAGACGTCGACTTCCAGGTCGCGGCCGGTGAGATCGTCGCCCTGGTCGGACCGAACGGCGCGGGCAAGTCGAGCCTGCTCGCCGCCCTGGCCGGCGAACTCGCGCCGAGCACCGGCACGGTGACGCTCGAAGGTCACGCGCTCGCGCACTGGACCCACGCCGACATGGCCCGCCGCCGCGCGGTGCTGCCGCAATCGCACGCAGTCGGGTTCCCGTTCACCGCCCGCGAGGTCGTCGCCATGGGCCGCGCGCCCTGGCTGCACACGCCCGCCGCCGAGCACGACGACGACCTCATCGCCGCCGCCCTGGCCGCCACCGACGTCACCCATCTCGCCGGCCGGGTGTTCCCGTCGCTGTCCGGCGGTGAACGCGCCCGCGTCGCGCTGGCCCGCGTCCTGGCCCAGGACACCGCTACCCTGCTGCTCGACGAACCCACTGCCGCCCTCGATATCGGCCACCAGGAGGCCGTTCTCCGGCTGGCGGCGACCCGGGCCGCCGCGGGTGCCGCGGTCGTCGTCGTCGTCCACGACCTTGGCGTCGCCGCCGCCTACGCCGATCGCGTCACCGTCCTGGATGCGGGTCGCGTCGCCGTCGACGGACCGCCCCGCCAGGTCCTCACCCGCGAACTCCTCACCGGCATCTACCGCCACCCTGTCGATGTGTTCGACCACCCGGTCACCGGTGCGCAGCTGGTGTTGCCGGAGCGTCCCCGGGCGTGATCCTGGAACGAGAGGTCAGCCCCGGATCGGTCCGGGGCTGACCTCTATCGCCGCGGGCCCGCTACCGCCAGATGATCTTGAGCAGGGCGGGCGTGAGCACCATGCGGATGATCGTGGCGTCGATGATCAGCGCGACGATCATGCCGTAGGCGATGTATTTCATCAGCACCAGATCCGAGAAGCCGAACGCGCCGGTCACCACGATGAGAATGGCCGCGGCCGAGGTGATCACGCCACCGGTGTGGGCGACACCGTAGCGGATGGATTCGGTGGCATCGGCGCCGGAGGCCCGCTTCTCCGCGATCCGGGACAGCAGGAACACCTCGTAGTCGGTGGACAACCCGAAGATCACCGTGACGATCAAGGCCACCACCGCGAACATCAGCGGTCCCGGCGTGAAGTGGAAGGCATCGGAACCGTGGCCTTGCACGAAGATCCACGTCAGTACGCCCAGCGTCGAGACGAGACTGAGCGCGCTCATCGCGACGGCCTTCACCGCCAGGATCACCGACCGGAACGCGATCACCATCATCGCCAGCGCCGCGGCCATCAGGATCGCCAACAGCAGCGGGAGACCGTCGATCAGGCCGTTGATGCTGTCGCGTTCCAGCGCGGGGATACCGGCGACCATGATCTGGACGCCCGGTGGTTCGGGCAGGTCGCGCAATGTGTCGATCACCCGGTCGGCGTCGCGTTTGTCACCGAGTCCGGCCGAGAGGACGTTGACTCCGTCCTTCGTCGGTGCGGCGGGCTCGAACCGGCCGGTCAGGCCGGGAATCTGATTGGCCTCGAACCGGATGTCGCCGAGTTGCCCGGGCGACGCGCCGACCACGACCAGCTTCACCGGTTCGGTGCGGAAGCCGGGGAAGAGCCGGTCGAAGTCCTCCTGCGCCACGCGCGCCGGATTGTCCGCCGCCAGATACTTCTCGCTGATCCCGCCGAACTCGATGTGGCGCAACGGAATGCTCAATGCCAGCAGGCCGAGCACGATGGGGATCACGACCGCCCACGGCCGCCGCATCGCCCACTGCGCCAGCCGGGAGAAGAATCCCGCGTCGATCTCCTCCTCGGTCTTGCTGCGCGAGAATCGCTTCCAGCCGAGCCAGTCGATGCGCCGCCCGGCGATGCTCAAGGCCGCAGGCAGCGCTGTCACCGACAGCAGCGCCGCCAGCATCACCGCGGAGATGCCGCCGTAGGGCACCGAGCGCAGCACACCGTTGGGGAAGATGAACAGCGCGCCGAGGCTGATCGCGATGATCGCCGCCGAGAACAACACCGTGCGGCCCGCCGTCGCGACGGTGCGGGCCGTCGCGTCCTCCACGCTGCGGCCCGCCGCGAGTTCCTCCCGGAATCTGGTCACCGTGAACAGTCCGTAGTCGATCGCCAAACCGAGGCTGACCAGTGTCATCACCGCACTGGCGAACACATTGACTTCGATGTGCGCGGTCAGCAACCGCAGGATGCCGGAGGTGCCCAGGACCGTGAGCCCGCCGATCATCACCGGCAGCAACGCTCCGATGACGCCGCCGAACACGAAGTACAGCAGGATCGCCACAATTGGCAACGCGATGATCTCCGCGCGCCGGATGTCGTGCTGCATCCCGATATTGATGCCCTCGACCACCGGCTGCAACCCCGCCAGCTGCACGGTGGTGCCGCCGGGCCCGCCACCGGGCACACCGGCGTTGAGATGCGGTTTCAGGGCGAGATAGTTGTTGACCGTGGCCGTTCCGCCACCGCCCGCCAGTCCGATACTGGCGAACGCGTGCTGCTTGCTGGGATCGGAGGCGTCCGCGGAGAACGGGCTGTCCCAGTAGCTGTCGATCTTGTGGATGTGCTTGCCGTACTGCTCGCGCAGGTCCGCGAGCGCGGCCACCACGGGGCCGCGCACCGCGGGATCGTCGACGGTGGTGCCGGCGGGCGCGGTGTAGATGACGATCAGGTCGCCGTCGGTGTCGCGGCCGAAGGTGTCATCGGCCAGTTTCGAGGCCGCCACCGACTGGCTGGACTCGTCGAACCAGCCCTCCTGGGTGTAGCGGCCCGCCAGATCCCGGCCGAACCAGCCCGAGATCAGCACTGTCAGAACGAATACCCCGAGCACGAGGTAGCGGTGGCGGTGGACGAACCGGCCCCACCGCATCGCACGCGATTCCCGCATGGTCAGCCGCAGGCGGCGGTGCGATAGTCGGCCGAGCGCAGGATGCCGCACAGATCGGTGCGTGAGATCTTCCACTTCCCGTCGAGCAGCACGAAATGCACGATGGTGGTGCGGATATTGGTGCCCGAACCGTCCTTGTCCAGGCGCATCGTGGCGGTGAGGGTGCCGTCACGGTTGTCGAAGACGGGGTCGACGACGCCGTAGACGGCGTGCGGGTTGTCGCGCAGCGCCTTGTACATGTCGGGGATCGCGTCCTTGAACGCGGCGCCGTCCTCGATCAGGTCGGTGCGTTCGACATCGGGCAGGTCGGGGTCGAGCGCGCGCTTGATCTGCGCGTCGAGTTCCGTGGCGGTCGGCAGCGGCACATTGGCCTTGCTCGACGAGACCGCGATGGAGGAGGACAGGGAGGCTTGGGCCGATGACCGTGCGGCGTCGACCGAGGCCTCGTCGGTGCCACCACCGCAGGCGGTGAGGGCGACGAGGGCCGTGAGGCAGGCGGTGGCCGCAGCGGCCCTGGCGAGAAGTGTGGAAGACATCACCATCTACATACCATCAATCACGGCACTGATCCGGCCCAGGATGCTCCGGACCGTCATGGTTTCCCTCGGCGCGGCGGTCGGGACCGGGATCGCGTCGTGGATCAGATCGCGTACGAACGCGGCGACGCTGCGTTCGTCACCGAGGTCGATGTCGGTGACCTGCGCCTGCGCGGTGGCGACCACATCGTCGGCACCGGGTACGGTCTCGCCCAGGTCGGCGCGGTAGATCTGCACGGTGAGGGTGGCGCGGTGGGTGCGGAAGGTGAACGCGCGACCGTCGTCGGTGGTGCCGAAACCGTGGGCGAACGGGCCGACGGAGATGTCATCGATGCCGAAGCCCGCTGTTGTCCGGTCGGTCATCGGTGATCCCCTCCCGCTTCCTGGCAAAACAATTGTCGACACGTCAACAGTAACCTCCGTCACCGACAGGACCGACGTGCGCCACCCGGTCGGAGCTACCGGTGAGTCATCATGGTCAGATGGTGATCAGCGGTCACCTCGTGAGATTAGGAGTTCGGTGCATGCGCCCTCGCGGCTCGGTCGCCTCAGCGCTGTTCGGCGCGGCGGCACTGGTGGTGCTGACGGGATGTGCCGGTGCGGACGGCCCCGACGTGCCGACCAGGGAACCGGCCACCGCGGCCGTCTCCCCTGCCACTGCAACATCGCCCGCAGGCCTGGTCATTCCCGCCGCCGCGACGAAAGCGCTGCTGGCCGAACGGGAAACCGGTCGCCTCGCGGCCCTCGACATCGCGGGCACCACGCTGACATTGATCGACCCGACCGCGACCGGCGCCGCGCGGACCGTCACCCTGCCCGCCGCCGGCGCCGCATTGACCCAGGGCACACCGGGTGAGGTGCTCGTCGCCGCCCCGGATCGGGTGCTGCGGGTCGACGTGACCGCGGGCACCGTGACCGAGACTCCCGTCGACGGCGACGTGCACAGTGTGCAAACACGCACGGACGGCACGCTGATCGTCGGCACCGCCGACGGCACGGTGCGGGAACTGCGGCCCGACGGCAGCGTCGCCCGCACCGTCACCGGCCTCGTCTCGGCCGACGTGATCGCCCTGACCGGTGCCGACATCACCGTCCTCGACCGCAAGCAGACCGCCGTCGTCAGCGTCCGTGACGACGCGCTCGGCCTGATGCTGCGCGCCGGTGACGGCGCAGCAAACGCCATCGCCGACCCGGAAGGGCGGATCATCGTCACCGACACCGCGGGCGGTGAACTGCTGGTCTACTCGGCCGGTCCGCTCGTGCTGCGCCAGCGTTTCCCGGTATCATCGTCGCCTTATGCGCTCGCCTACGATCCACGCTCGAACACGGTCTGGGTGACCTGCACGGAGAGCAACGAGGTCGTCGGCTACGACCTGTCGACCGGGATCGGTGTCGAGGTGGGGCGATTCCCGACCCTGCGCCAGCCCGACGCGGTGACCGTCGACGAACGCACCGGCGACCTGTTCGTGGCCTCGGCCGCGGGCGAGGGTCTGCAGCGGATCGGCGGGGACGAGCGGAAGAGAGGGCAGTGATGGCGGTCAAGCCCCGCGGTTCTCGCTCGGCGGTACCGCCGAGCTGGGAGACCAGCAACGACGACTATGAATACGTGCCGCTGCGGCTGCCACCCGAGGTCACCCGGGTCACCGCCTCGATGCGGCTGGCCATCCAGGCCGAATTCGGTGGCTGGGAATTGTCCCGGGTGCGCGCCTACACCGACGGCAGTCGCCGGGTGTTGTTGCGCCGCCGCAAGAATGCCGTCCTGCCTGTGCCCGAGCCTGGATTGTGAGCCGACCCATGTACGCCCTGTTACTACGCCTGATGTTCCTGGTCCCGCCGGAGCGGGTACATCACCTGGTCTTCGCCGCCCTGCGGCTCGCCACCTGGTTCCCGCCGACCCGCTGGCTGGCGCGCAAGCTGACCGTCGCCGACGACCCGATCCTGGCCACCACCGCCTTCGGTGTCGAGTTCCCCGCACCGCTGGGCCTGGCCGCCGGTTTCGACAAGAACGCCGACGGCGTGAACACCTGGGGCTCGCTCGGTTTCGGTTTCGCCGAGATCGGCACCGTCACCGCGCACGCCCAGCCCGGTAACCCGGCACCGCGCCTGTTCCGGCTGCCGGCCGATCACGGCCTGATCAACCGGATGGGCTTCAACAACCACGGCGCCGCCGCGGCCGCCGCCCGCCTGCACAGCGCGCATCCGACCGTCCCGATCGGCGCGAACATCGGCAAGACCAAGGTCACCGAACCCGAGGCCGCCGCGGGCGATTACGCCACCAGCGCCCGACTACTCGGCCCCCTCGCCGATTTCGTCGTCGTGAACGTGTCCTCCCCCAACACCCCCGGTCTGCGTGACCTGCAGGCTGTCGAGTCGCTGCGCCCGATCCTGCAGGCAGTGCTCGACAGTGTCACGGTCCCGGTCCTGGTGAAGATCGCCCCCGACCTGTCCGACGACGACATCGACGCCGTCGCCGACCTCGCCGTGGAACTGGGCCTGGCCGGCATCGTCGCCACCAACACCACCATCCGCCGCGACGGGCTGGCGACCCCGGCCGCCGAGGTCGAGGCGATGGGCGCCGGCGGCCTGTCCGGTCCGCCCGTGGCCGAACGCTCCCTGGAAGTCCTGCGCCGCCTCTACGCCCGCGTCGGCGACAAGCTGGTCCTGATCTCGGTCGGCGGCATCGAGAACGCCGACCAAGCGTGGGCCCGCATCCTGGCAGGCGCCACCCTCCTGCAGGGCTACACCGGTTTCATCTACGGCGGCCCCTTCTGGACCACCCGGATCCACCGTGGCATCGCCGCCAACCTGCGCGCGGGCGGTTTCCGCTCGCTGTCGGAGGCGGTCGGCGCCGAGCACCGCGCGCCCTCGGCCTGAGGGTCTATCCGTAGTTGACGCGCGGCACCGGACCGCCGCGTCCACGCAGCAGCTGTGTCGGCCGAAGCCGAAGCGCAGCTGGTGGGTGGGACGGCGGATCGTGGACGGAATCGTCGGTGCCGCGCGACCGTTCACCGACGCGTTTGGCGAGCTTGATCAATGCCTGCTGCCAGATCATGCCGAGGATGTCGGCACGAGCGCTGATCTCGGCGTGCGCGAGGCGATCGTGTGCGGCGGCGAGGTCACTGACGAGTTCGTCGAGCTCCATGCCCGCCAACGCCTGCTCCCGGGTGAGGCTGTATTCGGGCAGCCAGCTCAACCGCCAGGTGTCGGGTCCGGTCCGTTGCGCGTACTCCGGTGTGCGGTCGCTGCGCAGCGTGTCGTCGGTGCTCTGAATTGCCATCGCAGACCTGCCTTCCCCGCCGGGGCGCGATGCCCGCCGAGCGTCTGGCGGGGCGCGTGCTCCCCGTAACCCAGTGTGGCATTTGCCTTTTGTCCGGGTCAATTGCCATTGTAGGGAGGTAATTGCCGCAAACCGGGCGCGGCAAACCCGGCATTGTGGCGATCGCAGTCCGGCGTCCGCCGCCTCACCGAGGCGGTCGACTCGCCGCCAGGTCATGGGAGGCAGCATGTCGATGGTTCCCCAGGACGCTCGTGTCGCCGCCATTCGCAGCATCCTGACCAGGCTGGGCAAGTACTCGGGCCTGAGCGCAGAACGTTTGCGGCACACCGAGATCGATGCCGCGCCGCTGCTCGAACTGCTGTCCGTGCGCAGACATGCCCGGCGCACCGGAGCCAGCCCGGAGGAGTCGATTCTGCCGGTGGTCCGCGAGGTCGCGCAGTGGCTGCCCCCGACCGATCGACTCATCGTCGATGCCGCGCTGTCGCTGGGCCTGTTCCGCGACCGCGTCGGCGTCGGTCTCGATGTAGAACGCCTTTATGCAGACAACCTCGGCGAACGTCGAGAGGCCTTGACCGAGCAGTGGGTCGCGCTGCACACGTTGCTCGACGTCGAGCCGGTGCCCGAAGCGCCGACCGTCAAGCGGCTGCGCACCGTCTCCGAACACCATGCCTTCACCGCGCTGGCGGGTCTGCTGGCCACCGACTCCGGCTATCCGATGGCGAGACCACCTGCCGGTCAGGCCGCCGAGGCGGCGCCCGCACCGCGCGGCGTCGTCACCGTCATCGGCGACGCCGTCATCGACCACCTCTATCGAGTCGACATGTTTCCCGACGGCGACGGCGCGGCCAGCGGCAGCTTCACCGGGCATCCCGGCGGCAAGGGCCTCAACCGCGCTGTCGCCGCAGCCCGTCTCGGCATCGACGTGCATCTGGTCTCCGCGGTCGGCGGCGACGAATACGGCCGCCGGATCCTCGAATTCATCGAGGCCGAGCGCGTTCACCTCGATCTGATCAAGGTCGTGCCGTTCGCGCCCTCCCTCGTCACGGCCGTTGTGCTCACCCCCAACGGCGAATCCCGCATCATCGGCTGTCGCGACAGCCGTGTCCAGCTCCAGGACGAGGACGTGCACCGTCCTGAACTGCGGTCCGCGCTCGAATCCTCCGACGTGGTGGTACTCAGCTTCGAGCAGCCGCCCGCGATCATCGAGCAGGTCCTGGCGGTGGTGTCGCAGCTGCGGCCCAAGCCGCCGGTCATCATGTGCCCGACGCCGTCGATGGCGGTACCGCAGGGCCTCTACCAGCACCTGAGCGTCGTCGACTACCTGGTCGGCACGACGGCCGAACTCGCCGCTCTCCTGCCCGATGTCCCCGCCGAATCCGCCGACGACATCGCCCGGCTGCTGCGCGGTCTCGGCGTCGGCACCGTGTGCACGGTCGAGAACTTCCAATGTGCTGTCGCCTCCGACACCGTCGAGACCGTCATCGACCACTTTCCGCAGGTGCTCAAAGCCTCTGTCGGCGCCGCCGCCGCCTTCACCGGCGCACTCGCCTACCGCATCGTCAATGCCCGATCTCCGCTGACCACAGCCGATTTCGTCTGGACGACCGCCGCGATGATTCCGACGCAGAAGCTGGGCGCGGTCGCGGTATCGATGCCCGCCGCCGACGAGATCGACCGCATCGTCCGGCTGTACGCGCGGCCCGCGACCGACCGGGGGTAAAGTCGCGGCGTTCAGCTCGCACGCCCTGTCCGACAACGGCGGTCGCGCCGCCCTGTCCCCCGCACGGAGGATCGTTGACCATACTGTCGTTCGGCAGTGCCAGAACCGGACGCGCCGGTGGCGACACCCAGCACCGGCTGGGACGCCAGGGCAGCGACCTTCCGGTCCGGGTCATCGAGATAGCCGACCCGAGCGATGGTGGGTATCTGCTGGTTTTCGGCGAACCACGCAACGGATGCCTGGTCCGGGTGCATTCGCGCTGCCTCTACGGCGAGGGCCTCGGCTCCGACGACTGCGACTGCGGCGCGGAGCTCACCGAGTCGATGGACCGCATCCAGCAGGAGGGCGCCGGCGTGCTCGCCTATCTCGAACAGGAGGGGCGCGGCGCCGGCCTGATCTGGAAGGCCCGTGGCTATCGCGAGAGCGAATTGTCCGGTGCCGACACCTTCGACAGCTACCGGCGCCTCGGTCTCGATATCGACGCCCGTCGCTACGCCGCCGCCGCGCTCGCACTGCGCGAACTCGGCCTCACCCGGGTCCGGCTGCTGACCAACAACCCCGACAAGTGCCGGGCGTTGGACGAGGCCGGCATCGCGGTCGACCCCATCGCACTCACCATTGCTCTGCAGACGGTTCGCGGCAGGCGATATCTGCAGGCCAAACGCCGCCATCGCCGGCACACCATCCCCGCGGACCCGTCGGCAGATGTCGCACCCGACCCTGCGCCGCGTCCATGGTGGCGGCCGCGTCGTCGGCGGTAACCGCCGCCACAATCCCGTATGTCCGGTTACGATAAGTGAGCCGCGCCACTCTCGACGCCCATCGCTCGAGACGATGAGACAGATTCACTCGCATTGGCTCGGCTTCCGGCACGGCTTCTATCGGGAACAGGGATATGACAGACATCGGTTTCGCGCACGCTTCCGGCGTCACGGTGCACACCGTGCCCGCCGCCTTCCAGCAGACCGCCGCGTTGCGGCCCGACCAGATCGCCTTGCGAACGGTGGGCGGCACCCAGCAGATCACCTGGGCGGAGTACGCGACGCGGGTGCGAGCGCTGGCCGCGGGCCTGGCGAAGCTCGGCGTCGGCCATGGTGACGCGGTCGGCATCATGCTCACCAACCGCCCCGAGTTCAACTTGATCGACACCGCGGCCCTGCACCTGGGCGCGACCCCGTTCTCGGTGTACAACACCAGCTCGCCGGAGCAGATCGCGCACGTGTTCGCCAACGCGGGCAACAAGGTCGTGATCACCGAGCAGGCGTTCCTCGACGCCATCCGGGAAGCGGGCGCCGAGGTCGAGCACACCGTGCTCGTCGACGGCACCGCCGAGGGCACCATCGGCCTGGCCCAGCTGGAGTCGGATCCGCAGCCCGACTTCGACTTCGACGCCGCGTGGCAGGCCGTGCAGCCGGGTGATCTGGCCACCCTGATCTACACCTCCGGCACCACCGGCCCGTCCAAGGGTGTCGAGCTCACCCAGAGCAATGTGATCGCCCAGATCGTCGGCCTGGTCTCCGGACCGCTGCCGGTCGGGTTCGACGACCGCGCCGTCTCGTACCTGCCGGCCGCGCACGTCGCCGACCGCATCTCCGCGCACGGGATGAGCCTGCTGACCGGCATCCAGATCACCACGGTCACCGACCCCCGCGAGATCGCCGCCGCGCTGCCCGATGCCCGTCCCACCGTGTTCTTCGGTGTGCCGCGGGTGTGGCAGAAGATCAAGGCAGGCATCGAGAACAAGCTGGCGGTCGAGCCGAGCCCGGTGAAGAAGGCGCTGGCCAACTGGGCGATCGGTGTCGGTGTGGCGCAGGCCAAGGCGAAGCTGTCCGGTGAGGGCGGCTCGCTGCTGCTCGGTGTGCAGCACAAGGCCGCCGACGCGCTGGTGCTGTCGAAGCTGCGCGAGGCGCTCGGTTTCGGTGACCTGAAGGTCGCCGCGTCCGGCGCCGCCCCGGTGCCCGCCGAGACCCTGGAGTACTTCCTCGGCCTCGGGTTCGCGGTCAGCGAGGTGTGGGGCATGTCCGAGACCACCGGTGTCGGCACGTTCACCGATCTCGACAAGCCGCGCCCCGGCTCGGTCGGCCGGGTCATGGACGGTGTCGAACTGCGGCTCGACGCCGACGGTGAGGTGCTCATCCGCGGCCCGATCGTCACCCCCGGCTACCGCAACATGCCCGACAAGACCGCCGAGGCCATCGACGACGCGGGCTGGCTGCACACCGGTGACATCGGGACCCTCGACGCCGACGGCTACCTGCGCATCGTCGACCGTAAGAAGGAACTGATCATCAGCGAGGCGGGCAAGAACATCGCCCCCTCCAACATCGAGAACGCCATGAAGGCGGCGTCATCGATGATCGGTCAGGCCGTCGCCATCGGTGACGCCCGCCCCTACATCACCGCGCTGATCATGCTCGATCCCGATGTCGCGGCGTTGCGCGCCAAGGAGTTCGGCGCCACCGACGCCACCCACGCCGAGCTCGCGCGGCGTGCCGAGATCGTCGAGGAGGTCAAGGCCGCGGTGACCGCGGGTAACCGCAAGCTCTCGCGGGTGGAGCAGATCAAGCGCTTCGTCATCGTGGAGACCCTGTGGGAGCCGGGCGGCGACGAGCTGACCCCGAAGATGTCGCTCAAGCGGACCCCGATCGCGAAAAAGTACGCCACCGACATCGAGCAGTTGTACGCCGCGACCCCCGCAGAGCACGTCGTCAATGTGAAGTAGGCCCGAGAACGGCGGTGGCCCCGGGAGATTCGTCTCCCGGGGTCACCGCCGTTTCAGTTCAGTTCTGCTCGTAGGTGCCGATCAGGGTGGCCCGGCCGAGGGAGTGGGAGAACAGGTTGAACCCGAGATAGGCGGGCGTCGCATCCGGCCCGACCTCGAGCTCGGGAACGTCGACGGCGTGCACCACCACGAAGTACCGGTGCGGCCCATGGCCTTGCGGCGGCGCGGCGCCGACGAAACCGGGAAAGCCGCCGTCGTTGCGCAGCGTGACCGCGCCGGCGGGCAGTGCCCCGCCTTCGCTGCCCGCGCCCGCGTCGAGGGAGGTGACCGAGGCCGGGATGTTGGCAACGGCCCAGTGCCAGAAGCCCGACGCGGTCGGCGCGTCCGGGTCGTAGACCGTGACCGCGAAGCTCTGGGTGTCTTCCGGGAAGCCGGACCAGCTCAGCTGCGGCGAGATGTCTTTGCCGCCCGCCCCGAACACACCGGACACCTGGTCGTTGGCCAACGGCTGACCATCGGTGATGTCGGTGGAGGTGACAGTGAACGACGGAACCTGCGGCAGTGCGTCATACGGGTTGTAGCTCATGGATTCTCCGATTCGTGGCGTCGGTGCTCAGCTGTGCAGGAGGAAGTGTTCCAGTACCCGGGTGCCGAATTCCAGTGACTGCACCGGCACCCGCTCGTCCACCCCGTGGAACAGGGCGGTGAAGTCCAGCTCCGGCGGCAGCTGCAGCGGCGCGAAGCCGAAGCAGCGAATACCCAACCGCGCGAACGCTTTCGCGTCGGTGCCGCCGGAGAGCATGTAGGGCACGGTGCGCCCGTTCGCGTCGTGGGCGAGCACCGCGTCGTTCATCGCGTCGACGAGGTGACCGTCGAAGGTGGTCTCGTAGGAGTCGAGTTTGGTGATCCATTCGCGTTCGACGTCGGGGCCGATCAGCTCGTCGACCTCGCGTTCGAACGCGGCTTGCCGCCCCGGCACGACCCGGCAGTCCACCACGGCCTCGGCGGTCTGCGGGATGACGTTGGCCTTGTAACCCGCTTGCAGCATCGTCGGATTGGCGGTGTCGCGCAGGGTGGCGCCGATGATGCGGGAGATGGTGCCGAGCTTGGCGAGCTGGCCCTCGATATCGGGGCCTTCCGGGTCGAACTGCAGCCCGCTCTCCTCGCTGACGGCGGCGAGGAACTCGGCCACCGAGTCCGACAGCACCACCGGGAAGGTGTGCCTGCCCAGCCGGGCGACGGCTTCGGCGAGGATGGTGACGGCGTTGTCGTCGTGCAGGAACGAGCCGTGCCCGGCGCGAGCCTTGGCTCGCAGGCGCATCCAGCCCAGCCCCTTCTCCGCGGTCTCCACCAGGTAGAGCCTGCGCTCGGTGCCGTCGGGACGCGGCACGGTCAGCGAGAAGCCGCCGACCTCGCCGACCGCCTCGGTGATGCCGTCGAACAGATCGGGCCGGTTGTCGACCAGCCATTGCGATCCCCACTTGCCGCCGTTCTCCTCGTCGGCCAGGAACGCGAACACCAGATCGCGCGGCGGTACGGTGCCCTCGGCCTTGAACTGGCGGGCCAGGGCCAGGGTCATGCCGACCATGTCCTTCATGTCGATCGCGCCGCGACCCCACACGTAGCCGTCGCGGACCGCGCCGGAGAACGGGTGCACGCTCCAGTCGGCGGCTTCGGCGGGTACGACGTCGAGGTGCCCGTGGATCATCAGCGCGCCGCGGCTGGAGTCGGCGCCTTTCAATCGCGCGAACACGTTGCCGCGGCCGGGCGCGCCCGATTCGACGTACTCGGTCTCGTATCCGACCTCCTGCAACTGCGCGGCCACCCACTCCGCGCACTCGCGCTCGCCTCGGGTGGTCGCCAGCTCACCGGTGTTGGAGGTGTCGAACCGGATCAGCGCACTGACCAGCTCCACCACCTCGTCCACCGCGCGGGACCGTTCGTTCGAACCAGAACTCTCGCCAGATGCCGACACGTCCCCTTTCCTACCACCCCGGCCGCGTCCCCCGCGCCATCTCCCCTGGCGCGCGACGATTCCGCCGCTGCTGGCGACTATGACTCGCGCTGAGCGGAATTCCGGAATTGGCATCCCCACCGCCTGGCGTGTTTGGCTGTGGCGATGAGATCGCGGGTCGTTCGGGTCGGTACCTTCGTGCTGGCAGGGGTCGCGACGCTGGCGGGCGCGGTCGGTGTCGCGCTGCATTACACCGGCTGGTCGGCGGAGCCGTTGGTACTCGCCGCCTCAGGGGCGCCGTATCTGATGATCGGTGCGATCGTCGGTGCGGCGGGGTTCGCGGCGATCCGGCAGTGGGTCGCGACCGGGGTCGCGGTCGTCGTGGCGGCAGTGGGGGTGGCGACCCAGGCGCCGCTGCATGTCGCCGATGCCGGCGGTGCCGGTCACCCGATCACGGTCATGCAGGCCAATCTGTTGTTCGACGGCGCCGACCCGTCCGCGCTCGTCGAGGCCGTGCGGTCCCGCGATGTCGCGGTGCTCACCGTCAACGAACTCACCCGCACCGCCGTCACCGACCTCGGCGCTGCCGGGCTCGACCAGCTGCTGCCGTATCGCTTTCTGGCGCCCGGCCAGACGGCGAGCGGGACCGGAATCTGGAGCCGGTATCCGTTGGCGGACAACGTCGAATACGACGGCTACGTCCTCAACCAGATCTCGGCCACCGCGACCGTGCCGGAGGTGGGACCGGTCTCGGTCTACGCTTTCCACCCCGTTCCACCGGTCTACGACACCGACGTCTGGGCCGATGAATTGGCCCGGCTCGACGCCGTTCTGCGGCAGTCGCCGACGGATCGCCCGGTGATCGTCGGCGGCGACTTCAATGCCACCTACGACCACTCCCGCTTCCGTGCGATGGCGTCCGGACGTTTCGCCGATGCCGCCGAGCAGGCCGGTGCCGGACACCTGGTCACCTATCCGACCGACAAACGGCTGCCACCGCTGGTCGGCATCGACCATTTCCTGCTCGCGGGCGCCCACGCTACCGCCGTGGAGACCGTGGACTTGCCCGGTGCCGACCACAAAGCGCTGGTGGTCCGTGTCGTCCTCGACCGCCGGTAGTTCTCACCTCGGTCGGGTGGCGGTGTAGTCGCGGGCTGCGAGCACCGCGTCGATCCGGGCCGATATCGCCTGACCGGCCGCAAGCAGCGGTTCGGCCGAACGCAGTGTCCGGCCCAGTACGAACGCGCCCTCCAAGCCACACAGGACACCGAGGATCAGGTCACGCGCCTGCGTCTCGTCGAGCCCACGGCTCACGAAATACGCTGTGCCCTTGTCGATCCAGTCCGTGACGACCTCGGCGGCGACCTCGCGCAGTGCGGGTTCGCTGTCGGCGATCTCGCCCGCCACGGTGCCGACCGGGCACATGTTGATCCACCCGGACTCCTCGAGCGTGCGCGCCGCATCGGCGAAGGCGGCGGGCACGGCGGCGCGGAGGTCTTCGTGTGGGTCCATCAGCAGCGGCAGCAATTGGATGTAGGCGGCGCCCGAACTGCGCAGCGCCTCGGCCGCGATCTGCACCTTGCCGTGCGGAAAGTGGTGGTAGAGCGACCCCATCGGCGCGCCGGCGGCCGCGGTGATCTGTTTGACGGTGATGGCGCTGTACCCGTGGGTGCGCATCAACTCGGCGACCGCGACGACCAGGCGATCCCGCGTGGTCGTTGACATCTTCTCGCTCACCGTTCCAGAATAGAGCAAACGCACTAGAGCATTCGCTCTAACGTCAGGAGGTTCCCATGCCGACCGTCGACCTGCCCGCCGGCCGCATCCACTACCGCGAACGCGGCGAGGGCCCGCCCGTCGTCCTGCTGCACGGCCTGCTGATGAACCACACCGTGTGGGATTCGGTCCTCGACCTGCTACCGGCAGGCTTCCGTTACGTCCTGCCCGACCTCCCGCTGGGCGCGCATCCCGAACCGCTGCGCCCTGGCACCGACCTGAGCCTGCGCGGCCTCAACCAGCTCATCGCCGACTTCCTCACCGCCCTCGACCTGACCGACGTCACCCTGGTCCACTCCGATTGGGGCGGTGCCCTGTTCCTCACCGCCTACGGCCTGGACAAGCGCGTCGGCCGCCTGATCGTCCTGCCCTGCGAAGCGTTCGACAACTTCCCGCCCGGGCTCCCCGGCAAGACCGCGATCCTCGCCTCGATCCTGCCCGGTGGCGTCACCCTCGCACTGCGCCAGCTCCGCATCCGCCGGCTCCGCAGCAACCCCCTCCTGTTCGGCTGGATGACCAAATTTCCCCTCCCCGACGACCTCGTCCACGGGTGGACCGAACCCGGCCTCCGTGACCCCGGCATCCGTGCCGACGTGCTCGCCTACATGCGCTCCGGTCACGACAAACCCACCCTGATCGCGAATACCGAAGCACTGCAGCACTTCCCAGGTGAAACCTTGATCCTCTGGTCATCGGCGGGCAAGGTGATGCCCCGTGACCACGGCCGCCGCCTGGCAGCCCTCATCCCCCGCGCCCGACTGGTCGAGATCGACGACGCCTACGTCCTGTCGATGCTCGACCAACCCGCCGCCGTCGCGGCCGCGGTCACCGAATTCCTCACCACGACAGCGCCGCGCCCGTCGGACCGCTGACACCGCTCAGGTCTGCTCGACGGGCTCGTACGCGTCGGCGGCGAGCCCGAACGTCCCCTCACGCCCGGTGCCGGCCGCTGCGGCTCAGTGGCCGATACTCTCCAGGTCAGCCACGTCCTCATCGGAGAGGGAGAGCCCGGCGCCGACGATGTTCTCACGCAGATGGGCTGTCGATGATGTACCGGGGATGAGCAGGATGTTCGGTGAGCGCTGCAACAGCCAGGCCAACGCGACCGACATCGGCGTCGCCCCAAGCCGGACCGCGACCCCCGAGAGCGCATCGGACTGTAGCGGCGTGAAGCCCCCCAGCGGGAAGAACGGCACGTAGGCAATGCCGTCGGCGGCGAGCCTGTCGATGAGGTCGTCGTCGTGGCGGTGGGCGAGGTTGTACATGTTCTGCACGCACACGATGGGGGCGATACCGCGCGCCTCGGCGACCTGCTCGGTGGTGACGTTGCTGACCCCGAGGTGACGGATCAGTCCCTCGCGCTGGAGCTCGACGAGCGTCTCGAACCCCTCGGCGAGCGAACCAGGCTGGGGGCCTTCGGCATCGCCCATCCGCATGTTGACCAGATCGAGGGTCTCGACCCCGAGGGACTGGAGGTTCTCGTGGACCTGCTTGCGCAGATCTTCGGGTCGCCGGGCCGTGGGCCAGCCGCCTTGCGCGTCTCGGTTCGCCCCCACCTTGGTGGCGAGGAACAGCGACTCCGGGTAGGGATGCAGCGCCTCACGGATCAGCTCGTTGGTGACGCGCGGTCCGTACGCGTCGCTGGTGTCAACGTGGGTGATACCGGCCGCGACCGCCTCGCGCAATACTGCCAGGGCGCCGTCGTGGTCGGCGGGAGGCCCCATGACCCACGGGCCGGCGAGTTGCATCGCGCCGTAACCGAACCGGGTGATGGTCGAGTTGCCCAGCGTCCAGGTGCCGCCGGGAAGTGATGTCGTGGGCGCGTTCATCGTTGTGCCTTTCGCGTTTCGCCGTGGGTGGCGTCTTCGGCCTCCCTTGACGAGTATTGGAAAGCTACTTCCCGGTGGGAAGTAGGCACTCTGAAGTGCGTAACTCACCCACAGGTGAAAGTTGAGATCAGTGAAGCCAACGAAGGCCGCCCAGAGGGCGCAGGCCAAGACGGAGTACAACGCGTTTCTGGCGGCATGCCCCAGCCGCCAGCTCCTCGACCGGATCTCGGACAAGTGGGTCGTGCTGATCCTGTGCGCACTCGGCGGCGACACAGCAGACAAATCCGACCAGCCCGGTGCATCGGATGCCGCACGAGCGATGCGCTACTCCGAGATCTCCCGCCTGCTGGCGGGAGCCAGCCAGAAGATGCTGACCCAGACCCTGCGAGCACTCGAACACGACGGCCTACTCACCCGCACCGTGACGCCAACCGTCCCCGTCACCGTCACCTACGAGCTGACCGACCTCGGCCTCTCACTCCACCACCTGACACGCGACCTCAGGCACTGGGCACAGATCCACATGGACCAGGTCCTTGCCAACCGGGAGAAGCACGACGCTCGCACTTCCTGACCCGACCCAACCGACCGTCCCGACACCGCCACACTGTCACGCGGCACACCCTCGATTGCACTGTGGACCCGCGACCCCGAGGACGAGTTGCTTCCGCTGCTACGCAGCCTCGGTATCGGGTTCGTGCCCTACTCCCCGCTCGGGCACGGATTCCTCACCGGTCAGCTCCGTTCGCCCGCCGCTGACAGGCCCTCGCCTCACCTGATCCCCTGGGTGTCAGCGCGCGACACCCAGCGACAACGCGGCGAAGGCCTTCGGCACGCCGGGTTGATAGAACCGGTCGAGTTCGACGGTCTCGAAACCGGCGTCGCCGATCAGTACGGTGTGCATCGGCGGCGTCGGCTACATCGATGCCCATGTCGGCAGGCTCTTCGACGCGATGCGGGCACGCCGCCGGTGTTTCGCGATCGTCTGCTCCGATCACGGCACCGCCTACGGCGACGACGGGTACACCGGTCACCGGCTCGGTCACGAGTCTGTGTGGACGGTCCCCTACAGCCACTTCTTCCTGGAGCCCTACGCATGATCGACACCGCGCTACCCCGGCCGTACCAGAACTACGTTTACGCCTACCCACACAAGACCGCCTACCGGCCACTGCCGGACCGGCCCGCACTGTCGCAGGTGTGGGCGGGTGAGTCGCGGTCCGCGCTGTCGCTGTATCTGCACATCCCGTTCTGTGAGGTGCGCTGCGGTTTCTGCAATCTGTTCACCCGGGTCGGCGCACCGGACGGTCTCACCGGCCGCTACCTCGACGCCCTCGCCCGCCAAGCCACTGCGGTTCGCGACGGCCTCGGGGATGCCGAACCCTTGCGGTTCGCGAACGCGGCCTTCGGCGGCGGCACCCCGACCTTCCTCGAAGCCGACGAACTGACCCGGCTGTGCGATATCGCCGAGCAGATCATGGGCGCCGACCTACGTGCGATCCCGCTCTCGGTGGAGGCCTCCCCCGCCACCTCGACCGCCGACCGTCTGGCCGTGCTGGCCGATCGTGGTGCGACCCGCCTGAGTCTGGGCGTGCAGAGCTTCATCGACGAGGAGGCCCGCGCGGCGGTGTGCCCGCAGCGACGCACCGATGTCGAAGCGGCACTGGGCCGTATCCGTGACGCGGGCATTCCTGTGCTCAATATCGACCTCATCTACGGCATCGACGGCCAGACCGCCGCGAGCTGGCAGGTATCCCTCGATGCGGCGCTGGCGTGGCGACCGGAGGAGATCTACCTCTACCCGTTGTACGTGCGTCCGTTGACCGGGCTGGCCAGGCACGCCGATCCCGCCGTCGCCGAACAGGACTGGGATCGTGACCGGCTCGCCCGTTACGCCCAGGGCCGCGATCACCTGCTGGCCGCCGGCTACGAGCAGGTGTCGATGCGCATGTTCCGCCGCCGCGATGCCCCACAGCAGGGCCCCGACGACTATGCCTGCCAGACCGACGGCATGATCGGGCTCGGCTGTGGCGCCCGCTCCTACACGAGCACCCTGCACTACTCCTTCGACTACGCCGTCGACATGCGGGAGGTCCGCGGCATCATCGACACCTACATCGCGACAACCGATTTCGGCTCGGCGCTGCATGGTCGGGTGATCGACGGCGACGAGGCCGCCCGCAGGCATTTGCTCCAGTCACTGCTGCAAGCCGACGGCCTGTCTGTCGCGGACTACCTCCACCGCTTCGGCACCGATCCCTGGGAAGATTTCGGCGACCAGCTGCACATACTCGCCGACCGTGGCTGGCTCGCCAGCTCCGGCGCAGACCTGCTGCGGCTGTCCCCCGACGGCCTGGCCTATTCCGATGCCATCGGCCCGGACTTCTTCTCCCCCACGGTCCGCGCCGCCATGGCCGCCTACGAGCTGCGCTGACCGTGGACCTGACCCTCCTGTACCGCGGCCCGCTGTCGTCGTGCGACTACGACTGCTCGTACTGCCCGTTCGCCAAACGCCGAGACTCCACCGAGCAGCTGCGCGCGGACCGCACCGCCCTGCACCGTTTCACCGACTGGGCGCACGCGCAGACCGACGATCGTCTGTCGGTGTTGTTCACGCCGTGGGGTGAGGGCCTGGTGCGGTCGTGGTACCGCAAAGCCCTGATCGAGCTGTCCCACCGGCCCCATATCGACCGCGTCGCCATCCAGACCAATCTCAGCGGCCGCATCGACTGGACCGCCGACGCCGACCCCGACACGCTCGCCCTCTGGTGCACCTATCACCCCGGCCAGACTCCCTATCGCCGGTTCCTCGACAAGGCAGCACGCCTGGCCGAGACCGGAATCCGATTCAGCGTCGGCATCGTCGGCCTGCCCGAACACCTAGACCACGCCCGCCGCCTGCGCGCCGACCTCCCCGACCACGTGTACCTCTGGGTCAATGCCGCCGAAGGCCACACCTACACCGACGACCACGCCGCGCAGTGGACCGCCATCGACGCCCTGTTCCCGTTCAGCAGGCACCCGCACCGTTCGGCCGGCGCCGCCTGCCGCACCGGTACCTCGGTGATCTCGGTCGACGGCGAGGTCCGCCGCTGCCATTTCGTCCGCACCCCGCTCGGCAACCTCTACGATGGCTCCTACCGAGCGGCGCTGACGCCACGACCGTGCCCGCTCACGATGTGCGACTGCCACATCGGCTATGTCCACCTCGAAACGCTGCCGCTCTACGACGTGTTCGCCGGTGGCGTCTTGGAACGAATCCCGGCTGTGCCTGCGGTTCAACCGATTTCGAGCGTCGTACTCACCGGCGTGACGCCTGTCGACAGGTCGAGCGCTGGGCAGTGCGCGTCGACCGCTTGCCGCAGCCCGGCGTAACGCTGCTTGGTCTCGCAGAACTCTCGTATCCGATCATTTGTGAGAATGCGTGTCGTCGCCCTGGCTACGCTGGTCGGATCCTGACGTTGGCCATCGGTGAAGGCTGACGCCATCGGCGAGTGGGTGCGGCGCGCCTGGGTGCGTCCGGCGAACACACTCGATTACCGATTACCGATTACCGGATGGTCTGTGCGTCAGACATCTTTGGTTCAGGGCAGCGGCCGCCCGGTCACCGCGGACCAACGTCACCCCGAGGACGTCACCGGGCCCGGAGACCGTCGAGGATGAGCGAGACGACTGCCGCGGAGTCCGCTTCGGTCTCGGGGGAATGCCATTCCGCGGCGTGTGTCGGGTCGTGGAAGCGGCTCGTCGCGTTCAGGACGGCCCGTGCGATCACCTCAGGCTCGCCGGTGGCGAGCTCGCCCGTCGCGACACCGTCGATGATGATGTCCCGCAGCTGGGCGAGCAGGAAGCCGACATGGCCGGCGGACACGGTGCTGTGCTCGGCCGCCAGCACTCGGAAGGTGGCGAACAGCTCCGGGTCCTCCCTGGCTTTCGCCCACTTGGTGGCGAACATGGTGGTGAGCAGTGCTCGTAACCGCTCAGCCGGGGGCAGTTCGGAGTTGTGCGCCACGGTAGCGAGCTCGTTCCGTACCTGGTCGAGCCAGCGCCGGATCACGGCCTCGCGGAGCGCGGCCTTGGACGCGAAGTGGCGGTACACGCTGCCGTGGCTCACGCCCAGTTGCCGTGCGACGTCGAGAACCGTCGTCTTGTCTGGACCGTGACGGCGCAGGATCTCCTCGGTGGCCGACACGATCGTCTCCGCGTCGAGCGGCTCTCCGCGCATCGGGCCTCCTTGTCGGCTGGTCACGTCATCATCGGCCTCGTGAACCTATGTCGCCACCGAGTCGGCGGTCAAACTTTGCCATCCGACTGACAACTATTGAAATCTGTCATCACAATTCTATAAGGTAGCGGCATCACAGCACCAGCGACCAAGGAGACTCGTCATCAACACCTCCACCGCTTCCCTTGCCGGTCGCTCCGTATCCCGGATCGGCTACGGCGCGGCACAACTCCCGCGGCTGCACGACCGCCACGACGAGGCTGTCGCCCTGCTCCGGCGTGCCGTCGAGCTGGGCGTCGACCACGTCGATACCGCCGAGTTCTATGGCTTCGGCTTCGCCAACGCCGTGATCCGTGAAGCTCTGCGTCCCGAGGACGGCGTGCTGGTCGTCACCAAGGTCGGCGCCGAGCCCAACCCGGGCGGGCGACTGCCGCTGCGGATCGCGCAGCGGCCCGAACAGCTGCGGGCCGGCGTCGAGGACAACCTGCGCAGCCTTGGCGTCGAACAGCTCCCCGTAGTCAACCTCCGACGCCTGGACACCGGCCCCGGATTGCGTCCCGAGGGCGACCAGGTGGTTGACCTCGACGACCAGCTGGCGACCATGACCGCCCTGCGTGACGAGGGCAAGATCGGCGCCATCGGACTGAGTAGCGTCACCCTCGATGTCCTGCGCCGTGCACTGCCTGCCGGCATCGCCTGCGTGCAGAACGCTTACAGCCTCGTCTCCCGGGACGACGAGGACACGTTGCGGCTGTGCACGGCCGAGGGCATCGCGTGGGTGCCGTTCTTCCCGCTCGGCGGAGGATTCCCGAGCTTGCCCAAGGTCACCGACGAGTCGGCCGTGCACGCCGTGGCCGAGTCCCTGGACGTGACTCCGTCCCAGGTCGGTCTGGCTTGGCTGCTGCGCCACGCGCCGAATATCCTGCTCATCCCCGGCACCGGCGACGCCGCCCACCTGGAGGTCAATATGGCGGTTGGCGAGATCGCCTTCGATGCGGACACGTTGGCCACTCTCGACGCCGTCGAGTCCCGCTCCAACAACGTCCGGATCGGCGCGGCGTCGTGAAGGCCGTCGTCTACCGCGACAACGGCGGTCCCGACGTTCTCCAGCTCGTCGACTGCGAACTGCCCGTGCCCGCTCCCGGTGAGGTCCGCGTCCGGGTGGCCGTGTCCGGGGTCAACCCCACCGACTGGCAGGCTCGCGCCGCCCAGGCCATGGCGTTTCCGGAGATCACGCCGCATCTGGACGGTGCCGGTGTGATCGACGCCGTCGGTGAGGGGGTCGATCGGAGCCGGGTCGGCCAGCGGGTGTGGCTGTTCATGGCCGCCGCGGGCCGGGCCACCGGCACCGCCGCGGAGTTCACCGTTGTGCCGGCCGGGCAGGCCGTGCCGCTGCCGGACGAGGCCGGTTTCGATGTCGGCGCCGCCCTCGGTGTTCCCGCGCTCACCGCGCACCGTGCACTCACCGTCGCCGAGGACGGGCCGCGCCGGCTGCGGCCCGGCGCGCTGGCGGGCAAGGTGGTACTCGCCGCGGGCGGGGCCGGGGCGGTCGGGCACGCGGTGATCCAGCTCGGCCGCTGGGCCGGTGCCACTGTGATCAGCACGGTCAGCAGCCCGGAGAAGGCCCGGCTGGCCACCGCCGCCGGCGCTCACCACGTGGTCAACTACCGCGAGGGTGATCCCGGCGCCGAGATCCGTGCGATCGCGGCTGACGGCGTGGACATCGTCGCCGAGGTGGCGCTGGGCGTGAATCTGGCCCTGGACCTGGCCGTGCTGCGGCCGCGCGGCACGATCTCGACCTACGCCAACGACGGTGGTCATCCGGTCGAATTGAACGTGCCGCAGAACATGGTGCGCAACACCCGCCTGCAGTTCCTGGTGCTCTACACCGCCGGTCCTGACGTCCGCGCCGCGGCCGTCGCAGACGTCGCCGCCGCCGTCGGTGATGGAGCCCTACCGGTTGGTGAGGAGCATGGCCTGCCGCTGGTCCGCTTTCGACTCCACCGCACCGCGGATGCCCACCGGGCAGTCGAGGGCGGCGCGGTCGGCAAGGTCCTGGTCGACATCATGTCGCGACGGTCCTCCAGCCCGCTCGTTATGTAGGTCCGTCTCGATGACGACGGGGACCTGGTGATCTCACCGTTGACTGCCGAAGATGCGCCGGCCGAGGCGGCCGAACTCGAGGCGGAGCTGACCGAGATGCTGCCGTTCTTCACCGCCGCTGCGGACGCTTCCACCGGCCCGGTCGCAAGCCACCGCAATCGCGACATCTTCAGCGAGACATCGGTGACCAGCAACCCGTCCAGCTCCTTGAAGAACCGGTACAGCGATTACTACCGGAACCCCTGGAATCCCGGGCGCACCGCGTCGTCGACGCCGAAGAAGCCGCGGACATGTCAGCACGCGACACCCAACGACAACGCGGCGAAGGCCTTCGGCACGCCGGGGTGATAGAACCGGTCGAGTTCGACGGTCTCGAAACCGGCGTCGCTGATCATTCCGGGAATGTCGCGAACGAGGTGGCAGCCGCCTGCGATCCGCTGCTGGATCGGATCGAGCCGGTGCTGCCAGGTCCGGACCGACGCGTCGGGAGCGAGGCCGTGTTCGACGAAGTGGAACGTTCCGCCGGGCTTGAGCACTCGGCGGATCTCGGCCAGCGCGGTCGCGACGTCGGGGATGGTGCACAACGTGAATGTCGACAGCGCGGTATCGAAGGTCGCGTCCGGAAACGGCAGCGACTGACCGTCCAGCCCGGCCCGCTCGATCGGGACCTGGCTCGCCGCGACCCGCTTCGCCGCGATCTTCCATGCGGTGTCCGCGGGTTCGACACCGCTGACCCGCTCCACCGCAGCCGGGTAGAACTCGACATTGGTCCCGGACCCGAATCCGACTTCGAGCACCGCGCCGTGCAGACCCGCGCAGGTGCGGCGGCGCAGGGGATCGTTGTTGGCCACCCCGCAGACGATGTCGACGATGTGGGGCAGGATCCGGTCGGTGTAGAAGCCCATCCCCCGATCATCCTCCTGTGCGCAGCGAATCGCCGACTGTCAGGCCAGGCGGCGGTCGAAGACCTGGGTGCCCGCGCCCGAGCCCGGGTCGACCGTGACCACGCGCAGGTTCACCTTGTCCGGGGTGAGATCCATGACCATGAAGCCCAGTTCGTGCTGGGTCTCGTACAGAGCGGGGTGTCCCGATCCGGCCGCAGCGTGACCGCTCGCGGTCTTGCCCGCCGCACCCGAGATGATCTGGCGCGTGCCCTTCGACGAGGCGGTCGGTTCGAGCACCTGCAGGGTGTGGTCGTGGCCCGAGAGCAGGAACGACACCTTGCCCAGCACGTGGTCTTCGAAGAACCGCTTGGCGTGCACACCGTTGAGCGGCTCGATCGGCAGACCCTCGTAGTTGCCCGCGTCGCCGTGCGGCCCGTTGCTGAGGTACGGGTGGTGGGTGCAGGCGATCTTCCACTGCGCGGTGGATTCGGCGAGGGCCCGGTCGAGCCAGGCGCGCTGTTCGTTCATGTACTGCCCGTCCACCGACCAGTACGGGTGGAGCAGCGGCGGGATGTAGGCCGCGAGCGGGTTGACGTCGAGGACGAAGAACTCGACCACCGGGTTTTCCTCGGGCACCCGCACCGAGTAGTAGCGGCTCGGCATCCACCACCGCGACGATTTCGCGTGGTATTCGACCTCGTGGTTGCCGCGGACCAGCCAGCCGCCGTCGCCGGGGAACACCCCGGAGGTGTCGTGGTTGCCGAGCACCATCGCCCACGGAAAGTCCAGTCCCGCATTGGGATCCTCGAACTTCGTGGCGAACTGGACGTCGTCGGGTCCGTTGGGGCCGGACTCGTAGATGTTGTCACCGAGGCCGACGGCCATCGTGAACGGCTCGCGGGCATGGAACGCGCGGGCGGCGTCGGCGACCGCCCACTGGGTGCGGCTGCCCGTTCCGGCGTCACCGGTGATCAGGATCCGGGCGTTGCGGCCCGCCCGTGGCGCGAACTTCGGCACCTCGGCGGGGACGGCCGCCGCCGGCGTCAGCCCGACGAGCGTGATGCCCGCGACGACGCCCGCCGCGCCGGCCAGAACTTCCCGTCGGCCGAGCCCGGCCGGGATGGAATCGGTGGTGGAGTGCGACACGTGGGGGAAACTTACACCGCCGTGGTGATGACCCCGATCGGGGGACAACAACGATTGCTCGTTGGATACTGGGCCCATGTCCGACCGGATGTCTCCCCTCGTGCTGAGCACCGAGAGCGTTTCCGCCCGCGAGGCTTTCGATTATTGGCGCGACAGCGTGTGCGCGATGTACTTCCGGATGCAGGTCGATCCGATGACCGCCGCGGACTTCAATGCCCGCATCGAGTACGCCACGCTGGAGAACTCCGTCGGGCTGTCGCGGGTCCGCGCCGACGCCCAGCGGGCGCGGCGGCGTCCCGTCGACCTGCGCGCGGATACCGAGGAGTGCGTGCTCGGCGTCATCACCCTCGACGGGCACGCGGTGCTCGAGCAGGACGGCCGTATCGCTGATGCCAGGCCGGGCAATCTGGTTTTCCTCGACAGCTCCCGCCCGTATTCGGCGACCTGGACGGCGACGTACGAGGAGCTGGTGGTGCAGGTGCCGACGCGCACTCTCTCGGTCGCCGACACCCGGTCACTGACCGCCCAGTCGTTCGGGCCGGGCACGGTCGCACCGGTCGTGACTTCGTGCTTCACTTCGCTTTTCGATCTCGTCACCACCGACCCGGCGCAGGCCGCTCCCCTGATCCCCCATGCGCTCGGCTTGTTCGGCGCCGCCGTCACGGCCGCAGCTCGCCGCAAGAGCGAGCCCGAGGAGATCACGGCGGTCCTGCGACAGCAGGTGTTCGACTTCCTGCACGCCCACGCCTGCGACCCCGAACTCAGCGCCGACACCGTCGCCGCAGCGTGTGGGGTCTCCCGGCGCACGCTGTACCGGATCGTCGGCGGCGGCATCGCCGGGCACATCCGGATGATCCGGATCGACCGCGCCAAGAAACTGCTCCAGCGGGAGCGCTACCAGTCGATGGGGGCGATCGCCGCGGCCTGCGGTTTCGGCAGCGAGTCCGGGTTCCACCGCGCGTTCCGGGAGTCGGTCGGCGTGACACCGGCCGACTACCGGCAGATGGTGCGTCCCTAGGCGATCAGTCGGCCGACGCGGGCCGCCCGACCCCGGTCGCGGCATCCATGTCCTCGAGTGACATACCCTTGGTCTCGGGCACGAACCGGGCCACGAACAGCAGCGACAGCAGCGCGAACGCCGCGTACATGCCGTAGCCGAAGCCGAGCGAGAAGGTCTTCAGGCTCGGGAACGACACGGTGATCGCCCAGTTCGCGGCCCACTGCCCGGCCGCGGCGAGCGAGAGCGCGGCACCGCGGATCCGGTTCGGGAACATCTCACCGAGCAGCACCCACACCACCGGGCCCCAGCTCATACCGAAGAACACGACGAACAGATTCGCCGCGACCAGCGCGATCGGACCACTCGCACCGGTCAACTGCGGCTCCAGGGTGCCCTCGGCATTCGGCACCTGGTCGGCGGTGCCGAAGCACACCGCCATCGTGGCCAACGTGATGGTCATGCCGATCGAACCGATCAACAGCAGCGGCCTGCGCCCGATCCGATCGATGAGCATGATCGCGACGATGGTGGTGGCGATATTGACCACCGAGGTGAACACGCTGATCTGGAACGACCGGGACTCCTCGAATCCGACGGCCTCCCAGAGCACATTCGAGTAATAGAAGATCACGTTGATGCCGACGGCCTGCTGGAACACCGACAGCAACAGACCGACCCACACGATCGGATAGATCCCCCCGGCGGGGCGGCGCAGGTCCTTCCACGACGGCTGCACCTCGCCCACGAGACTGGCCTCGATCCGGCCGATGGTGAGTTCGAGGTTCTTCTCGCCGAACAGCAGCGTCAGCACCGTGCGCGCTTCGGGGATGCGGTGCGTCGCGACGAGGTAGCGCGGTGATTCCGGAATCGTCGAGGCCAGTACGCCGTACACGACCGCGGGCACCATCATCGACAGGAACATCCACCGCCAGGCGTCGAGACCGAACCACAGTGTCTCGCTGGCACCGCCCGCGATCTCGGCGAGGACGTAGTCGACGAGCAGTGCCAGGAAGATGCCGAGCACGATCGCGAGCTGCTGCAGCGATCCGAGTCTGCCGCGGATGCGCGCCGGTGAGGTCTCGGCGATGTAGGCGGGGGCGATGACCGAGGCGACACCGACACCGAGGCCGCCGATGATGCGGCCGATCACCAGGATCCAGACGCTGGGCGCGAACGCGGTCACCACCGCGCTGAGGAAGAACAGCACGGCCGCGATCTTCATGACCTTGATGCGGCCGATCCGGTCGGCGATGCGGCCCGCGGTCATCGCGCCCGCGGCGGCACCGAGCAGGGCCGAGGCCACCGCGAAGCCGAGTACCGCGTCGTCGACACCGAATTCGTCCTGGATCGCGGCGACCGCGCCGTTGATGACCGCACTGTCGAAGCCGAACAGCAAACCACCCAGCGCCGCGACGGAAGCGATCCGGATGATGTGGCTGCCCGGTGCGCCTTCTTCGTCGGGAGCAGCGGACTGATCGGTGCAGGAACCTCCGTCGGACATCGGCGTCGTCCTCTCCGCGGCGCGGCACCAGATGCCACGCTGATCGCTGGTGGGTCAGGTCGCAGTATGCCCTGACCTGCGGACCGATGTCGTCGAGGACACGCACGCGAGCGCCGCGCCGGCCGCACCGGGCGTCGGCGGCCCACACCACGTGTTCATCTGGGCGACACGGTCATCGGTTAGCGTCCGGCAGATGACCGATGTCGAGACGCGCACGATCCCCCGTGATCTCAGCGAGATCGCCGATCTGGCCACCGCAGTGAATCTTGCCGACACCACGGCGTTCTCCGTCGATGACAGCGACGACGACGATCCCCTGCTGCTCACCGAGCCCGGCGGCCTGATCGTCGACACCTGGCGGGAGGGCTACCCGTACGACGAACGCCTGTCGCGCACCGGCTACGAGCTCGACAAGCGGCTGCTGCAGATCGAGTTGCTGAAGCTGCAGAACTGGACCAAGGCGACCGGCCGGCGCATCGTCATCGTCTTCGAGGGCCGCGACGCCGCGGGCAAGGGCGGCACCATCAAACGCTTCATGGAGCATCTGAATCCGCGCGGTGCGCGGGTGGTGGCGCTGGAGAAACCCTCGGCCCGCGAATCCACCCAGTGGTACTTCCAGCGTTATGTCGAGCACCTACCCGCGGCGGGTGAGATCGTGCTGTTCGACCGCTCCTGGTACAACCGTGCCGGTGTCGAGCGGGTGATGGGTTTCTGCACGCCCGAACAGCATCGGCGCTTCCTCGCGCAGGCGCCGTTGTTCGAGCGGATGCTCGTCGACGACGGCATCGATCTGGTGAAGTTCTGGTTCTCGGTGTCCCCGCTGGAACAGCGCACCCGCTTCGCGATCCGCCAGGTCGACCCCGTCCGGCAGTGGAAGCTCTCGCCGATGGATCTGGCCTCGCTGGACAAATGGGACCAGTACACCGCGGCCAAGGAAGAGAACTTCGAGCACACCGACACCGACCACGCGCCGTGGATCGTGGTCAAGAGCAACGACAAGAAGCGGGCGCGCCTGAACGCGATGCGCCACGTGCTCAACCTTTTCGACTACGAGAACAAGGACGACGAGATCGTCGGCACCGCGGACCCGCTGATCGTGGGCCGCGGTCGCGACGTCCTCGGTTCCTGACCGGGTCAGCGCACCAGAACCACCCGGTGGGCCGCGGTCAGCAGCGTCGCCAGCTCGTCGCGCTCGCCGGCGTCGAGTACCTCGAAGCAGGGGGCGATGAGCTCGTCGGTCAACGCCTCGGCGGCCTCCCATCGGGTCCGCATCTCCTCGGTGACCTCCTCGAACGGCTCGGACCACCCGAGCATGCGCGCGTGGGTCGGCCCGTCCGACATCGGTGAGCCCGCGATCAGGATCGCCTGGAGCGGGGTCAACCCGTTGGCGGTCACGGCGATGAAATGCAGACCACCGCGCAGTTCCCGCAGGACGTGGCTCAGCTGCACGACCGCGGCTCTGGCGTCGTCGGGCAGCGGCATCGCGCGCCAGCCGGCGAACAACGGCAGGCCCGCCGACGACGCGGCGTCGACGACGCGGCGCAGCAGGTGCGCGAGGCGTTCGGCGTCGTCGAAGGCGGCGAGCTTGCGGCGACCGAAGTCGTGACAGGCGGCCAGGTAGGCGACGGCCGCGTCGGCGGCGGGCAGCGGCACCGATTCCCATGCGGCACGGATACCTTCGGGTTCGAAGAAGCCGAAGGACGCCGAGACCACATCGGCGTCGACGTCACCGAGGACGCCGCCGCGCCCGCGCGTGTAGGTGCCGTGGAATCCGGGCACCCCGACCGTGTTTCCGAGGTCCCTGACTTCGCGCGAGAACATGAACGCCCCACCGAGTTCGAGCACCTGCTGTTTGACCGCTGTCGCCGTCATCGTCTGTCACCTTCCGCTGTTGTCTACTCCAGGCAGACTTTAGCGTGCCATAGCCAGATTGGGCAGCCCCCCGGCTGCCCTACGCTGAATCCATGGCCGTCACCGCCTTGGCTGCCACCGGGGTCGCGGTGCGAGTGATCACCTGGCCACGCTCGCCTGACTCGACAACGGCACGATCCGGGCGGCGCGGCTAGTCTCGGGGTATGACCGTCGATACCGGCCTCGGCAGCCGGAAGACATGGCTCACAGTCGAATTCGTTGCCCTGTTCTTCGGGGTCGCCGGCGTGTACGCGGTGTTCCTGCGCGGTGTCGGCCCGCTGCCGTTCCTGCTCGTGGTGGCCGGGTGCGTGGTGGTCTATCTGTGCCGGACCGGGTTCGACCGTCGCGATTTCTGGCGCGCCGATGCTCTGCGCGCCGCGTTGCCCGGCATGCTCGGGTTGTGGGCGGTGGCGGCGGTCGTGCTCGGTGTCGCGGTCGCGGTGCTGCGCCCGGCGGCACTGTTCGAGCTGCCGCGCGAGCGCCCGCTGATCTGGCTGCTTGTCCTGGTGTTCTATCCACTGATCAGCGTGTATCCGCAGGAATTGTTGTTCCGCGCGTTCCTGTTCCAGCGCTACGCCCCGGTGTTCGGCGACGGTGTGCGGATGGTCGCCGCCAGTGCGGCCGCGTTCGGGTTCGTGCATCTGATGTTCGGCAGCTGGTTGTCGGTGGCGCTCAGCGCGGCAGCCGGATGGCTGTTCGCCGAACGCTACCGCCGCACCCGTTCGCTGCTGACCGCCTCCGTCGAGCACGCGCTCTACGGCTGCCTGGTGTTCACCATCGGCCTCGGCGACTTCTTCTATCACGGCGCGGCGGCCACCTGATCCGCGAATCAGGCTGCCGCCCAGCCGATCTCGACGGCACACCGACCGCGATCAGCTGCCGTGGGGCTTGACGAACTCCTCGATCAGCACGGGATACTGCTCCCCACCGTGTCCGGCGGCGATCGACCGGTCGGCCATCGCCTTGATCAGCCTCGGCAGCTCGGCGTTGACACCGAGTGCCTCGCTCTCCTCGACCAGGTGTGCCATCGCCCGCGCATCGGTCGCCAGCGCCGACACCTCGGCGGGAAACGCCCCACGGTCGATCTGCTCGGCATAGCCGGGCAGCCACTCGGCCACACCGGTGGCGATCAGCTGCGCGAACGGCGCATAGGTCGCGGCGTCGACACTGGCGGTCCGCAGCATCGCGGTGCCCTGCAGCCAGGCGTTGAGCACGCTCCACATCATGGCCAGGCCCGCCACGTCGTACAGGGACGCGAGCCCGTGGTCGGCACCGAGGTAGCTGACGCCACCGAGCGCTTCGAGTGCCGGCCGGTGTGCGTCGAAGTCCGCCTGCGGCCCGCTGTGCAGGATCACGGCCTCGGCGGTTCCGATCGTCGACGGGATGGCCATGACGGCGCCGTCGAGGTAGCCGGCGCCGCGCTGCTCGGCCCACCGCGCGGCGTCCCTGGCCTGGGCCGAATCTCCCGAGGTCAGGTTGACAACGGTCGTGCCGTCGAGCGGAACGTCGCTCGCGCCGAGCAGTTCGCGCACTGCGTCGTAATCGGTGACGCAGACGATGGTCAGCGGACTCGCTGCGAGCGCGTCGCCGACCGTCGGCGCCAGTCGGGCACCCTGCGCCACCAGGTGGTCGGCCTTGGCGCTGGTGCGGTTCCAGACGGTGGTGAGATGCCCGGCCGCGAGGAAGGCGCCGGCGAGTGCCTGGCCCATCAGGCCGAGTCCGATGACGGTCACAGGTGTGTCGGTGGTGTCGTTCATGGGAGCATCGTCAACGTTGATACCGGTGTGAAGGTCAAGTGAGGGGTTCGATGCGGATCGGGGAACTGAGTCATCGCACGGGCGTCAACGCCCATCAGCTGCGCTACTACGAGGCCCAGGGGCTGCTCGAGGCCGACCGCAGCGCCAACGGCTATCGCGACTACGCCGAACATTCCGTGCTGCGGGTGACGCAGATCCGGCATCTGCTCGGCGCGGGCCTGTCCTCGGAGGACATCGCCTACCTGCTGCCCTGCGCCCAGGGCGAAGTTCCCGAACTACCCGGCTGCCCCGAACTCCTGGCCGCCATGCAGTCACGGATGCAGCGCCTCACCGACCAGATCGACCGGCTCGCGCGGTCCCGGGACGCGCTGGCGGCCTATATCGCGGCGGCCGAGCAGACCGGCGCTGACAGCTATCCGCCGTTCGACGGCGCCGACCGCGAACCCGTTCCGGCCTGAGGCTTCACCGGCGCGGAGGTCCACCGGATAGCAGGGGGTTTCACTCTCGCGCACACCGGGTTTCCGGTGGCGTCGGTGAGTCCGAGTCGGGCCTCGAGGACACCGGACACCGTCGCCGCCGTCATGACCTCGGTGGGCACGTCGGCGAGCATCAGCTTCGCCCGGCGGAACATCGCGAAGGTTCCGGCATCGTCGACGGTGCCCCAGCTGAGGTAGACGAACCGCGCACCGGGGCGACCCTGCACATACGGTCCCCGCACGTCGGCGCCGTCGACCGAGCACTCCAGCGTCCAGGTGACCGACTCCGCGTCACCGCGCTGTAGATCGAGCAATTCCTCCGGCCGGTTCCTGCGCTGCACGCCGACATGGATGTTCGTGTAGGCCGGGGCTCCGGCGGGTTGACAGGACGAGCCGGGCAACCCGGTCCCCACGATGCGGATCAGCACCAGGCCATCCTCTCGCACCGGCGGAGCTCACGGCTGGAACTGTGTCGCCCCGATCCGCAGCAGCGACCAGACCAGCAGTGCGCCGACACCGATCGTGAAGAACACGATCATCGGAAGATCGCCGTCGTCACGGGCTTTCGTCATGATCTTCACCGCACCCGACTCGACGAAGAAGGCCAGCACGATCACCGCGTTCACCGCCACCGCGGCCCACATCGCGCCGGGCTGGTACGCCCAGTAGCCGAGGATCCAGCCGAGCAGCAAGGTGATCGGTAGCCCGAACAGCATCCAGCCGAAGCCGAGGACCACCAGGTTCTCGCCGTGCGCCTTCGGGTCGGTCTCGGGCGCGTCGTCCATCGATGCACCGGGCACCGGCCGGATCCGGCCGATCTGCACGACAGCGTGCCCGAGGCAGGCCACCGCGCACGCGATGACCAGGGCGAAGTATCCGTCGGCAGCGTCGAGTGGGGGTTCCCACGCCCATCGCATCGGCAGCCACCCGGCCCACACCATCAGCACGACCGCCGCCAGGGCGGATCGCCGCGCCCGCAGCCGTCTCCGCGCATACCCCGCGGGGAACAGGCGCTTCTCCCGGCCGTACAGCCAGCCGGCCCACATCGGAGCCATCACACCGACGACGACGGTGAGCCAACGCCACTGCGCGGGCGCCAGGAACATCGACACCATCGCGAGCAGCCAGCTCGCCACCACGATCAACACCGCGGGCCGAGCGAGGGCCGTCCACAGCGTGTCGGCGCGCGCACGCAGCGCGACCACGGGGTCGGGCACCGGATCCGGTGGCGTGACAGTCTGTTCCGGCTCCCACCAGTCAGCCGTCACCTCGTGGGACGGCTGCTCCCACTCCCCTTCGAACGCCGATCCCGGACACAGCACGGGGCTGTCGTCGTCGCGATAGTCGTAGTCGACATCCACCTCGCCGTAGGTGCGCATCTGTTCCATGTGCGTGGTGATCGCGAGCCCGTGCCAGGGCTCGTCGCAGTAGGGGTTCGGGCAGTCCGGGTAGGTCGGATCGTCGTAGTAGTGCCCGACTCGCGGCTCACCGTCACGCATGCTCTCCTCGACGAGCTCGTCGATCTCGTCCAGCAGCCGCTGCACCGGTTCCCCGGCCGTGACAGGTTCGGCGGGAACAGATTCCGGCGCGACACCGCCCGCCGAGACCAGGGCGTAGTCGACCATCCTGACGTCGGCATCCACCACCTCGACCGGCGCGGGCCGTCGCCAGACTCGGCGAAACCACAAGTGCCGCACCAGCACCGCGTGCACGGTGCCACCGACCATCAGCAGGAACAAGCTGATGTCGAACACGGTCTCGTGCGTCCGGAACGTGCACAACTCCAGGACGAACAACCCCAGATATCCGAGTGCGGCGCCTGCCACCGGCCACGACCGCGCCCGCACGGCCAGGACCGCGAACAGCGGCCACGTCAGGAAACCGAGCGAGAGCAGCGGGACGAAGGAGACGACCCAGCTCGAGCCCCTGAGTACGGTTGACACGACAAATCCCCCCACTGCCCGGACCATGATCCGCCGATCCTAGGGTCGGCCCCGCACCGAGTCCAGGCGTTTGCGCTCGTCTCGCGCGCGCTCAGGACCTCGGTTCGGGATCAGGCGTCTCGGCGCCACGGCGGCGGTCCCGGACGACGAGGACCACGGCGGCTACAGACCAGATGACACCGTAAGCGACGGCACGCATCGGGCTCCAGTTGGTGATCAGCAGCAGGACAGCGACGCCACCGAGTAAGCCGAGCAGCCGCGGGGTGTTCGCTTGACCTTTCATGCGGCAGATCATCGCACGATCGCCGGTCCCACCACAGGTCAGCTCGAGAGGGGGTGACGCGGTCCATCCGGTGTGACAACCAGGCGCCGGACCCGACGCAACGACTATCGCCCGGGCAGACGTTCCTGCCCGGGCGCGGACCAGCCGGTCACCTCAGTGGCCGCCCGGGTCACTCAGATGCAGTCCCTCACCCAACTTGATCCGGCGATGCTCCGCGAGCACGATCATCACTCCCGACAGCAAGCACGCACCGCAGATCAGGCCTGCGATCACTGCCCACCCGACGAAGCCGGATCCCGCGGCGGTCAGCGTCGCGGCGAGAAAGACGATGCCGACACCGATGAGGAACAGTCCGGGCCAGTTGAGCGAGTCCTGGATGGACTCACCCGCGTGGGAGCGGAACGTGCGCTCGGTGTCGGGGAACTTGTGTACATGCGGATCGTGGTGTGTAGCCATGGCCTGCCGTCCTTTCGACCAGCCGTTCCCTATTCCATGAGTACCCCCGATCGCGGCGAAGCACCACCCCTGACCGTCAGTCGCGGGCCAGGACGAAGAAATACGGCTCCGGTAGGTCACGGAAGTCCATCAGACCGAGCACGGTATCGTCGTCGACCCGGCGGAAGACGTCGATGATCGCCAAGTGGTCGTAGACCATCGCCGCCGTCACGACCCCACGGTGTTCCACCGCGCGCAATCGCGCCCGGTACCTGCGCGTGCGCAGGACTGGTTTGAGCACCCCGAGCAGGCCACGCCCGCGCTCGACGAGCGCGGGCGGCACCTTGTCGGCCACACCGAGCGGCACCTTCTTCGGGTCGACGGCGAAGATCTCGCCGTCGGGGTCACAGAACAGCAGCGGATGCACGCTGTCGACGCCGTCGAACTGTTTGCCGTACCAGCCCGACGCCGCGAGCAGCCCGTCGAGCGGGTGGCCGGTGGCCAGTTCGCGCCCGTGCCAGCGGCCGGTGAGCTCGGTCGCCGATACGGGCGGGAGGCTGTCGAACAGCGCCAGCGCCGCGTCCCGGCCACAGGCGGGCTCGAGAAGGGTGAGCTGAGCGGTGGCGGTCATGGATTCCTCTTTCGGAGATGTCAGGCAGGCAGGCGCAGCGCGCCGGGCGCGGACGCGGGCACCGCGGGCTGGGCAGGGGCGACCGGGCTGATCCGCCGGTAGGGGGCACCGAGGTCAGGACGCGGATCCGCCTCGCCCTTGTTGGGCCAGAACGCCATCGCCCGTTCCGCCTGCGCGGTGATGGTGAGCGACGGGTTCACGCCGAGATTCGCGGTGATGGCGCTGCCGTCGGCGATGTGCAAACCGGGGTAGCCGTAGACCCGCTGGTAGGGATCGATCACCCCGGTCTCGCGAGAGTCACCGATCGTGCAGCCGCCGATGTAGTGGGCGGTCGCGGGGATGTTGAAGATATCGGTGGCGACATTGCCGCTGATGCCGTCGATCTCGGACGCGTACTTGCGGGCGATGTCGTGCGCCAGCGGAATCCACGCCGGATTCGGTTCCCCACTGCCCTGTTTGGTGACCAGCCTGCGCCCCTTCAGATACGAAGTGAGCGAGTTGTCCAGCGACTGCATGACGAGCAGGATCACCGACCGGTCCGAGGCGCCGTGCGCGTTCTGCGAGCGCAGGAACTGCACCGGATGCAACAGGATCGTCAGCAGCAGCCGCAGGAACCGGAACGCCCCACCGTCGACCATCGGCACCGTCTGCAGGAACAGTGCGTTCTGCCCCGACCCGTAGGTGCACACCTCCACGTGGGTGTGCGGTTCCGGGTGAATGGAGGAGGTGATCGCCACGCCCTGGGCGAAGTCCTTGCGGGACTTGCTGGTGACGCCGATGATCGCCTCGGAATTGCTGCGGGTCAGCTCGCCGACGCGCGGCGACAGCTGCGGCAGAGTGCCGTCGGCGCGCAGCGTGTGCAACAGCTTCTGGGTGCCGAGCGCGGCCGCCGCGAACACCACCTGCCCGGCGGTGAACGTGCGCCGCTCCTTACGCAACCAGCCGTTCGACGCGACGGTCTCGACCCGGTACCCGCCCACGCCGTCGGGCGCCACCGAGGTGACGGTGGTCAGCGGATGCACCTGCGCCCCGCGGCTTTCCGCCAGATGCAGGTAGTTCACCGTCGTGGTGTTCTTCGCGTTGTGCTTGCAGCCGGTGAAACAATCCGAGCAGTGGATGCAGCCGGCGCGGCGCGGTCCGGCGCCGCCGAAGTAGGGGTCGTCGACCTCGGTGCCCTCGTTGCCCTCGTTGAAGAAGACCCCGACCTGGGTGCGGTGGAAGGTGTCGGCGACGTTCAGGCCACGCGCGACATCCAGCAGCACTTCGTCTTTCGGGCCGATCCGCGGGTTCTCGACGACGCCGAGCATCCGCTTGGCCTGGTCGTAGTACGGCGCCAGCTCGGTCTTCCAGTCGGTGATGTGCGCCCACGCGCGGTCGCGATAGAACTCGGGCAGCGGCTCGTAGAGGGTGTTGCCGTAGATCAGCGAACCACCGCCGACACCGGAGCCACTGAACACCAGGCACTTGCCGAGCACGCTGATCCGCTGCGGCCCGGTCAGCCCGAGGCGCGGCGCCCAGATCGCCTTGGGGATGTTCCAGTTGGTCTTCGGGTAGTCCTCGGCGTTCCAGCGCCTGCCGGATTCCAGAACACCCACCCGGTAGCCCTTTTCGGTCAGGCGCAGCGCGGTGACGCTGCCGCCGAATCCGGAGCCGACGACGATCACGTCGTAGTCGTACGCAGTCATGCAGAGATCACCTCGTAGTCGGCGGGGTCGAACCGCGCCTGTTTCTTGTATTGGAATCCGAGCAGTGGCCAGTTGGTGGTGATCCGGCCGTCGGCCTGCCGGTACCAGGACGTGCACTGGCTCCACACACTGTTGGTCAGGTGTGCCTGGATCTGTGTGTCGTAGGCCTGCTCCACCTCCGGGCGCACCGTCAGCGGTTTCCCGGTCGCGGCGAGATGGTCGACATAGTCGCCGAGGTATTCGGCCTGGGCCTCGAGGAAGTAGATGATCGAGCCACCACCGGTATTGGTGTTGGGCCCGTACATGATGAACAGGTTCGGGAACCGCGGCACCGTCATGCCGTAATAGGCGTGCGCCCCGGTCTTCCACTCCTGCTCGAGCGGGTGCCCTTCCGCGCCGGTGATCGTCATCGGCGCCAGGAATTCGGTCGTCTTGAACCCGGTGCCCCAGATGATGACGTCGACCTCGTGTTCACGCCCGTCGGCGGTGCGCACCCCCGCCGGGGTGATCCCGGTGATCTTCTCGCCGGTGACCTCCACATTCGGCTCGGCCAGCGCGGGGAGATAGTCGTCGGAGAACAGGATTCGCTTGCAGCCGATCGGATAGTCGGGCCACACCTGCTCGAACAGGCCGGGCTTGGCCTTGGTCTGTCGGCGCATGTGCTGCTTGGACATCGACTTGACCACGGCAGCGAGCGATTTGGAATACACCCAGGCGACGCTGAGGCCCTCGGTCACGCCGTACCAGGTGCCCCGTTCGGCGAGTGCGGTCACCGGCAGTTTCTCGAACACCCGATGGTGGAACGCGGAGAACTCACGGTCGGGCCGCGGGATGATGTAGGGCGCGCTGCGCTGGAAGACGGTCAGTTTCGCGACCTTGGGCTGGATCTCGGGGACGAACTGGACCGCGCTCGCCCCGGTCCCGATCACGGCGACCCGCTTGCCCGTCAGGTCGACGTCGTGATTCCACTCGGCGGAGTGGAAACTGTCCCCCGCGAACGTGTCCCGGCCCTCGATGGCGGGCAGCGCCGGCCGCGAGAGCTGGCCGACCGCCGACACCACGACATCGACCACCACGGTGTCCCCGGTGCTCAACCGCACGGTCCACCTACCGGTCGCGTCGTCGAACTCCGCGGCGGTGACCTCGGTGCCGAAGCGGATGTGGCGGCGCACATCGTATTTGTCGGCGACGGTGCGGATGTAGTCCAGAATCGCCGGTTGCCGGGAGAACCGGTGCGGCCAGCGCGGATTCGGTTCGAACGAGTACGAGTAGAACGGTGAGGGCACATCGCAGGCGGCGCCGGGATAGGTGTTCTCCCGCCAGACGCCGCCGACCTCGTCGGCCTTCTCGAAGACGACGATGTCGTCGAACCCCCGCTTCTTCAGCGCGATGACAGCGGCCAATCCGCCGAAACCGCTCCCGATGACCGCGATCGACGGTGTCATGAGGTCCTCCGGTTCTCGAGGATGATCCGAGTGCACAGCTGCGGGTCGTCACTGAACGGCAGGTGACCGCAGCCGGGGAGATCCAGGTGCCGCGCGAACGGCAGGACTTCCCGCGCGCGAGCGCTCTGGGTGCGATGGATGAGCACGACGTCGCGGGTACCCCAGGCGATCGTCACCGGGATATCGCGCAGTGACCCGGAGTCGTCGTCGGGAGCGAGGATGTAGGTGGCGAAGTCGTCGCGCGCGTCGGTGAACGAGGTCGCGCCCGCCAGACCGGCCAGCGCGACGCGCGCGGCGTCCGGGTCCACGCGCTTCGGGCGACCGAACATGACCGACAGCAGCGCGGCCCGGCCGAGGGGATGCTCGACCGCGCGGTCGAGCGCCGGACCCACCTGCCGCGCTGCTGCGCGCATCGCGGTCAGCGAACCCTGGACCCAGCGCAGGCCCGGCCTGCCGTAGAAGCCGACGGGCGAGAACGCGGTGACGGCGGAGGCGACGCCGGTGCGGCCCAATTCGATGCCGATACCGCCGCCCATCGAGCTACCGACGACATGCGGCCGTCGAATCTCGTTGTCGTGCAGCCATTGCGCGAGCCAGCTCGCGTACCCGCGTGGTCCGGGCCGGATGCCGGGCAGCGGCGGTGACGCGCCGAATCCGGGGAGGTCGACGGCGATCACCTCGTGCTGTTCGGCCAGCAGGTCGATGACCGGCGCGAAGATCTGCCAGCGACTGCCGAGCCCGTGCACGAGCACGATCGGCGAGCCGGTGCCCCGGCGAACATGAGAGATCTGCGTCATCGCAGCCCTTCATCCAGAAGAAACAGTTACTGCGTACGGTTTGTTGATTGCATCAGGTCATTGCTGCTGCGTCAATAGTCAAAGTACGCGGCATTCACCGATCTTTACCGTCACGGCGTACGATTTCTTGAGTGACCGTGCAACAACCGCGCCGTACCCAGGCCGAACGCCGGGCCTCCACCAGGGCCCTCATCCTCGACTGCACCGCGCAATGCCTGCTCGAACGCGGCTACGCGGCGACCACCGTCAGTGCCGTCCAGGAACGCGCCGGACTCGCGCGCGGCACCGTGCAGCACCACTTCCCCACCCGAACCGACCTGCTCATCGCGGCCACCACCCGGGTCGTCGACCTGCGGCTCGAACAGTTCCGCCGCGAGGCCGAACTCCTGCCACCCGGCCGCGACCGGCTGCAATCGGTCGTCGACCTCGCCTGGCGCGACCTCAACAGCCCCGCCTTCTTCACCGCGCTCGACCTGTGGGTCGCGGCACGCACCGACACCGAACTGCGCGAGCGCCTCGTCCACGAGGAACGGCGGGTGTTCACCGAGATGCGCAGGCTCTACCTCTCCGTCGTCGGCGAACCGTACGCCTCCGACCCGCGTGCCGAGATCCTGGTCGAATTCACCATCGACCTGCTGACCGGCCTGTCGATGACGGCCATGCTCACCGGAACGCTCGGTGAGCGCGAAGCGGTCGTGCGCCGCTGGAAGCGCGCGCTCGCCGTACTGATCGGCAGACTACCCAGCGACGAACTGCTCGACGGCAGCCCGCTGCCCGCAGTCGCCGGCTGAGCGAACCCGGCGTCAGCCGATCCCGGACAATCCGTGCCAGCACAGCGCGACCGTCGTTTCCACGGCGACGCGCTTGGGGATCGGACGGCCCGCGTCCAGCCACTGACGGGCCGCCAGATGACTGGCCCCGACCACACCGAACGCACACGTGTACGCCCGGGCGTCGTCCATGCCCGCCGCCCGCAACTCGGCACTGACCAGCACCGCGCACTCACCGAACGCGTGCCGCGACCGCCAGCGCACGCTGGGTTCACTCGGCACCGGCGACTCGAAGATCAGGACGTGGCCGTCCGGGTCCTCGTCGACGAAGTCGAAATAGGCCTGCACCGCCCGCCGCACCTTGTCCTCCTGCCCGGTCGCACCGGCCAGCGCGTCGCGGATGCCGCGCACCATCCGGTCCAGATGGTGTTGCAGGACAGCGAGATACAGATCCAGCTTGTTCGCGTAGAGGGTGTAGATGACCGGCTTGCTCATCCCGGCCCGCGCGCTGATCTGATCCATACTCGCGCCGTGATAACCGTGCGCGACGAACACCTCGCGCGCCGCGTTCAGCGCCGCCAGGAGCCGTTCCGCGCGGGCCGCGACAGTGCCGCCGGTCTCGTTGGCGTCGTCATCCTCGGGGAGCAGGATGTCGCTGTGCAGGACTGTCATGAGACCAGCCCTCCTTCGCAGGGTCGTTCGGTCACCATGTCAACACCGGCTTCACCACGCGTCCGGCCCGCTGATCGGCCAGTGCGGCAGCGATCTCGGTGTGCGGGTACCGGCCGATGAGCCGCTCGACCGGGAACCGGCCGTTCGCGTACAGGTCGAGCAGCTGCGGAATGAAGGTGGCGGGCACACTGTCACCTTCGAGACACCCGCGAATCGTCTTGCCGCGCAGCACGATATCGCTGACATCCACCGGCGGGGCGCCCGCACCGAGACCGACCGCGACCACCGTCGCCCCGGTGGTGAGCGCTGCCACCGCATCCGCCAGGACCGCCGGGACACCCGTGGTGTCCAGCGCGTGGGTGACGCCACCGCCGGTGAGGTCACGAATCCGCGGCACCGTCGGCCCCTCGGCTGGATCCAGCGCGACCTCGGCACCCAGCTCGAGCGCGAGTTCCCGCCGGGCAGCCGACGTTTCGACCACCACCACACGCACTCCGGCCACGCTGCGGGCAGCCAGCAGCGCGGCCATCCCGACCGCGCCCGCACCGTACACCGCCAGCCAGGCGCCCGATTCGGGGCGCAAAGCGTTGAGCACCGCGCCCGCGCCGGTCTGGAATCCGCACCCGAACGGCGCAGCCGCCGCCAGGTCGATCGCGGGATCGACGACGATGGTGTTGTCCTCGGTCGTCAGCGCGTAGCCGGCGAAACTCGACTGGCCGAAGAATCCGTCCAGCACCGGGGTGCCGTCGAGCAGCACGCGCGGTGTGTCGTGGGCACGGCGACCGAACTGGTTGAGCGCGATCGAGCGATGACAGTACGCGGGGCGACCGGCCAGGCAGGTCGCGCACGCGCCACAATGCCGGAAGGTCAGCACGACATGATCACCGGGCGAGACCGTGCCGACGCCGGGCCCGACCGCGGCCACCACGCCCGCGCCCTCGTGGCCGAGCAGGATCGGCCGGTCCGCCGCACCTGCGCGCCGGGTCACCAGGTCGGTGTGACAGATCCCGGCGGCGGCGATCCGCACCAGGATCTCCCCGGCCCGCGGCTCGTCGATCTCGACCGGTTCGATCGAGAACGCCGCGGCCGGGTCGCGCGACAGGACCGCCGTGGTACGCATCAGGACACCCGTTCCAGCAGGAAGTAGAAGTGTTCGCCGCGCGACAGCACCAGCTCCGGTCGACCGTTCATGATGCCCATCAGGGTCCGCTCGTCGAGCCACTTGAAGTGGTCGAACACGGCGCGACCGTCGTAGACCATCGTCGCGGTGACCTCACCGCGGAACTCGATGTTCCACAGCGTCGCCTCGCCCTGTCCCAGTTCGACATTGGAGAACAGGGTGCCGTCCTCGGCCCGGCAGATCAGCGGTTTGGCATCGTCGAGGGCGAGGAAGGTCTTGCCGTACCAGCGGCTGGCGGGCAGCGCCCGGCACAGCGGGTGTCCGGTCTGGAAGGCGCCGCCGCGCCATTCGCCGAAGATGTCCTCGGCGCGGGCAGGCCGTAGCCGGGTCCAGAGCGCGTCCAGTTCCTCGGGGGAGACGCCGTCGGTCTCGTCCCGCAGTTGCTGCCAGCGTGGCTTGTCCGCGCCCATGATGTCCTCGTCTCGCCGATTTCAGAACCATCCGGTTCCAGAACGGACCATAGTTCCGAACCAGATGGTTCGGCAAGGGGTACGATCCGGCCATGCGGGCAGCAGGTGAGGCGACCAGGGAACGAATACTCGCCGCCGCCAAGGCCGAGTTCGCCGAATTCGGCATCGCCGGAGCCAGGATCAACCGCATCGCGGACGCCGCCCACGCCAGCAAAGACCGGCTCTACGCCTACTTCCCCGGCAAGAACGAGCTCTATGCGGCCGTCACCGAACGCTGGACCAGCGAAACCGCCGTCGAAACCGCCCTGAGCGCCGACGACCTCCCCGCCTATGTCGGACGCCTCTTCGACCATTTCGTCGCCCACCCCGACAACGCGCGCCTGCAGGCCTGGTCCGATCTCGAACCGGCGGGCGCCTTCTTCGGCGCGATCCTGCGCGACACGATCGACGCGAAACTCACCGAACTCCGCCGCGGACAGCGCGAAGGCCTGATCACCGCCGAGATCCCGGCGCCGATCCTGCTCCGGATGCTCTCCGACCTGGCTCGCACCAACGCGATGCGGGCCGGGCTCGCCGCCGAGAAGGGCGACACCGACCAACTGGCATCGCGCCGCGCGGCAACCGTCTGCGCGGCCGCCCGCATCGTCGCGCCTTGATCGAGCGCCGTCTTCGTCTCCTCGTACTGTCGTCCGGTGAACGAAAACCTGCGCATCTTCTTCCTCGGCGATTCCTTCGTCCAAGGCATTGGTGATCCCGAGTACCGGGGCTGGGCCGGGCGGGTCCTCGCCGAAACCGGCACGGGGATGACGGCATTCAATCTCGGGGTCCGTCGCAACACCTCCGACGATGTCCTGCGACGCTGCTGGACCGAGATCGAGACCCGTATAGCGCCCGACGCCGACCATCGGCTGGTTTTGTCCTTCGGCAGCAACGACGCGGTCGAACAGGACGGTGTGGTCCGGGTCGATCCGGACCGCTGCCTGGCCAATCTCGCGACCATCCTGGACGGGGCACGGCACCGCGCGATCGCGCCGCTGATCGTCGGCCCACCACCGGTTGTCGACGCAGGCGAAACCCACCTGCGCAGAACAACCACGCTCGCCGAACGAATGGCGGCCCTGTGCCGCACCCACGACGTGCCGTTCATCGCCACGACAACGACCTTGGCCGAGGACCCGACCTGGCGGGCCGAGGCGCTCGCCGGCGACGGCGCCCATCCTGGTAGCGGCGGCTACCGGCGACTGGCCGACATCGTTCTCGTCGGCGGGTGGCACGAGTGGATCGCCCAGCCGCGCCGGTGACCTCAGCGAGCGGGCGTCGCGCGGGGGCTTTCGGTGCGCGGGACCTGGAGTAGCTGGCGGGCGATGAGGTCGGTGAGGTGTTCGCGCGTGGTGTCGAATTCCCCGCGCATCCACGCCGCGACCAGCTCGAGGGTGCCACTGACCACGACGTAGGCAGACATCGCCGAGTCGAGCACGTCGTCCGAGGAATCCGGGAGGAGTTCCCGGGCGACCGCGGCCATGGCTGTGGCGATCGCGTGCTGGGTGGACAGCCGCGCGGTTTGCAGCGCTTCGGTGCTGTGGGCAGTCAGCAGCAGCGCGTGCCTGCGGGGGTCGGCGATCAGGAACCCCAGCGCGGCGCCGGCGGCGGCATGGACCTGGCTGTGGATATCGGGCGCCGCCGCGTGGGTCGCCGCGACGACGGTCGCGATGCCTTCCGCGGTGAGTTCGTCGACCAGCGCCGACAGCAGGGTGTCGCGGTCGGTGAACTGCTCGTAGAAATAGCGGTCGTTGAGCCGCGCGCGGGTGCAGACCGCCCGCTTGGTGACCGCGGGCGCGCCGCCCTCGGCAAGGAGGTCCAGCGCCGCGTCGAACAGTGCGGCACGGCGCCGGGATCGACGCTCGTCGGCAGCCACCCCCGCGTAGGCGCGGGACGTCGCCGTGCTGTCGGAGTGCTCACCCGTGCTCTTGACCATCCCACCATTCTGGTGCACTCTGACACCATACGAGTTTTTGGTGTCACTTGGCACCAGATTGGCGCCGAGGCGGCGCCCGTGCCCGTATGTCCTCGACGCTGGAACAAAGGAGTTCCCGATGACCTGTCCCGTGCCTCACATCACCGAATCGACCGCACCCGAACACCTTTCCGGTGCCGTCGCGCGATTCGAGCGAGTGGGCGGATCGGTACTGTTCGGCCTGTTCGCGGTAGGCCTGTTCGATCAGACGATGCTGCCGCCGGTCTCCGCCGCACTGGAAGACACCGGACGTTCGCGGAATCAGCCCTGGGCGCGAGCGATCCGCACCGCCGCCGCCGACCAGCTGATCTACCACGGCGAAGACCCCGAACGTGCCACCGAAGCACACCGGCTGATGGTGCTGCACCGCGATGTCAAAGGCGTCGGCCCGGACGGCGAACGGTACTCCGCGCTCAACCCGCAGGCATGGAACTGGATCCTCTACTCGACGTTCTTCGTCCAGCGCGGCGCCTACATCGCCCTCACCGGCACCGAACCCTCACCCGCCGAGAACCAGGCGATCTGGGACCACTACCGGCACAAGACCGACGGTTTGCACCTGCCCGGCAAGTCCCGGCCGATCGAGGACTACACCGAACTGGTCGCCCACTACGAGCGTATGGCCGCCGACGAACTCCGCTGCACACCCGCACTCGCCGCCGCCACCACCTCGGTCCGGCAGGCGCCGCTACCGGACTTCTTCCCCGCCGCGGCAGGCCCGCTGTGGCGGCTGGGGTCCCCCGCACTCGGCCACGTGGTGATGGTGCTCGGCTGCGGCATCATGCATCCCGACGTGCGCGCCCGCATGCCCATCACCTGGACCCGCCGCCACGACCGCGAATTCGCGGCGATCACCGCCGTGCTGCGAGTCGCCTTCGACCGGCTGCCCGCCTCGGTCACCGACTCCCCGATGGCGCGCAACCGGCGCAAATACCGCAAGCTGGTGACGCAGTATCGCGATCTCGGACTGACCTCGTTCGCGCCCGACCCCGCCGTCAGGTCCTGAGCGAAGGGCCCGAATCAGGCCCTGTTGACAGCATTCGACCCCCACCGGATCATCTTCTCGGACACTTGTCCGAGACTCGATGCCAGAGGCGGTACCCATGCTCGATTCCCCCGTCACCTCGGCCGAACAGGCCGACGTCGTCGTAGTCGGCGCACGCTGCGCCGGCTCCGCGACGGCCGTGACGCTGGCACGAGCAGGACACCGGGTCGTCGTCCTGGACGCCGCTCCCCTGCCCTCGGACACGCTGTCCACCCATCTGCTGTGGCCGGCCGGACTCGCCGAATTGCAGCGGCTGGGTGTACTCGCCGAAGTCGAGGAACTCGGTGCGCCCCGGCTGACCCAGGCCTACGCCGAAGGCGCCGGATACGGCATCGAATCGCCGTTCCCCACCGTCGACGGGATCGACTACGCGATGTGCGTGCGGCGCACCGGCCTCGACGGCGTCCTCGTGCGCGCCGCCATCGCGGCGGGCGCCGACGTCCGCCCGCGATGCCGGGTCACCTCCGTCGTCTGGGCGCAGAACCGTTGTGCCGGTGTGCGATACACCGACCAGTCCGGTGCCGTCGTCGAAATCACCGCAGCGCTGGTCGTCGGCGCGGACGGCCGCAACAGCACCGTCGCCCGATCGGTGGGCGCCGACCAACCGTTCCTCACCACGCCCAGCGGACGCGACTGCTACTACGCGTACTGGCGTGACAACACCGGCAACCCACGCCACACCGCCGCCCAATGGCGCCACGGCGCCGACCTCGGCACCGCGTTCCCCTGCGACGACGGCCTCATCCTGAGCCTCGTGCAACCACCCGCGGAACCGGGCCGATCCGGTCCGGCCGAAGCCGAACGGCGCTATGCCGAAGCGGTCGAACGGATTCCCGCGCTCGCCGCCCGGCTCCACGGATGCGAACGCGTCGGCCGGGTCCGCGCGGCGACCGGCATCGCCTCCTACTTCCGGCGATCCGCAGGCCCCGGCTGGGCACTCCCCGGCGACGCCGGACACTTCAAAGATCCCGTCACCGCCCAGGGCATCCGCGACGCCCTGCACTACGGACGACTACTCGCCGAAGCCGTCACCGAGGTCATCGACGATCCGCGCGCGCTCGACCGGACACTGCTGGAATGGGAGCACCGGCGCACCATAGAATGCCGCGACATCTTCCACTGGACCAACCGGCTCGCTCGCGGAGAAGCCATGCGCCCCTTGGAGATCGAGCTGTACCGCAGCGCCATCGCCGACCCGGAACTGGCCCGCATCACCACCGGCATCTTCTCCCGCACCCGCAAACCCGCCGAGCTGTGCGCCCCGCCGCGCGCAGCACGGCTGGTCCTCGGCGCCCTGCACCACCAGCGCGCGAACGCCCTCGCCGTTCTCCTCGATCTCGCCCGCGAGATCCGCGAGGGCACCCGCAACTGGTTCACGAACCGAACCGCCCTGCGCGGCAACATGCCCCACTCGACCACACCGGCCAAGCCGCCTCGGCAGCCTACGCCGAGCCCGCCTGTTCTCGAAGGTCCAGCAACCCGAGGCCGACGAGGTCACTGACGTACTTCTCGATCAGTTCCGGGCGCAGGTGCGGGATATCGTGCTCGGCCCCGATCCGTGCCGCCCGCACCGCCGCCTGGAAACCGTCGGCGGGCAACGCGGAACCGGGTAGCGGCCGACCCGGACGGCGGTGTGCGTGCAACAGCGGAAGCAGGGTGTGTTTGCGCTGCTCCTCGGGCAGAGCCCGCAACGCGGTCCCGAAACGCGCGAACCATTCGCCGTAGTCGTCGATGCGGTCCACCCGATGACCCGCCTCGATCAGCCAGTCGACGAACACATCGAGCGAAATGCCGTCGTCGTGCGGGTTGACGACATCGTAGGTGCGATACCCCTCGGTCGCCGCCGCACCGAGCCCGGTCACAGCGGCAGCGACGAAGTCGGCAGGCAGCCCGTCGTAGTGTGCGCGTTGCCGGCGACCACGGGAATCGGTGACGTAGAACGACATCGGCGCGAGACCGGTCACCAGCACACTCAGCAGCAAACGGGTGAACACGTCGGGCACATTCAGCTGACCCGGATACCCGCTGTGCGCGAGGATCATGTCCGAACGGAACACCACCACCGGCAACCCGAAACGGTCCGACGCCTCCCGCAGCAGCACCTCGCCCGCCCACTTGCTGTTGCCGTACCCGTTGGCATAGGTCTGGTCGAGGCGGCGCACGGGACTCATGGTCCGCACGTCACCGTCCTCGGCGAAGGACACCCCCTGTGCCGCGACCGCCACCGTCGACAGATAGCTCACCGGCTTGCGTGTCGACGTCAGCGCGAGCCGGATGACTTCCGCGGTACCGACCACATTCGGGCCGAACAGTTGCGCATAGGGCAGCACGTGATTCACCAGCGCCGCCGAGTGCGCGATCAGGTCGACCTCCTCTGCCAAGCGCTGCCAACTCGACGAGTCGAGACCGAAATTCGGTTCCCCGATATCGCCGGGCACCACCTCCAGCGCGCCGGCGGCGAGCGCGCGGAAACGCTCGCGCAGGTCGCTGTCGGTATCGAAGGCCGCGTCGAGTCGCGCCCGGGCGGCACCGGCATCGCCGCCCCTGACCACGCAGATCACCCGGCCGCCGACCGGCGCCAGCCGTTCCAGCCAGGTCAGCAGCAGAAACCGGCCGAGATAGCCGTTCGCGCCCGTGATCAGCACCGTGTTCGCCGGCGTCGGCGCCGCCCGAACGCCCGGCGCCTCGGCCAACGTCTCAGCGTCGAGAAACTGTGCCAAAGTCAGGTCGGTGGCACGGATCGTGGTCGCGTGTGCGCCGTGCACCGCGTCGATATCGATTCTGCGCGTGCCCGGTTCGCGTTCGCGACGGACATAATCGGCGATCCGGGTCAGGTCACTGTCAGGTCCGAGCAGCACGCTCACCGGAACGTCGACATCCAGGAGTTCCCGCAGCAGTGTCGAATACGACAGGGCTGCCAGCGAATCCCCACCCAGATCACCGAACCGCATGTCCGGGCGCAGGTCGGAAGCCGCGCAGCCGAGCACCGCCCGCGCGGCACGAGCGACCGTGTCGAACAGCGGAAGGCCCGCGGCGTCGCGGCGCAAACTCGCCAGCTCCGTCTCCTGATCCCGCGCCACCTCGTCGTACAGCGCTTCCAGACGCTCGTCGTAATGCTGCTTCAGCTTGGGCCGCAACAGCTTCCCGACACCCGAGAGCAGGCCGTTGGCGATCGAGAACGGTTCCGGCTCGATCAGGAAGTCACGCGGGATCTCATACGGCTCCAACTCCGCGATGGCGGCGGCACGCTGCAAGGACGCACCCACCGCGGCCCGCAACCCGTCGGCCGGTCCGGCGAGCGCCGCCTCGGTCGGCACGACAACGGCCAGCAGATACGCGCGTTCACTGCTGCCGTACACATAGATCTGGCGCACCAGGTCGGCACCGGCGAAGATCGCCTCCAGCCGCGACACCGTCACGAACTCACCCTGCGACAGCTTCAGCACGTTGTTGCGGCGATCGACATAGGCCAGCCGGTCGGGCGCCAGCTCGGCGACCACATCCCCCGTACGGCAGAAACCGTCCTCGTCGAACACCTCGGCCGTGACCTCGGGACGCCGGTAGTAGCCGGCGATCATGGTCGTCGTCTTCAACAGCAGCTCACCACGCGGATACGGCTTGTCGGTGCGGAAATAGCCGAGCTCCGGCACATCGACGAGCTTGTAGTCCAGCACCGGCGGCCGCATCACCTTGGTATCGAAGATGACGCCCCCACCGGTCTCGGTGGAGCCGTATCCGTCGTGCAGCCGCAGCTGCAATACCGACTCCACGAAACTGCGCAGATCCGGCGCGATCGGCGCGCTCCCGCACAGCACCGTCATCAGCCGGCCACCCAGGAACTGTTCACGCAGTTCGGTTTTCACCTCGTCACCGAGCGCGTCCAGGTCGACACCCGGCCGCGAACGCCGACCGACCTCGCGCCGGAACCGCTGCAGGATCATGTCGCACACCCGCGGCACCAGGAAGATCTCCGTCGGCCGCACCAATTCGATGTCCTCGAACAGGGTCGACATATCCGCTGCCGCGGCGAAATACGCGGTCCCGCCACGGGCGAGCACACCGGTCAGCGTCAGCCGGGCCGCGATATGGCTCATCGGCAGAAAATTCACATTGATGACGGCGTTCGGCCGGGCAACCTGCCACCCCACCGCGACGAGGCGATGGGTATACATCGCGCCCTTGGGTGTGCCGGTGCTACCGGAGGTGTAGATCAGCATCGCCAGCGGATCCTCGCCGACCGCAGGCACTGCCAACGGTGCGGGATCGAGCGCCCGGCCTCGGTCGACCGTCTCGTCGACGGTGTGTAGCGCGACCATGGAACCTGCCGCGGACAGCCGCGCGCGAGCCGCGGCGAGTGCGTCGCGATGATCGTCGTCGTCGGCGTGACAGTCGAACACCATCAGCGTGTGTGGTGACGCACCGCCGAGAACAGCATCGACCGCGATCGCCAGGTGCGCGGTGTCCACCGCGAACACCCGCGGCGCCGTCTCGTCCAGGATCGAGCGCAGTTGCGCCAGACCCGCACCCGCCTGCAACGGAACCGCGACCGCACCCAGGTGGATCGTCGCCAGATCGAGCACGGTGTAGTCGGCGCCGGTGAACCCGAGGGTCGCGACGAAGTCGTCCGCCGCGACACCGGCTGTGTGCCAGGCAGCTGCGAGAGCACAGGCCCGCTCCCACACCTCGCGGTAGGTCAGCAGTTCGAACTCCGGCAGCAGACGCCGGGTCGCGCGACCACCCTCGGACACCAGTTCGGTGCGCCGGACGCCGAGCGCGGGCCGGTCCGCGTACGCGGTCATCACCGTCGACACGATCTCGGCCAGTGGGAGACCGGGAGTGGTGACCGCCGCGTGGACGTCCTCGTCGGGTGCCGCCGCGTGGATCTGCGCGTCTTCGGCGTAGAGCGTCCTGATGCGATGAGCCAGCCGCTCGGCGTCGAAATCGACCGTCATGCCTCGGTCTTCCGATCGGCAGTGCCCGGCAGCGAGATCCGAACCCCGTGCCACGCTTCCCGTTTCGCGGCATCGGGGTCGATCAGCACGCGGGACGGATGGTCGATGATGCAGGTTGCCCTGCGCTCGGCCGTGTAGGGCGACCAGGTCGGCAGCGGTCGGCCGGTACGGGCGAAACTCAGCCAATTGTCCTGGACCAGATCCTGCACGGACCGGAACGCGCGCCGCCCGCCCGCCGACGTCATCGCCCGGCCGACCGGAGTATCGACCCACCCGAACACCGGAACCAGGTCGAGCGCGTGGGTCGCACCGAAACCGGCCAGCCGCACCGCGCGCGGCGCGAAATCGAAGCGGTAAGCGTAGGTCGGCGCGAACCGGCTGTGACCTTCCAGCACGGCCAGCGTCGGACGCCAGAACATGAAATCACCACCGATCCGCACCGCGGTCCTGGCCGCGGGATAGCCGGGGTAACTCCTGATCACGCGCTGCTCGGCGCCGGGATCGCAGCGCCCGAACGCAGTCGCCAGCTGCTCAGGTGTATGCGGGACCGACTTCATGAACCGCTGGAACAGCGTCGCCTCGTCCCGGTTGGTGCCGATGATCAGCGGCACCGGGTGGGCACGACCCGCGGTGATCGCATCGATCGGCGCCTCGGGCAGGAAGCCGCCGTCGACCACCGGCGTGTACGGGAAACTGCCGGGCTGCTCACGCAGGGACCGGCCCAGCGCACGGTCGGCCGCCCGGCACAGCTCACTCGCCCGTGCCGTAGTCAGGACGGTCGCGGCGCCGGCGGGATCGGCGCCCAGCCGTTGCAGGCAACTGCGGGCGAACCGGCGCGCCTCCTCCGGTTGTGCCGTCCAATCCGCCGGTGCACTCTGCGCGATCCCCCGGTGGAACAAGCCTCGTGCCGCAGGGGTCGCCAGCAGCGTGACCACCGCGTTCGCGCCCGCCGATTCACCGAAGACGGTGACATTGCCGGGATCGCCGCCGAACGCGGCGATATTGCGCTGCACCCACTCGAGCGCCGCGACCTGATCGCGCAGGCCCAGATTCGACTCGAACGGCCTTTCCGGCGTGGAGAACTCGCTGAAGTCGACATAGCCGAGCGCGCCGAGCCGGTAGGTCACCGACACCACCACGACATCACCGCGCACCGCCAGCCGCGCACCGGAATACATGCTGGCCGCGCCGATGACATACCCGCCGCCGTGAATGAACACCATCACCGGCCGCGGGCTCGCCGACGGCGTCGCCGGGGCGGTCACATTCAGGGTGAGACAGTCCTCGCCCGTGGGCTGCCAGGTGCGCGGCCCGGTGCGGGCACCGTTGGGATGCTGCGTCGCGGCGAAACCGAACTCCGTCGCCGAGCGCACCCCCGTCCACGGTTGTACTGGTTGAGGGGCGCGGAACCTCAGTTCCCCGACGGGCGGGGCCGCATAGGGCAGGGCACGCCAGCTGACGACTCGACGGCCCGCACGACCGCGCACGACTCCGTCGGCGGTCACGATCTCGGTGGACACCATTCCTTCACAGTACGTGGTACCAGCGGTACCGCGCAGGCGGTTCGGTCGTCTAACGGTTTCGGCGGATTAGACTGGGCCGATGGCCGGCGACGACCCGGAAAACGCTCCACTCGCAGCAGGGAACGCCCAGACCATCGCCGAACTCGACTGCCTGGTCTCCACCTGCCGCGCCTGCCCGCGCCTCGTGGCATGGCGGGAAGAAGCCGCCCGCGTGAAACGAGCCGCCTACCGCGACGAAGAGTATTGGGCCCGGCCGGTTCCCGGATTCGGACCCGACGATGCCGAGATACTCGTGGTCGGCCTGGCGCCTGCCGCCAACGGCGGCAATCGCACCGGACGGATGTTCACCGGCGATCGCAGCGGCGATGTCCTGTTCGCCGCGCTGCACGCCGTCGGCCTGGCGACCGGCGCGCATCCGGTCAGCGTCGACGACGGCATCGAACTCGTGAACACCCGTTTGACCGCACCGGTGCACTGCGCACCACCGGAGAACAAGCCGACCAGCGAGGAACGACACCGGTGCGCGCCGTACCTGAGCCGCGAACTGGAACTACTCGGACCGTCGGCGAAGGTGATCGTCGTACTCGGCGGATTCGGATGGCAGGCACTGTTCACCGTCCTGGGCGAAGGCGGCTGGAACATCCCCCGGCCCCGGCCGCGCTTCGCCCACGGCGCGCAGGTCACCATCACTCATTCGGACGGACGCGCAATCACCGTCCTGGGCTGCTATCACGTGAGCCCACACAACACCTTCACCGGACGGCTCACCCCCGCCATGCTGGAGACCGTCCTCCTGGCCGCGAAACAGATCGCCGAATCCGCACGCACAGTCGCCTAGGCTCGACGAGCGCCGACTGCGTAGACGATCGGCCATTCGCCCCTGTCGTCCTGAGCTTGTCTTTTGTGCTGGTTGTTTTGTTGTTGGTGACCTAGGTTGAGGGAGATTCATTAGTAGATGCGCATATCTACGTATCAAGATGTCTTTTGTTCCCTCTGCCGGGTCACCCAAGTGATTCAGCCTCTCAGTGCCAACGAGTCACTGCACGTGCGCGCCTCCCTGACCCACGACCGCCGCGCACCGCGCCCTCCCCCGGAGTTGAGTGCCCGCCGCCACTCTCCCACTCCCCCAGGGGTTCTGGGATGCGCAAGCGGCGCTGCGGTGCGGCCACCACCCCGGTCGCGTAACTGCGGTTTCGACGACGCCGACCTGGGCATATCGGCACCAGGAGGCATGCCGATCCGTAGACGGCCGACGGGTCCCCCGTCGACGCGGCGGCTCCCGAACAGCTGGAGGTGGTCATGGGTATCGAAGTGGGCGACCACATCGTCGCGCGGCTCCAGGAGTGGGGAATCGAGCAGGTGTTCGGCTATCCCGGTGACGGAATCGGCGGCCTCATCGCCGCGTTCGGGCGGGCGGGCAGGCCGACGTTCGTGCAGACCCGGCACGAGGAGATGGCGGCGTTCGCCGCGACCGGGTTCGCCAAGTTCAGTGGCCGGATCGGCGTCTGCGCGGCCACCTCGGGAGCAGGTGCCGTCCACCTGCTCAACGGCCTCTACGACGCCAAACTCGATCACGCACCGGTGCTGGCGCTGGTCGGCCAGACCGCACGCAGCGCCCGCGGGGTCGGTTTCCAGCAGGAGATCGACCTGCAGAGCCTGTTCAAGGATGTCGCTTCCGAATACCTCGTGGAAATCGACGTGCCGGACCAGCTGCCCGCCGCGCTCGACCGCGCGATCCGGGTCGCCACCACCCGCTCCGCGCCCGCGGTGATGATCGTGCCCGCCGATGTGCAGCGGGAACAGTTCCGCCCGCCGGAAGTCGGCTTCGGGCATGTGGGTTCGAGCCCGCCCGACGCCGTGCACCGGCCCCGCGTCCTGCCACCGAAGGAAGACATCGCCGCAGCCGCGCAGCTGCTGAACCACTGCACCCGGCCCGCGATCCTGATCGGCCAGGGCGCACACGGCGCGGCCGACGAGGTGTTCGCCGTCGCCGAGCGACTCGGTGCAGGTGTCGCGAAAGCCTTGCTGGGCAAGGACGTCCTGCCCGACGACATCCCCTTCGTCACCGGCGCGATCGGCCTGCTGGGTACCCGGCCGAGCTACGAGCTGATGCGCGACTGCGACGCCCTGCTCATCGTCGGCTCCAACTTCCCGTACACCCAGTTCCTGCCCGAGCCAGGATCCGCCAGGGCCGTGCAGATCGACGCCGACGGGACCCGCATCGGCATGCGCTATCCCACGGAGGTGAATCTGATCGGCGACGCCGCCTCGACCCTGTCCGCACTGACCGAACAGCTCTCCAGCGATCGCGACCCGAGCTGGCGCGACCAGATCGAGAAGAACGTGGCGAGCTGGTGGGAGACCGTAGAACGCCAGGCCATGCTCGACGCCGACCCCGTCAATCCGATGCGGGTGGTGTGGGAACTGTCGAGCCGGCTGCCCGAGGGCGCGATCGTCACGGCGGACTCCGGCTCCTCGACCACCTGGTACGCCCGCTGTCTGCGGTTTCGGCACGGGATGCGCGGATCACTGTCAGGCACCCTGGCCTCGATGGGGTCGGCGGTGCCCTATGCGGTCGGCGCGAAATTCGCCCATCCGGATCGCCCGGCGATCGCCCTCGTCGGTGACGGCGCGATGCAGATGAACGGACTGGCCGAGCTGCTGACCATACGCCGCTACCGGGACCGATGGCCCGACCCGCGGCTGGTGGTGTGCGTCTTCCACAACAACAACCTCAGCCAGGTCACCTGGGAGCTGCGCGGCATGTCGGGAGCACCGAAGTTCACTGATGCACAGGAGATTCCGGATGTGCCGTATGCCGAGATCGCCAGCACGGAGGGACTGACCGCGATCGCGGTGGACCGTCCGGAGAATGTCGGACCGGCGTGGGACCAGGCGCTCGCCGCACGGGAACCGGTTCTGCTGGACGTGCGCTGCGACCCCGAAGTGCCCCCGATCCCGCCGCACGCCACCCTCGAACAGATCGAGCACACCGCGGCGGCCGCCCTGCGCGGCGACCCCAATGCCTGGCACCAATTGGTCCAGGGCGCGAAAACCACAGCGCGAGAACTTTTCCGCTGACCGCCCACCATCCGAAGGAGGCCGATGTCGATGACCCAACCCCCACTCCCCAACCCACCGGAACCCATTCCACCGACCCCACCGGAGCCCGCCCAGCCTCCCCCACCCCGGCCCGAACCGATCCCCCCTGTACCGGCCCCACCCGGACCCGAGCCTGATCCGCCCCCGCCCGGCCCGAGCCCTGACCCTGTTCCCCCGATCACCACCATGGCTCCGCCGCTGGAGTAACCGACCGCATACAGCGGCTGCCACGACAGGGTCGCGACAGCCGTGCCGATCGGCTTACATCGGCATATTCGGGAACATCATGTTCCACATTCCGCGAAGCATCTGCATCATCTCCATACACATCGGCATCGGCACCTCACCTCCTCTACCCTTGCCGCACTATGCGCATGCCCGGTATGGAGGACGCCAACCGCAGAGCGGCCGCAGGATCAGGTCAGCCGGCAGCCGCCGGCGGGCGCTGCAGAATCCGCAGGGCAGCACGCTCGATCCGGTCGGCGATCTTCGAATACGACTCGTAGCCCATCCCCGCACGCACCAGCGCCCCCGCGTAGATCATTTCGAGCCATTCGATCACTTCCTCGTCGGCGTCCGGACCGAGCGCTCGGGCGATCCTGCCGCGGATCTCGACCCCGATGCGGGTCCGCAGGTGCTCGACATCCGGGTCACCACCGAGCAGCGCGCTGGTCACCGCGCCCGACAACGCCTGCTCGTCGGCCACCAGCAAGGCGATATTTCCGCCGCCAACGGCATCTTCCGCGACGGCGTCTCCGACTGAGGCGGTCAGGTGCAGGCGGCGGTGCGCTGCAGGATCCGCAGGGAACCGGTCATCGAGAGTTCGCGGAACTTTCCGCTGTCGAGGGCACGGCGATAGATGTCGAACGGGGCGCGGCCACCGTCGGCAGGATCGGGGAAGACATCGTGGATCGCCAGCAACCCACCTCCTGCCACCCAGTGCACCCAATTGTCGTAGTCGCGCTGGGCCGCCTCCTCGGTGTGGCCGCCGTCGATGAAGAGCATGCGCAGTGGCGTCCGCCAGATGCGTGCGGCGGCCGAGGAGGACCCGATGATCGCGATGACGGTATCGGTCAGGCCGGCACGAATCATGGTGCGCCGGAATGCCGTCACGGTGTCGAAGACGCCGGTCTCCGGGTCGACCAACGTGGTGTCGTGATACTCCCAGCCCGGCTGATGCTCCTCGGAGCCGCGATGGTGATCGACGGTGAAGACGGTGGCGCCGGTCTCCCGGGCGGCGGCGCCCAGGTAGATCGCCGACTTGCCACAGTAGGTGCCGATTTCCATGATGGTTCCGGTGCCCGCGTAGTCGCGGGCGGCCGCGTACAGCGCGCGCCCCTCGTCTGCCGGCATGAATCCGGTGACCCGCTCGGCGAGGGCGAACAGCTCACCGGCCTCGGCGGAGATCTCGTCAACAGGTCCCATGCCTCACGCTAACACAGAAACTGGAATACACTCCGGGCTACTGTCCAGCAGGCCGCCGGCCGCCCGAACCTCACAGGAGAACACCGATGAAGACCCGCCTCAACTGCCCGTGCGGAGCCCATATCAACGGCGTCGACGAAGACGATCTGGTCACGCAGACTCAGGCGCACCTCGCCGCGAACCATCCCGACCACGACTACACCCGCGACGAGATCCTCTTCATCGCCTACTGACCCGGCTACTTCGTCGGCAGTGTGTTCTGCAGCCCGCCGACCTCGGCGATCCGCCACCCCGCGGTGCGGTCGATGTACACCGGCGGCACCACCGGCATGCCCAAGGGCGTCATGTGGCGCCAAGAGGACATGTGGCGCGTTCCGGGCCGTGGTTTCGACTTCTACAGAAGTTCCCCTCGACGATGGTCTCGGACGCGCGGCCGATCACACGGCCGACTGATTCAACGCGCCGGGTTGCCGTGTGGACCCGGCCTATCGGACTCGCGGCACCGCTCACCACAGCCAGGCGAAGACCGGTGCGCTCGCCACCGCTCCCGGCGGCGGACCCGGGGCGCCGCTGCCACCCGGTCAGCACCCGCCACCGGGGGCGCCCCCAGCACCGCAATCCCCGCCGCCGGTCGATCCGGCGAAGCTCGCTGAACTCAACGCGCAGATCGAGGCGATGCGCGTGGCTCTCGAACGTCTCCAGCAGCAGCTGAACGAACTCGGCATTCCCGGTCGATAATCGTTGTCCCCGACGACATTCACGCGGTCACCTACTCATCGATCCCCGAATCGGTACACCACAGGAAGCTCGTCGGCTCGCGCGGCGACGCGGGTGTCGAATCCACGGCTGATGTGCGCGATCGTCTCGCACAGCCAACGGGATTCGTCGTGTCCGGCCGATTCGAGGCGCATGCGCCGCATCCGCAGCGGGATCATGCGCAGCTCGACCCCGGAGTCGACCGAGACGAGGAACAACAGACGAAGATGCTTGCGGTATCGCTCATAGCCGTGGATGCCCTCGTAGTCGTCGACGACATCGCCGCACCCGTACAGGATCGGTTTGCCACGGTAGATCTCGATCGGCCGCGGATGGTGTGCGGAATGCCCGTGCACCACATCGACCCCGGTATCGATCAACCGATGCGCGAACCGTCGTTCGCTCGGCGTCACCCGGTAACCCCAATTGGGTCCCCAATGGATGGAGACGATCGCGATATCCCGCTCGCGGGCGCACGCCGACACCACCGCCGACACCTCGTCGGCCGCGGCGATACTCGGGTCCTCACCGATTCGCCACAGTCCCGGCCGGTCGCGCTGTGCTGCCCAGTACTCCGGAACCCCACTTGATCCCGCGGCGACCGAGACGATCACCACCCGCCGCCCGTCGTCGAGTTCGGCTGTCGCGGGCACCCTCGCGCCGTCGAGATCCGTGCCCGCTCCCGCGTGGTGGATGTCCGCCGCATCGAGCGTCTCCAGCGTGTCGGTCAGCCCGTGCACGCCGAAATCCAGCACGTGATTGTTGGCCAGCGCGCAAACCACCGGGGCGATGACGATCAACACCGGCACATTGTCCGGGTGCATCCGATAGTGGATGCCCTTGGCGGGGGCGAAGGTACCGTCGGCCGTGATCGCGGTTTCCAGGTTGATCAGTCGCACATCGGCCCGGGTGAGAAATGGGAGGGCATCACCCCACGGCGCGCGGAATTCCACGGGACGTGCGAACGCGCCGTTGGCATCCTCGGCCAACTCCACATACGTCCGCGCATCGTCGACATATCGTTCGCGCAGCGCCGGATCGCCGGGATGCGGCAGGATCTGATCCACCCCGCGGCCCAGCATGACGTCGCCGCCGAGCAGCACCGTCGCCATACCACCATTGTCGATCACCGATCCGCCGCCCGCCTCGGCCCGGGACGACAATGGTCGTATGACCGCCGGTGTCGAACTGCGCGTGTACGCCGAACTGAACGATTTCCTGCCTTCAGATGTCCGGTTCACGGCGCAGCGGCGGCCGGTGCGACCGCACCAGACCGTGAAGGACATCGTGGAGGCCGCGGGCATCCCGCATACCGAGGTCGATCTGCTGCTGGTGAACGGCGCATCCGTCGATTTCGGCCACCACCCGCGCCCCGGCGATCGGCTCGCCGCGTACCCGATGTTCGAGACGCTGGACGTCGGGCCGCTGACCCGGGTGCGCGCCCGCCCGCTGCGCGATCCGCGTTTCGTCGTCGACGTCAATCTGGGCGGGCTCGCGCGGCTGCTGCGGCTGCTGGGACTGGACGTGCGCTGCGAGTGGGATGCCGAGGACGCCGTGCTGGCCGAGATCGCGGCCGCCGAGCATCGCATCCTGCTGACCCGCGACCGCGGACTGCTCGAACGCCGCAACGTCACCCACGGCGTGTTCGTGCACGCGGATCGTCCGTTCGAGCAGATCGTCGAGGTGATCCGCCGTCTCGATCTGACCGATCGGCTCGCGCCGTTCAGTCGCTGCCTTCGCTGCGGCGGCGTCGTCACCGACGTGGCTAAGAACGACGTCTTCGACCGGCTCCCGCCGCTACTACGACACCTTCCGCCGATGCACGGCGTGCGACCGCATCTACTGGGCGGGCTCGCATCAGCGGCGGCTCGACGACCTGGTCGCCCGGATCCGCGCCGCGACCGCCGCCGGATCGGCGCGCTGAGATCAGCGGGCGTTCGCCTGGCCCGCGAGGAACATGTAGCTCTTCTCCTCGACGCGCCACCGAATGCGCGACTCCCCATCGACGCGGGCGAAGGCGTCGAGGTACCACAGCTCGCACAGCATCAGCGTCTGCGTGCCGTTCTCTCCTGTGACGAGCATATCGGGTTGCGGCACATCGTGCGGGCGGTCGCGGTGTCGCCGTCCACCGAGATGGCGGAGTTGCTGATCAAGTGCTGGAAGGCGGGGAAGCCCTCCAAGGGGCTCATCGAGCGATAGTCGCTACGACAGTGGCCGAGCGTAAGTCCGATTCGACGTCGGCCCGCGGCTGTCCGATCGGCGGCATCGCACAGAGCACTCGACGAAGTGCGCCGACCGGACGGATCACTCGAATGATGACGCCAGATCCGGCCGTGCCGGAACATGTCGCGTGACCGCGCTAATCGCTCAACGCGAAACGCGATGCGCGCGAAGGATATTCCAGCAACCGGGCGAGCTCGTCGCAGCCCGGTCGGCGTGGTCGCGGGCCAGCGCACCGGTCACGTCGAACGCGCCGCTCTCCTCGACGATCCCGACGACCTCGTCGACATCGGCGTCCGTCAGGCGCTCGCGACGAATCAGGTTCGCCAACCGGCCTTCCGGAGTGTGGCGCAGCGCGCCCAGCACCGAATGCGACAGCGCGCCGTCGCGCAGCCCCGCAGTCGCCGCGTCGTCCGCTGGTTGCGCGGCCCGGGCGAGCCTGCTCATGTCCTCGGTCAGCCGGAACGCGGCGCCGAGCGCACGGCTGTAATCCGCGAGAGCCGCGACATGTTCTCGATCGAGTCCGGCCAAGTGGGCGGGTCGGATGTCGAGGATCTTCCGCTGCAGCCCAGCATCGAGCTTCGCCCAGACATCCGGCGGTATCGGTGGGGACATCATTTGAACGAGCGCGACGACCTTCCCTGCCGGTACGGTCCCTAGCATGAGCAAGGCGATCGTGGAACTTTCTCATCCGATCTCGGACGGCATGCTCACCTACCCGGGCCTGCCGCGGCCGCGAGTCACCACGGATGTTTCGCGGGAGCAGTCGCCGCTGATCGACATGACGTACGACATCGGACGCATAGATATGGTCGGCAACACCGGGACCTATATCGAGGCGCCCTTCCATTTCCATGCCGAGGGCGCCGATGTCGCCGAGCTGCCGCTGGAACGGCTGTTGAACGTGCGGATCGTGATGATCCGTGCGGCGGGGATCGGCGCGGTGGGACCGGATGTGCTCGGCGACCCGGCTCGGCTGTGGGGCAAGGCGGTGCTCGTGCACACCGGGTGGTCGGCGCGGTGGGGTTCGTCGGCGTATCTGGGCCCCGGGCATCCGTTCCTGGTCGGTGAGGTCGCGGATGCGCTGGTCGCGGCAAATGTGGCGCTGGTCGGCATCGACTCGCTCGACGTCGACGACACCTCGCTGCCGACGCGGCCGTGCCACCACACTCTGCTCGGTGCGGGAATCCCGATCATCGAGCATCTGACCAATCTGGACGCGGTCCCCGACACCGGCGCCCGGCTGGTCGCACTGCCTGCGCCGGTGCGGGGGATGGGCACGTTCCCGCTGCGCGCTGTCGCCTGGACCGATCACGGCTGGGGCTGATCGACGCCGCACTCCGCGACCGGCGCGGCGTGCAGGTGTGCATCAGCCGCAGCAGAAGGGGTTGTCGCACGGATCGCCGACTTCGCTGCCGTAGGCGACGAAGCTCTGGATGGGCGCCAGGATCTCCTCGACTGTCTCGGCCGCCAGCGACGGGGTGGAAGGATTGGCCGGTCTGCCCCATGTGGCGGGCGTGTCGTCGATATCGAAACGGCGCAGCCCGTCGACGAAGAGCGTCCAGAGCGGGTGATCGGGAAAGCCGTTGATCCGCAAGACCCACCATGAGCCGTCGACGAACGCCGCGACTGGGAAGTGGGCCTTTCCGGTCCTTTGCCACCGAGGTTGTGCGGTGAGCTCCGGGTGCGACATCCCCACAGTCTCCTCGATCGCCTTCGGCCCCGTCACCCACCGTCGTTCGGAAGAGGTGCTGCCCGCAGGGATATGTGCGCGGCTACGAGTGAACACCGCTGCCCGACAGGGACATAGTCTGCACCTCACCCGCGCCGGATCCGAGGCGTTGTTCGAGCCCGAGCTGTACGCGCCCGAAGAATCCTGGAGCGGGCTCGGCTCGGAGGGTGGGGAGCGCCGATCCAGTGCAGGAGTTGATGGACGGTTTCGTCCGCGAGGCGGTATCGCACGATGCGGCCGCTCTTGTAGTCATTTCGACTCCAAAGAACAGGTTGTCGAAGCGGTCATCACCAGGTTTCGTACCACCCGGGTACGTCAGCGCCCCGTCGAATGAGCGGCTGCCGGTCGTAATCGCCCGGTATGGGGTTCCGGTAGTAATCGCGCGAAAAACAACGGCAATGGCTCGACCAGGGGTTATGCCGCTGTATCGGCTGCGGCCAGAACCACAGTGCAGGTGCGCCTCGATGTGTTTGGATCCAACCGCGATCAGTAACGGTCGGTCTTCGCCCTGTGGCTTGGCCTGTCGGCTCGAGGATTCCCGGCGGTCGCCATCAGGCACTGTGATACCGACCTCAGAGGCCAGACCGATCGCCTCTGACAACCCGCTGCCGGGCCCACCGGCCGAGGGCAGCGGCACCCGGCACACCGCCAGCAGTTCGGTCGGCATCTGCGGGCGCGGTGGAAGAGCAGCACCGAACTCCGTGGTGGCGAAGTAGTCGCCGAGTTCATGGTTGTAGCCCAGCTCCATGAGCACTCGACCGTAGGCGTCGGCAGCCGTGGCGACTTGGCGGACCGAGTCGATCAGCTTATTGGCTTTGGTGTCGTATTCCGCGGCCCACGTGGTGGCCTCCTCGTAAGAGCCGCACATGCTGCCGCAGTCGGCCAGCGCAGCCCACTGGGCGTCGATGGCAGTCCACCACGAATCGGCCGCAGCGCACAGTGCCTTCCCCGCGGTGTAGTAGGTGTCGGTATCGACATCGACATCGACATCGACGAGCGTCACGCCTGGTCCCGCCAGCGCTCTGGCCGCCGTCGCGGCCGAGCAGGGCCCTGTTCGCAACGATGGTCGCGGTATAGGAGTCGTGGGCGGCGCGGGCCGCAGCCCGCATCTTTTCGATTCCATCTGCTGCAGTGCGCGCGGAGGTGAGCCACTGGACGTGCGCGGTGTCGTAGGCATCCGAAGCCGCCCCGCTCCAGTCCAGTCCGCCCGCATCGTGTTCACGGCGTGCGGCTGTTCGCCGATGTCCGCGTTCAACTCCACAGCGTCACATGCACTTTCGGGCGGAACCGCGTGACGCCCACACCGGACCCGCGGATCATCGCCTGGATGCATCGCGGGGTGGTGATGAACCGCAGCAGTTCCGATACCGCGGGCTGGCGGGTGTCGGGCGGCAGGGTGGTCGCGCACCACTCATCGGATACCTGAAGGCCGGGTCCCTTGATGTGGCTCAACCGGCCGGTCGCGAGGTCGGAGGAGACGGCGAAGCCGACGGTCAGGGTGATGCCCCCGACACGGCGGACCTCTTCGAGGGCGGCAGCGTCGCTCTGGAAGATCCGCTGGTGTGATTCGGGAATGGCCAACTCGCGCAGTATCGTCGCGATGTGCCCGTCGACACTGCCTGCGCTGGGGCCCAGCATCCATTGCTGCTCCCGCAGCAGCGCCGGATGCGGTGCGATGTCCGCCAGCGGACTGTCGGGGCGCGCGACCGAAATGATCTGATACTTCAGGAATGGCCGGGCGGTGACGGTCGTGTCGGCGCCGTCCGGCCCGGGCCCCAGCGCGATGTCCACCGCACGGGTCTCGATCAGCCTGCGGAACTGGCTGGTGGGATGCACACTCAGCTCGACCGACAGATCCTTCGCCCGCGCCGCGAACAGGTCGATGAGGCCGGGCGCGGCATGTTCGGCGAATGCGCTCGATGCCGCGATGCGCAGCAGCCGTCGGCCGTGCGCCGCCTCGCTCACCTCGATGGCGGTCTGGCGCTGCAGACCGAGAATCTCGATTGCCCGGCTGGCCAGGCGTAGCCCGCCGGGCGTGAATGCCAGTCCCGCCGCCGCGCGGGTGAACAGCGGGTCGTCGAGCTCCTTGCGCAGCTGGGCGATGTGCATCGAGACACCGGCGTCCGACATCCCCAGCTCTCTGGCCGCCGCGTGGACGGAGCCGAGCCGCACCACGGTCGAGTAGGCCCGAAGCTGGGCGGGCGTCACAATTCGAGTCTACGTTGGAGGTTGACGTAGCGCCGACAGTCGCATCGTGCCTGGAGGACATCGTGCAGGACGTGCTCACGGATCTGATGACAACCTGGAACGCCGGGGGCACGGCTGGGGTCGCGACGGTCGTACGGACGTTCCATTCGTCGCCGCGACCGCCTGGTGCGGCCATGGTCGTCGCCCCGGACGGGACGGTCGGCGGTTCGGTCTCCGGTGGTTGTGTCGAGGGCGCGGTCTACGACCTCGCCGCCGACGTGATCCGGACCGGTCGTCCGGTGCTGCAGCGGTACGGCCTCTCCGACAACGACGCGTTCGCCGTTGGTTTGACCTGCGGTGGCATCATCGACATCTTCGTCGAAGCGATCTCGCGGGAGACGTTTCCGGAACTCGGCGAGGTCGCCGCGGACATCGCCGACCAGCAGCCGGTCGCGATCGCGACCGTCATCGAGCACCCCGACGCCGCCCGGGTAGGGCGACGGCTGCTGATCCGGCCGAGCAATGCGCACGGCACGCTGGGATCGGCACGCGCCGACGGTGCGGTGATCGATGACGCAGGCGGGCTGCTCGCGGCGGGCCGCAGCGAGGTGCTGTCCTACGGCCCGGACGGGCAGCGTCGCGGCGAGGGCATGGCGGTTTTCGTCGCCAGTTATGCCCGGCAGCCGCGGATGCTGGTGTTCGGGGCGATCGATTTCGCCGCCGCCGTCGCCCAGCAAGGATCGTTCCTCGGGTATCGGGTGACGGTGTGCGACGCGCGGCCGGTCTTCGCCACCTCCGCCCGGTTCCCGACCGCCGACGAAGTCGTCGTCGACTGGCCACACCGCTACCTGGCCGCGCAGATCGCGGCAGGCGCGATCGACTCGCGGACCGTCGTCTGCGTGCTGACCCACGATCCCAAGTTCGACGTTCCGCTGCTCGAGGTGGCACTGCGCGCGCCGGAGATCGGCTATGTCGGCGCCATGGGGTCACGCCGCACGCACGACGAGCGGCTGTCCCGGCTGCGACAGGCCGGGCTCACCGACGAGCAACTCGCCCGGCTTGCCAGCCCGATCGGGCTGGATCTGGGCGGCCGGACACCCGAAGAGACGGCGGTGTCCATCGCGGCCGAGATCATCGCGCGACGCTGGGGCGGACACGGCCGCTCACTGGCCCAAACCGGCGGCCGGATTCACCACACACCGGGCGCGAACAGCGAATTAAGTGATTCCTTAAATCGGTCTTGACGGCTGCGCCGGCGGGGCAGAGGGTGGCCTTATTCCCGCTTATGTGAGGTCGATCACATGCAAGTTCCTGGGCCATTCGAATACGAGCGCGCAACGGGCGTGGACCACGCCATCGGACTACTGGACCGGCTGGGGGAGGAGGCGCGCATCATCGCGGGCGGGCACAGCCTGCTGCCGATGATGAAGCTGCGTCTGGCCAATCCGGAATACCTCATCGACATCAACGACCTGGCGGCCGAGCTGGGATACATCGTCACCGATCCGACCCTGGTGCGAATCGGTGCGATGGTCCGGCATCGGAACCTGCTCGAATCGGACCGCCTCGCCGCGGTGTGCCCGATCTTCCGTGACGCCGAGCGCGTGATCGCCGATCCGGTCGTGCGCAACCGCGGCACGATCGGCGGCTCGCTGTGCCAGGCCGATCCCGCCGAAGATCTCACCACGGTCTGCACAGTCCTCGGCGCCACCTGTCTGGTGCGCGGACCGTCCGGCGAACGGGAAATCGCGATGGACGACTTCCTGGTCGGTCCGTACGAAACCGCCATGTCGCACAACGAAATTCTCATCGAGATCCGAATTCCCGTGCGGCATCGGACATCGAGTGCCTACGCGAAGGTGGAGCGCCGGGTCGGCGACTGGGCGATCGCGGCGGCAGGCGCGACGGTGACACTGCACGGCGGGACGATCGCGGCCGCGCGGATCGGTCTGACGGCGGTCGACCCCGATCCAGCGGCGCTCGCCTCGTCGGTGGACGTACTCCTCGGTGAGTCGCCCACCGAGGAGGTCTTCTCGGAGGCGGGCCGCCGGGCGAGCGCAGCGTGCTCACCTGCCTCCGATGCGCGCGGCACCGCGGACTACAAGCGCCATCTGGCGTCCGAACTGACGATTCGCGTGCTGCACACCGCGGTCGAGCGCGTACTGAATGCTTCTGCGCTGGAAGGGAATTAGCCATGCAGGTAACCATGACCGTCAACGGCGAGCCGGTGACCGCGGAGGTCGAGCCACGCACCCTGCTCGTGCATTTCCTGCGAGATCAGTTGCGGCTCACCGGAACCCACTGGGGCTGTGACACCAGCAACTGCGGCACCTGTGTGGTGGAGGTCGACGGCGAACCAGTGAAGTCGTGCACCATGCTCGCCGCAATGGCGAGCGGCCACGCGGTGCGCACCGTCGAGGGACTCGAGGTGGACGGACAGCTCGATCCCGTGCAGGAGGGCTTCATGCAGTGTCACGGGTTGCAGTGCGGATTCTGCACGCCCGGAATGATGATCACCGCCCGCGCCCTGCTCGACCGCAATTCGAATCCCGACGAGCAGACCATCCGGGAGGCGATCTCGGGCCAGATCTGCCGCTGCACCGGATATACCACCATCGTGCGGTCGATCCAGTGGGCCGCGGCGAAGCAACGAGGCGAAGCGGCGGAGCCCGAACCCGCCGCCACACCAACGCCGGTAGGGAGCACGTCATGACCGCCGTCGAGTCCCGGCCCGAAGACCGTGTCGACAACGACCACAAGCCGTGCGGTCACGGCAGGATGCTCCGCAAGGAGGATCCGCGGTTCATTCGCGGACGCGGCAATTATGTCGACGACGTGTCGCTGCCCGGCATGCTGCATTTGGCGATCCTGCGCTCGCCGTTCGCGCACGCACGCATCGTGAGCATCGATATCTCTGCGGCACAGGCACATCCGAAGGTCAGGGCGGTTGTCACGGGTGCGGATCTGGCGGCGAAGGGGCTGGCCTGGATGCCGACGCTGTCCAACGATGTGCAGGCGGTGCTGGCGACGGATAAGGTCCGGTTCCAGGGCCAGGAGGTGGCTTTCGTCGTCGCCGAGGATCGCTACTCCGCGCGTGATGCGTTGGAGCTCATCAACGTCGAGTACGAGATGCTCGATCCGGTGATCGACGCCCGGACCGCACTGGCGCCCGATATGCCGGTGATCCGCGACGATCTCGAGGACAAGCGGGACAACCGGTGCTTCGACTGGGAGACCGGCGACGCCGCCGCGACCGAGGCGGTGTTCGCGCGCGCCGACGTCGTGGTCAAGCAGGAGATCGTCTATCCGCGAGTGCATCCCGCCCCGATGGAGACCTGCGGTGCCGTCGCGGATCTCGATCGTGTGACGGGGAAGCTCACGCTGTGGTCGACGAGCCAGGCGCCGCATGCCCACCGCACGCTCTACGCGTTGGTGGCAGGACTGCCCGAGCACAAGATCCGGGTGATCTCACCCGATATCGGCGGCGGGTTCGGCAACAAGGTACCCATCTATCCGGGATACGTCTGCGCCATCGTCGGGTCGCTGTTGCTGGGCAAGCCGGTGAAGTGGATGGAGGATCGCAGCGAAAACCTCACCAGTACCGGGTTCGCTCGCGACTACATCATGGTCGGCGAGATCGCCGCCACCGCCGAGGGCAAGATCCTGGCCATCCGGTCGACCGTGCTCGCCGATCACGGCGCCTTCAATGGCCAGGCCGCGCCGTTGAAGTATCCGGCCGGCTTCTTCGGCGTCTTCACCGGTAGCTACGACATCGAAGCCGCCTACTGCAAGATGACCGCGGTCTACACGAACAAGGCCCCCGGCGGTGTTGCATACGCGTGCTCGTTCCGGATCACCGAGGCCGTGTACTTCGTCGAGCGGTTGGTGGATTGCCTCGCCTACGAACTGAAGATGGATCCGGCCGAGCTACGGCTACGGAATCTCCTTCGCCCCGAACAGTTCCCTTACACGAGCAAGACCGGCTGGACCTACGACTCCGGCGACTACGAGAAGACCATGCGCCTGGCGATGGACATGATCGGCTACGACGCCTTGCGAAAAGAACAGCAGGACAAGCGCACCCGCGGCGAGTTGATGGGCATCGGGATGTCCTTCTTCACCGAGGCGGTCGGCGCGGGTCCGCGCAAGGATATGGACATCCTCGGACTCGGGATGGCCGACGGGTGCGAGCTGCGCGTCCATCCGACCGGCAAAGCCGTTGTGCGCATATCGGTTCAGACCCAGGGGCAAGGGCACGAGACGACGTTCGCCCAGATCGTCGCCGAGGAACTCGGCATACCACCGGACGACATCGACGTCGTGCACGGCGACACGGATCAGACTCCGTTCGGCCTCGGCACCTACGGCACCCGGTCGACACCGGTCTCGGGCGCCGCTGCCGCACTGGTGGCGCGGAAGGTGCGCGACAAGGCGCGGATCATCGCGTCCGGCATGCTCGAGGTCTCCGTCGCCGACCTCGAGTGGGAGAAGGGCTCGTTCCATGTCAAGGGCGATCCGTCCGCGGCCGTGACGATCCAGCAGATCGCGATGCGCGCACACGGCACCGATGATCTGCCCGAGGGCATCGAGGGCGGACTCGACGCACAGATCTGTTACAACCCGGAGAATCTCACCTACCCGTATGGTGCGTACTTCTGCGTCGTCGACATCGACCCGGGGACGGCCGTGGTGAAGGTCCGGCGCTTCCTGGCTGTCGACGACTGCGGCACCCGGATAAATCCGATGATCATCGAGGGCCAGGTGCACGGCGGTCTCACCGACGGCATCGGCATGGCGCTGATGGAGATCATGGCCTTCGACGAGGACGGCAACTGCCTCGGCGGATCCCTGATGGATTACCTCATCCCGACGGCGCTCGAGGTTCCGCATTTCGAGACCGGGTACACGGTCACCCCTTCGCCGCACCACCCGATCGGCGCGAAAGGTGTCGGCGAATCGGCCACGGTCGGATCGCCGCCGGCGGTGGTCAACGCGGTGGTGGATGCGTTGGCGCCGTTCGGAGTTCGGCACGCCGACATGCCGCTGACGCCGTCGCGGGTCTGGGAAGCGATGCAGGGGCGGGCCACACCGCCCATCTGAGTAGGTGCGAGCGATAGGATCACCGATGAAGATCGCCGAGCGTGTACAGCAGCTGGTCGGCTCCCGGACGCCGTTCGTGCGCGCGACCGTCGTGCGCGCACAGCAGCCGACCTCGGCGCACGCCGGCGACGAGGCGATCCTGTTGCAGGACGGGACGATCGAAGGATTCGTCGGCGGCCAATGCGCCCAGAACTCGGTCCGCAAGGCGGCGCTGGGTGCCCTCCAGTCGAACGAGAGCGTGCTGCTGCGTGTGCTACCCGACGGCGATCTGCAGTTTCCGGAGGCGCCTGGCGCTGCGGTGGTCGTGAATCCCTGTCTGTCCGGCGGAGCGCTGGAGATCTTCCTCGAGCCACAGAACCCAGCACCGCTGATGCGCATCTGCGGCGCGACACCCATCGCGGACGCCCTGGCCGAAATGTGCGAACTGGTGGGATTCGGGGTGCAGCGCAGTGTTGCCGACGCCGACTCGCTGGATTCGCCGACCGACACGACGGCGATGGTGATCGCGAGCCACGGTGGCCCGGAAGCCGAGATGATCCGCGTCGCGCTCGACGCGGGTGTGGGGTATGTCGGGTTGGTAGCCAGCAGGATTCGAGGCGCATCGATTCTCGACGAACTCGGATTGACCGACGCCGAGCGGGCTCGTGTGCGCACCCCGGTGGGTTTGCCGATCGGCGCCAAGACGTCCGCGGAGATAGCAGTCTCGATTGTCGCGGAACTGATCCAGGCGATCCGCAAGGGCGGCTTGGCCGTCCCGGCCCGCCCGGCGAGCGTCGTGTTCGAGGCCGTCGATCCCGTGTGCGGTATGACCGTGACGGTCGGGCCGGTCACACCACGTCTCACCATCGACGATGTCGACTACTGGTTCTGTGGCGCCGGCTGCCGCATGTCTTTCGCAGCGACGAAGACAGGCTCATGACAATCGGGTTCGTCACCGGAGTCGTACTTGCCGCGGGAACCTCACGGCGTCTCGGCACGGCGAAACAGGTCTTGCCGTACCGGAATACGACGGTTCTCGGCGCGACCCTCGACGTGGTGCGATCCTGCGCTTTCGATCAGATCATCGTCACCCTCGGCGGCGCGGCGGCGGCGGTCCGGCAACAGGTCGATCTCACCGGACTGGAGATCGTCATGGCCGAAGACTTCGATTCGGGCTGCTCGTCGTCGTTGCGTTCGGCACTGAGCGTGGTGCGTCCCCAGGCCGCCGGAATCGTGCTGATGCTCGGTGATCAACCAGGCCTGTCGGCGGCGACCGTCGACCGACTGATCGCCGAAGGAACGACCGCTGCGATCACGGTCTGTCGCTACCACGACGGTATCGGGCACCCATTCTGGCTGAGCCGCAGCGTCTTCGGCGAGTTGTCCCGACTATACGGCGACAAGGCCGTGTGGAAGATCATCGAGTCGGGCCGCGTCACGGTGTCCCGACTCGACGTCGACGCACCGATGCCCTTGGACGTGGACACCTGGGACGACTACGAACGCCTGCGCGCCGCGGCATCACCATGATGTCGCCGTTCGACGATGTCGAGGACGTGGTGCGACGATTCGACGCCGACGACTACCTGCTCGATACCGGGACCGCCGCCGCCTTCTATCTGGCCACCACGTTAGGTCGGCCACTGCTACTGGAAGGCGAACCGGGAGTGGGCAAGACGACGGCGGCGAAGACCCTCGCCACCGTGCTCGGTGCACCGCTGATACGCCTGCAGTGTTACGAGGGCCTCACCGTGAGCGAAGCGCTGTACGACTGGAATTACCAGCGTCAGCTGCTCAGCATCCGGCTCGCCGAGGCGCGCGGCGCCGACCTCACCGAAGCCGACCTGTTCACCGAGGCATTCCTGGTGGACCGCCCGATCCTGCGCTGTGTCCGATATCGCGGTCCGACGCCCCCGGTGCTGTTGGTCGACGAAATCGACCGCGCCGATGATGAATTCGAAGCGCTACTGCTCGAATTCCTCGGTGAGGCCACGGTGACAGTTCCCGAGCTCGGGACCTTTGTCGCCGAGCACCCGCCGCTCTCGGTGCTGACCTCGAACCGCAGTCGTGACCTGCACGACGCGCTGCGGCGGCGCTGCCTCTACCACTGGATCGACTACCCGGAGCCGGCCCGCGCGGTGGCGATCGTGCGACGCACCGTGCCCGGGGCAACCGACGCGCTGATCGAGCACGCCACCCGATTCGTCGGCCGCGTCCGCGATCTCGATCTCGACAAGCCGCCCGGCGTCGCTGAGACCATCGACTGGATCGCCGCGCTGGCAACGCTCGACGTCGCCGATCTCACCGCACCGGAGGCGGTCGCCGCGCTGAGCGCACTGGCGAAGACACCCGACGATCGCGACGCCGTGCATGCGGCATTCGTCGAATACACCCGAAGCCTGGCTACCGGATGAGAGGGATACACCGATGAAGATCGCCAACGAGTTCACCGTCAACGCACCCGTCGAGCAGGCATGGGAGGTGCTGACCGACCTCGAACAGGTGGTCCCGCTCATGCCTGGCGCACAGATGCTCGGCTGGGAGGGGGACGACTTCCTCGGCAAACTGAAGGTCAAAATCGGCCCGGTGACCAGCGAATTCACCGGGAAGGCGAATTTCGTCGAGCGCGACGAACACGACCATCGCGCGGTCATCAACGGCAGCGGCCGAGATTCACGCGGATCCGGAAACGCAGCGGCGACCATCACCACGCAACTGCGTGAAGACGGCGACAAGACCCGCGTCACCGTGGACACCGACCTCAAGATTGTCGGCAAGCTTGCCCAATTCGGCAGTGGGATGCTGCAGCAGGTGTCCGAGAAACTCGTCGGTCAATTCGTCACCTCTCTCGAAGCGAAACTCGCGGCGGGCGATTCGGCTGCCGCGGAGGCGGTCGTCGGACCGGACAGCCGAGGGATGCGGCCGCAACCGGTCGCACAACCCGAGTCGGCACCGCTCGACCTAGTCGATCTGGTCGGGCCCGCGATGATCAAGAAGTTTGCGCCGGCGATCGCGTTCGTGCTGGCGGCCGCGCTCGCAATTGTCCTGGTACGCAGGTGGATGCGCGGGAAACGATGACACGAGCGGTACTGCTGCGCGGCATCGATCTGGCCGCATTCGCTGTCGCGGTGGTCGCGCGGCTGCGTCGCGGTGGCGTCGCGGTGGCGCCGAGCGGGCCCGCGCTGTTCGTGCAAGCCTTGCGCCGCATGGCGCCGCGGTCGCGCACCGAGTTCTACTGGGCTGCGCGGCTCACGCTCGTCGATCGCATGCAGGATCTCGCTGCCTTCGACGCGGTCTTCGCGACGGTGTTCGCCGATGCGGTGCTGGGCGTGGACCCGCCGAGCCGAACGCACGGGCTGCCGACCGAACGCGCGTCGGCGCCGCGCGTGGGCGGTCGGGGGCAGTCTCGGCAAGGCAGCGAAGTCCCCTGGGCGACAATGGGATCGGCGATCGTCGCGGACCGATCGACCGACCAGGGTGTGGCAATACCGGACGTGCTGCCGAGCCGGTTCGCGGCACGAGCACAGGAACCGTTCGACCACTTCGACCCGGACGATCTGCGGACGGTCGGAGCCTGGCTGGAGCAGGCGTCGGCGCACTGGCCGCAGCGCAGCAGCAGGCGCTACGAAAACCATCCGCACGGCAAGCGCATCGACTTCCGGGCAACGATGAACAATTCCCGCCGCACCGGCTGGGAGTCGGCGGTGCTGGTCCGCACTCGTCCCCGGCGCCGCCCGCGCCGAATCGTCATGATCTGCGACGTCAGCCGCTCGATGCAGCCGTATTCGACGATCTACCTGCACCTCATGCGGGCCGCGATGCAGCGCCGTTCGCCCGATCGCCCCGAGGTGTTCGCCTTCTCAACCTCGCTGACCAGGCTGACCTCGGTGCTGGCGCACCGTTCGCCGGATGTCGCGGTGGCCCGGGCCAACGACAAGGTGGTCGACCGCTACGGCGGCACGCACATCGGCCGCTGCCTCGGCACGCTGCTCACAACTCCGTCCGGCAATGCGGTGCGCGGCGCCGTCGTCGTCATCGCATCGGACGGCTGGGACAGCGACACCCCCGATGTCCTCGCCCGTGCGATGGCCCGGATCCGACGCCGGGCTTGGCGCGTCATCTGGCTCAATCCCCGTGCGGGCGACGCCCGATTCCAACCGACCACCGGTGCGATGGCGGCAGCCCTGCCGTACTGCGACATCATGATGCCCGCGCACACACTGGCGGACATGTACGCGTTCATGCAAGCTCTGGCGTCGTCGATTGCTACCTGAGACGGGCTTGCGCGAAGTCGGGTGAATTTCTCGTGCCGAGCCCGCCGAGCCCAAGCAGAATCACGACGGTAGCTCGTCGGCGTCCATGATGTCCTCTGCCGCTGGGTCGGCTACCCGCGTGGCGAGCCGCTAGCGGGGCTGGGAAAGCCAGGTTTGTCACCTATCCGTGCAGCAGTCCCGCTCTCGCATCGGCCACTGTGGCTTTTCCGGGCAATGCCATATGACCAGTTCAGGCCGATCGGCGTACGGTGACCAGGAGGTACTCCCACTCCATCCACCCGTTGCCAAGATCGTGCTGGGAAGCGAGATCCACGAGTTCCCGGTCCAACCGCGCGATCCGGTCGGGTTCCGCGGCGATGGCCTTGTACACGGCGACCGTCGGTCCGTAGTAGGCCTTGAAGAAGTCTCGGAACTCGGCGCCGTCGGCGACGGCATCGAGGTGGATCATGGTTCCCATGAACGACTCGTGGAAGTGGCAAAGGTCGCTCGACGAGATCAACCGAGACCCTCAAGGGTTCCTCGACAGTTGACCGCTCTCGCTACCCGTACTCGACGAACCCGCCACCTTTGATCAACTACCAGTATCGACGCCGCGCGCTGGAAGCCTGGTTCATCGACGAAACCACCTGGAACGACCTTATCTTCCGGCTCCCCTCCGGTCGCAGTTCACAGCAACCTGAACTCGGCGACCGCAAGCGCCAGGTCGCCTCGATCTATGTCTGGGTCCAGCTGACCTCCGGAGAACACCACTTCGCACCGCCACACAATCCAAGCCGCGCAGCCCCCGGAGATTAAACAAGTCTGGAAACGGCAGCTGAAGGGCCTATGGCACCTGATGCACCACAGCCACCGTTCCCTTCCGCACTACATCAGCCTCAAAGCCGAACTCGACAGCCTTGCCAACATTCTCGCCGAAACGATCGAGCATCGGTAGGATCGTTGGCCACAGCCCAGGTAACAAGACATGGTTACCGCCATCTTTGGCTGGACGTCGCACGTCCAGGCCTGCGTCGATCAGATGACCTTGGCATCGATGAGCATGGCCCAGACATCGCCCTGGTCGACCACCTCGACGCCGAGCTTCTCGGCCTTGGCCAGCTTGCTGTCACCGACTCCCGCGCCGGTGATGAGCATGTCGGTGTTCGCGGGGACCGAAGATACGGTCGTTGCCCCCGCCTGCTCACAGAGACGCTGAAAGGTTGGGCGGGCGACCTTCTCGCCGGAGCGTGGATCGCTGATCGCACCGGTGATCACCACCGTTTTGCCCTCGAGTGGCGCGCCTGCCGTGATCACCGGCGGCAGGTCCTCTTCGCGCACGTCCAAGGAGACACCTAGTTCGCGCAGGCGATCCAGTTCGGGACGCAGTCGCGTCAGGTGTGAGACCAGGGAGGCGGCGACCTTCGGGCCGATGTCTTCCACCGTGACGAGGCGTTCCTCGCCCGCGTCTGCGACCTCCTCCAGGGAGCCGAAGCCCGATCGGGCGGCGGTGCCGTCGGAGGCCATCGGGATGGCGAGGCCGATCAGAGCGCGGCGAAGGCCGACCTGGCGACTGGCGTCGATCGAATCGATCATGCGCGCGGCGGAGACCTCGCCGATGCGGTCGAATTCGAGCAGCCGCTCCTTGGTCAGCGTGTAGAAGTCCGACGGGCTTTCGAGGATGCCTGCCTCGGCGAGACGTTCGATCCACACTCCCCCGATGGCGGCAGCCACGCCACGCAGATCCGGCGATGAGTCGGCGAAACAACAGGTCACCGGTTCGTTCACGGCAGCCGATGATCCGCTTCGCCGGTGAAAGGCCGGCTGCCGATACGGCGGCGGCGGGTGAGTGAAACTACGTCAGCGCAGGGTTTCAGACGGATCGACTATGAATCCCGATGAAGGGCTGAATGTTTCGCTTAGAATGGGTGCTGGGTGAGATCCTCGGTCACCCGGTGCCGATTCTCTGGCACCAGCGTCACCCCGCCGACACGGCGCGGGTACGAGCGTGAGCTATGCCAACAGATATGCAGTCATGCAGGGGGTCAACCATGTCTACAGCTGTCGATTTCGCCGCCCGTCTCATCGATCCCGCCGCGATCGCGGCAGCGGGGCACTCGGCGGTCCTCGCCTACGTCGCGCCCAGCAGACCCGGGGCGAATTTCGGCGCCAAACCGATCACCGCCGAGTACGCACGCGCGCTCGCCGCGGCGGGCCTGGATGTCGTATCCATTTGGCAGTACGGCAAACCGGGCAATGCCACCCCGTCCGACTGGACGACCGGATTCGACGGCGGCAGGCGGATGGCCGAGCAGGCGCTGGCCACCCATCTCAGCGTGGGCGGTCCCCGGCAGGCCCCGATCTTCTTCGCCGTCGACGAGGACATCTCGCTCGCGCAGTGGAACCAGACAGCCGTCGAGTTCTTTCGTGGTGTCAACGCGGTGCTCGGTACGGAATGGACCGGAATCTACGGACATTCGCGGGTGTGCGCCTGGGCGATCGAGGACAACGTGGTCGGCCGTCGCGGCGACTTCAGCTGGGTGTGGCAGACCCGCGCCTGGTCGGGTACCGAGCGTGAGCCCAGAGCGGTGCTGTACCAGCGGATCATCGATACCCCGAGCAATCCCGGCCCGCTCATCGACGGCACCCACGTCGACGTCGACGACATTCTGGCGCCCGACTTCGGGCAGTGGAGCCTGGACCGCTCGATCCCGATACCGCAGTTCACCGAGCTCGACCGGCTCGGGCCCTCGCATTCTTCTCGCGACGGAGCGCGGATCACCAACTTCCTGCTGCACACCCAGGAGGGCAACGGCACCGCCGAATCGCTGGCCGCCTACCTCAACAACCCCGCCAACGGCGTCTCCTACCACTACACCCTGCGGGACGAGATCGTGGTGCGGGTCGTGCCGGAGGAGCTCGCGTCCTGGTCGGTGCTCTCGGCCAATCCGTTCACGGTGAACCTGTGTTTCGCGGGCAGCCGGGTCGCGTGGTCGCGGGCGGCCTGGTTGTCCATCGACGACGACCTGCGCATCGCGGCGTACCTCGCCGTCCGCAGCGCGCACCGGCACGGCTATTCGACGGCGGTCATCGCCCCGGATTACCACGTGGGCGACGGCATCGCCGATCACCAGTATGTGACCCGAGCGCTCGGCATCGGCACGCACACCGACGTGGGCCCGAACTTTCCCTGGGATGTCTTCGCCGGCCACGTCGCCGCGTTCGCCGGGGCCGCGCCCACCGCCATCGATGCCAGGGCGGCGGCATCACCCTGGCTCGGCAGACGACGGACCGACGGCGAACTCGCGACGCCCGACGGCATCGGCCGCTTCGCCGAGTTCGAGCACGGTTACGTCTACTGGCACCCGGCCACCGACGCCCACGCGATCCCGACGGCGATCATGACCAAGTACGCCGAACTCGGTTGGGAGGCAGGACCGCTGGGCTACCCGATCGCCGAGCACGCCGAACTGCCCGACCCGCGCGGCACCGGTCCCGGTCTCACGCAGGCCTTCCAGGGCGGGACCGTCTACCGCCGGGCCGGGCACCCCGCGTATCGCGTCCACGGTGCGATCGGGGCACGATGGTCGGCGGCCGGATTCGAGAACGGCGAGCTCGGCTGGCCTGCCTCGGATGAGATCACCCACGACGACGGGGTCTACCAGGAGTTCGAGTTCGGCCGGATCTACTGGGTGCCGGAACAGATTGTCGCGCTACGCAATTCCGGCGACCCCGACACGCCGCTCGCGCGTCCCGCGTGAACGGGCGAGCGACCGTGTCGCCGCACTGACTACGCTGGCGGCGTGCCGCGCGCGAACGTGGCACGCCGACCCGTGAGGAGAACCGCACCATGTGGCCGACCGACTGGCCGTCGTCAGCTCGCACGATCGCTACCACCGTCGAGGCCGCCGTCGCCGCGGCGCACGCTGCCGACGAACCCGGATTCACCGAGGCGGTGGCGGACCTCGCCGAACTCCCCGCCGACCAGGTGAGCTCGGTACTGGCGGCGATCGTGCGGGAACTGCTGGAGACCGCACATCCCGACGGGCTCACCGGCGACGACGTGCGGGCCGTGCTGGACGCGGTGGTGCGGCAGTCGGCGACGTGGTTCTCCCGAGTCGATGTCGCCGCTGTGGTCGGCGCGCTCACCGGCGCACTCGGGGTCGACGACGCGAACGAGCCCGACCACGCGGCGACGAACCCGCAGCCCGCCGCCGTGCTGCTCATCGCCTACCTGGCCGGGCTCGCACGGGTACCCGCACAGGACAGCATTCGGCGGGCTATCGAGGAGATCGCCAGGGCCGAAACGGTTGAAATGCCCTGAGCGACCGAATGCGGTGTTCCCACGACCCCCGGGCGTACGATCGGCAACCAACACTGACGCGGATTCTTCCAGCACGAGGTGATGTCGCATGGTGGACACGGAGGTCCTCATCGTCGGCGCCGGTCCGGTGGGATCGGCAGCGGCCGTCGAATTGGTTCGACGCGGTGTGCGATGCCGGATCGTCGACGCGCTGGCCAGCCCACCGCGGTATGCGAAAGCGGTCGGGATCCAGCCCCGCACGCTGGAGCTCTTCGAGGCGATGGGTGTCCTCCGGGAGATCCTCGACGCCGCGATTCAGCTGCGCGGTCAGCTCGTCTACGTCAACGGGGTCGAAGCAGGCCGGTTGGAACTGAGCTTGCCGCCCGATGTGCCGTTCGGGTTCATCGGAATCCCCCAGTACGAGACCGAACGCATTCTGTGGCAGCGCTTGGCGTCGATGGGGACGCAGATCGAGCGAGGAGTCACGCTCACCGGGTTCACACAGGACGACGACGGCGTCGACGCCAGACTCCGCGGACCCGACGGCGAACACACCGTCAGGGCGCGGTATCTGGTGGGCTGCGACGGCGCGCACAGCACCGTCCGCAAGGCACTCGGCCTGAGCTTCGAAGGTGCGGCATTCACCGAGCAGTACATGCTCGGCGATGTGGAACTGGACTGGTCGCAACCGCCCGGCTACGGCGTGCGGGCGATGCACCGGACCGACGGCGTCACCGATGACGTGCTGGTCTGCATCCCGCTGCCGGGCCATCACCGCTATCGGGTTTCCATGCGCGTGCCACCGGAGCTCGAGATCACCGACGGCGACAAGGTGGCGCACGGGATCAGCGGCGGACCCGCGCCCGAACTCTCGCACATCCAGGCGGTACTGGACCGGCTGGCGCCCGAACCGACGACGGCGTCGCGGATGCGCTGGTCGTCGGTGTTCCGGATCAGCCACCGCATCGTCGATTCCTATGGGCGGGCGCGGGTTTTCGTCGCGGGCGACGCGGCTCATATTCATCCGCCCACGGGTGCTCAGGGCATGAACACCGGTATCCAGGACGCACACAACCTTGCCTGGAAGCTCGCGCTGGCGGTCGCCGGAGTGGCCGCGCCGGACCTGCTGACGAGCTACGACGCGGAGCGCAGGCCCGTCGGGGAGGAAGTCGTCGGCCGCACCGTGCGCCATGCCAGGGAGGGCATCGGCGCCGGGGAAACGGACCCCGACCGGGTTCTGCGGCGCGAAGCCCAACTGCTGATCGACTATCGCGACAGTCCCATCGTGGCCGAATCCGCCGCCGGCGCACCGGCACCGTCGGCGGGCAGTCGCGCCCCGGACGCGACCGGGCTGACCCGAGCGGCGGTGACCGACTCTTTCCGGCTGTTCACCCTGCTCACCGGCCCGGACCACACCGTCCTCGCGTATGTCGACGGCACCTGCGACGCTACGGCGATAGACACCATCGAGGCCTGGGTCGAGCGCATCCGGACAGTGACCGGGGGCAGGCTGGATACCTACCTGGTCGCCGCACCCGACGCCGTAGTCGCGCAGACAACGCTGCCGGTCATCCGTGACCGTGACGGCGACTTCGCACGCCGGTACCACGCGGGTCCGGGCGCCGTCTATGTCGTGCGCCCCGACGGCTATCTGGGATACGCCGCCTGCCCCGTCTCGGCGCACGACGTCACCCACCACCTCGCCTCGATTTTCGCTCCGGTGAAAACAGCCTGACAGCGGCGCAGGTTCGCGCACTCGTCTATGCCTCGTCGATCGGCGCGTACTCACCGTGCGACGACGACCGCCGGGTGCCGGAAAGCTGACCCACCGACGGCCGGCCCAGTGCCGGGTCCATTCGCGAAAAGGCTTATGCCGAAAGGCGTGGTCTCGGCTTACGCGCTGTCGACCAGTTCGTCGTGGCCGGCCATGCGGGCGCAGTTGGCGCAGCAGTACACGGTGCCGGTCGCTTCGACGCCGTGGCCGAGGACCCGACAGCCGCAGTGCGCGCAGCTCGGCGCAAGTTTCGAGGCGGCGCATTCGATGCTGTCGAAGGTCCAGCTGTCGCCGTTACGGCTGACAGTGAAGGATCGGGCGTAATCGTTGCCGCAGGTTTCGCAGACGGCCATGGGTGATCACCTCTCTCGGATCGATGTCAGCGTTGACGTACGAGCGCGGCCACGCCATCCTCCGACGGCAGGCCACCGGATACCGTGGTCACCTCGGCCCCCATCAGGAGCGCGGCGACGGGAAGTGCTTCATCGGCTCGGCAGGTCTGATGTGGTGCTGTGCCTGCGGTCCAGCTCGCCGGTCCGTCCGGACCGGCGACCACCTGTGCTCGGTCGGCCCCGACCAGCACGGTGCGGTCACCGAGCCGGTCCGGGTCGATCAGCAGACGATCGACATTGGCCATCCGCAGCGCATCGGCGGTCGCACCGAGGCCGGCGACGGCCAGGCCGCCTTCGCGGCCGAATTCGGTGGCGAAGGTGTCGAGCACCTCCTGCTGCTGCCTTCTGGTGTCGGGGCCGCTGCCTGCCGACGCGTGCTGTCGCAGTAGCGGTATCAGGTACGGCAGCGCCGAGACCCGGACGACCTCCCGCGCGGGTGGCTCGGGCAGGTACTCGTCGGCATGGACCGTGTTCTCGTCCAGGATCAGCAGCCTGCCCGCCCAGCCGCGCCGCGGCGGGCTGTCGGTGATCGCGCGGTCGAACTGATCGAGCATTCCCTGGCTCGCGCCCGCGGTCACCAGCCGTTCCCGGATGGATCGGCAGCGTAGGTCCCACGGCTGTGCGGCGTCATCGAGGTCGGGTGACGCGTCCATGTACACGACGGCGAAGGGCCCGCGCCGCTCCGCTATCTCCAGCAGGTTCATGTCAGTCACACGGCGCGCGTACCCGGTCACGGGAACCCGAATCGGGTTGTCGCCGATTTCGGCAGACGAAGTTCGGGTGGGGCCGGGTACTCGGATGGTGGCCGGGAAGGTGGGTCGGTGAACGCGGGAGGAGCCCCGGCCGTGGCATCGGCCAGGTCGGTGTACAACGGCAACCATTCGGTGAGGCCGGCGGCGGTGACGATGCGGTCGATCGTCGAGCGCGCGGGGTTGACCACGCTCATCCGCGCGCCGCCGCTGCCGTACAGCTTGGCGCAGGCGGCCATGTCGAAAATGGCACGGCACGACATGAACGTCACGTCGCTGATGTCGACCACCAGGTGCCCGCGCTCCCCGGCGGTCCGCACCGCGTCGTCGAGGATGTCCCGCCACCGGGCCGCGGTGCAGGCATCGATCTCGCCGTACACCTGCAGGACGGTGGCCGCGCCGCCGGTGACGATCTCGGCGCGCAGGCGTGATTCTAGGTCGACGGACTGGTCGTCGATGCGGCTGGAATTGGTGTCCACGAGTCCCACTCCTCGGCACCGGCAAGCTCGCGCTGCCCCACCGGTCCTGGCTGGTCAAGATCGGCTGGTTTCCCATTCCAGCACGCCGGATCGGCGCTGTCACCAGTTGTAATCCACCTGATGCGGGAGCAGCGGAATCCCGTGATCCGATGAGTTTCGGCGATCAGACCCGTCATCACCACCATGAGGACGACTACATCCAAGGACGGCACGGAACTCGCCTACGACGTGTCCGGCGACGGTCCAGCGCTGATCTACATCACCGGCGCGACGTGTTTCCGGACGTTCCGGCCCATCGCCGCCGATGCCGAGGTGTTCGCCACGGAGTTCACCGTCTACAACTACGACCGCCGCGGCCGCGGCGACAGTGGGAACACGCTGCCGTACGCGATGGTGCGGGAGATCGAAGACATCGAGGCCGTAGTCGACGCGGCGGGTGGTTCCGCGATCCTCTATGGGCATTCCTCGGGCGCCGCCCTGGCTCTCGAAGCCGCGGCGAGGCTGCCGCACAAGATTGCCGCGGTGGCGATCTACGACGCGCCCTACGTGCACGACGAGGCCGAACGGGTTTCCTACGCCCAGTTGGCCGAGAAGGTGAACGCCCTTCTCGCAGCCGACAAGAACGCCCAGGCGCTGAAGGTCTTCCTCCGGGGAATCGGCATGCCTCGCGCGTTCATCGCGCTACTGCCGTTGTTCCCCGGCTGGAAAACCATGAAGGCCCTCGCTCCGACGTTGAGGTACGACATCGGCCTGACCGAGGTGCTGCCACCGCTGGAACGGTTCACGAGTATCGACCTGCCGGTGCTGGTCGCGGTCGGCGAAAAGAGCCCTCCTGGCCTGCATCAGGTGGCAAGTCAGCTGGCGCAGGCCATCCCGCACGCGACCCCTCGGATGCTGGCCGGACAGAACCATATGGTCAGCGCGAAAGCATTGCTGCCGATTCTGCGAGAAGCCGCGGTGAACGACTGACCGGCAGCCCGGCTAGGGCGCGTCGCCGTAGATGACGAGCCAGATCGCGCGGCCCAGCGCCTCGGCCAATTCCTCGTCGCCGATACCGGTTTCGGCGGCGAAGGCGACGGAAATCGTGCGCTCGACCATCGAGGTGAGCACCAGCGCGGAGGCTCGCGGATCGAGCTGCTGCCCGACGCGGCCCGCCGTTCGTTCGGCCTCGAGCCGCGCGCGCACCAGTTCGGCGAAGGTCGTGACGCGGGAACGCCAGTAGGCGCCGACTTCCCGGTCGTAGGAGGCGACTTCGCTCAGGGCGAGCAGCAGATAGCGGTGGTCGCGGAAGCCACCGATCATCGCGCGCATGGCGTGCACGACACCGGCCTGCTGATCGGTGTGCTCGGCGCTCCACCACAGTTCCGCCGCCGCGAACAGATCGGTGGTGGCCAGCTCCGCCATCCGGATCAGCAGCCGGCTCTTGTCCGGAAAGTAGCGGTAGAAGGTCGATCTGGCCGCGCCGGAGGCCGCGGCGATCTTCTGCACGGCGATCTCGGTGAACGGCGTGCCGTCGGCGAGCAGGTCTTCGACCGCGGTCAGGACCCGGCGCTCGAACTCGGCACGCCGGTCGTCGGCGGGTTTGCGCGCTGATCGCGGGACGCGGGTCAGCGAGGGCATCGGCGGACCGTTGCCGGTGTCGAGGCTGGTGCGCTGGCATTGACCATGCGCCCATTGTGCCCTTCGCGCACCGGGACGGATCGGCGGCCGGGTGCGGGCACCGGCAATCCTGTTGCGCGGGTTCGCTATTGACACCTTCGCGCCGATCACCTCATCATCAATCGGACACACTGTCCGAGACTTGTTGACCGAGGCGGTTCCGATGGTCGATTCCCCTGCCACAGCGGTCGAACGGGCTGACGTCGTCGTGGTCGGCGCGCGCTGCGCGGGGTCGGCGACGGCAGCGACGCTGGCAGGGGCAGGCCGCGATGTCGTCGTCCTGGACGCCGCCGCCTTCCCGTCGGACACGCTGTCGACCCATCTGCTCTGGCCCGCCGGTCTGGCCGAACTGCAGCGTCTCGACGCGCTGGCGGCAGTCGAAGCCCTCGGTGCGCCACGGTTGACGACGGCCTTCGCGCAGGGTGCGGGCTACGGCGTCGGTTCCGCGTTTCCCGCGGTCGACGGCATCGACTACGCGATGTGTGTGCGCCGTACCGGACTCGACGCGGCGCTGCTGCGCACCGCGGTGGCCGCGGGCGCCGAGGTTCGGCCGCGCTGCCGGGTCACCTCGGTGGTGTGGGACGGAAACCGTTGTGCCGGTGTGCGCTATCTCGACAGCGCAGGCCGGGTCGTGGAGATCCGCGCGGCGCTCGTCGTCGGGGCGGACGGGCGGCGCAGCACCATCGCGCGGGCGGTGGGCGCCGAGCAACCGTTCCTGACCGTGCCCAGTGGGCGCGACTGCTACTTCGCCTACTGGCGTGACACCACCGACGCCCCGCGCCACATCGCCGCCCAGTGGCGCGAGGGCGCCGACCTCGGCACTGCCTTCCCGTGCGACGACGGCCTGGTGCTCAGTCTGGTGCAGCCGCCCGCTGTCACCGATGGCGCACGCGGGCCCGGTGCGGCGGAACGCCGCTATGTCGAAGCCCTGGCACGGATTCCGGACCTGACCGACCGGCTGCGCGGCTGTGCGCGGGTGGGCCGTGTCCGGTCCGCCACCGGCATCTCTTCCTTCTTCCGGCGCTCCGCGGGTCCCGGCTGGGCACTGCCCGGCGACTCGGGACATTTCAAGGACCCCGTCACGGCGCAGGGCATCCGGGACGCACTGCACTACGGACGGACGCTCGCCGAGTCGGTCGTCGAGGTCCTCGACGACCCGCGCGCACTCGATGCGGCGCTGACGGAGTGGGAGCGCCGTCGCATCACCGAGTGCCGCGAGATCTTCCACTGGACCAACCGGCTGGCACGCGGCGAGGCCATGCGCCCCTTGGAGATCGAGCTCTACCGCACGGCCGTCGACGATCCCGAACTGGCGGAGATCACCACCGGCATCTTCTCCCGCACGCGGAGGCCCGCCGAGCTGTACACCCCGGCACGGGCGCTGCGCCTGGCCGTGCGCGCGCTGCGCAATCAGCGAGCCCCCGCCGTCCTCGCCGATATGGCGCGCGAGATTCGCGACGCGACCGGCGAATGGCGCACCACGCGAACAACCCTGCGTGGCACCGTACCTCGCTCCGCGGCACCGTTCCCGCCGCGCGCTGTCCTCACCACCGCAGGTCCAGGAGAACACCATGCCTGATCAGCCGACACCGTTGTCAGCACCGATCACCCGGCGCACCGCGTTGCGCGCCGGACTCGTCGCCGGAGCCGCACTCGCGGTCGCTCCCCCGGGCGCCATGGCGGCCCGCCGCTCGCCACTGTTGCGATCCGGCGGCAAGGCGGTGGCGATCTTCGGCGGCGGCATGGCCGGCCTGAGCGCGGCCCACGAACTGGCCGAGCGCGGATACGAGGTCACCGTCTACGAACCCGCGTTCCTCGGCGGCAAGGCGCGCAGCATGGGTGTGCCGGGGACGGCGTCACCCGGTCGCGAGGAGTTGCCGGGCGAGCACGGATTCCGGTTCTTCCCCGGCTGCTATCAGCATGTGCCCGACACCATGAGCCGAATTCCGTTCCCCGGCAACCCGAACGGCGTGCTCGACAATCTGGTGCGGGTCGAAGGCACCGTCGCCGGATTCCAGGGCCTGCCGCCGATCTTCACGCCCGTCGAGCTCGGCGGACTGGGTCAGCTGACGCCGGAACTGGTGCAGAACAGCATCATCGGCGCACTGGGCTTCGTCCCCGACCTGCCCGCGCACGAGCTGGCGTTCTTCGCCAAACAGATGCTCGTCTGGTTCACCTCGAGCACCGAACGGCGCTTCGGCCAGTGGGAATACGTGACCTGGGAACAGATCATGCACGCCGAAGGCAAGTCGCCCGCGTACCGGAAGTACTTGGTGAACGCGCTCACCCGGATCACCGTCGCCGCGAAACCGCAGACCAGCTCGGCGCGCACCATCGGCACGATCGGCGAGGCACTCGTCCTCGCCGCGTCCGGCACGATCCCGCAGTTCTCCGGTGGCGTCGACCGGATCCTCAACCGCCCGACCAATACCGCGTGGATAGATCCGTGGGTCGAGTACCTGCGCTCGCTCGGTGTGCGCTTCGTACTGGGAGAGGGAGTTTCCGCACTGCGGCTGGCCGGCGGCCGCATCGCCTCGGCGACGGTGACCGGCGCGCGGGGGACCTCCACGGTGACCGCCGACCACTACCTGTGCGCCATGCCGGTCGACCGCGCCGTCGACCTGCTCGACGGACCGATCATCGACGCCGATCCGCGCCTGGACGGCATGCGGAACCTGGTCACCGACTGGATGGTCGGCATCCAGTACTACCTGCGCCGCTCGACCGATATCCCCGAAGGACACATCGCCGCCCTCGGCTCGCCCTGGGCACTGACCGCGCTGCGCCAAGCCCCCCTGTGGGTCGGCGATTTCCCCGCCACCTACGGCGACGGCTCGGTGCTGGAATGCCTGTCGGTCGACATCTCCGACTGGGACACACCGGGAATCCTCTTCGGGCGCACCGCCAAGGACTGCACCGCACCCGAGATCGCCGCCGAAGCCTGGGCTCAGCTCGAGGCCTGGCTCAATACCGGCACCGGCTGGTTGCGCGGCGAGGACATCCATTCCTGGCATCTCGACCCCGGCATCACCTGGTCCGGCGACGGCATCCACAACGAGACCCCGCTGCTGGTGAACACCGTCGGCTCCTACGACAATCGCCCCGATGCGCACTGCGCGATTCCCAACCTCTTCTTCGGCGGTGACCACGTCCGCAGCCACATCGACCTGGCCACCATGGAAGGCGCCAACGAATCCGGTCGCGCCGCCGCCAACGCCATCCTCGACGCCGCCGACGACCCTGCTCCCCGCGCCCAGATCTTCCCGCTGGTCTCCCTGCCCGCCTTCGCCGCCGCCAAAGCCATCGACGCAGACCGCTTTCGAGCCGGCCTCCCCCACCTTCTCGACGGCTGAACCGCACGTCCCCTGGTCGCGGCCGGGACAAGTGAGCACCTGATGCCACGATGCACCGACTGCAGCAATTACATGGCTAGGCCACGGCGTCGTCGGCGTGCTCACCGGCGCTATGTCGCCTACGACCATCTGCGCGGAGCAATCGTTCCCCGGTAGGGACACCGGACAGCAACTGGTGAAGGGTCACAACCCTGGGCGACTGTGTCATCCCCGTCGGCCCCGGTACTGTGACTTACGCCCACCGGACGCGGTGACGGCGACCACTGCGACCAATCTGGATGTAATTGATGAGTGCTACTGCCGAAAAGCTTGCCGACCTGCGGGAAAAGCTGGAGCTTGCGCAGGAACCGGCCGGAGAGGCGGGGGCCGCCAAGCGAGCCCGCAAAGGCATCCCGTCCGCCCGCGACCGCATCAACATGTTGATGGACCCGGGCACCTTCATCGAGATCGGCGCCCTCGTGCGCAACCCCACCGACAAGAACGCCCTCTACGGCGACGGTGTGGTCACCGGGCACGGCCTGGTCGACGGGCGTCCGGTCGCCGTGTTCTCCCATGACCAGACCGTCTACGGCGGCACCATCGGTGAGATGTTCGGCCGCAAGGTCGCCGCGATCATGGATCTCGCGGGCAAGATGGGCTGCCCGCTGGTCGGCATCAACGACTCCGGCGGCGCGCGCGTGCAGGAAGCCGTGTCGTCGCTGCGCTGGTACGGCGAGCTCGCGACCATGATGGAGCCGCTCTCGGGCGCGGTGCCGATGGTCTCGCTCATCCTGGGCAACTGCGCGGCGGGTGCGGTGTATCAGCCGATCTGCACCGATGTCGTGGTCGCCACCGAGAGCGCGCACATGTTCGTCACCGGTCCCAAGATCATCGAGGACGCCATAGGTGAGAAGGTCGACATGGAGGAACTGGGTGGTGTCTACAACCAGGCCGCCTACGGCAACATCCACCATGTCGCCAAGGACGAGCCCGCCGCCTTCGAATGGGTGCGCACCTACCTGAGCTACCTGCCGTCGAGCTCCACCGAGTTCCCGCCGATCGTGAATCCCGGCCTGGAGCCGGAGGTCACCGAGTCCGACCTCACGCTGAACAAGCTGGTCCCCGACTCCGACAACATGGTCTACGACATGCACGATGTGCTGCTGCGGATCTTCGACGACGGCGAGTTCCACGAGATCGGCGCCGCCGCCACCGAGAACATCATCACCGGCTTCGCCCGGGTGGACGGCAGGCCCGTCGGCGTGGTCGCCAACCAGCCGACCGTGCTGGCCGGCGCGCTCGACGCGAAGGCGAGTGACAAGGCCTCGCACTTCATCCACATCTGCAACGCCTTCGAGATCCCGCTGGTGCTGGTCGTCGACACCCCCGGCTTCCTGCCCGGCGTGGAACAGGAGAAGGCCGGTGTGATCAAGCGCGGCGGCCGGTTCCTGTTCGCCTACGTGGAGGCGACCGTCCCCAAGGTGACCGTCGTGATCCGCAAGGCCTACGGCGGCGGCTGGGCCGTCATGGGCGCCAAGGCGCTGGGCTGCGACGCCTACCTGGCCTGGCCGACTGCGCGCATCGCGGTCATGGGTGCGGAGAGCGCCGTCGGCCTGACCCAGCGCAAGATTCTCGACGCAACCCCCGAGGACCAGCGCGGCGCGATCCGTCAGCAGATGATCGACTTCTACAACGCGACCATCGCCACCCCGTGGATCGCCGCCGAACGCGGCTACATCGACCGCGTCATCGAGCCGTCGGCCACCCGCCTGGAAATCCGCCGCGCCCTGCACCTGCTGCGCGACAAGAAGGTCGTCCGCTACCCCCGCAAGCACCACCTCCTGCCGCTGTAATCCGGTGAGGGCAGGTGCGAATTACGCACCTGCCCTCACCGATTCGCGGTTTCGGTCAGCTGTGCGGGGCAGGCTGGACGCTGTGTGCGCCGGCGCGGCGGCCGGAGAAGACGCAGTCGGCCAGCGACAGGCCGCTGACGTAGGAGTTCGAGCAGATGCCGACCGCCGCGCGCCCCGCCGCGAAGAGGCCGGGGATGACGCCACCGGATTCGGCGCGAACGGCGCCGGTGTCCTCGTCCACCAGCAGACCGCCGAGAGTGAGCATCGGCATCGGGTAGGTGAGCCGTGCGGTGAACGAGATATCCAGCAGCGCAAAGGGACCGGTGCGAATCGGACGCCGGATGTCGTCGGGCTTACCCAGCGGATCGGGCCGATTGTGCTCGATGGCCTGGTTGTGCGCGTCCACGGTGTCGCGCAGGGCGACCGGGTCGATACCGGCGCGGGTGGCGACCTCCTCGACGGTACGGCCCGAGACGCGCCCGATCCGCAACAGCCGCTCGGTCTGCATACGCTGGAACCACACCGACTGCGGGCCGATCTGGGTGCGGGCTTCGGCTTCCAGCTTGGCGTCGACGAGCAACCAGGCCCGGTTGCCGGGACTGGCCGCGACGGCCGCGCCCAGTGCGGCGCCGTAGCGGGATTCGTCGATCATGCGCTGTCCCAGGCGATTCACGGCGATCGAACCGAACAGCGCACTGGGCGGTGCGATGAAGCGCCAGGTCGACATCGCATCCATCTTGCCGCTCGCCGCGCCGATGTCCTGCGCCATGGTGATGCCGCTGCCGTCGTCACCGGCGGTGCCCAGCGGCAGCCCCTGCGACCACGGATACGCGGGGGCATGCCGGGCGACCATCGCCTGGTTGGCGATGAACCCACCCGTCGTGAGCACCACCCCGGATCTCGCCTGGATCCGCACCGGCCGTCCGTGCTTCCGCTCGATCCGGGCCAGCAGCGACTCCACCGCCCGGCGCAGACCCGGGTGGTACACACCGGGTTTCGCCGAGATGCGCGCCAGTGCGGCGAACCGGCGCCGCACCGCCGCGGGCGCACCGTCGATCGTGACGGCCTCGACACCCGTCACCCGCCCGTCCTCGACAACGAGACGGGTTGTCCTGGTACCGGTTCGGACACGAACACCACGCCGGGCCGCCGACTCGGCCAGCGGCCCGAACAGCGCCTTGCCGGACACACCGGGGCCGTGCGCGCGGTGGCCGCGCTGCCGCGGCTTCGCGAGTTCCCGGTAACCGCCGGAGTTCTCGCTGCCCGAGTAGTACAGGTAGTAGTCGTCGGACGGGTAGGACGTCTTGTACGGGCACACCGACGGCTGGAACGGCACACCATGCGTGGACAACCAGTCGATCAATGCCGGGGATTCCTCGCAGAATCGGCGCAGCGTCGGCGCGCTCACCGCGTCACCGACCTCGGCCTGCAGATAGGCGAGCATGTTCTCGACGTCGTCGTCGATGCCCGCGGCGCGCTGCACCCAGGTGCCACCGCCCGCGTACACGATGCCACCGGACAGCGCCGTCGCACCGCCGCCCAGGTAGCGCTCGACCGCGAGCACCTCGGCGCCTGCTTCGCGCGCGGCCAGCGCCGCCACCACACCCGCGCCGCCGTAGCCGACGACAACGACGTCGGCTGACAAATCCCAGGTCCGCACCTGTACCACCTTCCGAGCGGACGCTTTGTCGACTTCGTCGCCGCCTGGAGCCGACTATAACGTGTTCCAGAAATGGGGACTGCCGACCTTCCCGGTCGATCCGGTTCACGACGACCGGTCGGGTGACGCGGCGACACCGAGCACACCGGGCCGCGTCGGTGCCGAGAAGCGGGCTCGCCCGGGGCGACACTGGGAGCCGTGGACAACGACTCCCCGGAGAAACCGCAGGCGAGCGCGCGCACCCTGATGCCGCCGTGGCTACCCCGGGCGATGGCGCTGGCCCTGGTCTTCTTCGGGCTGTTTCTGCTCGCCGACTGGGCATTCCACCGGCTGCTCGGCCTCCTGATCATCCTGCTGGTCGCCTTCTTCGTCTCCCTGGCGATGGAGCCTGCCGTCGCCGTCCTGGTGCGGCGCGGTGTGCCGCGCGGACTCGCCACCGGCCTGGTGTTCATCGGCACCTTCGCCTGCGTGCTGGCCTTCCTCGCCGCGCTGGTGACGCTCCTGGTGGAGACGACGACGAACCTGGCCCACGAGACACCGCGATTGCTCGACGAGGGCATCGGCTGGGCCAATCGCGTCTTCGGCCAGCACTTCACGATGCACGACCTGAGTCAGCGGCTGCTACGCGAGTCCGACCTGATCGAGGGATATGCCCGGACCGCCGCCGACAATGTCTGGGGCGTGTCGACGACAGTGCTGGGCGGGCTGGCCCAGGTCCTGACCATCGCGCTGTTCAGCGTCTACCTCACCGCCGGCGGCCCGAAGGTGCGGCGCACCGTCTGCTCGATGCTGCCGCCCGCCCATCAGCAGACCTTCCTGCACGCGTGGGATCTCGCCATCGACAAAACCGGCGGCTATCTGTACTCGCGGCTGCTGCTCGCCATCGTCTCCGCGATCGCGCACGGTGCGTTCCTGGCGATCCTCGGCCTGCCCAACCCCATCGCGCTGGGCGTGTGGTTCGGCGTGATCTCCGCGTTCATCCCGACCGTCGGCACCTACATCGCCGCGATCCTGCCGGTGTTCGTTGCCTTGTCGGTCGATCCGCTCGACGCGGTCTGGGTCATCGCGTTCGCGGTGGTGTACCAGTGGGTCCAGGACTACCTGCTGCAGCCGCGCATCACCGCGCGCACCGTCGACGTCAATGCCGCGATCGCGCTGCTGGCGGTGCTGGCCGGTGGCGCGCTGCTCGGCGCGGTCGGTGCGCTGCTGGCCATCCCGGCCACGGCGACGGTGCAGGCGTTCCTGTCCGAGTACGTGAAACACTATGCGGTGACCGAGGATCCGCGCATCGAACAGACGACAGCGCGCCGGAAACGGTCCGCGAAAGCACCCGCCGCCGACTGAACTGTTCCGGCGCCGGGAGCGTTCTATTCCTCGTTCGACCCGAGCTCGGCGCGGATGACCTCGGCGAATTCTGTTGCCGCCGAGCGTGCTTGCGGATCGACGAGCGTGCTGGCGAAGCCGTGCGGGAGGTTGTCGAACTGGCGGAGCTCGATCGGGACGCCGGCGGCACGGAGCCGATCCGCCAGGGCCGTCCCCTGGTCGCGCAGGACATCCATCCCGGCTGTGGCCACATAGGTCGGCGGCAGCGCGGTGACGTCGTCGGCGGACAGCACGGAGAAGCGCGGATCGACGCGGTGCTGCCCGGTGCCTGCGTACCAGCTGATGGCCCGTTCGACGCAACCCTTGTCGAGCGGGGTGGTGAACAGGTCGCTGGAGATGTGGCGGTCGAGGTCACCGTCGAGAACCGGGTAGAGCAGCGAAAGATGCGCGGGCCGATACCGGGCAGGCAGATGCAGCGCCACCGCGGCGGCCAGATTCCCACCCGCGCTGTCGCCACCGAGGCCGATCCGGGCGGGGTCGGCCCCGAGCGTTTCGGCATTGTCGACCACGTAGCGGAACACCGCGCCGACATCGTCGTAGGCGGCCGGGAACGGGTGTTCCGGGGCCAGCCGGTAGTCGGCCGTCAGCACCGTGACACCGGACCGGTCGGCCAGGAATCGCGCCAGCCCGTCGTAGCCGTCGATGCTCCCCACGTGCCATCCACCACCGTGGATGAACACCAGCAGCCCACCGTTCGCGCTGTGTGGCGTGTAGATCCGCGCGCGCAGAGCACCGGGGATGGTGATATCGGAAGTCTCGACCGGGCCCGTCGGCACGGCGGTCGCCAGGCTCATGAACCAGTCCAGCCGTCGCCGCCGGGCAGCGGTGGGCGGAGTGAGCGCCAGCAGGTCGCGCTTGCCGATGGCGGAGAACATCTGCATCCTGCCGCTGAGCCGTTGCCCGTCGACGACGGGACGGCGAATCGGCAGCAGGTCGAAGACCGCGCCGGGCGCGGACAACACCTTCCCTGCGGCGCCCCGAACGATTGTTTCCACCAACGACACGACTCCACCATGGCTTTCGTCCGGCCCGCCGATCGCTCCAGCGGGCTCGGACCTGATTCTGTACCACCGAACCGACCGGCATCGATGATTCCGGTCACCCCGGGTAGCGAACCGTGCGTATCGGGCGCAAGATGAAGTATTCGCCGACTCACAACTACGGGGGACCTCTGGTGAGTCGCGCGCCATCGACGCCGCGTGTCAGGCGAGACTGCTGATACCGCAAAGGAGTCCGCCGGTGGGCCACGCATTCTTTCGCGCGATATCCGATTCGCGCACACACGCCGAGGTGTTGATACCGGAACCGCACGCCGGCAGCGGCTGGGACGGCGGCCAGTTGCGGGGTATGGCCGTCGGAGCCGCCCTGGCACGTGCGGTCGAACGCGAGGTCACGGCCCGGGGGCGCTCCGACCTGCGCCCGGTCCGGTGGACGCTCGACCTGTTCCGTCCGGTGTTCATGCGCCCCTGCCGGACTCGGATCACCGTGGTTCGCGACGGGCGCAGGCTCGCGCTGTTCGACGCGGTCCTGATCCAGGACGACAGACCGGTCGCCCGGGCCGGTGCGCTGTACCTGCGTCCCGGGCCCACGCCGGACGGCATCTGCTGGTCGCCCGACACGACCGCCGATCCCCCGCCGACCGACCGTCTTCCCGCACCCGGCCAGGATCGTGTGTACTTCAGCGAAGACGCGGGCTGGGGTCCGGATCCGCGTACCCACCACAACACCGGGCGCACCGGGATCTGGCACCACCCGGTCACGGTCGTGGCCGGTGAGCAACCGACGCCGTTCCAGTTCGTCGCGGGACTGGCCGACGTCACGAACGTGATCGCCAATCTCGGCAGCAACGGCCTCGAATACATCAATGCCGACGCGACGCTCACCCTGACCCGGCTACCGGAGGGCGGCGAGGCGGGGCTGATCGGCCTCGACCGGATCGCGCAGGACGGCATCGCGATCGGCACGGCGGCGGTCTACGACCGCAAGGGCGTGTTCGGCACCGCGACGGTCAGCTCACTCGCCAACGCGCGAGGCCCTGCCGACCTGACTGTCATCGGCGCCCCACCGAATGCGGTGTTGTAGGTCGGCGTTCGTGACCACTGCTACCGAGGCGGACAGACACTAGCCACCGGTCTGCCCCGAGCGAACGACACCACGCCATCGAGGTCTTCGCACTCACCGCGCTGCTCCTGCTGGCCACCGCCCAGGTAACCCGGTCTATCGAGTCGGCTGACGACACCAGCGGCACCACGTCGATGCCCCGCTGATCCGGGGCGCGCCGATTCCGGCCGGTCCCACGCCGCCTACCTGTTTCGAGTCAGCACAGCGGGGTATCGCCGACCTGGATCACCCACAGACCGCCGCCGGGGACGGGATGGCCGTTCTCCTGGACCGGCAGGCAGGCGGTTGCCGCGCACCAGCGCGCCCACCGGGCGCTGCCCACACCGGGCCCGGCAACCGCCACCTCCACTCACCGAGAGCGGACGGCCGCACGGATTCGGGACGGCTACCGGGTCGGCCGGCAGCGCCCGGTGGCTACCACCGGATATCGGCGGTGGACTCCAGCGGTTCGCGCACAGCTGTCAGCTCGGTCGTCGCGAGGGTGTCGGCAGTGTGCAGGGCGGTCGGGAAGCGGAGCTGCGTGCGCTGTTCGACCTCGGTCAGCGCGACCTGGAACACCCGGAATTCGTCGAGTTCGAGCGCTTCGCGCAGGTCGAGTTGCTGAGTCAGCAGGAACGCCCGGCAGGTGAGCCTGCCCTCCTCGACGAAGCAGATCACCTTCCAGTACTCCTTCGGCAAGGCGACCCCACGGTGGACGCGGTCGTCGGCGCGGAAGACGGGTCCCCCGAACACCGTCACCTTCAGGTCGTCGACGTCGACATCGGCGAACACCGCGTCTTCGAGCTGACCCCATACCCCGCGGCGGCTGCTCTGATTGAAGTCGTCCATCTGCGGGGTGATGTTGGTGTAGAAGAACGAGTCGATATTGGCCTTCTCTGCTTCGCGCTCGCTGCCCCACAGCAGGTCCGCGCGCCGCGCCAGGTGTCCACGATCGAGCCGATTGCCTTGGTAGAGCTCATTACCCACCTGCACGTCGGCCGGGATGCGCGCGTCTTTGACGAAGTCGATACCTCGGCGCCCGATCCTTTTCATCGCGGCACCGTCGATATTCCAGCCCACCCAGAACGCGAAGCGTCGTGGGCCGCTCAGTGCCAACGAGAAATGCGTGTACCCGATGACTTCGGAACCGTCGAGGCGCACCGCGTCGCCGCGAACCGCCGCATCGAGTTCCGGAACCTCGATGCGGCGCCCGAGGAAGCCGGGGTCGTACCCGGTGGGCGCCGCTTCGTTCACCACTGCGGAGTCGCCGGTCCGGCTGGTATTCGTGTCGGCGGTCATCGTCAGCCCTTTCCGAAGTGACGGATGCTGTCTGTGCGCTCAGCGAGCGTGCACATCATCGTCGTCGTCGCGACCGACGACCTCACGAGTAGTCGACTACCCGCATTCCGTGCGCGCGCACTCGTCCCCGCGATGACGGGGCGATACACCGTGTCGAACGGCCCGCGCGCGTACTGTCGCAGGCATGGCCTGCCGGATCACCGAACTCGTCATCGACTGTGCCGACCCGCGACTGCTGGCGGACTTCTGGTGTGAAGTCCTCGGCTACGTCGAAATCGACGAGGAGGACGGCTATGTGGAGATCGGCCCGCCAGGATCGGTACCCGGCGGACCACAACCCACTTTGGTGTTCAGCCCCGGTGCCGAGCCGAAACGCGAAAAGCTGCGGCTGCACCTGGATGTGAATCCCACCGACCGCGATCAGGACGCGGAGTTGCAGCGGCTGCTCGCCGCGGGGGCACGCAAGATCGACATCGGACAGACCGGCACCGAATCATGGCACGTGCTGGCCGACCCGGAGGGCAACGAATTCTGCCTGCTGCGGCGCCGGGTCGAGGCCGCGCCGTGACAGCAGTTGATCAGGGTTCGCTCAGCGCTGGCGCCAGCTCAGCGGGCCGGGAAGGTCGACGCTGTTCTTCCTGGTGCGGGAGTTCCAGGTCCACGGACCGATCTTGATACTCCACGAGGACAGTCCGGACTGGGTGAAGTTGAGTTTCAGCGGGCCGAAGGACTTGCGCTGACGGAATCTGATGGGCATGCGGAGCCTTCCTGAATCGCCCCCAGGATAGCCGATCAAGTTGAGCCCCCAAGCCTTTCGTGCGGACGGTCGAATCGCCCGGGCAGGATTTCTCGCAATGAGATGGCAAAACAACTGTCGGTACGAATTGCGTTTGCCCGCTGGTCATCCGGGCATGCCATAGCCATGACCAACTCACGTAGTCGGAATCCGAGTACGACGAGCATGGATCTGCCCAGCATCGCGATCGTGCTGGCCACCTGCGTGTTCTTCCTGTTCGGACTATCCGTCCTCACCGAATCCATCCTGCTCGCCGCCGCCGGAAGCCTCGGCCTCGCGGCCGCCATGGTGATCACGACGCGGGTAACGACCTGAGGCACCGAATCGGCACCAGGTTTTGTTTAGAATCTGGATTCTGCGGTACGGCCACCATGTGGCCGCGCTCCGACGGCCACCATCGATGGTCATGCCGGTAGCAAAGGAGAACGCCGTGGTATCTCGGGACATCGTCGCTCAACTGCGACAGGACATCACCACCGCCGGCGACGCCGGCGACCAAGAGACGGTTCAACGATTGCGCGACGATCTGGCGCAGGCCATGCAAGACACCGGCGAACCAGCGTCGGGATGCCACGTCACCGAAGCCGACCTGCACCGATTGCTCGACAACTCCGCACCCGACGCGCGCCTGGTGCTGTCGGAAGGCCACGTCGGCATTCGATCCGGTGGCGGGGACGACGACGGTGGCCTCCTCGTCATCTCGCGGGCCGACCTCCTCGATCGCGTCGGGGACGCGCCGGAGAAGCGCGTCCTCGTCGAACAGGCGGCGGTGCTCGACACAGATATCGGTCTCCTGGGCGCGTAGCGAACGACAATCCATACCTACAGGTAGGTCTGGCCGTACTATTATGTACGGCCACCTGCCCGTTCCCCGGTCGTGGCTCTGCCGGGCGATAGGCTGGCGCGGTGCCGACACGGAAGGCGACCATGACCGAAGGTGCCAGCGACCCGCGGCCGACCGCACCGGTGTCCAAACGCAAGGCGGCGGCGGCCGGACGCGCCGCACGCAGGCTCGGCGTCGAGGACTGGACCTCTACCGCACTCACCGTGCTCCTGCGTGACGGCGTCGCCGCGATCACCATCGCCAAGTTGTGCGATGAGCTCGGGGTGACCAAAGGCAGCTTCTACTGGCATTTCGACGGCATCGATCAACTACTGGAAACCACGGCACAGTTCTGGTGCGCCGATCAGAACGACGCGGCACGCGGGTTCCACGGCCTCGACGAGCTCCCACCGCAGGAACGCCTGGCCCGCATGGGCGAGTTGCTCACCGCGGAGCGGGTCTGGCAGGTCGAACTCGCGGTCCGGGACTGGGCCCGCGCGAACGCCAAGGTGGCCGAGGCCGTGAAGGCACTGGATCAGCGGATCTTCCACGCGCTGTCCGACACCCTCGTCGACATGGGGTTCTCCGCAGAGCAAGCGGAGATGCGGGCGGGCCTGATGTGCTTCGCCGGGATCGGCTTCGTCCACGGGAACCAGAACCTCCCCGTGCCGACCGAAGATCAGCGCCGCGAGTTCTTCCGATTCATCACCAGCAAGGAAACGCCGGGATGATCCGCGCCCACCGGTTCACGTCAGCGCGACCAGTTCGTGCAGGGTCGAACCGGTCCGTCGCCGGGTTCCCGTTTCGGTGCGCACGGTCAGATCGAAGGTGGACTCGAACCGGAAGTAGCCCGGATGCCCGACCAGCCGGTGCACCAGCGGCTTGATCAGGCTCGACCGCACCACGGGAAGATCGTCGAGCAGGTCGTGGGCATGGATGACCCGCACCACGTCCAGGCGCAGTTCGAGCCGGTCCGGCACGTGCAACTCGACCCACTCGGGGTAGGTCCGCCCCGCCGTGGTCTCGAAACGCGCCGGTCCCTCGGTGAGCCTGGTCTCGCCGGTGGACAGCACGATCTCGTCGTGATGGGCGAGCATCAGCGGGCTGATCTCGTGCCCGCCTCGGCGCTGCTGGGTCAGTACCGAGGCGAACAGCAGCGAGTAGTCCTCGACATACAGCCGTCCCCAATGCCAGCGCTCGATGATCTTCTTCATGTCGCCGACGCCCCAGTTGTGGTCGTGATACCCACGCCCGGTGACCTCGTGCCGCACGCCGTCGAGTTCGATCGCGCCGGTCACCCGTGCCCGCGGGGCGCCGACCATCCAGCCGAAGGAATCCTTGGCGCCGAAGCGGGTCTCGCCCTTGCCCGGCATCCAGCTCGGTACTTCGTTGTGGAACTGCAGATCGAAGACGATGCCGCCTTCGGCCATGTGCAGGTGGTGGGTCGGCAGTCCGTCGGCCCGGAATTCGGTGCGCGCGGTGTTGTGACCGACACGCACATCGCAGGCGTCGGTGGAGAACGAGGTGGCCGAGCGGGGATAGCGCTGGGACACCTGGCGGCGGGTGCCGTCCGGCGCGTAGACCATCATCTCCACCCAGGGCCGGGCGATGGGCAGATCCTCGGGGCGGCGTTTGGTCAGGAAGCCGATCACCACGTGACCGGTGTCGAGGTGCGCGTCGAAATACCAGTGTTCGAAGGCCAGCTTGCTCGGCGACGGATGTAATCCGTTGTGCCAGGGCTCGACCGGGGTCAGCACGCCGTCCTGACGTCCCGGCCCGTTCCATACTTCGACGATGTCTGCGGTGCTCATGGCTGCTTTCGGTGGGTTCATCGGCGCAGCGCGCCACTGGCGTCGAAGGCCGCTTCGCGACCCTGCATCTGGGCCCGGTACCAGTTCTCGCGATGCGCCAGCATGAGCTTCTCGTGTGCCCGCGCGAACGGCGGGCAGATCCGGCGCCCGATCTCCATCGCGGTGATCGCCGGAAAGCGCAGGATCGGAATGAGGATCCACGGAAACGCGGGCGGCATGGTGTAGCGACGGCGAGTGCCCGGCGCCATGTACATGGCGGAGTAGACGGAATTGATCCGGTAGTTGTACATCTCGCGCAACCGGGTCAGGCCACGGTGACCGTCCCGGGGTGCGAACGCCGCCGGATAGGACTCGATCAGTTCCGTCCCGTGCTGCCCCGCGTCGTAGGACCGCGACGCGATCGTCATCGCCAGCACCCGCAGCGCGTCGAGGACGGTCTCCGGGTACCAGCGCAACCGCACGCCGAGCAGATGGCCCATGTACTTCTGGAAGTGCAGCAGCGCACGGATTTCCGACGGCGTCGTCTGATAGCCCAGCGCCCACAAGCCGAGGCCGGGCGTCACACTGCCGCCCAGCAGGGTCAGCATCTGGTAGGTCTGGCTGATCGGCAGACCCCAGCGTTCGATGTCCCACTCGGGATGCTCGGCGACCTTCGCCCGCACCGAGACGTGCATGACCCGCACCTTCAGCGCGGTGGCCCGGCCTGCCGACCCCGGGGTGAGCAGCGCGTCGGGGGCGGAGACGTCCATCCAGAAGCGGGTGGTCTCCAGGAACCGGCGCAGCGCGCTGTCCCCGGCATACCCGCCTGCCAGCGACAGCGGCGTCGCGACCGCGGCTTCGGTGTACATCTCGAGGGTTTCGGCACCGGCGAAGCTGAACAGCATCGTGCCCCAGCGCCGCCAGATCGCCGCACCCTGTTCCACCAGCTCGGGCACCACCCAGTCGGGTACTGCCTCGAACTCGGCGAACAGTGCGCGCATGGATTCCGGTGCGTCCGGCACCGCTGCAATGCCTTCGGCGAGGGCCGTTTCCAGCATCCGGCGACCAGCTTTCGATCCGATCTCGCCGTGCATCACCTCGGCGACGAACCGTTCGGCCACCGGGTCGCCGGTGAACAAGTCTTCGCACAGAGCTGCCGCCTGCTCGTCGCTGGGGAACAGCGGTTGCCTGGTCACTGCCGCGAAGATGCGTTCGATCCGGCGCACCGTCGGCGTGCCGCGGGCCTCCCGATAGCGAAAAGCGTTGGGGCATTTCACCGTCCGCTGGACATGATCTTCGACGATATCGGCCACTGTCGGCCTCCTGACATGAATTCGCTCATCGACGGCGATCGGCGTCGCGATCATCCGACCATACTACGAAGCACACATGTCCGTACCTGAAAGTATGGAATGGTGATCGCCTGTCGCCGCCCCTCACGGCACGATGCGGTATTTGAGCATCATGTCGTGGTCCTCGTGGTCGAGCAGGTGACAGTGCCAGACGTAACCCTGCAGGTCGTCGTGGTGCCGGCCCGCATGGTCGGCGACGCGGTGTCGACCATGGCTGTCCGCGCCGTCCAGTTCGGTCGTGGCCCGGCGCGGGAAGGTCGCATCCGGATCGAAGCCGAGTTCCGCCGCGGTCGGGAACCGGACGATGATGCTGGTGACCGTCCCGCCGTCGACCCGCACGATGTCTTTGCGGCCCGCTTCCCATGGCCGCGGCGGCTGCATCGGACCGGCCAGGAACCCCCGCGCCGACGGCGCCCACTTCTGCCCGACCGGCGGCTGCGGATGGGCCAGCTGATAGTCGACCGTCCGCAGCGGCGCCCGGCCGAGAATGCGAAAAGTGACCAGGTGCAGGTGGATCGGGTGCGGATCGGGCGTGATGTTGACGATGTCCCACTGCTCGACGGTGCCCTGTCGTGGCATTTCGATGTCGGGGCTGGCGAAAGTGAGATTGTTCAGCGACATGATCGCGGGCGGCACCCGCAGCTCGTAGGGCTGACTCACCGTGACGGTGCGAATCACCGTCGGCGTCTCGATCGGCGGCAGCACCGGTGGCCCGAATACCCCGCCGCGCAACCGTTCCGGCACCCCACCGGAGAAGCCCGGCCGATCCTCCACCCGGAACTGACAGAACATCGGCATGGCGATCTCACCGAGGATCGCGGCCTGGAACACCGGCGCCTCGTCGTTGCGCAGTTCCACCGTCTCACCCGGATCCAGTTCGGCGAAATCGACCAGCAGATCCACCCGTTCACCCGGCGCCAACCGCAGCTCGTGTACCGCGACCGGCCCGTCGAGCAGTCCGTGATCGTTGCCGATCACCCAGAACCGCATCCGATTGCCGAAGAACAGATTCCACACACTGAATGCCGCCGCGTTGAGCACCCGGAAGCGGTAGAGGCCGCGAGCGACCGGCAGATACGGCCAGATCTTGCCGTTGACCACGCCGATGTCTCCGACGGCACCGCCTTCCCAGCTCCCTTCAGGCACGACCGGCGTCGACCGGACCGACTGATGCCCGTCGGCGGTGAACAGTTTCTCCTGCAACACCAAAGGCACCTCGAACTCTCCGGCGGGCAGACCTGATGGGTTACCCGGTTCGCCCGTGTCGAATTCGTCACGGAGCAGCAGCATTCCGGCCAATCCGGCATAGACGTTCACGCGGGTGATGCCCATCGCGTGGTCGTGGTACCACAGGTGACCGGCATCCTGAGCCAGGGGGAAATCGTGGTCGATGCCGTCACCCGGGTAGACGAGCTGCTCGGGATGCCCGTCGCTGTCCGGCGGTGTCACACCACCGTGCAGATGCAGCGAGGAAGGCGGAGCGGCGCGGAAACTCTCGGCGACACCGTGCAGGCTCGTGTCCATGTCGGCCGCGAGCGGGTGCGTGGTCATCCGGTTCTCGAAGCGCACCCGCAGCGGCGACCCCACCGGATGCTCGATCGTCGGCCCCAGATAGCTCATCCCGTTGTACCCCAGCGCCGGTGAATCCGGCAGCTCGCGATGGAATCGGTGGGTGGTGGTCGAGGCGACGAGATCGAGCCGGGCACCGCGGACCACGGGCAGTCGGGGCATCTCGTCGACGAACGGTTCGACAGCCGGGGAATGGAACAGCAGTGGACTGCGCATTCCCGGCGGTGCGACGGGAGCCGCGGAGGCCGGAGCCTCGATCAGCACCGCACCGAGCAGACCCGCGCCGGCCACACGCAGAAATCGACGGCGTTCGATCGGATGTTCCATGGTCGAGCCCTTCCGTGCTGCACCGTTGCACGCACGATGGGCGACCATACCATCGGGTATAGTCACCAGTACCCCTTTGGATGTAGAGGTTCCGCGATCAGGGATTCTGGCTACTGTGGAGTCATGGGCATCGAGTGTTCTGCCGTCGTCGCAACACCCCGGGCCGAGGTTTTCGCCTGGTTTGCTCGTCGCGGCGCGTTCACGCGCCTGGCACCACCGTGGCAGCCGGTGACCTTGCTCGCCGAAGCGGATTCACTGGCCACCGGCCGGGCGGTCCTCGGCTTCCCCGGCGGACTGCGCTGGATCGCCCAGCACGACCCCGGCGAATATCTGCCGCCCGAGCGGTTCGCCGACGCCGTCGCGGCGGAAGGCCCGGCCTCACTCCCCCTCACACGACTGCTGCCGTGGCGCCACCTTCACGAGTTCGCCGCAGTCGACGACGAGCACACCCGCGTCATCGATCGGGTGCAGACACCGGTGCCGGAATCGGTGTTGCGACCGATGTTCGACTACCGCTACCGCCAGCTGGCGAACGACCTCGCCGCCCACCACCGCGCGACCGAATCCGGCTACCAGCCGCAGACGATCGCGATGACCGGCGCGTCCGGCCTGGTCGGCACCGCACTCAGCGCTTTCCTCAGCACCGGGGGCCACCGCGTCGTGCACCTGGTCCGGCATCCCGCACGTCATCCCGGCGAACGGCGATGGGACCCTGCCGATCCCGCCGCCGACCTGCTGGACGGCATCGATGCCGTCATCCACCTGGCCGGCGCGTCGATCGTGGGGCGATTCACGGCCGCGCACAAGCGCGCGGTGGCCGACAGCCGTATCGAGCCGACCCGGCGACTCGCCGACATCGCCGCCGCGTCGGGGGTCGGTGCCTTCGTCAGTGCCTCCGCCATCGGCTACTACGGCTACGACCGCGGCGAGGAAGCGCTGACCGAGCAGTCCGAGCGCGGTGACGGATTCCTGGCCGATGTGGTCGAGCAGTGGGAGTCGGCCTGCGCCCCCGCCGCCTCGGCGGGAGTTCGCGCCGTTCAGGTGCGGACCGGCATCGTCCAGTCACCGCGAGGCGGCACGTTGCGCCTGTTGCGTCCGTTGTTCACCGCTGGACTCGGCGGGCGGATCGGCGACGGCAGCCAGTGGTTGTCCTGGATCGGCATCGACGATCTCGTCGACGTCTATCACCGCGCACTCTGGGATAGCACCCTGACCGGCCCGGTCAATGCTGTTGCACCACAAGCAGTTCGAAATACCGAGTACACCCGCGTGCTGGCTCGGGTGCTGCACCGACCCGCGTTGCTACCTGTCCCCGGTTTCGGACCGGCACTCCTGCTCGGCAAGCAGGGTGCGCGCGAACTCGCCGAGGCGAATCAGCGGGTGATTCCGTCACGACTGGCCGACGCCGGACACACCTTCCGGACCGAGGAACTGGAGGAGACCCTGCGACACCTTCTCGGCCGGACCACGACACCCACCCCAGCAGGCTGAATCCCACTGCCGGACATCCTGACAGCGCGCTGGGCCGCTGTCCGGCACGCACCCGTTCGAGTTCCATACCGGGCCTGACCGTGGCGCGGATCAGAGCTGGACGCCACGCTTACTCACCAACCTGAACCCCGCTATTCCTCGATGGCACCAGGATCTACCCATGTCGACGCACCCCTTATTGCATCGATTTCGCATCATTTTACGGATCCACGCAGCAGCATGCCGCTATTCCGGGGTCAGCTGAGGGCTTCCACCGCGTCGGCCAGGCAACCGATCCGCTCGACCTGGTCGGGCAGCACCACGACATCCCAGCCCGGCCCGCCGACGAGCACCCGCGCCCCGGCCGCTGCGCAGGCCAGCACCGCCGAGGTCAGTGCGGTCGATTCGCGCTGGGACCACAGCAGCACCGTGGGCGCGCTTGCGTGCCGGGTCAGCGCGCCGGACAACGCGTCGGTAGGAACGTCGGCGCCCAGCATGCGTGCACCGACCCCAGCTTGCGCCAGCGCGGCACGCACAACGTCCAGTGGCAGCGAATGCGTTTCGCCGCTGGTGCACGCCAGCAGCACCGGCGCACCACCCGGCGCGGGTGTCACCCGCTGCATAACCGCCGCGATCGACCACGACAGGAGATGCTCGACGTCGATACATGCCTCTCCCGCACCCTGGCGCGCGACGATATCGGCAAAGGCGGGACGGCACAACGAATCCCACGTCTGCACGACACCGTAGGCCCGCACGTGCGCATCCAGATGAGCGCAGGCGGTGGTGGTGTCCAACGCGAATGCCGCGTCGAGCAGAGCCGCGCGGTCGCCGAGCGCCGGCGCGGGCCCACGCGCTGCCGCCGCGGCGCCCGCCGGACTGGCGCCGCCGCCGATCAGTTCGAGCATGTCTTCGAGTACGGCGATGTCGGCATCGGAGTAGAGCCGATGACGACCCGGACGATCTTGCGCAGGTCCGATCCCGTAGCGGCGGTTCCAGCTCCGGAGGGTGGCGGTCGGGATGCCGAGGCGTTCGGCCACCGCGCGCACCGTGTAACCGGCCACGGCGGAGGCAGGAGCGGAACCGGCGGGCATCGCTTCATTCTGCCCCGAACGCCCCGGCCCGCGCGCCACGGCCGGGTCCGCGCGCGTCGGCGTGGCCCGGCCGGTAGGCCGGTCCGGCATCGTGGCATCCCACCGAACCGGCCGACTCATGAATCAATTATGCATCGTTTTCTGATATTCTGGCCATACCACCGATCTCGAGGAGCTTCCCGTGCGCACTCGACGTAACCCATGGACCGCTGCCCTGCTGCTCGCCGCGACCGCGAGCCTCACCGGGGCCGGCGTCGCGGCCGCCGCACCGCCCGCGCCCGTACCGCGGCTCGATCTCGAGCGTTATCTCGGCCGATGGCAACAGCTCGCGGCGATACCGCAGGTGTTCAACCTCAACTGCGCACGCGACACCACCGCCACCTACACCCTCGACCCGCAAGGCGATATCGGCGTCTACAACCGCTGCCACACCTGGACCGGCGGTGTCGACGAGATCCGCGGCACCGCCACGGTGAACGACCCGGTCACGAACGCACAACTGCACGTGAGCTTCCCCAGCGTTCCCGGTCAGGACGAGCGCGAGGGACCCACCAACTACCTCGTCACCGCGCTCGGCCCGGACTACTCGTGGGCATTGGTCACCTCCCCGAGCCGGCTCTCCGGTTTCGTCCTCTCCCGTACCCCAGCGCTGGACGACACCACCTGGCAGCAGGTCGACGACGCGATCCGGGCAGCGGGCCAGGATCCGTGCGTGTATCTCATCTCCCCCACGACCGGCGGCCGGGCTGATGCGCGGCTCCTCTGCGCGCGATGAGCATCGCTATCGCGCTGTTCACCCGTGACCTGCGGGTGCACGACAACCCGGTACTCACCGCAGCGGCCCGGGCAGCCGACCAGGTGGTACCACTGTTCGTCGTCGACGAGGCGCTGGTACCCGGCCGCTGCCCGCCGAATCGCGCACACTTCCTCGCGGCGGCACTGGCCGAGCTCGACGGAGAACTGCGCGCGCGAAGCGGTGTGCTCGTCGTGCGACGCGGTGCGGTGGTCGACGAGGTGGAGCGCGTCGTCGAGGAGACAGGCGCCGCGAGTGTGCACCTGGCCGAGGACGTGAGCCGCTACAGCAGAGCCCGCGAGCAGTCGCTGCGCGGCAGGCTGAACGACGCGGTGAACTGCCACTCCGGCTCCGTGACAACCACTTCCGCTGAGCTCGTGCCGTCGACTGGGCGGGATCACTTCGCCGTGTTCACCCCATATTTCCGGCGCTGGAGCGAGGCTCACCGCCGCAGCCCGCTCGCGGCACCCCGATCGCTGTCCGTACCACCGATCCGCAGCGACGCACTGCCCGGCGCGAAGGATCTCAGCGCCGGGGAGCCGTCGCCACGGTTGACGGTTGGCGGGGAAACGACCGGCCGTGCACTACTCCGTGATTGGCTCGACGGCCCGATCGACGGCTACGCCCGCGACAACGACGATCTCGCCGCCGACGCGACCTCCCGATTGTCGGCGCACCTCCACTTCGGATGCCTGTCCCCCACCGAAGTGGTGCGCCGCGTCGACACCACGACCGACGGCGGGCTCGCCTTCGCCCGGCAACTTGCCTGGCGAGACTTCCACCACCAGGTGCTCGCCGCCCGCCCCGATGCCGCCTGGTCGGACTACCGGCGGCGCACCACAGCGGGCCCGCCAGACGACAAGGCCGTCGCCGCATGGCAGGACGGGCGCACCGGCTATCCCATCGTCGACGCGGGCATGCGGCAACTACGCGCCGAAGGCTGGATGCCGGGGCGAGCGCGCTTGATCACCGCGAGCTTCCTCGCCAAGTCGCTGCGCCAGGACTGGCGGATCGGCGCGGCACACTTCCTGCACTGGCTCGTCGACGCCGATCTCGCGAACAACCAGCTCAACTGGCAGTGGGTCGCGGGCACCGGCACCGACACCCGCCCCAACCGGGTCCTCAATCCCCTGCGCCAGGCCGACCGCTACGACCCCGACGGCACCTACGTGCGGCGGTGGCTGCCCGAGCTGGCGCACCTGGCCGGCGCGCGAATTCACCGCCCGTGGCGCGAGAACATCGATCCGGCAACGTATCCCGTGCCGATCATCGATTGTGCAGGTCGGTGAGGCCGGCCTGGCATTTCTTCGAGCGGAAAGAGGTAGCCATCCGAGCGGCCCAGCCAGCCCGACTCCGTGGCATCCACACCAGTGCGGCACCGTGCCGCACCCGACGGAACGGAAAGACCATGCGATACCTGCGCAGTACGCTCGTGACGGTCATGCTCCTCGGCTCGACGCTGGGCGTCTCGGCCTGTGCCGACGACGGCTCGAACACGACAGCGCCGACGTCCCTCGCACCGATGACCTCGGCGCCGAGTACCACCGGTGCGGACGCCGCATCCGGTCTCGTCGGGCCGGGGTGCGCCGAATACGCCGCCCAGGTTCCGAGCGGTCCCGGCTCGATCAGCGGGATGGCCCAGGACCCGGTGGCCACCGCCGCGTCCAACAACCCGATGCTCACCACTCTCGTGTCGGCGGTCTCGGGCGAGCTCAATCCCGAGGTCAACCTGGTCGGCACCCTCAACGGCGGCCAGTTCACCGTATTCACACCCGTCGACTCCGCCTTCGCGAAGATCGACCCGGCCACCATCGAGACGTTGAAGACCGACTCGGCCACCCTCACCGAGATCCTCACCTACCACGTGGTCCCCGGCCAGATCCCGCCACAGAGCATTGCCGGCACCCACACGACCGTGCAGGGCGCCGATGTCACGGTCACCGGGTCCGGTGACGCGCTGAAGGTCGGCGACGCGAACGTGGTCTGCGGCGGTGTGCGCACCGCGAACGCCACCGTGTACATGATCGACAGCGTGCTCATGCCGCCCGCGGCGTGATGTCGACGAGGGTCGCGCCCTAGCCCCACGACGGCCGTTCCTCGATGGCCCGCCGTCGAGAGTCCGTTGCACAACCACCGAGCTCAAACGTTCAGGTCTATGGCGACGGCCCTCCCGGTGCGGAACCAGTAGGCGTGCAGGTCGCGGATCTTCGCCCGGGACGGCAGCCCACGCAGGTGGATGGCGCATTCGCCGAAGTCGAGGGGGACGATGGTGTCGCACAGCAGGGCGCGGGCGGTGTCGAGTTCCGCGGGATCGGTAATCTCCCTGGCCGTCCCGCTATGGGTACCGTCGCACAGTTCCACGGTGACCCGGGGATCGGCCCGAACATTGCGCAACCATGCGTTGACGGCGCCCGGCTGCTCGACCGTGATCTGCGGTGGCATCAACTGCACGAGGTACGCGCGATCGCCGTCGCGCAGCACCCGCACACACTTCGGCCGCGGCAAACCGGTCTTGCGGCCCGTCGTGGTGAGGACACCGTAGCCACGGGGAACCCGGAGCCGGAACAGCGGCAACATTCCCGCACTGAGCAGCTTGCCGTCCCGCGCACTGCGAATCAGCCGACCGTGCTTGCCGATGACAGCCTGCGCCGCCGCCCGGCGCGCTTGCTGGTCCGCGTCGTCCATGTCCTCCATGATGCGCCCACCCGACACTACGATCCTGTCTTATACGCATCGCATCGATCTGTGCATGACCGCCTGCGCCACCTCGCTGCCCCATGGCCGAACTGGAACGACACCCCACCGTCGAAAGGCACTCGCATGGAGTTTCTCCGCACCGACCGGCACGGTTCAGTCCAAACGATCTGGTTGGACAACCCGCCCTACAACTTCCTCACCGATGCCGTGATGGGCGAATTGCTCGAGCTACTTCGAGTCATCGACAGTGACGACGACGTCCGTGCGGTTGTGCTCACCAGCGCCGTCGACGGTGTCTTCGTCAGCCACTACTCGGTGTCGGAGATATTGGACGGCGTCGAGGCCACATCGGTGACACTGAACCCGCGCACGGCGGGCGCCGCCCTGCGGATGAGCGCCCTGGCCGACCATGTCCCCGGTGGGCAGGCAGGTTTGGCTCGAGCCGGCGCGGGTGGTGTCACGAATCTGCGGCGCTACCATGAGGTCTGCCGCTTGATGCGCGAGTCCAGCACTGTGTTCGTCGCCGCGCTCAACGGGCGCGCGCTCGGTGGGGGTTGCGAGTTGTCGCTGGCGTGCGACCTGCGCCTGATGGCCGATGGTCCGTTCGAAATCGGCCAACCCGAGATCTTGGTGGGCACCATTCCCGGTGGCGGCGGAACCCAAATGCTGACCCGGGTTCTGGGCGCGGCTCGCGCCCTGGAGCTGTGTCTCGAAGGTGCTCCGATCAACCCGAGGCGGGCATTGGAGATCGGACTGGTGCACCGGGTGGTAGCTCCCGACGATCTGCTGGCCGAGGCACAGTCGACCGCCGCCCGGCTGGCCAGGCGCTCCCCTGCTGCCGTCCGCGGCATCAAACATGCTGTCTACCACGGTGGTTCGACGTCTCTGGAGAAGGGCCTGCACATCGAACGCGCCCAGTTCCTGACCACGGCTTCCACACCGTCGGCCAAGCGGGCGATGGCCACCTACCTCGCCGAGGTCGAATCGACGATCGACCAGGGTCGCGACCTATCCGACTTCGTCGCGGACAGTCTGCCGGGCTGGATCGACGGAACCAAGGTCGAATTCACCGAGTAGGTTCCGACAACGTTTTCGCGGCAAACCTGAACAGTTCAAGTGTTGGCCATTCCGGCACCGGACTCTGGCGGTACGGTTCTCGGCTCCGACGTCGTTGCCCAGCAAAAGGAGCCCCAACGGATGGATGGCCGGCACGACGGGATCAGCCGACGCAGTGTGCTGTTCGCGGCCGGAGCCGCGATCGGGCTCTCTGCACTGGAGCAGCCGGGGCAGGCGGGCACGATCACCCGGAACATATCCACCGCCCCCGCGGAGTCCGCGAAGCGGGCGGAGCTGGCGGAACAGGCGATCGTGGAGCGGCACGTACGCCCGCTCTGGGGTCTGCCACAGCGAAAGCTGGGCGCGCTCGTCTGGCCGGCGTCGGTGACCGAACAGTCGTTCGCACGATGGTGTTACTGGTGGCAAGCTCAGCTGCTCGACTGTGCGGTGGATGCCGCGTGCCGCGCCCGCACTCCCGAACGCGTCGACCGGGTCGTCGCACTCGCACGGGGTATCCGAACCCGCAATATCACCGGCTGGACCAACCGGTATTACGACGATATGGCGTGGCTGGTGCTGGCGCTCGACCGCGCCGACCGGCTGCTCGATATCCGGTTCGGCGATGCCGTCGACGACCTGCGAGCGGAGTTGATCGACGGCTGGAACCCGGCCGTCGGCGCGGTGCCATGGCGGTCCGGCGACGACTACTACAACACCCCCGCGATCGGTCCGACCGGCATCGCCTGGGCTCGCCTGGGCGAGGTTTCCCGCGCCGGGCACCTTGCCGACTTTCTCCATACCCGACTGCGCGACACGCACAGCGGCTTGATCCTCGACGGTGTCCACGAGCCCGGCGGCAGCGTGAACCGGACCGTCCACACCTACTGCCAGGGCGTGACTATCGGCCTGGAAACCGAACTGGCGCTGCGCACAGGGGAAGCGGGCCACCGCCACCGGGTGACCACGCTCGTCGCCGCGGTCGGGGACGGGCTCACCGACGCCGGGGTGATCACCTCGGCCGCCGGGAACGATTCCGGGCTGTTCATGGGTATCCTGGCGCGGTATCTCGCCGAAGCCGCACTGTCCCTGGGCGACACCACCGCCGCGGACATCGTGCACGCTTCCGCGCGGGCGGCCTGGGAACACCGCGCCGAGGTGGACGGGCTACCGCTGTTCGGTACCGACTGGACCCGCGCTGTCACGGTCCGGGAGTTTCCGGGCACCCTTCTCCAGCTCGTGGACTCGTCCGCCGCGTCGTCGGCGAACCTGAGCCGCGATCTCTCGGTGCAGTTGAGCGGGTGGATGCTGCTCGAAGCGGACCACCGGCTCACCGCCGCGGGACGCTGAGCGCACGAGGCGTCCGCGGCGGTGAACTCGACCGAAGCCGGCTCGATCCGTCAGATCGCCGCTCGGCGCGCAGCCGGGCGCAGCCGCAGCACGATCAGGCCGATCAGCAACAGCACGGCCAGCGAGTCGAACACCGTGCTGAACATCGGGGCATCCGGCCGGGTGGTCGAATCCGACAGCGTCAGCACCAGATTCGTCGTCTTGGTGGTGATCGCGGCCAGCGCCACCGGCACCTGAACCGCGGGGACGAACGCCGCCCAGACCAGCGCGGCGCCCAGTACCAGTTGCATCACGCCGCGGTGCCGCAGCAGGGCCTCCTCCATCGGGGCCAGGTGAGTCAGTCCGTAGTACTCCAGGGCGGCCGGCGTAACCAGTGCCAGCACCGGCGTCATGGTAATCAGGCCAAGGACCACGAGGGCGACCTTGACGACTCTGCCGTCGGGCATGTGGGGCTCCAATCATCAGTAGTGCTGACGATCAGCGTACGTGACTAAGATGAGCTGATGCGAGAGACGACTGCAGTGGAACAGATCACCCAGGCGCCGATCTTCATGCTGTTCCGGGTCGGCGATGCGGCCCGCGACGCCGTGGAGCAGTCGCTGGACCGCTACGGCCTGCGCGGCAAGGACTTCCGCGTGCTGTCCTACGCCAGTACGGGCGTGTTCTCCCAACAGGATCTGTCCCGGGTAACCGGTCTCGACCGCACGACCATGGTCGCCGTGATCGACCGCTTGGAGCGGACCGGCATGGCGTCCCGCGAGCGTGGCGACGACCGTCGCACACACGTCGTGGTACCGACCCCGAAGGGCCTACGGACACTGACCGAGGCTTTCGCCGACCTGGAACAGGTCCAGGAGGAGTTCCTCGCCGCCTTGAGCCCGACCGGCAAACGCGCCATGGAAACGGCCCTGACCCGCCTGTTCACAGCGCACGATCCCTCGTGCCGCCCACCGGACGAAACCTGATGCGCTGGATCCCGGCCCAGGTCATCCGGGCGGACGCGGCACTCAGCGTGCGGGTTGCAGCACGTTCAGGATCGGGTCGTAGGCCCAGTTCAGCATTCGCTCGGCGTCTTCTTTCGCCGTGGCGCTGCTGTGGGGTGAGCTGTGCAGCACCACACCGATCAGCGGAATTCCCGCCCGGACCGTCTCGAACAGCAGGCAGTGTCCCGCGGCGTCGGTGTTTCCGGTTTTGATGCCGAGGGTGCCGGGATACTCGAGCAGCAGCCGGTTCGTCGAATTCCAGTGGTGTTCGCGGTTACCCGGACCGGCGGGAACGTGAAAGGTCCGCGAACCGACGATGTCGCGGAACACCGGCAGACTCATCGCGCGCACGCCCAGCGCCACGAGATCCACCGGTGTGGAATAGGTGGAGTGGTCGGTCGGGTTCGGCAACCCGCTGGGGTCGGTGAAATGTGTTCCCGCCAGGCCCATGCCACGCGCGGTGTCGTTCATACTCGCGATGAAACCGTCCTGGCCGGGCCCGTAGGCCTCGGCAAGCGCATAGGCGGCGTCGCAGCCGGAAGGCAGCAGCAGCGCATACAGGAGCTGCCGGGCGGTGAGCACCTCGCCGGGGGCCAGCCCCGCGGTGCTTCCGTCGTGCCTGCCGCAGTAGCCCATGACTTCCTGCGGCACGGTCACCGGCCGCTCGAGGTCACCGGCGACGATCACGACCAGCGCCGTCATCACCTTCGTGATGCTGGCGATCGGGACCGGGGTGTGCGCCTCCCGTGACCACACCACCGTTCCGGTGATGCCATCCGCCAGCGCCGCCCCTGTCGCCTGCACTCCGTCCGGGCCGTGCACAGGCCAGGGCAGCAGCTGCCCATGGTCGGCACTTCCCACGGGCACAGCGGCCGCGACACCGTGGCCAGCCGCGACGACCAGAACTCCAGCGATGACAGCGTGCAACATCCTGGCAAATGTCCGCATGGCGACATTCTGACGTACAACTCCGCCGGCAAGTGGGATTTCACCGCCCCCATTTCGCCCACGTCGGAGATCGTTCCAGATCAACGGTGCCGCGATTGCAGTGACGGCCAGAAACCACGCCGGCATCAGCAGACCGAGTTTCCTGTAGTCCCCGAATCGGTGTGGCGTTCATTCGGTGCCACGCAGGATCGCTCGCAAGCGCTCGGTGTCGGCCGCGGTCCATCCGGCAGGCGACAAGATCGCCGCCCAGGCGTCGGCGATGTCGGCGTGGAAGGTGTGGCCGTGTCCGTCGGGCACATCGGTCGAGACGGCCATGTCGGCCGACACTTGCAGGAACGTCACCACCGGGATCCAGCGCGTACTCGGCAGGACGTCGTGACCACGTTCCTCGCTGAGCCAGTCGGGCTTCTGGAACAGCAGTTGCGGTGTCCACCAGGTGATCGGGTCGGACGCGTGCTGGAGATAGACCACTTTGGGCGATCCCCACTCGGTGTCGGGGCGGGCGAGATCCGATGCGTCGGCGACGAATCGCACAGTCTGTCCGTCGCGGTAGATCGGAAGCCATTGCGGCGAGCCCGGGTCGCGTCGCGCGGTGGCGTCGCGCCACACGGGGTTGGTCGCGGTGGGGCCGACGAACAGGACACCGTCGGTGCGGGCCGCCATGTCCTGGATCCCGGCGAACGCGGCCTCGCCACCGAAGGAACCGAGGCTCTCGCCGAAGACAACCAGCTTCGGCCGTCGATCCTCCGGCAGCGTGTCCCATTCGGCGTGGACCGCCTCGAACAGTGCCTGCCCGGCCTGCCGGGCACGTTCCTGGTCGACGACGAACGACAGCCAACTCGGCAGGTAGGAGTACTGCATGCTCACCAGTGCGCTGTCGCCGTTGGCCAGATACTCCAACGCCGACGCGGTCGACTCGTTGATCCAGCCGGTACCGGTCGTGGTCGCCACACCGAGCACGGCTCGGTCGAATCCGCCGGTACGCCGCAGCTCGGCAACCGCGAGATCCGCTTCGGCCATGATGTTCTCCGCGGAGTCGAGCCCGGTGTAGACGCGGATCGGTTCCCGTGCGGGTTTGCCGCTGAAGACCGTCAGGTCGCGCGGGGTCGGGCCGTTGGCGACGAAGATCCGCCCCTGCCTGCCGAGCGAATCCCAGCTCACCAGCGATCCGGGACCGCCGGAGCGTTCCGGAACGACGGGTTCTTCGGTATCCGGCGAATCTTCTTGATTGACAGCCTTGAACGTCTCGTTGAGCATCGACATCGCGACGTCGGCCACCACCCCGTTGACCGCGGCGACAGCCACCACGGCCACCACCACACCGCCCAGCACAGCGGCGACGCGCGTGGGCAGCACACGCCCCAGTAGCCCACCGACCCAGCGCGACAGCGCCCAGCACAATCGCGACACCCCGAGCAACACGGCGAACACAACGGCGCTGATCGCGACGATGATCGGGTAGGCGTGCCAGGCAAGGCCGCTCACCCCCATGAGCGAACGCAGATCGCTTTGCCACTCGGCGTACCAGGCCAGGACGGCGACCGTGCCGAGTGCGGCGACGATTCCCCATCCCCACCGGACCACCGTGGGCGTCGGCCCAGGCTGTCGTTCCAGCATCCACCGGAGCAGCGCAGCGACCGCGAGGCCGAGACCGTATCCCATGGCCGCCGCCGCGCCGGTGACGACTCCCTGGAACAGCGGTCCCCTCGGCAGCAGTGACGGCGTCAGCGACAGCCACACCAGCACCAGCGCGCCGATCGCCCCGCCGAGGTGGAAACCCCGGCGCCCGGACGCAGGTGCCGTGTCGCTGTCCTCTGGATCGAGCCCGCGCGTGGAATTCATTTTGTTCCCCTGTGACTCGACCAACGATCCACCGGTGCACACATTTCGCTGCCGAACCCGTTGCGGCGCTGCGTATCAATCGAAGGTCACCGGCAATTACTCCATTCGGTGCAACCATTGGGCACAGTAGCGGGGAGGTCGCATGGCGTGCCGAGGAAGATTCGCACCCAACCCGGGTGGTCCACCCTGTCGACGTCGAACACCTGCACAGTGATGTCGACCGGTCGCGCAGTGATCGGGTCGCGGAGTCGCATCGGCGACAACCCCGTCGAAAACGTCACTTCGCCTTCGCTCCACATCGCACGGAACTCCGGGTACATCCCGAGCTCGCCGAGCAGCCGCTCCGGCCATCCGGCCTGACCGTAGGCGCCGATTCGCCCGCGCAGTCCGCTCACCGCTGCTCGCGCGACGTCGTCCCAGTTCACGACCACCCGCCGAGCCAGCTGGTCGCCGAACAACCAGTGCAGCCCGTTGCCGCCCTCGCGCAGTCCCGGCAGCATCGTGCGAGCGGCCGTGTTGAGCGCCAGGATATTGCCGCGGGAGTCGAAGTATCCCGCCACACCGCCACGGTGCGTGTCGAGACTGCGGAGCGCATCGTCGCCGATGCCGGCGCGCAGCTGGCTCATTGTGGGAGTCGTCATAATCGGCAGCCCCGCGAGGTCGAACAGATGCCTGCGCTCGGTCACCCGCAGCGTCCGGGCACGATCCAGGCATTCCGCCAATGCCTCCACGACCGCACGCGCGGGATGATCCCGGTCGCCCCACTCCAAGTGCGTGATGTAGCTGGCGCTGACTCCCGCCGACATCGCCAGTCGCTCGCGCGACATTCGGCGATCATCGCGCAACCACCGCAAGAAGCTGCCGAATGTCGGCGGTGCCACCAGCGCCGTATCGCCAGACCTGGTCAGCTGCTTCACCGCACCCACTCCCGTCAGAACCTCGCCCGCACCCGTGCACGATAGCGCTCACCGCACCACGCAGTCCGGAAAACACGCAGCTACACTCGCGTGTCCTATGCGTCGCAAGCGAATTCGCGGCCCGGAAACCCGCATCCTCCAGGGGTGACAGACCAGATTTCCGGTGAGCGTGCGCGCCTGGAAGGGCCGCATACCTGATCAAACGGGACTGTCGACAGGGGCCTTCGTTGTGGTGATCTGGGTCAGCAGGCACCGCCATCCGCCGTCGCCGTGGAGGAAAGCGTCCGTGGTCCATTCGTCGGCGTCGAACCGCGTACCCCGGTAGTGGGCGGTGTTGACGACGCGGGTCGTCAGGAGCGCAATCCGGCCGTAGTAGCGGATTCTCGCATCGCCGACTCGCTCCATGGCCGAGTGCGTGAGGTCACCCGATCGGACGAATGCCAGGAACTGTGCCGCGGTGGTGACGCCGTTCTCGGACACCATCACCCACTCGTCGGTCATGAACGAGCCGATGCGGTCCGCGTCATCGGCGACGATGGCCGCCTGCCATTCGTCGAGCACGGCGAGGAGTTGGTCGTCGACCGATCGTCCTGTGCCGGAGTGTGTTGCTGTCATAGTCCGACGGTAGGCCGGGCAACTTCCGCTGGTCTTGGAACAATGGAACGATCGCCGGGCGGCTACCCGAGGACGGTGGTCAGGTCGACGTGGCTGAGCCGGTCCCGGTCGGACCGGATGTCAGTGTCGATGGCGGCCGGAGCGTGCGCGTCGTTGTTGCGGTGTAGTCACAGAGGCTGAATACGAAACGATCAGTTTCGATATCAACAGTCTCGCAACTCGCCGGGTGGTCCACCCGCCCGCACAGTACGATCAATCATGTGATCCAGGTCTCACCTCACGGTGTAGCCCGCATGTCGCCGGGCAAAGGAGATCACCTGCCGAACCTTGGTGGGCGACGACGTGCTTGCCGAGCAAACCGTCACCGCGATGAAAGGGCCGCGCATGTCCCGAATACAACAATCTGCGGATACGACCCCGGGCATCGTGACAAAGACGTGCGATGTGTGCATTGTGGGCGCGGGCATCGCCGGGATGAACGCATTGTGGGTCGCCGGCCAGTACCTCGCACGCGATCACAAGGTCGTCCTGGTCGACAGCAGAAAACAGGTCGGGGGGATGTGGACCGACACCTATCCCTACGTGCGATTGCACCAGCCGCACGCCATGTTCACCGCGGGAAACATCGCATGGACCCTCGGTCGGGATCGTTCGTACCTGGCGACGAAACCTGAGGTACTCGATCATTTCGAGCACTGCCTCGACCTGATCAAGCAGCGGGTCCAGGTCGACGAACTCTTCGGGTGGACCATGGTCGCGCACGACGAGACCGCGGGCATCGTTCGGGTCACCTGTGAGTCCGCGGACGGCTCGACCGTAGTGGTCGAGGCGAAGCGGCTGATCAAGGCCTACGGGTTCCGCATCACCCCGAACGAACCGTTCGATGTCTCCAGCACGCGGGTGCGGTCGGTGTCTCCCGACTTCTGCGATCTGCACGGCGACGACATGCGAAGCAGTGATGCCCCGGTATGGATTATCGGTGGCGGCAAGACTGCCATGGACACCGCGCTCGAACTCATCACGGAGTACCCCGGTCGCGAGGTGAATCTCGTAGCCGGATTGGGGACGTTCTTCCACAGCCGTGAGCGGCTCTTCCCTTCCGGTGCCCGAAGGTGGTGGGCCGGTGATCTTTCCAGCAGTGTCCTCAGGGAAACCACCCGCCGTTTCGACGGGACCAACGAGGCCGCCGTGTGGGACTGGCATCGAAGGACATACGGCACCTGGGTTACCCCGGAGACCGGCAGCTTCCTGCTGGGAATTCTGTCGGAATCGGAGAATTCGACGATCTCCGCGGGATTGCGTCAGGTAGTCATGGACTACCTCGTGGATGCCGTCGACGACCACGAGGAGACACGACTGGTCTTTCGCAGCGGTGCGACCACGACCATCCCGCCGGGCAGCTGGATAGTGAACTGCACCGGTTACGTCCTGCGGCAGGATCACCCCTACGAGCCCTACGTCTCCAGCGACGGAGCGGTCCTGTCGATACAGCCCCGATCTGCCACCTTGTACATGACCTCGATGATCGGCTACTTCCTGACGCACCTGATGTTCTTGGACCGGATCAGCGACATCCCACTCTACGAACTCGATGTGCCGGAACTGCTGAGCAAGTCCAAAACCGTTCCCCCGTACGCGCTGTTCGCACTCACCCTGTACAACGCAGGCCTCATCTACGACAACGTTCCGAGCGCGGTGTTTCGCAATTTCGGACTCGACTTCGATCGCTGGTATCCCCTGCCACGCCGCATGGCGGCCATGACGAGGTTCGCGCTCATGCACCGCCGCGAACGCGAACACCTGCGGCACACCCTGGACACCGTGCGCGACCGCTTCGATGTTCGATGTGGCCCCCTGGCACCGGAAGTTCGGCACAGCGACACCACCGAGGTGCCGAACCGAGGGCGCGGCGGGACCATGTAAAACTGGACATATGCCGCATACCAGTCCCGTTACCGCCTGGAAGACACTCCGCGACGGAAACGATCGCTTTGTCGAAGGCACACTGCAGCATCCCAACCAGGGCGCAGCCGACCGTGCCGAACTGACCGCTGGGCAGCATCCGTCGGCGATCCTGTTCGGCTGTGGCGACTCCCGGGTCGCCGCCGAGATCATCTTCGACCGCGGCCTCGGCGACATGTTCGTCGTCCGCACCGCCGGTCACGTCGTCGACGGTTCCGTGCTCGGATCGATCGAGTACGGCGTCCAGGTGCTGGGTGTGCCGCTGATCGTGGTCCTCGGCCACGACAGCTGCGGCGCGGTCCGCGCGACGATCGATGCCCTGGATTCCGGCGCCGTTCCCGGTGGGTTCATCCGCAGCGTCGTGGAGCGGGTCACCCCCTCGATTCTGCTCGGCCGCCGTGAGGGACTCACCACTGTCGACGAACTCGAGGCCCGGCACGTGGAGGAGACAGCGCTGCTGCTCACCCAACGGTCGAGCGCCATCGCGGAGAAGATCGCAGCGGGTGAACTCGCCATTGCCTGCGTCACCTACAACCTGTCCGACGGCCGCGCCCAGTTGAACCGCGTCATCGGGAACATCGGCGAACTCGAGTAGCACGATCGAGCGACGTGGACGGCGAGCGGCAGCGAAAGCCGCTCGCCGTCCGTCACGCACAGGACAGACCGGGGCTGCCAGGTCGCGATTCAGCTGTCTTCCCGCCGGTCAAGAGGACTTCGGCCCATTGAATCATATTTTTCGGTGTGCCAAACTATTGGGACTATGAATGATCCGAGCCGCCGTGTTCTCTTGGGCGGTGCACTGGCCGGCACCGCCGGATTGGCGCTGGCGGGCCGCAGTCTGCTCGACGCGTCCCCGGCCGAAGCCCAAGCACCAGCCCCCACTGGCCACAGTGGCGCCCACGGCGGCGGAGCCGACGGTCCCACCTTCCGCATCGGGCAGACCGTCGATCACGATGCCAACGGGTTCAACCCCACCCAGGTACTCCGCGACTTCGACTACGGCACCACCACGCGGTTGCCCGATGGCCGGACCTTGCGTGAGTGGGAGGTCTTCGCCGGCGACGAAGACATCGAAGTCGCTCCCGGTGTCACCTTCCCCGCATGGACGCTCAATGCGCGCATCCCCGGCCCGACCCTGCGATGCCGTGCGGGGGACCTGTTGCGGGTGCATTTCCGCAACGGTTCCGAGCATCCGCATACGCTGCACTTCCACGGCATCCACCCTGCCGAGATGGACGGCATCGCCGGACTCGGCGCCGGGATCATCCACCCGGGACAGTCCACGACCTACGAGTTCGACGCGACCCCGTTCGGGCTGCACCTGTTCCACTGCCACGTAGGACCGCTGGCCGAGCACATCGCCCGCGGCATGTACGGCACGTTCATCGTCGACCCACCCAGCCCGCGCCCACCCGCGGACGAGCTGGTGATGGTGATGCACGGCTACAACACCACCTTCGACGGTGAGGGAAATCAGCTCTACGCGGTCAACGGGATCCCGTTCCACTACATGCACGAACCGGTGCGGGTGAAACGCAACGAACTGGTCCGCATCTACCTCGTCAACGTGCTCGAGTACGACCCGATCAACAGCTTCCACGTCCACGGCAACTTCTTCGACTACTACCCGACCGGGACCCGGCTGCAGTCTTCGGAGTTCACCGACACGATCGTGCAGGGCCAAGGCCAGCGCGGGATCTGCGAGATGCGGTTCCCGCATCCGGGCAGGTACATGTTCCACGCTCACAAAACCGAATTCGCCGAACTCGGGTGGATGGGGTTCTTCGAGGTGGTCGACTGATGGACGTCACGACTACGCGGCGGCCGTGGCTGCTCGGCCTGGCGACCCTGATCCTGTTGGTGCTGGCCCTGATCGGGATCGCCCTGTTCGGCGGGGCGAGCCTGCCCGACCGGGCCGGCCCCCCGGTCGAGGAAGTCGGCGTCGAACGCGTGATTCTCGAGCCCGGATCGATCGAGCTGAACCTGCGCAATACCGGCCCCGACCCGGTCGCGGTCGCGCAGATCTTCGTCAACGACGCCTACGTCGACTTCACCGGCCCCACCGAACCGATCGGGCGGCTGTCCTCGGCGCACCTGGTGCTGGACTACCCGTGGCAGACCGGGCAGCCCTACAAGATCTCGATGCTCACCTCCACCGGACTGGTCATCGAGCACGACATCGCCGCCGCGGTCGAAACCCCGGAGGCCGGGGCGTCGTTCTTCGGGTTGATGGCATTGCTGGGCACCTACGTCGGGATCATTCCGGTCGTTCTGGGGATGCTGTTCCTGCCGTTCCTGCGCTCTGTCGGCACCGCCACCGTGCGAGTGCTGCTCGGGTTCACCATCGGGCTGCTGGTCTTCCTCGCGTGGGAGGGCACCCGGGAAGGGTTCGACGTCGCCGAGGCCTCCGGCGGGCCGTTCGGTGGCGCCTCCTTGGTTGTCCTGGGCGCGATCCTGGCGTTCTTGACGCTGACCGCGGTCGACCAATGGCTGCGCGGTCGCCGCCACGCCGCCGCGGAGCAAGGGACCGCGAGCGGTACCCGGTTGGCGTTGATGATCGCGATCGGCATCGGTCTGCACAACCTCGGCGAAGGCCTGGCCATCGGATCCGCTTACGCCATCGGCGAACTCGCCCTCGGGACCTTTCTCGTCATCGGGTTCACCATCCAGAACACCACCGAGGGCCTCGCCGTCGTCGCACCGCTGACCCAGCACCGTCCGCCCCTGGCGGGCCTGCTCGGGCTGGGCCTGATCGCGGGAGCACCGGCGATCCTGGGTGCGGTCATCGGTGCCGGTGCGAACAATCCCGAAGTCTCGGCGCTGCTGCTCGGTGTCGGCGTCGGCGCGATTGTCCAAGTGATCGTGCAGATCATCCCCAGTGTGCGCGAACCCGGTACCACCATGATCGGTGCCCGCACCCTCGCCGGGATCGCCGCCGGTGTGGTGACGATGTGGGCGACCGGACTGCTGGTGACGGCATGAGTACCGATCCCTTCACCACGGCACCGGTCACGCGGCGCACCGCCCTGGCCGGTGCGTGCACGGTGTGCGCGGTCGCGGTCACCGGCTGCGCGACCGGGCAGGCATCCCAGGACGACGGCCGACCGGTGCGGGTACCGCGCGCCGGGATCGACATCGGCGGCGCCGCGGTGTTTCCCGAACACCGGATCGTGGTCACCCAACCCAGCGATGGCGTGTACAGGGTGTTCTCCGCGGTGTGCACCCATCAAGGTTGCGCGGTCACCGACCTCGACGACGACGTCGTGAAGTGCCCGTGCCACGGCAGCAAGTTCCGCCTCGCCGACGGATCGGTCGTCAAGGGCCCGGCCCGGCGGCCGCTGCCCGAACGCACTGTCACCGTCGAAGGCAACATCCTCACCATCACCTGAACGGCACAACCGCAGGCCGCGGCCGCTCCCCCCACTGGAGCGGCCCGCGACCACGACGGTGCGCCGACCACTCAGGCGCGGGTGAGCGCGCCCCCGTATTCCGAACGCGCGAACCTGCCCGCGGGCTGGAATCGGGCGAGCACCTCGGCTGCGGGCAGACCGGTGACCTGCTCGATGTACGCGCCCGCCTGCTCGACGGTCTCGATGCCGAGGAGCGGCTGCGGATGGTGCAGCAGCCCCACCAGCGCGCTCGCGAACCGCGGCTCCACCGCCGCGGTGGCGAAGAACTGCCCGCCGATGTCGGCGAACTCCGGATCGCTGAGGAACAGCCGGGTCACGTTCGCGGCGGCATCGCTGCGCGCGGCGAGGAATTCGGCGTAGCGCGCGGCGATCCAGGGCTCGTCGAAGGCACCGTCGTGCACCGCGGCCGCGGCCACCAGACGCTGCGCCTGGACCAGGCCGCTCTGCGCGCCCTGCCCCGCGATCGGGTCGTAGGCGACGGAGGTGTCGCCCAGCGAGGCCACCGGGTGGCCGCTCGCCGTGCGTCCCACGCCGGCGCGCACCACCGGCCGCACGGCGCCCTTCAGCCACGAGTGGCGGGTCGTCCTCGATCACCTGGGTGGCCAGGACTTCCGGCAGATCCCAGTCGATGTAGTCGCGGTACAGCTCGGTGACGACGCGGTGCGCCGAGGCCGCCGAATCGGCCGCGCCGAAGCGGCGCTCCCAATCGCTGCCCGGCCGGGCCCAGCCCAGGAACGCCCAGCTCGGACCGGCGTCCTTGTGCAGGTAGGGACCCCACCAGCCCTCGCCCTGATCGGCGAAGATGGAGAACCCGCTGTGCGCGCCGCCCGCGGGACTGCGGTGGGCGAACACGCTCGGGTCGTGGCCGAGACCCGTCACCGTGACGGTGAGCAGCGAGCGCTGCGGCGCATCGTAGACCGTCCGTGCGGTGTCGATCGCGAACAGGTCGGACAGGCCGCCTCGACCGGTCGCGACGAGGGTCAGATCATGCTGGGCGGCAATGCCGTCGAGGGTGTGCGGGGTGACCTGCTCGACGACGAAGCGGCCACCGCGCTCGCGAAAGGCTGTGAGCCGCTCGTCGGCCTTGAGCCTGGTGTCGACCGCGACGCCGACGTAGCCGTCGAACACGCCGTCGAAGGCGATCAGTTCGGTGCGGTCGGGGTCGGCGATCCGGACACTGAGCCCGGTGTGGCGGGGCGCCCTGGCGGTGTAGGTGTCCAGGCCCAGCGCCAGCTCGGCCTGTTGTGCCACACCGAATTCCAGGGCCGTGCCGGTGGCGGGGACGTCGTCTCGGAGGGCCGGCTGGTCGCGGTCGCTGTAGAGCGTGACCTCGAAGCCGGCGTCGAGCAGGCCTAGCGCCGCGGTGACGCCGGTCTGTCCGGCGCCGACGATCGCGGCCGAACGCGTGGAACGTGAAGCGGGATTCTGCGATGTCATATCGGAATGGTGCTCGATTCCGCGCCGCCGCAGCAGGGTTGCGATCAGCGCGAATCGATGGCCGCGACGGTGCCCGGCCGGGACTCCGATTCCGGCAGGACGGTCGAATTCCGGCCGCCCACACGATAACTCGCCCCGCGATGACCGGCCGGGAGCCGGTCCCCCGCCCCGAACAACGCGTGCCGCAGCGTGCCCCGCTCGTACTCGGTGGCGTAGGCGCCGCGTGTGGTGAGCACCGGAACCACGTGCCGCACAATGTCTTCGAAGGTGCCGGGGGTGATCGCGTAGGCCAGGTTGAACCCGTCCAGGTCGGTCTCGTCCACCCATTCCTGGAGCTGGTCGGCCACGGTCTCCCCCGACCCCACGAAAACCGGGCCCATGCCGCCGATACCGGCCCAGCGGCCGATATCGCGCACGGTCCATTCGCGGCCGTCGTCGTCGAACTCCTGGAAGGCGGCCACCGCCGACCGAATGGCGTTGCTGTGCACCTCGCCGATGGGATCGTCGAGGTCGTAGCGCGACAGGTCGATACCCATCCAGCCGGACATGAACACCAGCCCGCCCTCCACGCTCGCATAGGACAGGTACTCCTCGTGTTTGGCGCGCGCGGCCTCGTCGGTGGCATCGGTGACGATGGTGGCCAGCGCGTAGATCCGGGCGGAGTAGCGGTCACGGCCCGCTTCCTCGAGCGCGTCCCTGATCCGCGAAACGGTCTGGGTGAGCACGCGTTTCGACGGCGCGGCCACGAAGATGGCCTCGGCGTTCTCGGCGGCGAAGCGCACACCGCGCGGGGAGGCGCCTGCCTGGTAGATCACCGGGGTGCGCTGCGGTGACGGCTCGGACAGGTGGATGCCGGGCACGGTGAAATGCCGCCCGCGATGGCCGATGTGGTGCACCTTCGCCGGATCGACGTAGACGCCGCGCTCGGTGTCGCGCACCACGGCGTCGTCCTCCCACGAGCCCTCCCACAGCTTGTAGAGCACTTCGAGGTATTCGTCGGCCTGGTCGTAGCGATCGTCGTGGTCGAGCTGGTCGTCGGCGCCGAGATTGCGGGCGGCCGAGGGCAGATAGCCGGTCACCACGTTCCAGCCGATCCGGCCGTCGGTGAGATGGTCGAGGGTGGAGATGGGCCACACAGTTCATGTCGAAGGCGTTGAACCGGATCCGGCGGGTCATCGCGCCTGCTCCCCGGCCGGAACCCGTTCGCCCGCGCTCCAGCCGAACGGCAGCTCGGTGCCGTTGAGCAGGTGATCGCCCACCGCCCTGGCCTTCTGGATGGCGGGATTGTGCACGGAGATGGTGCGCGCATTGCGCCAGTGCCGGTCCAGGCGCAGGCCTTCGGACACGATGGACGCGCCGCCCACCTCGAACAGCAGGCTCGTCGCGGGCAGCACGGTGTCGATCACGGCGAGCTGAGCTTGCGCGGCGGCGAGTTCGACTGTGGTGAGCGCGGTGTCGTCTTTCGCTCCTGCGGCGAGCACCTCGTCGAGGAGATCGGCCACCGCGAGCACGGTCGCGCGTGCGGAGAACGCGGCCGCCGACAGCTTGCCGATCACCTGCTGCACCAGCGGATCGTGGCGGGGCAGGTCGGCGGCGGAGTGGGTGTAGCCGCGCGTGCGTCGTGAAACCCAGTCCCGCACATCGCTTTCGGCGCGCTGGGCGATACCGGCGAGCACCGCCAGCTGGACCAGCTGCAGATACGCGGTCGCGTAGGTGGGGCCCGGCACGCCGTATCCGGGGCCGAGGATCTGTTCCCCGGTGACCCGCACGGCGGTGAATTCGGTGGTGCCGCTGGCGGTGAGCCGCTGTCCGAAGCCGTCCCAGTCGTCGTGCTGCCGCACGCCTTCTGCGCGGGCGCCGACCAGCACACCCACCCGCTCACCGTCCCGGTCGGCGGCCACGAGGATGTGGTCGGCGTACAGGGAACCGGTGCTGTAGAACTTGGTGCCGTCGAGCCGCCACTGCTCACCGTCGCGGGTGAGCCGGGTGCGGTACCGGTCGACCGCGCCGACACCGGGTTCGGTGATGGCGTTGCCCACCAGGGTGCCCTCGGTCACCGCGCGCAACCACTGGTCCCGCACCGGGCCCGGTGCGGCGAGCAACTGGTCCTCGACGAAGGAGAAGTGCACGCGCAGGGCTTGCGGCAGGTTCGATTCGGCGGCGGCGAGGTCGATGAGCAGCCGGAACAGCTGGCGCACCGTCGCGCCGTAGCCGCCGAACTCCACCGGAACGCGCAGCGCGCCGAACCGGGCAGCGCGCAGGGCGGCGATCTCGGTGTGGGCGAGTTCCCGGTCGGTTTCGCGGGCGACGGCGCCCTCGGCGATGCGGTCGAAGATCGGGCGGAAGGCGTCATCCAGTTCGGAATCGGCCACACGTTTCGGCTCGGTGGATGTCATGACCCCACCATGACGCCGTCGGTCTGCGCGCTCACTGGTTGCGCGCAGCGGGATCACAAAGGGTGCGGGGCGCGGGTGCTCTGCGACGATGTCCCCATGAGCACCGCCACCCGACCGGGTGTGATCACGACAGGCACGCTGGTTCTGCTGTCGGCCCTGTACTTCGCGCAGGGCCTCCCGTTCGGCTTCTTCACCCAGGCACTGCCGGTGGTGCTGCGCGAATCGGGCTTTTCGCTGGTGGCGATCAGCGCCTCCGGTGTGCTGTTCCTGCCGTGGGCGCTGAAGTTCCTGTGGGCGCCCTACGTCGACCGCTACAGCACCCGACGTACCTGGCTGCTGGTGCTGCAACTGTCCGCGGCCGCGGTCGCGATGGTGCTGGCCTGTCTGGACCTGTCCTCTTCTTTGCGCTGGCTGTTCGCCGGCATCGTGGTGGTGAACCTGCTCTCGGCGACGCAGGACGTGGCCACCGACGGTCTCGCCGTGAACCTGCTGGGTCCGCGTCAGCGCGGGCTGGGCAACGGCATCCAGGTCGGCGCCTACCGCGTCGGCATGATCGTCGGCGGTGGCGCCCTGCTGTGGATGTTCGCCGTGTCCGGTTGGCGAATGCTGTTCCTCGCCATGGCGGTACTGATCGTGCTGACCACGGTGCCGGTGTGGCTGCTGCGCGAACCGGTCGCCGACCGCCCGCCGCACCCGCATCCGGCACAGCTGCTGGGCGCCTGGTGGGTTCGGCTGCGCCGCCCCGGCATCCTCACCTTCATCGCGCTGATCAGCGCATTCAAGTTCGGCGATTCGATGGCCTCCGCGCTCACCGGCCCGTTCCTGTCCGACGCCGGTCTCGACCTCGGCCAGATCGCCTTGATCAAAGGCGTCCTCTCCTCGGCGGGCGCCCTGGCAGGCGCGGCCCTCGGTGGCTGGCTGGCCTACCGCTTCGGCCGCCGCAGTGCGCTGTTGATCGGCGGTGTCACCCAGACCGCGAGCATCGCGCTGTATCTGTTCGCCGCCCTCGGCCTCGGCGGTGTCGAACTCCTCGTCACTGCCAGCCTGGCCGAACACGTCTTCGGCGGCGCGGCCACCGTCGCCGTGTTCGCCCTCATGATGGACGCGTCCGATCCCGACTACGCAGGCAGCGACTACACCCTGCTCGCCTGCGCCATCGTCGTCGTCCAAGGCGTGGCGGGCATGGCAGCGGGCATCGTCGGTGAGCTGGCCGGCTATCCCGCCCTCTTCACCACCAGCCTCGCCCTTTCCGGAATCGGCTGTGCCGCACTCGTTCTCGGTCTGTCCCGAGGAATGGGTCCCGACAGCCTGCGCCAGGCCCTCACCCACACCCGCCCGATGCAGGGGATCGGTCGGCGCTCGGCGCACCGGCAGGTGGATCTGCGAGACTGAGGAGGTGAGCGATGCCCAAGCGGGGAGCTATGTCGAGGCCGGCGAGTTCCGTCGCGACACCAACTACATCACGACGCGGATCACCGCCGACGGCCGCGACGGTTACCCTGTCGAACCCGGCCGCTACCGGCTCGTCGCGGCCAGGGCCTGCCCGTGGGCCAACCGCACGTTGATCGTGCGCAGGCTGCTCGGGCTCGAACCGGTGCTGTCGCTGGGCCTGTGCGGGCCCACCCACGACAAGCTCAGCTGGACCTTCGATCTGGACCCGGACGGAGTCGATCCGGTGCTGGGCATTCCCCGGCTGCGCGACGCCTACCTGGCCCGGTTCCCGGACTATCCGCGCGGCATCACCGTGCCCGCGGTGGTCGACATCCCGACCGGGCAGGTCGCCACCAACGACTACGCCCAGATCACCCTCGACTTCTCCACCGAATGGGCCGCCCACCACCGGCCCGGCGCTCCGCAGCTGTACCCCGAACCGCTGCGCGCCCAGATCGACGAGATCAACGCCGAGGTCTTCCGCGACGTCAACAACGGTGTCTACCGCTGTGGTTTCGCCGGTGCGCAGGACGCCTACGACGCCGCCTATACCCGGCTCTTCGACGCCCTCGACCGGCTCACCGAGCGGCTGAGCGCCCAGCGCTACCTGGTCGGCGACACCATCACCGAGGCCGACGTGCGGCTGTTCACCACGCTGGCCCGTTTCGACCCCGTCTATCACGGTCATTTCAAGACCAACCGCAGCAAACTCAGCGAGATGCCGGTGCTGTGGGCCTACGCCCGTGATCTGTTCCAGACCCCAGGCTTCGGCGACACCATCGATTTCGGGCAGATCAAGGAGCACTACTACGTGGTGCACCGCGACATCAACCCCACCGGAATCGTCCCCGCGGGACCGGACCTGTCGAACTGGCTGACCCCGCATCACCGCGAGGAACTCGGCGGACGACCCTTCGGCGACGGCACCCCGCCGCCTCCGCCCCTGCCCGCCGAGCAGGTACCCGCAATCCCCTGATCTCGACCTTCCCCTTTTCACTGTATACACGATTCGGGGCCCTCATGAGGCGCCGATCTGTGGTCCATAATCGCTCGCGAAACACCGAAATCACCAGGTGGGGAGTAGCGGGATGGCCTCTGTACTCGACTTAGGGGAGATCGACCGGACGCAGGTCGCGATCGTCGGCGGCAAGGGCGCGAACCTCGGTGAGCTGTCCCGCATCGACGGTGTCGAGGTGCCGGACGGCTTCTGCGTGACGACGGACGCCTACGCCCGGACAGTGGCGGGCGCGTCCTCGCTCGACGATCGGCTCGACGAGCTGTCGCGCCTGGAACCGGAGGATCGGGAAGCGATCCGCGTGTTGAGCGCGGAGATCCGACGTGCGATCGAAGAGCTCGTCATTCCCGATGATGTGGCGGCCGAGATCATCGCCGCGCACGCGCGGCTCGGTGCCGACGGCGCCTACGCTGTCCGATCCAGTGCGACAGCCGAGGATCTGCCCGCCGCGTCCTTCGCCGGCCAGCAGGACACCTCTCTGAACGTCGTGGGACCGGCGGCGATCCTCGAGCACATCAGCCGGTGCTGGGGCTCGCTGTTCACCGAGCGGGCCGTCACCTACCGCCTGCGAAACGGTTTCGGCTCGAAGACGATGCGGATGGCGGTGGTCGTGCAGCGGATGGTGTTCCCGCGCGCCGCGGGCATCCTGGTCACAGCCGACCCCGTCACCTCCGATCGGACGGTGGTTTCCATCGACGCCGGCTTCGGTCTCGGTGAGGCTCTCGTGTCCGGCCTCGTGAACGCCGACGTCTACCGGGTTCGCCACGGCGATATCACCAGCAGGACGATCGCCACCAAGAAGCTCGCCGTCGAGCCGGCGCCGACAGGCGGAACACGGGTGCGCGAGATCGCCCTGGAGCGCCGCAACGAGCCGGTGCTCTCCGATGCCGAGGTGCTCCGGCTCGCGCGGCTGGGCCGGTGCATCGAAGCACATTTCGGCAGCCCCCAGGACATCGAATGGTGCCTGGACGGCGATGACATCCGCGTCGTGCAGAGCAGGCCGATCACCACGCTGTTCCCGATTCCGGTGGCCGCCGACGAGGAGAACCGCGTCTACGTTTCGGTCGGCCATCAGCAGATGATGACCGATGCGATGAAACCATTGGGGATCTCGCTGTGGCAGTTGACGAGCCGGGCGCCCATGCGTGACGCGGGTGGGCGGTTGTTCGTCGATGTCACCGAACTGCTGTCGTCGCCGGCGAAGCGCGCACGCCTGATCGAAGGGCTCGGCAAATCCGATCCGCTCATCGGGGACGCGCTACAGACCGTGACCGATCGCGGTGACTTCGTTCGTCAGGTCCCGGACGAGGATTCCGTCGAGGTATCGGCCGGTGTCGCATCGGCGCCGATCGAGGCCGATCCCGACCTCGTCACCGAGCTGATCGTGACCAGCGAGGACTCCGTCGCAGCCCTGAAACGCGACATCCGGTCGGAGTCCGGACCGGCGCTGCTCGACTTCATCCAGGCCGATATCCAGGAGCTGCAGCGGGTCCTGTTCACCCCGCGCGGTGTACAGGTGATCACGGCCGCCATGGACGCCACGTGGTGGCTCAACGACCAGCTGCAGGAATGGCTGGGCGAGACGAACGCAGCCGATGCGCTCACCCAGTCGGTTCCCGGGAACGTGACCTCGGAGATGGGCTTCGCCCTGCTGGACGTCGCCGATGTAATCCGCCCTCATCCGGACGTGGTCGCCTACCTGCAGCGGGTCGAGCAGGAGGGGCGCGGGCGGGGCGGCTTCTTGGCCGAGCTGGCCGAACGCCCAGGCGGTCTGCAAGCACGTGCAGCGATCGAGGACTTCCTCGACAAGTACGGCATGCGCTGCGTCGGCGAGATCGACATCACCAGGCCACGCTGGAGCGAAAGCCCCACCACACTCGTCCCGACGATCCTCGGCAATATCAAGAACTTCGGATCCGGCGCGGGCAGGCAGCGCTTCGAGGACGGCTTGCGCGACGCCGAGCAGACGAAACAACAGCTCCTGCAACGCTTGCGCGCCCTGCCGGACGGAGACCGGAAGGCCGAGCAGACCGAACGGATGATCGATCGGGTCCGCACCTTCGCCGGTTATCGGGAGTATCCGAAGTACGGGATGGTCAGCCGCTACTTCGTCTACAAGCAAGCCCTGTTGGGGGAGGCCGCGCGTCTCGTGGCGGCCGGCGTACTCCGCGAGCCCGAGGACATCTTCTACCTGACATTCGACGAGCTCGGCGAGGTGGCGCGCACGCACCGTGCGACTGCGGAGCTTATCGACGAGCGCAAGGACGCGTTCCGCGCGGATCAGGCGCTCACCCCGCCGCGGGTGCTCACCTCCGACGGCGAGACCTTGACCGGGGCGTATCGGCGCGCGGACCTGCCCACGGGTGCGCTACCCGGAATGGCGGTGTCCGCCGGGACGATCGAGGGTCGTGCCCGCGTCGTGTCGGACATCGGGCAGGCCGACCTCGACGCGGGCGACATCCTGGTCACCGCCTATACCGATCCGAGCTGGACCCCGCTGTTCGTCGCGATCGCGGGTCTGGTGACCGAAGTCGGTGGCCTGATGACGCATGGCGCGGTGATCGCCCGCGAGTACGGCCTGCCCGCCGTCGTCGGCGTGGAGCATGCCACCGAGCTGATCCGCGACGGGCAGCGCATCCGGGTGAACGGCACGGACGGATACGTCGAGATGCTCGCGTGCGCGAATCAGCTCGATACCCCGACGAAACGTTCGCCTGCATGCCATATTTCGGCTTCGCGCTGCGGGTCATAGGATTCCTCCGACGACCGGGTCACCTGGTTGCGGTCGACGTAGGACCCGGTTGGTGCCGCGATGTCACCGAGCACGACGTCCGCGAGGTATCGTCCCGCGGCCCTGCGACTGGTTGCCCACGGAGTCAGCGTCATGATCGGCAGGACGTAGCGCATCGCGAACCGGGAAGCGGGGTCCGCGTCGCGGGCGAGGTCGGTGCCGGGGACGAATCCCGGGTTGTACGCGACGGCATCGATCCCGGCAGGCAGCCGACGGGCGTACTCGTGCACCAGATAGATCGCGGCGAGTTTGCTTGTCGAATACGCGGTTCGGCCGGCGACTGCGGTGTCCGGCTCCCGGAAGGCACCGATGCGGGCCAGCACATCCGGAGATTGCCAGGCCGGGCCGGGAACCATGCCCATGTTGTGCCGGAAATCGCCGAAATGGGTATCGCTCACGGTGATGACGATGCGACCGGGCGCCGTGAAACGATCCCCCAGTACCCGGACGAAAAGGTGATTGGCCAGCACGTTGACGGTGAATGTCGACTCGAACCCGTCGGGGCCTGCGGTCTGCGCGTTCGTGTACTGAATACCCGCGTTGCCGACGAATCCACGCAGCGGCGGAAGATCACCGGCGTCGAGCCGATCCCGGATCTCGGTCGCAGCGGTTCGGACGCTCGCGAGCGAACCGAGATCGGCCGAGACGGCGGAGACCTGGTGCCCGTCCGCGCCGAGCGCTGTCGACAACTCCGCCCCCGATGACCCTCGCGCGACAACGACGAGGTGCACATCCGGCGAACGTCGCAGGATCTGCTCGGCGGCGATCCGTCCGATCCCGCGGCTCGCGCCGGTCATCACGATGGTGCGCATGAAAACTCCTCGACTGGATTCCTGTTCAGGGCGTCACCGACATTCGCCGCTCACGATCGGTCGAACCAGTGCCGTGACCGTCACCAGGACCAGCAGTACCTAGGCTCAGCGTAGGCCGAGCAGTGAGAATGGGCCCATGGCTTCCGCCCGTCTCGGCTTCGGCGAACTTCTGCGTAGCTGGCGCGACCGTCTGTCACCGCTCGACGCGGGCTTCACCGTCACCGGGACCCGTCGCGCCCCGGGGCTGCGGCGCGAGGAGCTCGCCCAACTGGCCTCGCTGTCGGTCGACTACCTGCTGCGCCTGGAGCAGGGCCGCGCCGTCAACCCCTCACCTCAGGTCGTCGCGGCACTCGCCCGGTCACTGCAGCTCTCCCGGGCCGAGCGCGATCAGCTGTATCGCAGTGCGGGACAGCTACCGCCACAGGACGGCATCATCAGTGACCACGTTCCCGCCGGCATTCAGCGACTCACCACTCGCCTCGGTGACATCCCGATCGGCGTGTTCACCGCCGACTGGTCCCTCGTGTGGTGGAACAGCATGTGGACCGCTCTGCACGGCGATCCCGCCGCGATCCCGGCACCCGAACGAAATCTCGCGCTCGCGCTGTTCGGCCGCGGTGCCGCGCGTGCGGCGATGCGGCCGATTCGTTCCGAACGCGGAGACGAGGCGTTCGCGGCGTCGATCGTGGCCGACCTGAAAGACGCGCTGACCCGCTATCCCACCGACGCCCGCCTCGCCCGACTCGTCCAGGACCTGCGAGAAGGTTCGCCAGCCTTCGCTCAACTCTGGGCGACGGCGACCACAGCCCAGCACGTGACCGATCAGAAGACGATCATCCACCCGGAAGTCGGAGAACTCCGGCTCGACTGCGACGTGCTCGTGGTGCCGGGCGCCGACCTGCGCATGGTGACCTACACCACCGCCGCCGCAACCCCCGACGCGGGCAAGCTCGAGCTGCTCCGTGTCACGCGGGTGCACCGGCGCGGCTATTTTCCCAGTTCGGGGGTGGTCGAGCGGCGTTAGGATTGCAGAGGGGTGCGAGGAGTAGAAAAGGATGAGCACCACCAGTGTGATCGTGATTGTCGTCGCGGTGGTAGTCGTTGTGCTCGTGGCCGGCGCTTGGCTGTTGATGCGCAAACAGCGTGAACACCAGCGGGCCGAGGCCGAGAGCATCCGTGACCGCGCGGCGGAACAGGAATTCGAGGTCGATCAGCGAGAGGCGCGGGCGGAGGAGATCGCCGCCAGGAGCCGGGCGGCAAAGGCCGAAGGCGAGGCCAAAGCCGCGCAGGCCGAGCAGCTCGCCCAGCAAGCGGACGTGCATCGCAGCGACGCGGCGGATTCGCGAGCCGACCTGGACAAGGAGCGGGAGCGCGCGGACGAGGTCGACCCGGACACGAAGTCAGGTCCCTGAAACCGATAAACACATCGGGCGGGCTCATGCACGGCTCGCCGGCACCCGAAGGCGCCGCGGTGAAGCGCCTCAGCGGCACGTCCCAGGCGGGCTCGTGCCCTATTTCGGCACCAGCACCCCGGTCAGATCCGCTTCCCGGATCGGTGTATCCGGATTCGCCTGGGCGCTGCACATGAGATTGATCGCCGCGACCGCCAGATCGACGGTGTTCTGGTCGATCGACGCGTCGTCGCCGCGCTCCTCCTCGAGAAACTTGGTCACCGTAATGTGCTTCTTGGCCGAGTCTTGCGCGGTGTACTCACTACACCGCGTGTCACCACCCTTGTTGACCGCCTTCTCCACCTCGTCGCAGCCCGTGGACATACCGAGCACGGCCAGGATCAACCCTGTCGTCACGACTGTTCTTCGCACCTGCATGGTCACTCTCGTCCCTGTAGTCGATCGCCGCGAGGGCCCGATACAACAGGCATTACCACTCTGACCGAAGGTAACCAGCGGGTCGGATCCATCCCGGCTCGTAGCGGTGAGCCGCTGCTCGATCGACCCACCCGACCCCGATGCACAGCATGATGGTGGGATGGCCGAGAGGGTGAGCGTATGCGCACAGTGCTGATACTGATCGTCGTGGCGGTGATCGCGCTGATCGTCGGCGATCGGGTCGCAGTCGTGTTGGTGCAGAACGAGATCGGCCGCAAAGTCGCGGCCGAGTACAACCTTGCGCACCCACCGAATGTCGATATCCACGGTTTCCCGTTTCTGACTCAGGCCGCCGACGGCACCTATCCCGAGATCGACATCCGGGTCGGCGACTGGAGTGGGCAGAACATCTCCGTCCACCACCTCGAGGTCGTGCTGACCGACGTCTCCGCGCCGCTGAGCGACATACTCGGCAACCGGACAGCGAACCTCGTCGCCGCCACGGCGACGGCGACAGCCGTGGTCCCCTACGACGTCGTGCGGAGCTTCGCACCGTCGGGAGTGGAATCGATCTCCGACAGCCCCGACGGGCTGCGCGTCACCGGGACATTCCCGGTGGCGGGGATGTCGGTGCCCGCGACAGTCTTCGTCACCGTCGCACCCACCGACGACGGCATCGAGGTCACTCCGGTCTCGGTCCAGGCCGCGGTCGGCGGACCGACCCTCTCCCTGGCAATGCTGCGCCGAACCCTGACCTTCGTCGTGCCGCTACAGCAGCTGCCGCTCGGTGCACGCCTGACGGCCATCCGGCCGGGCGCCGACGGCCTCCACGCGACCGCCGTGGCTCACGACGTGCGCTTCGCCGACCTGCCGTGACGAAGAGGTGGTGAGGTCAGGCACCATCGCTTGCCGCCCGGTAGCCGGCGTGACATGGTGAAAATCGAGCCCGGGAAAAGGGCTTCCGGACGAGGGGTGCCGTACCCGGAGCGCGACAAGACGGCCCGAGGAGGGCTGTCATGTCGTGGATTCTGCTCGTCGTCTCCGGATTGCTGGAAGCCGTGTGGGCCACTGCCCTGGGCAAAACCGAAGGCTTCACCCGGCTCGGGCCCTCGGTGGTGTTCTTCACCGCCTTGGCGGCGAGCATGGCCGGCCTGGCCTTCGCAATGCGCGAGCTGCCCGTCGGCACTGCCTACGCGGTCTGGGTCGGGATCGGCGCGGTCCTCACCGTGGCCTACGCCATGGCCACCGGTGACGAGCCCCTCGCGGTACTGAAGATCCTGTTCCTGGCCATGATCGTCACCGGCGTCGTCGGGCTCAAACTCGCACACTGACCTCGGCCTGCTCACTTCTCCCCACCCGGTCCGTCACCACCGACCGCACCGGCCGACCGGCCCCACGTCGGAGGGTCCACGACGGTCGGTGGTGTCTCAGCCGGCGGCCAGGTCGTCCATGCGGCGGCAGCCGCGTGTTCGGCGACAGATTTTCCCCAGTTCCACATCGCTTCGCCCCTCCCCAGAGCTCATTCGCGGGTCTCACCAGGCTATCCGGCAATATTGTGGTGCGCTAACGATTTTCGACGTGGCGGGACGAGCCGCACGCCTTGCGCGCAGCGCGCCTCGTACACTCCCCGTGTGCGCCTGATCGACCTGACCCTGCCGATCCACACAGGCATGCCGGTGTTCCCCGGTGACCCGGAAGTCCTGCTGGAACCGGCCCTTCGGGTCTCGACGGATGGGGTGAATGTGCTGCGTGTTCATCTCGGGTCGCAATCCGGGACGCATGTCGACGCACCGGCTCATCTCGACGACAGTCTGCCGACACTGGACGAGCTACCGCTCGAACGCTTCATCGGGCCCGCACAGATTGTGGACGCGCGCTCCGTCCCGGCACGCGGTGCGATCGGGGTCGACCTGTTCGACATCGATCTGGCCCCGGGTTCCGTCGTGTTGATCGCCACCGGGTGGTCGTCCCACTGGGGAACGGTCGACTACCTCACCCACCCGTATCTGGAGCCGGATGCCGCACAAACGTTGGTGGACGCCGGGATCCGGACCGTCGGCATCGACGCACCCAGCATCGACCCGTCCGAGGCCGACGATCTCGACCTGCCAGCGCACCGCATCCTGTGCGGCGCGCACGCGGTGATCGCCGAGAACCTCACCGGTCTCGATCAACTGGTGTCCGCACAGGCGGCAGGCGAGTCGATCGAGGTTTCGCTTTTCCCGCTACGGCTCACCGGGGCGGACGGGGCGCCGATCAGAGCGGTGGCACGAGTCGGAAGCCGGTAGCGTTCTGGTGGGAAACCACGACGGAGCGACAGGGAGAACTCATGGGACTCGAGAACGAGGAGTTCGATTGTGACAGTCCGCCACTGGCGCTCTCCCCCGACGACGCCCGCCGGTACCGGCTCGAACACCGCCACCACGACTGCCGGCTCGGCGCCGCCGCGCACGAGGTCCTGAACGGATCCCGGGCCGACCCGTGGCCGGAGGCATCCCGACTACGGACCGCCCAGGACTGGCTGCGTGCCTACCAGGACCGAGGACTACCTACCGAAATCACCGCCGACGGAGCCGGTGTCGAGCTGGTATGCGACGACACGGTCACCGCGCTGCTCATCCCGGCCGGGCTTGCCGCCGCCACCTACGACCGCACTGCGCCGGCGGTACCGACACTGGCCACGGCGCCACCCTATGTTCCGCTGCACCGGTGGGCGATGCTCACCCGGGCCGCGGCCCTGTCCGACGACGCCACCGGTGTCCTCGCCGATCTCCATGTCACCGCCCTCATGCCCGGAGATCGGCTGCAGCTGCCCACAGGACCCGGCACCTGCGTGGACCCACCGCACTACTGGTATGAATGGCCCCGTCAGTCCCACCCGGGCAAGCCATACCTTGTGCAGTTGCTCCAGGTAGCCAATCCGATCCTGGCCGGCGTCGGGTCCAAGCGCTACCTGGCACCGACCGGAGGCAGGCTCGAAGTCGTGACCCGCCGCTGACCGTCGGTGAATTCGTGTGGCGCAGCGGCCCTTCCGCTTTCGTACGCTGGGTCGAGGACAGCGCCGGGCTGGTTGCCGAATGCCGGGGTGGCGGGTCAGGCGATATCTGTGAATGCGACCGGCATGGCCGCGGGGCCGCGAAGCGTGATGTGGTCTCGGTAGACCGGCGGGTCGACAGCGAGGCGTGGGTTCTGGACGCGGCGGGCGAATCGGGTGATGGCGACGGAGGTCTCCAGGCGCGCCAAGGGTGCGCCGAGGCAGAAGTGCTGGCCGAGGCCGAAGGCGAGGTGGCGATGGGCGCGTGCCGGGTCGAACCGGGTGGGGTCGGTGAAGACCGCGGGGTCGTGGTTGGCGGCGGCGATGAGCATGATCGCGAGATCACCTGCCGCCAGCTCGATTCCGGGAAGGTTGATGGGTTCGCGGGCGATGCGCGGCACCAGCTGTACCGGCGGGTCGTAGCGCAGACTCTCTTCGATCACCGCGGTGGCGAAGGGCGCAGCGACGCCGAGGATCGCGAGGTAGTGGCGATGGCGCAGCAGGGCCAGGGTGGTGTTGGCGACGAGGTTGACTGTTGTTTCGTGCCCGGCGATGAGCAGCAGTACGCAAGTGGAAATGAGTTCGTCGTGGGTGAGCGAGTCGCCGGATTCCTCCGCCGCGATCAGCGCGGACACAAGATCCTCACCTGACCGGGTGCGGCGGCGGACGAGTTGTTCGAAGTAGTCGTGGAGTTCGTTGCTCGCGCCGACCAGGTGCGCGGGATCGGGGCGGCCGGCGGTGACGGTCGCCGAGATCGGATCGAGGCTGCGCGCCAACAGCATCGACCACTGCCGCAACTGCGGTTCGTCGTCGAGTGGGACGCCGAGCAGTTCGCAGATGACCGTGATCGGCAGTGGGTAGGCGAGATCGGCGACGATGTCGAGGTGTCCGCGTTCGGCCGCGCGGTCGAGAGCGGCATCGGCGATCTCGGTGATGCGCGGTTCGAGGGTGCGCACCACGGCAGGGGTGAACGCCTTGGCGACCAGCCGACGCAACCGGGTGTGGTCGGGCGCGTCCCGGAACAGCATCGAGGCGGTACCGGCAAGCGACGCCGCGTGCTCCCCGGCGAGGTCGTGAACGGGAGTGGGCCCCAGCGGAATCGAAGCGTGGTGGCGTTCCACGCTCGCCGCCTTGTGCCGGAGCACGGTCACGCAGTCTCGATAGGAGGACAGCACCACGACCGGCGTCCGGCCGAGCCGGGTCGGCCCGTGGGCACGCATGTCGGCGTAGAGCGGATACGGGTCGCTGCGCTGCGCTGGATCGAGTAGTCGAGCGAAGAAGCCGGAGCCGGCCGTGGTGGTCATGGAGTCCGCCCTGGGTCAGTCGTGCCGGATCGCACGGTGGCTGAATGTGGGTGCCGTGCCGGGGTTGAGCAGCGCACCGGTCAGTTCACTGGACGGGAAGAACTGCAGAAACCGTGAGTCCTGCTGCGACACATCCACGATGGTCTTCTCGATGACCATCGAGTTGTATTGCTCGTAGGTGGTCTCGATGGTGTTCGCATTGAGCACGACCTCGTGTCCCCAGGACTTCGCCGTCCGCGCCAGACCCGGGATGCGGGAGTTCTCCGGGGTCAGGCATTCGGTGGCGATCGCGTTCTCGCTGATCGCCCAGATCCCGGTATCGGTATTGAGCACCAGAGACTGATTGCCCATGGCGTGTCCGGGTGTGGACAGCAGCGCGACGCCGGGCCCGAGCAGTACGCCGCCGTCCAGCGGCACGATCTTCGCCGGCGGCAGGTCGACGAAGGTGGTGGGCTGATACCAGGGCCGCTGGTAGGGGTGCAGATCCGCCATCGCTTCCAGTTCGTCCCGCTGCGCGAGGAGCTTGGCGTTCGGGAATGCCGCCACCACCGGCTCGTTCGGGCTGATGTCGGGCTGTGGGCGGGTGGTGCCCAGCCACCGCCGGACGTCTTGCGTGTGCAGGTGGTCGAAGGCGAGGTAGTCGACCTCGGCCGGATCGACCCCGGCGCGGCGGCAGGCGGTGAGCACATCGGAGTGCTCGGTGACGAACAGGTTGCGCACCGGCCCCGGCGTGTACCGCTGGAGTTCGGCGAAATAGGGCGTGTAGGAATCGAGTTCGTGATCGCTCGGTTCGAACAGCAGGGTGCGGCGGGTGCCATCGGTGTCGGTCCAGCGCACGATCAGCATGCGGTTGGTGATGGTGAGGAACGGTGCCGGGCTCACGGCCGCCCGGAACAGTCCGTACCGGGTGGGATACGGCAGTGAGATCAGGTCGCAGGTGCGTACCGAGTCGGGGCGGCCGGTGGCGGCGAACTCCCGGCGGAAGGCCAGTGCGGCGGTGCGCGCGGCGCGCAGCCGTGGCCCGAAGCCGCCGGGGGCGGTCAGTGCCTTGTCGAAGGTGTCGATTCGGGTGAACGGCGCAGTGGTGGCCGGTCGGGGGATGGCGAGCGGCTCGGTGGCGAGACGGTCGGCGATGCTCATGCGAGCCTCCTGGCTGGAGCGATCGAGGGCGTGGCGGTCACAGGGTCCGGGGCCGCAGACGGCTGGCCGCGAAGAGCGGTGTGAGCGGACGGATCGGAATCGGGGGCACCCGGACTCCCAGCAGGTCGACCCGGTGCAGCCTGGCCTCGATCACGCGGCCGATGCCCATCTGGTCCAGCGGATCACGTTCGGAGCCGTGGACTGTCAGCCGGAAGTCGTCGATCCGGCGGACCTCGACAATGCGCTCGCGCGGGGTGAAACCCACCAGCCAGGACGGGAAGACACCGGCGAGGCCGACCACATTGCGATGCGGGCGGGCCAGGATCGGCGGCGGATCGGTGACGGTCGCGCCGAGCTTGCCACTCATGCTGAGCAGTGTGTGCCCACGGCGGGTGGCCTCCGCGCGGATTTCGGTATCGGTGACGGTCCAGTCGATCTCGCCCAGCTTCTTCGGGTAGCCGAGCAGTTCCCGGCCGATGATCAAGGCCACATCGTCGTCGAGAATCATCCAGGGACAGTGGATTCCGGTGCCCTGCACGGTTCTGACGTGCACGAACAGACCGGCCTCGTGGTAGCCCTGCGAACCGAAGTTGTTGTCGGGAAAGCACGCGGTGAACAGGTCGGCGCGCGCGGGTTCGGTCAACCGGACGCCGGCGGGCAGCCACTGTCGCATCCGATCCGGAGCGATCTCGACGGTCGCGCTGAAGTAATGGGCGTCCCGGTAGAGGCTCTGGCGCGGGTCACCCATCGTGAGCACGCGGCGCAGGTCGGTGTCGAGCGAACGGCCGACGGTGCGGATGGCGGGTTCCCAGCCCATGGCTACGTGACCTTTCGGTAGACGGCGCGCAGGACCGGCCCGACCAGAGCGCGCGGGGTGTACTGGCCACCGACGGTCTGCACTTTGGCGAACAGACCGGGCACCACCCGGCGCCGTCCGGCATCCATGCCCGCGATCGCCTGCGCCGCAGCCTGTTCCGCGCTCACCCACAGCGGACCGGGGACGATGCGGTCCAGGTCGGGTATCTCGGCGGCCTCGGCGTATTCGGTGCGCACCGGGCCGGGCGCGAGCAGTGTGCACTGCACCCCGGTACCGGCCAGCTCGCCGTGCAGCGATTCGGCCAGGGTGTTGGCGAAAGCTTTGGACGCGGCGTAGGTGGCATTGTTCGGGCCGGGCTGATTGCCTGCGGTGGAGCCGGTGATGAGGATCGCGCCCGCGCCGCGCTCGACCATGCCGGGCAGCACAGCGAGCGTGAGGTCGTGCACGGCAACGGTATTCACCTCGACCTGCCTGCGTTCACGAACCGGATCGGCAGTGGCGAGTTCACCGTAGGTGGCGAATCCGGCGTTGTTGCAGAGTACGGCGATGTCACGCCCGGCCAGCTCGTCGCACAGTGCTCCGCGTCCACCGCGGTCGGCCAGGTCTACGGCGCGGACCTCGGATTCGATGCCGTAGCGGGCGGCGAGCCGGCCGGCCAGTTCGTGCAGGCGATCTTCGCGGCGGGCTACCAGGATCAGCGAATATCCGCGCTGGGCGAGACCTTCGGCGAGCGCGGCACCGATGCCGGAGGAGGCTCCGGTGATGACTGCCCTGGTGCTGGGGGTGGGGGTGGGTAGAGACATGGGTTGCTCCTCGGCGATCAGAACTGAGTGAGTGCGCGCGCGGTCACGGTGGTGCCCGCGGCGGCGAGGGTGCGGACGGCACCGGGACCGCTCACCTGCTTCTCCCCCGCCGCGATGCGCCGCAAATTCGCTGCGTGCCAAGCGAGTTGGAGGTACGAGTTGACCGGCGTGGCCGCGGCGAGCGGGATGCGCGGCGCGGTGGGCACGCTCTGCGGCTCTCCGGCCCCTGCCAGCAGGTCCGCCGCGATGCCGGGCCGCACAGCGAACGGGCGGCCCAAGCCGATCACGTCGACCGTGCCCTGGGCGAGCACCTCGTCGATGAACTCGCGGGTGCGGATGCCGCCGGTGAGCATGAGCGGCATCCCCGAGCGGGCTCGCAACTCCTGTGCGTAGCGCAGGAAGTACGCTTCGCGCTCCCTGGTGCTGTCCTGCACGACGCCGGTCATGGCGGGTGCTTCGTAGTTTCCGCCGGAGATCTCCAGCAAGTCGACTCCGGCCTGTTCGAGCGCGCGGGCGACATCGAGGGATTCCGCTTCGGCCAGTCCCCCGTGCTGGAAGTCGGCCGAGTTGAGCTTCACCGAGACGACGGCGCCGGGACCGATCGCCTGTCGCACGTCGGCCACGACTTCCAGTAGCAACCGACGACGGTTCTCGGGGCTACCGCCGTAGCGGTCGGATCGCTGGTTGGCGACGGGTGAGAGGAACTGCGACAGCAGGTATCCATGAGCGGCGTGCACCTGCACTCCGGAAAAACCCGCTGCCACGGCGAGTTCTGCGGTCCGGGCGTAGCGGCGGCGCAGGTCGGCGATGTCGTCGAGGCTCAGCGCACGGGGCTTACGGAGGTTGAAGCCGAGCGCCTGCGGCCGCAGCGCCGATGGGCCGACCGGGCGACGGTACAGCGGTCCGACCGCGACGCGACCCGGGTGATTGATCTGCATGACCAGCACCGAGCCCTCCTGGGATCCCGCACGCGCCCAGTTGCCGACGGCCTCGAGGTGCCGCTCGTCCTCGAGCGTCACATTGCGCGGCTCGACGTAGGCGCGGCGGTCGATCATGACATTGCCGGTGACCAGCAGACCCGCGCCGCCGCGCCCCCAGGCGCTGTAGAGCCGGGTCAACGTCTGGCTGGGCGCGCCGGTGAGCTCACCGAGCTGTTCGCTCATGGCGGCCTTGGCGATCCGGTTGGGCAGGGTCACCCCGCACGGCAACGTCAACGGGCTGCCGACGGTGACGATGCGGGGCGAACGATTCTTGGGTGGCATGGCGAACTCCTGGTGTGCCGGAAAGGTTTCGGGGTCAGGCGGTGAGACGGGCGGCGGCAAGGATCGGGCGCAGCAGGCCACGCCGTGCCGCGATCTCGGCGGACGCGGTCGGCTGCGCCGCCTCCCGGGTGAGCTCGGCGGAACCCGGCAGCAGAGCTCGCACCGTCAACAGCTGGCCCAGCGCGCGCACCAGCCATCGGCCACGCACCACCTCCCAGCGCAATTCCGGTCCGCCCGCCAGGATTTCGGCGGACGGCTCGGAGATGCGCGCGTAGAGGTCGCCGGCCGGGGTGCGCATCCGCTGTTGGAGCAGGGCGGCTTCGGCGAGTAGCCGGGAGCTGTTCATCAGCAGCATGCCGGCGCCCGAGCGCGGCGCGACCAGTCCGGCGAAGTACAGGTTCGCCAGGCCGGGCGCGAAGGTGTGCGACACCAGTCGTGGCTGCCCGTTCTGCCATTCGAGCAGCCCGTCGCGCAGGAACGGGAAGGTGGTCTTGAACCCGGTCGCCCAGACGATGGTGTCGTAGGTGCCGCTGGTGCCGTCGGTGAAATGCACGGTGCGACCGTCGAAGCGCGCGATTTCCGGCCGGACGGTAATCCGGCCGTGCTTGAGGAAATACGGCAGCTGCTGGTTGACCACGAGATCCTGATCGAAGATCCGGTGCTCGGGCTTGGCCAGTCCGAAGCTCTCGTACCTGCCCATGCCGAGGGTGACGATCGACCGGAAGATGGCCTCCTGCACCAGCCGCGGCACCGGCACCGAACCGACATCGAAGTTTCCGCTCGGAATCCCCAGGACGTATTTCGGGATGAACCAGTAGCTGCGGCGCAGCGAGATCTCGGCGTTGCCGAAGGTCACCGCCGCCTCGACGGTCAGGTCGCAGCCGGAGTTGCCCGCGCCGACCACGAGCACACGCGGGCCATCGAGGTCGGCGGGGCGCTTGTAGTCCTTGGAGTGGATCTGTTTGCCGGTGAATTCGCCCGGATAGGAGGGGATGTTGACATCCCAGTAATGGCCGTTGGCGACCACGACCCCCTCGTACTCACGCACCGCGCCATCGGCGAATTCGACCCGCCAGCCGGCCAGGCCCGCATCGTCGAGTGGCGCGACATCGGTCACCAGGGTGTCGAACTCGATGCGGTGATCCAATCCGAACTCGGCCGCGAAGCTGCGCAGGTAGTCACGCATCTGCGCCGCACTGGGGAAGTCCGGGTAGTCGTCCGGCATCGGGTAGTCCGGGTATTCGGTGACGCCCTTGGAACTGATCAGGTACGTGGAGTCGTACACCCCGTGCGACCAGTTGCCACCGATCGCCGCCGTGGCCTCGACATGGTCATAGTCCAAACCCAGATCCGTGTAGGCCTTCGCCACCGCCAACCCGGTGTAACCGGCCCCGATGATGCAGTATCGCCGCGCCATTGCCACCTCCCAAGAAAGCTACACTGACTGTAGCTACAGTGTGTGTAGTATTGGCGGCGGCACTGCCGGATGTCAAGCAGGCCCCCGCAACGGAGAGGTGGAGCGCGACCATGGCCGAACGGCGGAACCGCACCTACGCACCGCGAATGGCACCCGAACAGCGGCGCGAACAACTGCTCGACGCGGTCCTGCGGGTCATCGTCGAGCAGGGCGTGCACAAGGTGTCCATCGACACCGTTGCCAAGGAAGCCGACGTCAGCCGCCCCGTCGTCTACGGATTGTTCGACGATTCCGACCAGCTGCTGCGCGCCTCACTCGATCGGGAGGAAACCGCGGCGCTGGCACAGATGGCCAAGGCGGTTCCGCTCGCCGCCGCCGGTAACCCGGCCGAGGCGACCTCGGAGAGTCTCGAACACTTCCTCACCGCCGTACAGGCCGCACCCGATCGCTGGCGCGCCATCTTCCTCATCGCGGACGCCAGCACCCCCACCTTCCGTGGTCGACTCGAGCGGGGACGGCAGGCCTTTATCGCCGCACTGGCCACCTTCGTCCGGGAATCGTGCCCACCCGAACGGCTCCCGACCCTCGATGTCGAACTCACCGCGCGCACCCTGTACGCGCTGTTCTGGGAAGCGGGCCGCCTGGTCCTGGCCGATCCCGAAGCCTTCCCACCACAACGGATTCGCGACTACGCCGACACCCTCATCCCCGCCCTCCCAGCCTTCCGCGACCCGAGAGCACCCCGATGACACCGGGCCCCTCTCGCCACGCGCGGACGATCGTTACCCGCGCCGCTCGTAAGCCATCGACATCGCCTCCGCGCCCTGTCGGATGGTGTCGACATACCGCGCACGGTCGGTGTGGCTGACCGCGGAGCGCAGCGGACCGATCTGGACCTCGTAGGGCGCCTCGGAGCTGTCGAACACCGGTGCCGACAGATAGCTGACGGGCAGTGACTCGTCGCTGGTGAGGTCGGCTTCTCGATAGGGGCGCGCGGTGAGACGCGCCAGCTGGCGAAGTACCCGAGCCCGGAGTTCGGGCTGCACCACCTCGGCCCCTACCGCACCGAGCAGCTCCGCGAGCACGTCCACCAGACCGGCGTCGTCGGAGTCCGGGCGGAACACGGCGCATCCGTGGGTGGTGACGAACCGCAGCAGCGCGGGAGCGTCCCGCCGCGCCTGGCCGGTCGCTGTCGCCAGCCACGCGCTGCGTTCGGGCTCGCCCCGCCATGGCATCACCGCGGCGCCCGCCGGATAGGCCAGTGGAATGGATTGCCCCACAGCGAGTCCGGGCACGATGCGCGCGCCCAGCGCATACTCCTTGGCCACCACGGTGAGCCGGCCGTCGGTGATCCGGCTCAGTGTCGCGCCGCACTGCGCGGCCACGGCCAGCGCTTTCAGTTCGGCGCGCACCCTCGCATTCGGAATCTCGGGGTCGGCGGTGGACAGCGCGGCGAGTGCGGGGCCGGGGCCGAAACGGCGATCGCGGTCGCGGCGAACCCAGCCGGCGTCGGTGAGTTCGGTGAGTACGGCGGTGACGGTGGCGCGGGCGAGGTCGAGCGCCGACGCGACTTCCGAGGCGGTCAGCGGTCGGTCGCTGCGGGTCAGCAGCTCCATCACCGCGACGACCCGGCGAGTCGGTGGCGACGCGGATTCCGGCATGACACCTCTTGTCTGCGGGTGCGGCCCGCCCTACACTGCTTCGACTATTCGCCACATATTAGTCGAGTATTCGACACAGGAGGTGATCATGATTCTCGACCAGTTCCGGCTGGACGGCCGGGTAGCCGTAGTCACCGGCGCGGGACGCGGCCTCGGCGCCGCGATAGCGACCGGTTTCGCCGAGGCGGGCGCCGACGTGGTGATCGCCGCGCGCACCGAGGCCGATCTGCGGCGAGTCGCCGAGCAGGTGGCGGCGACCGGTCGCCGCGCGCTCGTCGTGGTGGCCGACCTCGCCGACCCGGACGCGGTCACCGCGCTGGCCGACGCCGCGGTCGAGCAGTTCGGCCGCCTGGACATCGTCGTCAACAACGTGGGCGGGGCGCTGCCGCGGCCGCTGCTGGACACCTCCCCCGACGACCTCGCCGAAGCCTTCGCCTTCAACGTCGGGACCGCGCACGCCCTGGTGCGGGCCGCGGTGCCGAAGATGCTCGCGACGGCGGGCGGCGGATCGATCATCAACATCACCTCGACGATGGGCAGGCTGCCGGGGCGCGCTTTCGCCGCGTACGCCACCGCCAAGGCCGCCCTGGCGCACTACACCCGCAGTGCCGCCATGGATCTGAGCCCACGGATCCGGGTCAATGCCATCGCGCCGGGCTCGATCCTGACCTCGGCGCTGGAAATCGTCGCGGGCAATGAGCAGATGCGCACCGCGATGGAGCGGGCGACACCGCTACAGCGCCTCGGCGAGCCGACCGATATCGCCACGGCCGCACTGTTTCTCGCCTCACCCGCGGGCGCTTTCCTCACCGGGAAGGTGCTCGAGGTCGACGGTGGGCTCATCGCGCCGAATCTCGACATCCCCCTTCCCGATCTGTGAGGACGACACCATGGTTCACCGCGTAGTGCACTGGGGCACAGGCAATGTCGGGCGGCACGCACTGGCGGGGGTGCTGGCCGATCCCCGGTTCGACCTGGTCGGCGTGCACGTCTCCGGGCCCGCCAAAGCCGGCCGCGACGCTGCCGAACTCGCCGGAACAGCCACGCCCACCGGCGTGCACGCCACCACCGATACCGCGGATATTCTCGCGCTGCGTCCGGACTGCGTGGTCTACACCGCCATGACCGACAACCGGCTGCTCGAAGCGCTGGCAGACCTGCGCACGCTGCTCGCCGCCGGTATCAATGTGGTGGCCAGCGCACCGGTGTTCCTCCAGTACCCGTGGGATGTACTTCCCGCCAATCTTCTCGAACCAGTGGAAGAAGCAGCAGCACAGGGCAATTCATCACTGTTCGTCAACGGAATCGATCCCGGTTTCGCCAACGATTTGTTGCCACTGGCATTGCTGGGCACCTGCCGTTACGTCGAGCAGGTGCGCTGCCTCGAGATCGTCGACTACTCGACCTACGACAATCCCGCGGTCATGTTCGACATCATGGGCTTCGGCCGCCCGATGGACGAGACTCCCCTGCTGTTGCAACCCGGGGTGCTGTCGCTGGCGTGGGGCAGCGTGGTACGCCAACTCGCCGCCGGACTCGACCTCGAACTCGACACCGTCACACAGGGTTTCGAGCGACTGGCAGCGCCGGAAACGTTCGAGATCGAGTCGGGCACCATCGCCGCGGGCACCGCGGCTGCCCTGCGTTTCGAAGTGCGGGGCATGGTCGGCGACCGGGCCGTGACCGTGCTCGAGCACGTCACCCGCCTGCGTGCCGACCTCGCCCCCGACTGGCCGCAGCCTGCCCGCACCGGCGGGTCCTACCGCGTCGAGATCACCGGCGAGCCGCACTACACACTGGACCTGGCCATGTTCAGCGACCACGGCGACCACAACCATGCCAGTCTCGTCGGCACCGCCATGCGGCTGGTCAACGCCATCCCCGCCGTCATCGCCGCACCGCCAGGCATCCGAACGACGCTCGACCTTCCCCTCGTCACCGGCGCCGGCCTGGCGGATCCGGCCAGATCTCGCGGGGGAGTTTCCAGGCTGAGGAAGTAGACCTGGCCGTGTCGGCACGACACCGCAGTTGTCCAGCAACTCCATGTCACTGCGTCGTTACACATCCCTGATACGTTCGGAAAGCAGCTGAATCCCGACAGGATTGCGATCCACATGGAGGCGTCGTGAGCGTGTTGTCCAGCGATCTGCAAACCCTGAGCTATGAAGCGTATGTCTACCTGTACCCGCTGGTGACGATGGAGGTCACCCGTCAGCAGCAGACGAACTCCCCGGTCGGCTCCACCCCAGGTTTCGGACCTCCGAACCAGTTCCACCACATCCGCGAGTTCCCGGATGCCGAATTTCGTGCGGTTGTGCGGCCGAATTTCGACACGCTGTATTCCTCGGCGTGGCTGGATCTGACCCGCGGTCCCGTCCGCGTCCATGTTCCCGACAGCGGTGACCGGTACTTCATGCTCCCGATCCTGGACGCGTGGACCGATGTGTTCGCCAACCCGGGCAAACGGACAACCGGCACCGCCGAACAAGACTTCATCGTCGTGGGGCCCGGATACAGCGGCGACCTGTCTGCCGGTGTCCCGGTGATTCACGCCCCCACCCCCCATGCCTGGATGATCGGTCGAACCCAGACCAACGGGCCCGCCGACTACGCGGCGGTCAACAAGTTCCAGGACGGACTGCAGATCACCGAACTGGCCGACGCGACGCCGTTTCAGCCGGACCCCGCCCTGGTCACCAAGACCGAACCACTGCGGCAGGTCAACGCGATGTCGGCGACGGAATTCTTCGGCCGCGCCGCCGCGGCGTTGAAGGTCGACCCGCCACACAGCACCGACTTTTCCCAGCTCGCGCGCATCGCACTGCTGGGCATCACGCCCGGCCAGGACTTCGACGAGACTCGCTTCTCCCCCGAGGACCTCGAAGCGATCGAAGCAGGCGTCGCCGCTGCGCGGGCGGCAGTGGCCGCGGCTCCGACCACACTGGCCGCGCCCGTCAACGGGTGGGTCAGCGTGCTGGGCACCATCGGCGTCTACGGCAACGACTATTTCAAACGGTCCACCATCACGCTGGCGGGCCTGGGCGCCAACCCGCCCGAAGATGCGATCTATCCGCTGCTGGCCACCGACGTCGACGGCGATCCACTCGTCGGCGACACCGACTACGTGATCCACTTCGACACAGGGAAACTGCCACCTGCTGCGGCATTCTGGTCGATCACCATGTACGACGCCGAAGGGTTCCAGATCGCCAACGAACTCGACCGATTCGCTCTCGGCGACCGAGATCCCTTGCAGCACAATCCGGATGGATCGCTCGACATCTACGTCTCCCGCAAGAACCCGGGGCCTGACCACGAATCGAACTGGCTACCAGCGCCCAGCGGCCCGGTCGGTATCACCATGCGCCTGTACGCTCCGCGCGCCGAGGCTCTCGACGGGACCTGGACCCCGCCACCAGTCCACAAAGCACGCTGACGCGGACACCCGGTCACGCGCTGCGCGTGCACGAGCCGCAGCCCCAGTAGACACCCGGCATCACACCACAGTCTGATTCCGTGCCATACCAAGGGATTACGAGCAACGAGAATCCGGTCGATAGCTTCGGATTCATGACGACATCTGCCCTGGTCCCCGAGTCATCTCCACCGTCACCGCGGCGCGGCGCCGACGGTGATTACGCCCGTCTGCTGCGCCGGATCTCCGACGCGCGGCTGATGAACCGGCGTCCCGTCTATTACGCCGTCCGGCTCAGCCTCGTCGGGATCGCGTTCTCGGCCGGCTGGGCGGCGTTCGTCCTCGTCGGTGATTCGTGGTGGACGCTGCTGGTCGCGGCGTTCATGGCCGTGACGTTCGCTCAGATCGCACTCGTCATGCATGATGTCGCACACCGCCAGGTCTTCCGGCTACGGCAGCCGACGGAGCTCGTGGGGCGACTCGTCGGCAACGCCGGCATCGGCCTGGGCTACGGCTGGTGGCAGGACAAGCACACCCGGCATCACGCCAACCCGAACCACGAGGAACTAGACCCCGATGTCGCGCCCGACATCCTGGTCTGGTCACAACAGCAGGCCCGGTCCAGTCGCGGTCTGCCTCGTCTCATCGGGAGGGCGCAGGCGTTCCTGTTCTTTCCCCTCTTGTTGCTGGAAGGCCTGAACCTCCATGTGGCCGGCGTGCGAGCACTCGGACATCGATCGGTCAAACATCGCGGATGGGAAGGCGCACTGCTGTTCGGCCACTTCGCCCTCTACCTGGCCACACTGTTCGCGGTTCTGCCCGCCGACAAAGCCCTCGCGTTCTTCGCGGTCCACCAGGGCCTCTTCGGCCTGTACATGGGCTGCATCTTCGCCCCGAACCACAAGGGCATGCCGACCTTGACCGGCGAGGACCGCCCCGACTATCTCCGGCGCCAGGTCCTGACCTCTCGCAACGTCCGGGGCGGCCGGTTGATCGACCTCGCCCTCGGCGGACTCAATTATCAAATCGAGCACCATCTGTTCCCGAGCATGCCGACGCCGAACCTGCGTCACGCCCAGGTGATCGTCCGCGACTACTGCGCCGAAATCGGCGTGCCCTACCACGAAACCGGGCTGATCTCCTCGTACCGCGAGGCGCTGACCCACCTGCATCGCGTCGGCGCTCCCCTGCGCACCCCCGACGCGTCGGCAAATACGTGAAATGACCGCTGCGGTGGTGCCCGTGCTCGTCGCGGGCTCAGGGAAGGTTCCGCTCGGCCACCCTGGCATCGAGCCAGGTCAGCCGGCGGTCGATCAGTTCGGTGCGGCCGGGATCAGCGCGGTCGCGTACTCGCCGAAGCATGTCTCGGAGACCTGTGACGACCATCGGCGAGTTGGCGGCGTTCGCGATGTCGTCGACACCTGTGCGAATGAACGCCTCCCATCCCGGCAGATCGACGACCAGCCTTTCGACACCGTCATGGTCGGTGAGGCGCAACGGATCGAGCCGTCTCGCAGCGGTGGATGCGAGCAGATCCCCCAACTGGTCGCAGGCTTGTACCGCGGTCGCCGGGTCGTTCACCGCCGAAGACAATGCGCGCAGCGCGATATCGGCCAACAGCCGGAACGCGAGCAAGGGGTCCTGCTCGAAAGTCCGTTCGTTTCCGACGATCAGCCCCCGCAGCACACTGGCTTCGGCCAGCTTCCCGCCGTAGATCTCGGCGACGCGACTGTTGCGATGCAGTGTGGCGCCGGGACTCTGCCGCACGACGATGACCACGTCAGCCGCTGTCGCCGCGTCGATCAGCCGGTCGACCTCGATCCGTTGCAGCACCATCGGAGGGTGCCGCCAGCCGACCGACATGTGCGGTGGCGGCAGCGGAGAGCGGGCCGGCGAGACCGCGCTGCGCACGGGGTACACGGCGTCGAGCACCGCTCGCCCGCGGGCGGCGATCGAGCTGAGTGCGGGGGCCAATTGAATGGCGGCAAAGGCCCGCAGCAGCAATGTTTGCAACAGGGCGACCTGCACCAGCAGAAGCAGCATCGCCAGGAGCGGCACGACCGCCGAAACCTCGGGTTGTTTGCCGATGGCCAAGGCAGCGGTGACGCAGAATACGGCAAGTCCGAGGGCGAAGCCGAATGTCCGCCAGACGATCGGGTCGTCGCGGAACAGCATCAACCGCGGCGTGAAAGTGGTGGTCACCCACTGCACTACCAGGAACAGCAGCGAGAAGATGACCGCCACCGCACCGAGGAGACCGAGCCCGATCGCGAGGAGCGTGTCGATCACCTGGGCACTCGACAAGCGAGGGCCCCGAGCTATCCGCGGGACGACGAGGCCGGTGCCCAGCCCGACGAGTACGAAAACGAGCTGGGCAAGGCCTGCACGCACGCGGCGGCGGGTTCGGACCACCCGGGGCAGGACGGCCACAGCTGACCTCGGTGCCGGCTACTCGCGCGACAGCATCGCGACGGCCTCGCGTTCGAGATCGACATACGGTTCACCGCTCACGTCGACAGCCACCCGATGCAGGGTTCCGCCGGTGAACGTCCACGGTCGCGCTCCGGGATAGTCCTGGCTGACGGCTTCGCCGCTGTCGCGTCCCGCATTGAGCCCCTCCCCGGTGAGGCTGAATTTGCCGGGCTGGGTGCGGATTCGGCCTTCACCGACCTTTCGGTCGCCGTAGTAGAGGCTCAGGCGCCCACGGGCGGTGCCGGGCGGATCCTCGCCCTCCTTGTCGAAGGACGCCGCCAAGATCAGGTTCTCGCCGGTCGGCAGATCCTCGGTCGCATCGACGCGCTGTTCCTCGCTGCCCAGGAAGTTGTACACGTAGTGCAACCGGTTGTCCTTGACATACAGCGCGTGCCCGCCGAAACGACCACCGTGGGAGAACAGGACACCGGCGGCGCCCGGTCCGGGCAGATCGACGAGCGCGCCGATCGAGTACGAGCGGTTGCGGATGTTGACTGCCACCGCCTCGGGTACCTCCGCGCCGCCGGGACGGTAGACGTAACGGTTGCGCGGTGGCGCGAGCTGGGGGCGCGGGGTGGTGAGGATTTCCACGGCGGACCGGTCGTCGAGCGGGAACGCCTGGTTGGTACCCGCCTCGTAGAACCACAGGCCGATGAGTTCGGCCAGTCTGCCGGGCTCCTCGGCGGCGAGGTCGTGCATCTCGGCGCGGTCCACCTCGGTGTGGTAGAGCTCCCAGGTGTCGTCAGGGAAGTGACTCCAACCGCTGAGGGTGGGGTGCGTGGTGACCGCTTTCCAGCCGTCATGCCAGATCCCGCGCCCGCCGAGCATGGAGTAGAACTGCGTGTGTTTGGCGGTCGGGATGGTGGGCGCGTCGAAGCTGTAGCGCATGCTCACCCCCTGTAGCGGCACTTGAGCATGCCCCTTCACCATGTCGGGAAGGTCGGCACCGAGGCAGTCCAGGAGCGTCGGCACCAGGTCGACGGCGTGATGGTATTGATCACGGGTCTCACCATGGGCCGAGATCCCGGCCGGCCAGGAGATCACGCACGGATCGCAGGTGCCGCCGTTGAACGAGTACCGCTTCCACATCTTGAACGGGGCGTTGAAGGCCATCGCCCACCCGTTCGGATAGTGGTTGTAGGTCGTGGGACTGCCCAGCTCGTCGAGCTTGGCCATGTTCTCGGCCAGATCGTCCGGAACACCGTTGGCGATCTTGTTCTCGTTGACCGAGCCGTCCGACCCGCCCTCGCCGCTGGCACCGTTGTCGGAGACCACCACGATGATGGTGTTGTCGAGTTCCTCGATCCGCTCCAGATAGTCGAGCAAGCGGCCGATCTGGTCGTCACAGTGGGACAGGAAACCCGCATACACCTCGGCCATGCGGGAGAACAGTCGCTGTTCGTCACCGGAGAGGGTGTCCCAGGGGCGGGTGTAGTCCAGCGGCGGGAACGGCTGGCCGTCGGGCCCGCTACGGGTCTCGGGCGTGCCGATCGGGTTGAGCGGTGGCAGTTCGGTGTTCTGCGGGACCAGGCCCATCCGCTTCTGCCGCTCGAGGGTCTCGGCGCGCATCACCTCGTAGCCTGCATCGAACTTGCCCCGGTAGCGGTCGGCCCATTCGCGCGGCGCGTGATGCGGTGCGTGCGCGCACCCCGGGGCGTAGTAGAGGAAGACCGGACGGTCGGGAGCGATCGCTTTGACGTCGTCGATGTATTCGATGGCCCGGTCGGTGATGTCGACGCTGAAGTGATAGCCGTCCTCGGGCATCGACGGCTGTTCGACCGGATGGTTGTCGTGGACCAGATCCGGATACCACTGATTGGTCTCGGCGCCGAGGAAGCCGTAGAAACGCTCGAAACCGCGACCGATCGGCCAGTTACGTTTGCTGGACGCCAAGTTCATCTCGTCCTCGGCACACAGATGCCATTTGCCGACCATCGCCGTGCTGTAGCCCTGCTCGACCAGAACCTCGGCGAGGGTGGCGCACTCCGGCGGAATATGGCCGTTCGCCCCCGGAAATCCCACCGCGCACTCGCTGATACAGGCCATTCCGTTGGTGGTGTGATTGCGGCCGGTGAGCAGGCATGAGCGGGTCGGCGAGCACAGTGCAGTGGTGTGCCACTGGCTGTAGCGCAGACCTTTCGCTGCGATCCGATCGATGTTCGGCGTCTCGATCGGGCCGCCGTAACAACCCATCGCGCCGAACCCGACATCATCGAGCACGATGTAGACGATGTTCGGCGAGCCCGCCGGCGCCTTCGGCTGCTGATAGGGGCCCCAGTCCGGGACCGAATCACGAATATCGAGGTTGACAACACCGCGGAATGGAATGGCCATGGGGCAGACTCCTGGGCTTCGGATATCGTCTCGATGTCGATTCTTATACCGGCCGGTCCTGCAATCCGTTCGACAGTACAACCCGAACTACCTCCCGCGATATCCGTCGGTCATCGGAAGGGCAACGATATGAGCAGGATCGCCGGCGAGCCACCGCCGCACAGTGATCGCCCTCGACAGGAACACCTGGTGTGGATCGAGGGCGGCACCTTCACCATGGGCTCGGACCACCATTACCCCGAGGAAGCACCGGCACACCCGGTCGCGGTGCCCGGATTCTGGATCGACCCGCATCCGGTGACGAATACCGAGTTCGCCCGCTTCGTCTCCCGCACCCGCTATGTCACGGTCGCCGAGCGCGCCCCGGCTGCGACGGACTACCCCGATGCCGACCCGAACCAACTGGTCGCGGGCTCGTCGGTGTTCATCAAGCCGGATCACCGCGTGCGCCTGGACCAGCCCTACCAATGGTGGCATTGGGTTCCCGGAGCGAATTGGCGACATCCGCAGGGCCCGGGCACCTCCAACAAGAAGCGACCCGACCACCCGGTGGTGCACATAGCCTGGGACGACGTCGTGGCATACGCCGAGTGGGCCTGCAAGGACGTACCGACCGAAGCCGAATGGGAATACGCCTGCCGCGGCGGGCTCGACGGCGCCGAATTCGCCTGGGGTGACGAATTCGAACCCCACAGCACACTGATGGCCAATACCTGGCACGGCGAATTCCCCCACCACAACACGCGAATCGACCGATACGAAGGGACCTCGCCCGCCGGATCGTTCCCGCCCAACGGATATGGGCTGTCGGACATGGTCGGCAACGTATGGGAATGGACTCAGGATTGGTACTCCGAGCACAAGAGCCCGGCCCATTCCTGCTGCGTCCCCGAAGATCCGCGCGGCGGTACCGAAGAGAACAGCCGCGAGAACGCTCGATCGACTATCGGTCGCCGCGTCATCAAAGGGGGCTCACACCTGTGCGCTCCGAACTATTGCCGGCGGTACCGGCCTGCGGCCAGAATGGCCCAAGCTGTGGACACCTCGACCTCACATCTGGGATTCCGGCTGATCGTTCGACCGTAACGGCAGCGCAGTCGGTAGGTACGTCTCCTACGCCCACCAACCCCCGAGCCCGGCCAGAATCGCCACCGGCGCCAGCAGGAGCCACTGAGGAAGGCGCAACAGCGGCGCCCGGCCCGGCACACACAACGCGATCACCACGAAAACGACCGTGTACGCCGCAAATCGAGCGGCGGTCAGCATCGCGACCAACTCGGTGCCCACCGGCTGCCACCACGCCACCGCGAGCAGAGTCGACGCGGTGGCGACGAGGTCGACGCTCACCATGTGCCACACCGCGTGCATCGTTCGCTTCGGGACAACGGCCAACGAGCTGGCCAGCAGCGGCCGCACCGGATCGACGTGCCCGGCGACAATGTGGATCGCCGACACCACCGCCGCGGTCAGGCCCGCGGCCAGCAGATACCCGTTCATCGCGGCCCGATCCCGGCGGTGATGATCCGGGCGAGCTGAGCGGCCAGTTCCGCCGTCACCGGCTCCCCGAGCACACCCAGGTGGAAGAAGACGGCGCCGGCGACGGTATCGAGGACGAGCTCGACCGCGACATCCTCCCCCACCTCACCGCGGGTCCGCGCGCGCTCGAAGATCTCGATCATCCGTAGTTTCGCCGGGGCGAGGAACGAATCACGCAGCACCGTCCGCAGTTTCGGATCGGCGGCGAAGTCGGCGAGCAGACCCGGCAACGCGGCGGCCGCGGCGGGCGCACTGAGCTCGGCGATCAATGCCGAGACCAGCGCGGTCACATCGGCTTCCACCGTCCCCTGATCGGGTACCGGACCCATGTCGACGCGGGTGAACAGAGCTTCGTATATCAGTTCGGGTTTCCCCGACCATCGGCGGTAGATCGCGTCCTTGCCGACACTCGCGCGCGCTGCGATCGCGGTGACCGAGGTCGCCGAGTAGCCGGTCTCGACGACGAGCTGTTCGGCGGCGTCGAGGATGGCCGTGTGGGTGCGGTGATCGCGGGGGCGCCCGGCAGAAGCTTGCGAACTCATACCCATAACAATACGGGTCTACCCGTATTGAAAGTCAAGCATGCGCGGACGGGAGACCTCGCCATCCGATGCTCGAAGTGCAATACTGGAAGCGATACAGTATGGCTGACCACAGCGTCCGCGACGGTCTGCCGCGAGGCCTCGATGGCGGTATCTGCAACGAAGGGACAGGGAATGACAACGCTGGACTATCTGGCCATTGACGTCGACAACCACTACTACGAATCATTGGATGCGTTCACCCGCCACTTGCCCAAGGAATTCAGGCAGCGCGGCGTGCAGATGGTCCAGGACGGCAGACGCACCCTCGCGATCATGGGCGGGAAGGTCAATCACTTCGTCCCCAACCCGACGTTCGACCCCATCATCGAGCCCGGCTGCCTCGATCTGCTGTTCCGCGGTGAGATCCCGGACGGCGTGGATCCCGCCTCGTTGATGAAAGTCGACCGCCTGGCGGACCACCCGGAGTACCAGCAGCGCGACGCCCGCATCCCTGTCCTGGACAGGCAGAAGCTCGAGACCGTCTTCATGCTGCCCACCTTCGCCTGCGGCGTCGAGGAAGCCCTCAAGCACGACATCCCCGCGACGATGGCCTCGCTGCATGCCTTCAACCTGTGGCTCGACGAGGACTGGGGATTCGACCGGCCCGACCATCGGATCATCGCGGCGCCGATCATTTCGCTGGCCGATCCCGTGGCCGCGGTCGAAGAAGTCGAGTTCGTGCTGAACCGGGGCGCGAAGATGATCTTGGTCCGCCCGGCGCCGGTGCCCGGCGTCACTCACCCACGATCGCTGGGCGACCCGTTGCACGATGCGGTGTGGGCCCGCTTGGCCGAGGCGGGGGTGCCGGTCGGCTTCCATCTGTCCGACAGCGGATACCTCGCGATCAACGCATTGTGGGGAGGCAAGGCCCAATTCGAGGGATTCGGCAAGAAGGATCCGCTGGATCAGATCCTCCTGGACGACCGCGCGATCCACGACACCATCGCCTCGATGATCGTCCATCAGGTCTTCACCCGGCACCCGAAGCTCAAGGTCGCGAGCATCGAGAACGGCTCGTACTTCGTCTACCGCCTGATCAAGCGTTTGAAGAAGGCGGCGAATACCGCGCCGTACCATTTCACGGAGGATCCGGTCGAGCAGCTGAAGAACAATGTCTGGATCGCGCCCTACTACGAAGACGACGTCAAGCTGCTGGCCGAGACGATCGGCGTCGACAAGATCCTGTTCGGCTCCGACTGGCCGCATGGCGAGGGCCTTGCCGATCCGACCACCTTCACTGCGGATATCCCGCAGTTCCCGGAGTTCTCCTACGAGGACACCCGAAAGGTGATGCGTGACAACGCGCTCGAACTGATCGGCGCGAAGATCACACTGGACTGACTCGGCGGACCCACCGCATCAGGCCGCCTGCCCAGCACCGCATCAGGCATCGACGGTGCCGGGGCAGGCGGCTGTTCTCATTTGACCGTGAACCTGGTGACGTCGAGAATCAAGACGACACGGTCGTACACATCGGCGGGCAGTCCGCCATCGGCGTCACCGTAGAGTTCATTCAACTCCTGATAGAACTCACCCTTCTCATCCCCCAGTACGGTGACCAACCACCCCCGGGTCTCCAGGCATCGCGACGGAGCATCCGGATCCGTGATCAGGAACGAGTAGTTCGGATTTGCTTGCAGACTGGTGAACTTGCGGCGCGGAATCGTATGACTCATCCGCAGATGCGCGCCGTCCCATTTGAAGCGCATCGGCGACAGATCCGGAGCACCGTGCGGAGCGACTGTGCCGAGAACACCGACAATCGGCCGCCGGAGAAGGTCCTCGAGCTCGGCGGGCACCTGTGAGGTCATGACACACTCCATCTTCGGTTCGCTGTGACGATTTCCATGTCGCGCCTACCCCGCGATCACCGAGTCCGCGAACGCCCGGATCGACCGGACAGCGGCATCGGGACTCGCGCTGTCGGCGTGCACGACGGCCCAGGTGGCCCCTCGCTTCCCGAGGTCCTCCAGTACTTCGATCGCGGCACGTACCGAGGAGCGATCGGTGAAATCGACCACCGGGCAGACGATCTGGATGTCGACCGAACCCGGATCGCGTCCGGCGGCGGCCAGTTCGCGACGCAGGCCGTCGACGCCGCTGGTGAAGTCCTCGGCATTCTCGATCGCCGTCGTGCGCATCGCCGCGGCCATACCTCGATCGGCGATGATGGGCATCCATCCAGCACCGTGCCGGACGACCCTGCGCCGGGCTGCGGCCCCGTTTCCGCCGATCCACAGCGGTGGATGGGGCCGCTGAACCGGACTCTGCATCCATACCGGTCCGGGCGCGCCGAAACCTTCTCCGGTGACCGGAGATTCGGGCTCGGACCAGATCCGGCACACCGCCTCGAGCGACTCATCGAGCAGTCGGCCCCGCCGGGTGTGATCGATGCCGAGCGCGGCGAACTCTGCGCGCAGGTATCCGGCTCCGACACCGGCGATCAGCCGGCCCCCGGAGACGATGTCCAGACTTCCCAGCGCCTTCGCCGACAGATACGGGTTGCGGAAAGGCAGCACGTACAGATTGGTGAGTAACCGAATCCGTGCGGTCACGCCGGCGATGTAGCTCAGCGCCGCGATCGGGTCCAGCGTGTTGTGCCCACCGTTGCGCCGCCACTTCAGCGACGGCGCGGGGTGCTCACTCAGCGCCACCGCGTCGAATCCGCACTCCTCGGCCGCGACCGTGAGTTCGCGGATCACCTCGGGATGCAGAAACGCCTCCGACGCGCCGGGACGCTCACTGGGATATTCCAGAACGTACTTCATCGCTGACAACCTCTGTCTCACCGATCCTCGCGCAGTCGTGACCCAGCACGGTCACCCAGACGACAGTAGCCCTTGTAGTTCCATCTACTGTATATATTACAGTACATACCTTCGCGGTCGCTTTCACCGGCCCGACGACGCAAACGAGGTCAGCTGTGCAGATTTCCGCCGAGGCAGAACCGGGAGGACCGCTGTCCGGGCTCACCGTGGTCGCGCTGGAGCAAGCGGTGTCGGCACCGATGTGTACGCGCGTCCTCGCCGACTTCGGCGCCCACGTGATCAAGATCGAGAATCCGCGGGGCGGCGACTTCGCCCGGCACTACGACGATGTCGTCCACGGCCTCGCCGCGCACTTCGTATGGGCGAATCGTGGCAAGGAGTCCGTCGCTCTGGATCTCAAGGATCCCGACGGCCGGGCGATCCTGCGACGGATCCTCAGGACCGCCGATGTCTTCGTGTCCAACCTCGCACCGGGCGCGACCGCCGCACTCGGGTTGTCGGCCGAACAGCTGGCGGCGGAATTCCCGGAGCTTGTGGTGATGGAGATCGACGGCTACGGCGCGGGCGGGCCGCTGTCACACAAGCGGGCGTACGACCTGCTCATCCAGGCCGAGTCGGGCACCTGTGCGGTCACCGGTACCCCGAACGCACCGGCGAAGCCCGGACCACCCATCGCCGACGTGAGCTCCGGCCTGTACGCCGCACTGACGATCCTGGCGCTGATCTGCGCCAAGCGCGCCCCGGACAGCCGATCCGCCGTGCCATCCAGCGCGTCGGTCAGCCTGTTCGACACCGCGACCGAGCTGATGGGCTACCACCTCACCTACACCCGCCACACCGGGGTCGACCAGCAGCCACTGGGCATGAGTTCTCCCGCGGTCGCCCCCTACGGCGCGTACCGCACCGCCGACGGTGAGACGGTCGTACTCGGCACCACCAACGACCGGGAATGGCAACGCCTGGCCCGCGACCTGATCAACCGGCCGGACCTGGCGGCCGACCCCCGGTACGCCACCAACGCCGACCGGGTGCGGCTGCGCGACGAGCTCGACCGAGAGATCGCCCGCTGGTGCACCGGCCACGATGCCGACGCCGTCCAGGAGCAGGCGGATGCGGCCGGTATCGGCAATTCCCGGTTCCGAACGCCCGGCGAGGTCATCACGCATCCGCATCTGGCGGCCCGGCGGCGCTGGCGCGACATCCCGACCCCGGCAGGTCCGGTCACCGCGCTGCTGCCACCGCCGGTCATCGCCGGCTTCGAGCCTCCGATGGGCGCGGTACCGGCACTGGGTGAGCACACCGAAACCGTCCTGACGAGAGCGGGTTTCACGCCGGAGGAGATCGAGGAGTTCCGCAGCCGAGGCGCGCTCGGGCCCGCCCGGAACAACGACGAAAGGACGATCCAGTGACCGCAGAACCCACCTTGCTCATCGAACAGACCGACGGGGTGCGCACCCTGACGCTGAACCGCCCGCACCGCAAGAACGCGATCAGCTTCCCGCTGTGGCACGCGCTGCGGGCAGCGCTGAGCGACATCGCCGGAGACGAGACGGTCCGTGCGGTGATCCTCACCGGTGCGGGCGAATCGTTCTGTGCCGGTGCCGATATCGCCGATGCGGAGGGCATGGACGAATTCCCGGATCCCCGCGCGGAACTCGCGACCATCAACGACACCGTGCGCTTGCTGCACGAACTGCCCGTGCCGACGCTGGCCAAGGTTCGCGGTGTCGCCGTCGGCGCGGGGTGGAACCTCGCGCTGGCCTGCGATCTCGTGATCGCGACACCGGAGACGAGGTTCTGCCAGATCTTCGCCCGCCGGGCGCTGTCACTGGACTGCGGTGGTTCCTGGCTGCTGCCGCGTCTCGTCGGCCTCCAGCAGGCCAAACGCCTCGCCTTGCTGGCAGAGATGATCGACGGAACGCAAGCCCTCGAGCTGGGCTTGGTCACCTGGCTGCACACCGCCGACACGATCGACGGTGTCGTGACCGACCTGGCCCAGCGCCTTGCCGCCGGTCCGCCCTTGGCACTCCGGCAGACCAAGGACCTGCTCAACACGGGTACCGGTCGCACCCTCCCGCAGGCCCTCGACGCCGAAGCCGCAGCGGCCGGTGCCAATCTCGCGGGACCGGACGTGCTCGAGGCCTTCGCCGCCTACGCGGAAAGGCGCGAGCCGCGCTACACCCGCACCACGGAAGTCACCGCGTGAGCGGCCGTCAGGGCAGCGCGCCCCGCCGCAGGCGCGAACGTGGCTCGCTCAATCCGGAGGACATCATCGACGGCGCCTTCGAACTGGCCGAGCAGGTCACCGTCGACGGCCTCAGCATGCCGTTGCTGGGCAAACACCTCGACGTCGGAGTGACCAGCATCTACTGGTACTTCCGCAAGAAGGACGATCTGCTCAACGCCATGACCGACCGCGCGCTGCGTCAATACCTGTACGCGGTGCCGTTTCCCTCGGTCGAGCCGCACAATTGGCGCGACTCGCTGGCCCGGCACGCACGGATCATGCGCCGCACCTTTCTCGACAACCCGATCCTCTGCGACCTCGTCCTGATCCGCTCGGCGCTGAGCCAGCACGCGGCGCGACTGGGCGCCGAGCAGGTGGAGCGGACCGTGGCGAACCTGGTCAGCGCCGGGTTGTCGCTCGACGACGCCTTCACCGTCTACTCGGCGGTCAACCTGCACGTCCAGGGATCGGTGGTGCTCCAGCGACTCCATGACAAGAACCAGGAGCTGGGCAGCGAGGCAGCCGCCTACTACGACGTGATCCGTATCGAACCCGAGACGACACCGCTGCTCGCCGCGGCAATGGCCGAAGGTCGCCGCTCCGGCGCCCCCGACGACCACAACTTCGAGTGGGGTCTGGCCTCGGTGCTCGACCGTGCCCAGCAGGCCATCGCGATGCGAAGCAGCCCGTAGCGACGGACGGCCATGTGTGACAGGAGAACCTGGATGGAAGGCGGTACCGAGGTGGAGCCGACACGGCAGGCACCCGGCCCAGAACCCACAACCCTGGGCGGAGTGCTGCGCGCGCACGCACGCGCGTTCCCGGACAAGCCGCTGCTGGATCGAGAGGGCGAGCGGTTGACCTTCGGTGCCGCCGAACGCCGTTCGGCGGTCCTCGCCCGCGGTCTCGCCGGACTCGGTGCGGACAAAGGCGTGCACATCGGGCTGCTGTACCCCGATGGGCCGGAATTCGTCGTCGCGCTGCTCGCCGCCGCGCGCATCGGGGCTGTCGCCGTACCGCTGCCCGCATCCGCCGGCCCCGTCGAAATCCGGGATCTACTGGCCCACAGCGATGTTCGGATTCTCCTGCGCGCGCAGGAGAATCACCTGCCCAGCGCGGCCCGGGTGGTGTCGGAGGCATTGCGCGGCGCGGAATTCGATGCCGAGGGGAGGTGGTACTGCACGGCGGCACCACAGCTGCGCCACGTGGTGACCGACAGCATGACCCCGGCACGGTACGCCCCGGAGGTCAACCGATGGGCCGACGCCGTCGACGACGCGCAGCTCACCGCACTCGAAGACGATGTCCATGCCGCGGATCCGCTGTGCCTGCTCTACCTCCCCTCGACCGGGGACTCGCTCACCGGTGCCGTGCATACCCACGGCACGCTGCTCGGTGGTCATCGTGTCCGCAACCGGACACGTGCGCTGACCGAGGCGTCCGTGCTGCGTACCGATCACCCGCTCCCTTCTCCCGCCGGGATCCTGTCCGGGTTGCTTCCCGCGGTGCTCGCCGGCGCAACGCTGCGGAGCCCCGGCCCCGCCGACCTCCTGGAGGTCACCGCTGGCGCCGCCGGTTCGAGTGATCGACCGGGCTCGGTGGAAGCGGGCGGTTCGGTCCTGTTCGACGGGGACGCGGGCCGGACCGGTGGAATTCCGGTGCCCGGCTTCGATATAGCGGTGCTCGACCCCGACACCGGTACCGCGGTCGATCCGGGAGTGGTCGGCGAGTTCTGTTTCCGTGGACCGTTCGTCATGCGGAGCTACCACCGGCGAAGCCGTGAGGAGTGCTTCGATCCCGACCAATGGTTCCATACGGGCGAGCTCGTCTATCGCGACGAGGACGGCGCCATTCATCCGGTCGGTCGCGGCATCGAGCCACCGACGCCGGCAAACCCGGCCGACCATGCAGCCACGACCATGGACCGGCTCATCCGCGATCGGGCGGAGCGGTTCGACGATGGTGCGGCGGTGATCGAGCCCGGTGGCCGGCTCACCTACGGCGAGCTCGACTCGCTCACCCGGGAGCTGGCCGCCGTGCTCGTCGACTCCGGTGTCGGCAAGGGAACCCGGGTGGGCCTGCTGCTGCCGAACGGCATCGACTGGGTGCGGATCGCGGTGGCGCTCACCAGGATCGGTGCGACGCTGGTGCCGCTGAGCACGCTGTTGCGTCCGCCGGAGTTACGAGCACAACTGCGGGTGGCCGCGGTCGGGATCGTGGTGACCGTGCCGGAATTCCGCGGCCGGAACTATCTCGAGGACCTCCCACCGACACTCACGGACGGAGCGGTCGAGCCCGATCCGTCGCTCCCGGCGCTCCGGCAGATCTGGACCGCTGACCGCCTCCTGGCAGCGAAGCCGACCGGCCGGGCGGTTCGGATCGCGACGGCGCTGGCCGAATCCGTCTCGGCTGCCGATACATTCGTCATTCTCTTCACGTCGGGAAGTCGTGGCATGCCCAAGGGAGTCCTGCACTCCCACGGCAGTGCTTTCGGCGCTGTCCGGGCCGGCTTGCCCGCGCGCGCCATCGACGCGAGCACCCGCCTGTACCTGCCGATGCCGTTCTTCTGGGTCGGTGGCCTCGGTGGCGGGGTGCTGTCGACACTGCTCGCCGGTGCCACGCTCGTCACCGAGGCCGTCCCCAGCCCGGAATCCACCCTCGAGCTGCTGCGCAGGGAACGGGTGACGCTGTTCCGCGGCTGGCCCGAGCAGGCCGAAGCCCTTGCCCGGGCAGCCGCTGCCGGCGATATCGCCGTCACGACGCTGCGGCCGGGCAGCCTGGATGCGTTGCTGCCCGCCGATCTACGACCCAGACCCGGCGCTCGCGCCAACCTGTTCGGGATGACCGAATCATTCGGCCCGTACAGCGGGTATCCCGCAGACACCGACATGCCCGCGCCGGCCTGGGGCAGCTGCGGGCAGCCGTTCGCCGGGATGCAGGTCCGGATCACCGACCAGGACAACGGATCTCCGCTGCCCGCCGGAGACGTGGGTGTCGTCGAGCTCCGCGGACCTCACCTGCTGCGCGGTCTGTGCCTGCGCGAGCGCGCCGACTTCATGACACCGGACGGCTTCTACCGCACAGGTGACCTCGGCCACCTCGACGACCAGGGCTTCCTCTTCTATCACGGACGGGCCGATGACATGTTCAAAGTCAGTGGCGCGACGGTGTATCCCAGCGAGGTCGAGCGGGCACTGCGCGGTGTCGACGGCGTCATCGACGCCTGCGTGACCGATGTCGCGGGCGAGCACGGCGCGCGGGTGGGCGCGCTCGTGGTCTGCGACAGCGCGACCACGCCCGATACACTGCGCACACAGGTCCGGGAGTCGTTGAGCGCCTTCAAGATACCTACCGTGTGGGTGCTGGCAGATTCGCCCGAACGGATACCGCGCGGTGCGACCGGCAAAGTCGACATCCGCGGTCTGCGCACCATGCTGCAGTCCACCCAGCCGGAAGGAGCCGGTCGGTGACCGAGCACCAGCAGTCCGCGACACAGCCGCTGGCCGGGGTCCGGGTGGTCGAGATCTCCAGCTTCGTGGCCGCACCGCTGGCCGGGATGACCCTGAGCCAACTCGGCGCCGAGGTCATCCGGGTCGACCCGCTCGGTGGCGCGGCCGATATCCACCGCTGGCCGTTGACCGACGACGGCGCCAGCATCTACTGGACCGGCCTGAACAAGGGCAAACGCTCGGTCGCGGCCGATCTCCGGTCGCCGGCGGGACAGCAACTGATCAGCCGGCTGATCACGGCGGGTGGCCCCGCGGGCGGAATCCTGCTGACCAATGTGTCCGGCCGCGACTGGCACAGCCACGCCGCCCTGGCCGCCCAGCGGCCCGATCTGATCCATCTCGAAGTCCTCGGCCGTGCGGACGGGTCGACCGCCGTCGACTACACCGTGAACGCGGCCACCGGCTTCCCGCTCGCCACCGGACCGGCCGACCACGCCGAACCGGTCAATCATGTCGTGCCCGTGTGGGATCTGCTCTGCGGCCTGTACGCGGCGCTCGCGATCGCCGCCGCGGTCCGGCACCGCGATGCCACCGGGGAGGGCAGCCGGATCTCGCTGCCGCTGGAAGACGTCGCCCTGGCCACGGCGGGCAACCTCGGGTTCCTCACCGAGGCCATGGTGTGCGAGCGCACCCGTCCCCGGCTCGGCAATGCCATCTACGGCCAGTTCGGTGGGCATTTCACCGGAACCGACGGCGCGACCTTCATGGTGGTGGCACTGACCGCCCGGCACTTCCGGGATCTCACCGGGCTCACCGGGACCGGCCACGTCGTCGACGCGCTCGCCGCCGCGCTGGCGGCGAACTTCGCCGACGAAGGGGATCGCTATCGCCATCGCGAGGTACTCACCGGTCTCTTCACACCGTGGTTCCGGGCCCGCACAGGCGCGCAGATCGCTGCGGGGCTGGCAGGCACATCCCTGCTGTGGGAGCGCTACCGGACCTTCGGCGAAGTCGCCGCCGACCCGAAAGTCACCGCGAATCCACTGTTCTCGCCCCTGGATCAGCCGGGCATCGGCACCTATCTCGCTCCCGGCGCTCCGGCCTCGATCAACGGCACCCACACGCCCGCACAGACCGCGCCGTCACTCGGCCAGCACACCACCGCCGTCCTGCGCGACCTGATCGGACTCTCGACCCCGTCCATCACGGACTTGCAGAAGGCATCGGTCCTGGCGGCCGACACCTGATCCGCCTGCGTCGCCGGTCGCCCGGTCAGCTCCGGCGCTGCCTCGCGAGCAGCGCCTGGGCCCGGGTGAGGTGCGGCCGGTCGAGCAGGGCACCGCGGTGGCCGATCGCGCCTGCCGCCGGGTCGGCGGCGAACAGATCCACGATCTCCTGGGCGGCGGCCAGTTCGTCCTCGGTCGGCGAGAACACGTCGTTGATGATCCCGACCTGGTCCGGATGGATCGCCAGCATGCCCCCGAAACCGTCCTGCCGGGCGCGGATACAGCGTGCCCGCAGCCCAGCGGAGTCGCGATAGTCGGCGTGGATGGTGTCGACGGCGACCGCACCGGCGGCAGCGGCGCCGAACAGGCACAGGCTGCGCGCCGTTTCGAGGACGGGGCCGAACCGTCCGTCGGCGCCGCTCACCGCCTCGGCGCCGATCTCGGCCGCGAGGTCGGCGACACCCCAGGTCACCGCCGCCAGCCGGGGCGCACCCCGATAGGTCCCCATGGTGTGGACCGATTCCGCGGTTTCCGGGGCCAGCGCGATGACCGCAGTGCGTCCGGGCGGTGTTCCGCCGGCGACTTCCAGTGCGGACAGATAGTTGTCCAGCGTCCGAAGATCCTGGCCGCCCCGTGCTTTGGGCAGCATGATGCCGCCGGGCCGGGCGGGCATCACCGCCGCCAGATCCGCCAGTGTGTGCGGGCCGTCGAACGGGTTCACCCGGACCCACAATCGCTGCTGGTCCGCGGCGGAGCGGCCGGCCAGGAATTCCGCGCACAGGGCACGAGCGTGGGCTTTGCGATTCTGCGCCACCGCGTCCTCGAGGTCGAGGATCACGATGTCGGCCGAGCTCTCCGTGGCTTTCGTCATCTTCCGCTCGCCGTCGGCGGGAGCGAACAACCACGATCTCCTACCGAGGCCGGCACCTGCGTCCGGCACGTCACTGAATATCATCCCGTTAATGATACTGTATTCGTTTCGGTCGATCACCGCCGCGCCTGCTCGCCCGCGCGCCGAGCAGCGGAAATCCCATCGGTAATGGTTACTGTGGTAAATAACAAAAGCCGCGCACCGATATAGAACCCGGACCAAAGACTTCACAAAGGTGGCCACAGATGACGAAACGAGCAACCACGGACAAGCGCCCCCGGCGTGAGCGGGGTTCGCTGAACCCCGATGACATTCTCGACCGCGCTTTCGAGCTCGCCGAGGAGGTCTCGCTGGACAACCTGAGCATGCCGCTGCTCGGCAAGCACCTCGGCGTCGGCGTCACCAGCATCTACTGGTACTTCCGCAAGAAGGACGAACTGCTCAACGCGATGACCGACCGGGCGTTGCAGCAGTACGAGAATGCCGCGCCGTTCATCGAAACCGATGACTGGCAGGACACCCTGCGCAACCACGCGCGCACCATGCGCAAGACCTTCCTGAGCAACCCGATCCTGTGCGATCTGATCCTCATCCGCGGAGCACTGAGTCCTCGCGCGGCACAGGTCGGAGCCGTGATGACCGAGAAAGTCGTCGCCAGCCTGGTCGACGCGGGGATGTCGATCGATGACGCCGTGGACACCTATTCCGCGGTGCAGCTACACACGCGAGGCTCGGTGGTTCTGCAGCGGCTGTACGACAAGAACAAGGAATCCGGCGACGAGCCGGGTGCGTACTACGAACACCTGCAGATCTCACCGGAAAGCACGCCGCTGCTGGCCGACGCCGGTGCCCGGGGCCACCACAGCGGCGCCCCGGACGAGCACAATTTCGAATACGGGCTCGACTGCATTCTCGAGCGAGCGGTTCGCCTGATCAGCACACCGGCCAAGAAGGCCCCGGCGAAGAAGACACCCGCGAAACCTGCCAAGAAGGCCACCGCGGCGAAGAAGACCGCGACGGCCCGGAAGGCGGCTGCCCCACGCCGCACCCGCGCGGCGGCGGGCGCCGGGTAGCCGACGCCGGCCGCTACGACAGCTCGTCGGGCCGACGGACATTCCATCGGCCGGTGAACGCCGTCTCCCGTTTCTGCGCGAACGCCGCATAGGCCTCCGGCAGGTCCGCGACGGCGAAATTGACTGCCTGCGCGCGCGATTCGCCGGCCAGGGCCTCACGCAGGGAGCGGTCCACTCCCTCGTTGAGCAAAGCCTTGGTCTGCGAGATCGCGATCGGCGGGCCCGCGGCGAGTCGCTGCGCGATCCCGTCGACGAACTCGTCGATCTCCGCCTCGGGCCTGATCCAGGTGAGCAGGCCGAGTTCGCGCGCTTCGGCCGCGTCGATCGTTTCTGCGAGCAGCGCGAGCCGCTTGGCCTGCTGGACGCCGACGAGCTTGGGCAGCAGCCACGACCCCCCGCAGTCGATCGAGAGCCCGCGCCGGGTGAACACCTGGGAGAACGTCGCGTCCGGTGTCGCGACGACCAGGTCGCAGCCCAGTGCCAGGTTCCATCCGGCGCCGACCGCGACCCCGCGTACCTTCGCGACGGTGGGGACCGGCAGGTCGTGCAGGTACTGGGCGACATCGGTGATAGCCCGTAACTTCCGGAACGGCGCGGCGTAGGGGTCGCTGTCGACGACGTCGGCGCCCGAGCAGAAAGCTCCGCCCGCCCCCGTGAGGACGACGGCCCCCACGCCGGGGTCGTGGGCGATCGTGTCCAGCGCACCACGCAGCGCGTCCCACAGTTCGAGGGTGATTGCGTTCTTGCGGCGGGGCCGGTTGAGCGTGAGCGTCACGACGCGGCCGTTGCGCTCACGGCGCAGGATGTCGGTCATCGGATCGGGTCCTTCCGCGCCGGTATCACCCGGTGCGCTCTCACAGGAAGAGGTCGGTGTTGAGCGGAGCCAGGCCCGGCACCGCCCGGTATCGGCCGAAGTCGGTGACGCCGTGCTCGGCCAGCACGTCGTCGTCGATGAGAAACCTGCCCGTGAACTTTCCGGGTGGCGCGGTGAACACCAGATAGGCGGCGTCGGCACAGATCTGCGGAATCCGCGAGGTGGCCACGCGCTGTTCACCACCGGGCCGGTTGCGGATCGCCGCGGTCGCGATCGTCGTGCGCGGCCACAGGGAGTTGACCCAGATGCCGCTGCCGCGCAACTCCTCGGCGAGCCCCAGCGTGACCAGCGACATGCCGTACTTGGCGATGGTGTAGCCCAGATGGGCGCCGGCCCAGCGCGGTTCGAGGTTCAGCGGCGGCGACATGGTCAGGATGTGTGGATTGCGCCCTGCCCCAGCCGATTTCCGCAGGTGCGGCAGCGCCGTCTTGGCGAGCAGGAAACTGCCACGGCAGTTGATGTCCTGCATCAGGTCATAGGCTTTCATCGGCAGGTCCTCGGTGCGCGACAGGTCGATCGCGGAGGCGTTGTTGACCACGATGTCGATCCCGCCGAACCGCTCGACGGTCTGCTCGACCGCCGCCGCGACGACCTCGTCCCTGCGGACATCGCCGATCACCTTCAGCACGGTGCCGCCGGCCGCCTCGAGCTCCTCGGCGGCGGTGTGGATGGTGCCGGGCAAACTCGCGTGCGGCTGGTCGGTCTTGGCGATCAGCGTGACGTTGGCCCCGTCTGCGGCCGCCCGCCTGGCGATCTCGAGTCCGATGCCGCGGCTGCCGCCGGACATGATCATCGTTCGCTGCGCGAGAGCGCTGTCACCGTCGGGCATCGGCCGGTCTCCGATCTGCTCGCCCCGTCGGCCAGGCCGGCGGGTGATCATACTGTTGTAGTTACAGTACATACCTCTGGAGACTGCGTCCAATCACACTTACTGTAATACTGACAGTATATCTTTCCTGGCCGAATCCGGCCTGCGCTCTCGCCCGTCGACGACGGCTCACCCCCACCCTGCCCCTGAGGAGCGGAACACCATGGCCTACGTCATCACCCAGCGCTGCTGCAACGATGCCAGTTGCGTCTCCGACTGCCCGGTCGACTGCATCCGGCCACGTCCGGGCGAACCGGAATTCGCGACCGCCGAGATGCTCTACATCGATCCCGACACCTGCATCGACTGCGGCGCATGCGCGGACGCGTGCCCGGTGGACGCCGTCTTCGCCGAGGACGAACTGCCCGACGTACTGAGCAGATTCGCCGACATCAACGCCGCGTACTTCCGGCAGCATCCGCTGATGCCCGCGTCCGATCCCGCCGCCGCGCCCCTGCGGGTACCGAAAGACCTCGGCCTACTGCGGGTGGCCATCGTCGGCGCGGGTCCTGCGGCCTGCTACGCCGCCGAGGAACTGCTCCAGCGATGCACGGCCGAGATCGAGATCTTCGACCGGCTACCCACCCCGTGGGGCCTGCTCCGATCCGGGGTGGCTCCGGATCATCAGAGCACCAAGGCGGTGACGACCAGGTTCGAGTCGGTCCTGAAACGCGATGCCGTCGGACTCCATCTGAATGTCGAAGTGGGCGTGCATGTCTCGCATGCGGAGCTGCTGGCCGACCACCACGCGGTGCTGTACGCGGTCGGCGCCTCCGGCGACCGCGGCTTGGGCATCCCGGGCGAGGATCTGCCCGGCTCACATTCCGCCACGGAGTTCGTCGCCTGGTACAACGGCCACCCCGACTACGCCGACCGGGAGTTCGACCTGTCGGGTCCGCGCGCGGTGATCATCGGCAACGGCAATGTCGCCCTGGATGTGGCCAGGATCCTGACGATGCCGCCGGATCTGCTCGAGCGCCGGACCGATATCGCCGAGCACGCGCTCACGGCCCTGCGGGCGAGCGGCATCACCGAGGTCGTCCTGATCGGGCGGCGCGGTCCGCTGCAGGCGGCCTGCACCGGTCCGGAATTCCTCGCCCTGGGCCACCTCGAGGGTGTCGACGTCGTCGTCGAGGAGGCCGACCTCGACCTGGATCCAGGAAGCCGCGCCCTGCTCGACGATTCCGCGGCCGAACCGTCGCTGCAGCTGAAGTATTCCGTGGCACAGCAATACTCGAAGTCAACCAGGACACCTGGACATCGCCGCATCGTTTTCCGCTATCTCGCCTCTCCGACCGGACTGACCGGCGACGGCAAGGTCGAGTCCGTCCAGCTGGTCCACAACGAACTCACCGAACGGGACGGGCGCCTGCATGCCCACCCCACCGACCGCACCGAAACCCTCGCGGCCGGACTCGTACTCCGCTCGGTCGGTTACCGGGGCACGCCGCAACCCGACCTGCCCTTCGATCCATCACGTGGCGTGATCCCCAACGAGCACGGCCGGGTTGTCGGGTCGGACGGCACACCGGTGGACCGGGTCTACGTGACCGGCTGGATCAAGCGAGGTCCGCAGGGCGTCATCGGGACCAACCGTCTCGACGCGCAGGAGACGGTCGAGGCCATCCTGGCCGACTTCGCCGCGGGGCGCCTGGCATCGCCCAGCGGCGACCGGGCCGCACTCACCGAGCTGCTCGACCGCAGGCAGCCCAACCGCATCGACCGGGACGGCTGGGCGGCCATCGATCGCGCCGAACGTGCCGCGGGTGCCGCCACGGGTCGGCCGCGGGTCAAACTGACCACTCGCGCCGCACTGCTCGCCGCGGCCATCGCACCCCCGCAGTCCTGACAGCACTACCGCCGCTCCGGGTCACGGAGCGGCGGTAGTGGTTTCGGGCGGCCGTGGTGACGGCACAGCTCACTTCGGCTGGAAGCGCTGACCGCCGTCGATACGCACCACTTCCCCGTTGATGTAGGGGTTCTCGAGCAGGTGCTGGGCCAGCAACGCGTATTCCGTGGGTGCGCCCAGCCGCTTCGGGAACGGCACGGACGCGGCGAACTGCGCGAGCTTCTCCTCGCCGAGGAAGTCCATGATCGGGGTGTGCATGGTGCCCGGGGCGATGCTGTTGACCCGGATACCGACCGCGCTCAGATCGCGAGCGGCGACCAGCGTCAGACCGTTGACGCCGCCCTTGGCCGCCGCGTAGGCGGACTGGCCGATCTGACCCTCGTAGCCGGCGATCGAGCTGGTCATCACCACGGAACCGCGTTCCCCGTCGGCCTTGGGCTCGAGCTTGGCCATCGCGGCCGCCGCGAGCCGCAGCACGTTGTAGGTGCCCGTGAGGTAGAGCGCGATGGTGTCGGTGAAACCCTTCAGCGTGTGCGGGGATCCGTCCCGGTTGACCACCTTCTCCAGCACACCGAAGCCACCGTGGGCGATCACCGCGTAACGCAGCGTGCCCAGGTCGGCGGCCGCGGCGATCGCGTTCTCCACCGAGTCCTCGTCGAGCACGTCGGTCCGCACATAGACGGCCTTGTTGCCCAGCTCGGTCGCCAGGGCGTTGCCCTTCTCGTCATTGAGGTCGGCGATCACCACGGCCGCGCCCTCGGCGTGCACCTTGCGCACCGTCGCGGCACCGAGGCCACCGGCACCGCCGGTCACCAACACCACTTCACCTTCGAACGACACTGTTTCTCCTCACTTCTCGGTTCGACGGCAGACAAGGCGGCCGTACGGCCTCACTTGCCCGTCCACTGGGGGGTTCGCTTCTCGGCGAAGGCTTTCGCGCCTTCCTGGGCGTCCTCGGTGGCGAAGACCGGGCCGATGAGAGCCATCTGCTTCTGCCACATCTCGTCGGGCTGCCACGCGGCCGCCTCGACGATCACCTGCTTGGTCACCGCGACGGCGACCGGCCCGTTGGCGGTGATCCGCTCGGCCAGAGCCAGCGCCCGGTCCAGGGCTTCGCCCGGTTCGGCCAGTTCGTTCACCAGACCCCACGACGCGGCGTCCGCGGCGGTGAAGGTGTCGCCGGTCAGGGACAGCTCCAGGGCCTTCTGGTAGGGGATCCGCCGCGGCAGCCGCAGCAGTGCGCCGCCACCGGCGACCAGGCCGCGCTTGACCTCGGGGACACCGAACTGCGCGGTGCGCGCGGCCACGACCAGATCGGTCGCCAGCACCAGTTCGGTGCCGCCGGCCAGGGCGTACCCCTCGACCGCGGCGATGATCGGCTTACGCGGCGGCTTTTCGGTGAAGCCGAGACCTCGACCGGCGACGTACGGGTACTCCCCCGCCGCGAAGGCCTTCAGATCCATTCCGGCACTGAAATTTCCGCCACTGCCGGTCAGCACCGCGACCGACAGTTCGGGGTCGCCGTCGAGTTCGTCCATGGCGTCGGCCAGCGCCTGGCTGACCGCGAGATTCACCGCATTGCGCGCCTGCGGCCGGTTGATCGTGACGACCAGTGTCCGGCCGCGTCGTTCGACCTGTACTTCGTCCGACACAGGTACCTCCTTGTTCTGTTCGCTGATTGCCGGGTGCTCAGACTTCGATGACCAGGGCGCCGCCCATACCGCCACCGGCGCACATGGCGCTGACGCCGATCCCGCCGCCGCGGCGGCGCAGCTCGTAGATCAGCGTCGCCACCTGGCGAGCACCGGAGGCCGAGATCGGGTGGCCGAGGCTGCACCCGCTGCCGGAGAAGTTCACCTTCGACTCGTCGATGCCGTGCTTGCGGCAGGCGGCGATCGGGACCGAGGCGAAGGCTTCGTTGATCTCCCACAGCGCCACATCGGAGACCTTCAGCCCCGCGCGATCGAGCACCTTGCCGACCACCTCGACCGCGGCGATCCCGTTGTCGGCCGGTGTCACAGCGACATTGGCCCAGGTGCGGACCGTGGCCAGCACCTCGAGACCGGCACCAGCGGCATAGTCGTCGGCAGTGACGGTGACCGCGGCAGCCGCGTCGTTGATCCCGCTGCTGTTGCCCGCGGTGATGGAGAAGCCCTCGATCCCGGGGTGCAGCACCGGCAGCGAGGCCAGCCGCTCGAGGGTGGTGTCGCGGCGGGGATGCTCGTCGACCGCGAAATCGAGCACCGAGCCGTCGGCCTGGGCCACCTTCAACGGCAGGATCTCCTCGGCGAAGCGGCCCTCATCGATCGCGGCGATCGCCCGCTGGTGGGAGCGCAGCGCCCACTCGTCCATCTCCTGGCGGCTGATGCCGACCTTCTTGGCGGTGTTCCAGCCGACCGTGATCGACATGTCGGTCGCCGGGGCGTCGGGGGTCTCCGGATGCGACGGCGGGATCCAGGGCTCGCGGAACTCGAGATCGGGGCCGACGCCGGGCACCCGCCACTTCATCAGCGGGGCCGTCGACAGCGACTGCACACCACCGGCGACGATGACCCGTTCCACGCCTGCGCTGATGTGGGCCGCGGCGTTGGCGATCGAGGTCAGGCTGCCCGCGCAGTGCCGGTTCACGGCCTGGCCGGGCACGCCGGTCATCCCGGCGGCCACTGCGGCGTGCCGGGCGAGATCGCCACCGCCGTAGTTCAATTCGGCGAGGATGACATCGTCCACCTCGGCCGGGTCGATACCGGAGCGGCGAACCGCCTCGGTCAGGATCTCGGTGGCGAGGGTCTCCGATGCCACATTGACGAGCGCGCCTTTGAAGGACCGCCCGATCGCGGTCCGTACCGCGCTGACGATGACCGGTTTGGCCATATCTCTCAACCTTCGTCTCTCTGGGCCGCACCGGGCGGTGCGGCGTTGGTCTGTTCGGTGACAGCAGTGGGGTTGCGGGGCGTCACGACGCCGCCAGTGCGCCGGTGGAACGGAGCGTCGCGGCGGCCGCCACCAGATCGAGGTCGTCGGCGCCGAGCAGGTCGCGAGGGAGCTGGGCACCGCCCCCGATCAGCTCCTGTGCGGCGCGAACATCTTTGGGCCTACCGACTCCGAGGACACCGACCAGTCGGTCCTTCTCCAGGGACAGCGCAAGGAAGGAGCCGCCGTCGACGTCACCGTGAACGACGAGTTCGTCACCGCGAGTCGGCCATCCGGTGATCTGCAGGGTGCGGCCGAACTGGCTGGTCCAGCACCACGGGACGTCGCGGTACGGCGATCCGTGACCGAGCACGCTCCGTGCCGCGGCACTGCCGTGTGCCTGGGCATGGTTCCAGTGCTCGATCCGTTCGGTCCCGCCCAGGATCGAGTTGGGGAACCGGGCAACATCTCCGGCGGCGAACACCGCAGGCGCCGAGGCCGCACAGTACTCGTCGACGACGACGCCGTCGGCGACGGCGAGCCCGGCTGCCTCGGCCAGGTCGGTCTCCGGCGCCATCCCCACTGCGACGATCACGACATCGCCACGCCAGGACCGTCCGTCCTCGGCGGACACCGTGGTCGCTCCGTCCTGGATGTACGCCGAGACGAGCCGCACTCCGGTGTACACCCCGACACCGCGATTACGGTGCAGGCGTTCGTAACTCGCCGAGATCGCCGGTGGCAGTACGCGCTCGAGCACCCGGTCGGCAGCTTCCAGCACCGTGACGTCGGCCCCGGTACCGCGCACGGCCGCGGCCACCTCCATACCGATCAAACCGCCGCCGATGACCAGCACCGACAGGGTCTCGCCGACCGGTGCGGCCGTGCCGAGCACCGGCCGCAGCGCATCGACATCAGCCAGCTGCCGCACCGTGTACGCACCGGGAACGAGGTGGTCGAGCCGTTTCGCACGGCCACCGGTCGCCAGCACCACAGCGTCGTATGCCACCTCGGACCCGTCCCCGAACTCGACACGGGCAGCATCGGTATCGACGCGGGTGGCGATCGCGGCAGTCCGTAAGTCGATGCTCATGTCCGCCCAGAAGGCCGGCTGTTCGAGCCGGGCCCGCTCCGCACCGACCGCGCCGGACAACAGTTCCTTGGACACCATCGGTCGCCGGTAGGGTTCCGCCCGTTCGGCACCGGCCAGCACGATCGACCCCGCAAACCCTTCCGTACGCAGAGTTCTGGCGGCGCTGACACCGGCGATGCCGGAGCCGACGATCACGACCTGCCCGCGGCGTGGAACCGTCACCGCGCGACCTCGATCATCTCGAAGTCGGATTTCTCCGCGCCGCAGTCCGGGCAGGTCCAGTCGTCAGGGATGTCAGCCCAGCGGGTGCCCGGAGCGATGCCGTCGTCGGGCCAGCCCAGTTCCTCGTCGTACTCCCAGCCGCAGATGACACAGCGGAAGAGTTTGTGGGCCGTGGTGGTGTTGGTCATGGTTCACTTCCCCCAGGGCACGGCCTTGACGAATCCGCCTGCGTCCACGCGGATCTGGCTGCCCGTCACGAACCGGGCGGCGTCCGAGGCCAGGAACACGACCATGTTCGAGACGTCCTGCGGCTGGATGTAGGGCACGGGCATGGCCTGCATGGCCGGGAACGCCTGCTCCGCGTCGGCGCGGGTCGGGGCGTCCTTGTCGGGGCGGAAGATCTTGTACATGCCGTCGTTGTGCAGCATGTCGGTGTCCACGTTGGTCGGGTGGACCGCGTTGACCCGGATCGATTGCTTGGCCAGCTGGATCGACAGATCGTTGACGTAGTGCGCGACGACCTGCTTGGCGAAGCTGTAGGCCGAGCCGCCGGGCCCCTGCTTGGTGGAGCTGCCCAGCTGCGCGGCCAGCGAACCGGTCGCGATGATCGAGGCGCCCGCGCCCAGGTGCGGCAGACTGGCCTGCACTACATTGAACACCCCGACCAGGTCGGTGTCGATGGTGTCCGACCACGATTGCATGCTCTGCCCGCTGCCCAGCGGCGCGATGCCCGCGTTGGCGACCACGATGTCGAGGCGGCCCAGCGCTTCCGCGCCGGCCGCGACCGCGGCCCAGACCGCGGTGCGGTCGCGCACGTCGACGATCGCCGGGTGACAGCGCCTGCCTTCCTTCTCGACCAGCCGGGCGGTCTCCTCGAGATCCTCGGGACGGGCCAGAGGGTAGGTGTTCCCCTCGAGATCCGCGCAGATGTCGAGGGCGATGATGTCAGCGCCCGCGGCGGCCAGGTTGACCGCGTGCGAGCGTCCCTGTCCCCGGGCCGCGCCCGAGATGACGGCGACTTTGTCGTCCAAACTTCCCACTGATGGCAACCTTTCAGTACTTCTACGGTGGTCGGGTGTGCTCGCGGGCTCAGTGCTGCCGCGGGAGTCGGGAGCCGATGGTCTTGGTCTCGAGGTACTGCTGGAAACCCTCGATGCCGCACTGGCGGCCGACTCCGCTGTTCTTGTAGCCGCCGAACGGCGCGTCCGCGCCGTAGAACATGCCGCCGTTGACGCCGACCGCGCCGGTGCGCAGGCGACGCGCGATCGCCATCCCGCGTTCGTCGCTGCGCGAGAGCACAGCGCCGGCCAGACCGAATGCGGTGCTGTCGGCGATGCGGACGGCCTCGTCGTCGTCGGTGAACGGGATGACGACGAGCACCGGCCCGAACACCTCCTCCTGCGCGATCGCCAGACCGGGATCCTCGGTCGCGAAGACCGTCGGGGAGAAGTAGTGCCCGCCGGCCAGGTGTCCGGGCAGATCGGTGGGTACCTCGCCGCCGGTGACCAGGCGCGCACCGTCGCGCACCGCCCGCGTGCACGCGGCGCGGACCCGATCCTGCTGTGCGGCACTGATCAACGGACCGACGAGGGTTTCCGGCAGTGCCGGATCGCCGACCGGGACCGCGGCGAAGGCCGCCGCGACTGCCTCGACCATGTCGTCGTACATCGAACGGTGCACCAGCATCCGGCTCGTCGCCGCGCAGGCCTGACCCGCGTGCACGCAGACCCCGATGGCGCTGCGCAGAGCCAGCTCCGGTTTCGCGTCGTCGAGCACGATCAGCGCCGACTTCCCGCCGAGCTCGAGGAACGTCCGCTTCATGGACGCCGCGCCCTGGCGCATGAGCAGGCGCCCCACCTCGGTCGACCCGGTGAACGAGACCAGATCGACGCGCGGATCGGTGGACAGCAGTCCGGCCACCTCGTTCGACGGCGTGGTCACGATGTTCACCACACCCGGCGGGAAGTCGGTGTGCTCGGCGATCAGCCTGCCGAGCCGGGTGGCGTTCCACGGCGTGTGCGGATCCGGTTTCAGGACAACGGTATTACCCGCCGCCAGGGCGGGGCCCAGCTTGTTGAGCACGACTTCGACGGGGAAGTTCGACGGGCAGATCGCCGCGACGACACCGACCGGTTCCTGCACCACGGTGCGCTTGTTCCGATCACCGAAGAGACCGCCGCCCGCCAGCACCCGCTCCCAGGCGAATTCGTCGATGAGCCCGGCCGGATACCGCAGCGCCTCGGCCAGTGGCCAGTCCAGTTGCGCGTTGTGGGTCGTCATGACCGGGCAGCCGACCTCGGCGACCAGCTCGGTGCGCAGCAGTTCCTTCTCCGCTTCCAGCGCGCTCTGCAGCTGTTCGAGACAGCGGCGGCGCAGCGCCCGGTCGACCGGCCAGGAACTGTGATCGAACGCCCGCCGCGCGGCGGCGATCGCCCGCGTCATGTCCGCCTCCGCCGCGGCGGCGGTGACGCCGAGCACCGACCCGGTGGCCGGGCTGTGGTTGTCGAACGTCGCGCCCGAACGCGCGCCGGTCAGCTCACCGTCGATGAGCATGCGTGACTCGGCCTGCGCGGCGGCCACCAGCCCCAGTTCCGGACTCAGTGCGGCCCGCTCGCCGACGACCTCGCTCACATTGCCTCCCGATGACCATCCTGGATGATTAACTGTAATGATTACCGTATAGTACTTCGGGACACGTATCAATCGCGGGAAAGGAGCACCGATGTCCGGATTGCTCAGTGGCGTCACGGTTGTCGAGCTGGCGTCGTGGACCTATGTGCCGAGCGCGGGCGCCGCACTGGCCGACTGGGGCGCGAACGTCATCAAGGTCGAGGACACCCGGGGCGGAGATCCCTGCCGCAACCTGACCATCGGCGGCCTCGACGGCACCGGCACCGCGGTCCAGGCCAATTTCATGATGGAACTCGGCAATCACGGCAAGCGCAGCATCGGTGTCGACATCAAATCCGAACAGGGCAGGCAGATCCTGGGCAGGCTGATCGCCGAGGCCGACGTCTTCTTGACCAACTGGCTGCCCGCCCCGCTCCAGCGCGCGGGCTTGACGGTGCCGCAGATCCGGGAGTTCAACCCGTCGGTGATCATCGCCCGCGGCAGCGGCCACGGCAGCCGCGGCCCGGAGAAGGACCGTGGAGGTTTCGACGCGGCCAGCTACCTGGCCCGCGCGGGCGTGGCCTACGCCCTGTCCCCGACCGACGCCGAGTTCCCGATGGCGCAGGGCCCGGCCTTCGGCGATCTCCAGGGCGGCATCACCCTGGCGGGTGGCGTCACCGCCGCGTTGTTCCACCGCGAGCGCACCGGCCACGCGCCGATCGTCGACAGTTCGCTGCTCGCCCAGGGCATGTGGTCGGTCGCGCCCGACATCGCCGCCGCCGACTACTACGGCATCGACCGGATTCCGGCCGGCGAAGCAGGCACGGCCCTGAACCCCGCCGTCAACCGTTACCGCACCCGCGACAACCGCTGGGTCCAGCTGGTCCTGCTGCAGGCCGACCGGTTCTGGGCCGGGTTCTGCGAGCGCATCGGCCGCCCCGACCTGGGCACCGACCCGCGCTTCACCCCGCTGGCCAACCTGGTGGTCAACCAGGAGGCCGCGACCGCCGAACTGCGCACGACCTTCGCCGAGCGCGACCTCGCCGACTGGCAGAAGGCCCTGGCCGACGAGCCGGGCGTGTGGGCCACCATCGCCAGCCCCCAGGAAGTGCTCACCGACCCCCAGGTCGCTGCCAACGGCTACCTCATGACGATGACCGACAGCGGGGGCACCGAGTACCGGACCGTCGCCGCCCCGGTCCAGTTCGACGAGACACCCGCTCCGGCCAGCCGCGCACCCGAGTACGGCGAGCACACCGAGACGATCCTGCTCGAACTCGGCCTGAGCTGGGACGACATCGTCGCCGCCAAGGACAGCGGGGCGGTCCTGTGACCGAGACCCAGAAGCGTTATCTGAGCTGCCCGTGCGGCGAGTGGCTGACCGGCGCCGATGAGAACGACCTCGTCGCGCGGGCCCAGCAGCATCTGGCCGAGCGGCATCCCGACCACAGCTACACCAGGGAACAAATCCTCTTCCTGGCCCACTAGCAGGCGGAATCCCTATAGTAAGTCTTACAGTAACTCAGTTAGGAGAGTGCTCGTGGACAAGAACGATATGATCCTGATCAGCGTCGATGACCACATCATCGAACCGCCGGACATGTTCGCCCAACACCTGCCCAAGAAGTACGTCGCCGATGCACCGCGTCTGATCCACACCCCGGACGGCGCCGATGTCTGGAAGTTCCGCGACACCGTCATCCCCAATGTCGCCCTCAATGCCGTGGCGGGGCGGCCGAAAGAGGAATACGGCCTCGAGCCCGACGGCCTCGACGAGATCCGGCCGGGCTGTTTCGACGTCCACGAGCGCATCAAGGACATGAACGCGGGCGGCATCCTGGCCTCGATGAACTTCCCCTCGTTCCCCGGCTTCGCGGGCCGGCTGTTCGCGACCGAGGATTCGGACTTCTCCCTGGCCCTGGTCCAGGCCTACAACGACTGGCATATCGACGAGTGGTGCGGCGCCTACCCCGGCCGCTTCATCCCGATGGCCCTGCCGGTGATCTGGGACGCCGAACTGTGTGCTGCCGAGGTGCGCCGGGTCGCGGCCAAGGGCGTGCATTCGCTGACCTTCAGCGAGAATCCGGCGGCGCTGGGTTACCCCAGTTTCCATGACCCGTACTGGAATCCGCTGTGGAAGGCCCTCGTCGACACCGACACCGTGCTGAGTGTGCACATCGGGTCCTCGGGCCGGCTGTCCATTCCCGCGGTCGACTCCCCGCCGGATGTGATGATCACGCTGCAGCCGCTCAACATCGTGCAGGCAGCGGCCGATCTGCTCTGGTCCCGGCCGGTCAAGGAATACCCGGACCTGAAAATCGCCCTGTCCGAGGGCGGCACGGGCTGGATCCCGTATTTCCTGGAACGGGTGGACCGCACCTTCGAGATGCACTCGACCTGGACGATGCAGGACTTCGGCGGCAAGAAGCCGTCGGAGGTGTTCCGCGACCACTTCCTCACCTGCTTCATCAGCGATCCGGTCGGTGTTCGCCTTCGGCACGAGATCGGCGTCGACAACATCTCCTGGGAGATGGACTACCCGCACAGCGACTCCATGTGGCCCGACGCTCCCGAGGTTCTCGCCGACCTGCTCGAGCAGGAACAGGTGCCCGACGACGAGATCGACAAGATCACGCATCTGAACGCGATGCGCTGGTACTCCTTCGACCCGTTCCAGCACATCCCCCGGGAACAGGCCACCGTCGGTGCCCTGCGTGCCGTTGCGGCCGACCACGACGTCAGCATCAGGTCCCGCAGCCAGCGGACCAGCTCGGCCGAGGACAAACTGGCCTCGTTCCAGGCGCAGATCAAGGCAGCCACCGCGCACACCGCGAGCTGACCGGCACGACCGCGCGCCACCCCGGACCCGGATTCGGGGTGGCCGCCTCCGCTGTGAACCGATGAGGTGAGATTTTGAGCATTTCCGTGCTACTCGAGATGGCCGCCGCCACCTGGCCCGACCACAACGCCGTCGTCGCCGACGACACCAGGGTCACCGTGGCCGAGATGAGCGAGCTGGCCGACCGCGCGGCGGGACTGATCAGCTCGGCGGGTGTGGGCCATGTCGCCTACGTCGGCACCGGCGGAATCATGCTGCCGCTGCTGCTGTTCGGGTCCGCGCGGGCGGGCCGCGCGTTCACTCCGCTGAACTACCGGCTCGGCGCGGCCGCACTGCGGGAGCTCATCGAGCGGCTCCCCACCCCACTGGTCGTCGCCGACGACGAATACGCCGACATCGTCGCGGGAACCGGCAAGCAGGTCATCGGCTCCGCGCTGTTCTGCGCTGCGGTCCGCACCGCGTCCGGCGACACCACGATCACCGAGCCAGCGCCCGAGGAGACGGCGGTCCTGCTGTTCACCTCGGGCACGACCGCCCAGCCCAAAGCGGTGGAACTCACCCACGCCAACCTGACGAGCTACGTCATGGGCACCGTCGAATTCGGCTCTGCCGCACCGACGGACGCGGCCCTGGTCTGCGTCCCGCCATACCACATCGCCGGTGTCGGTGCCGCACTGTCGAATCTCTATGCCGGCCGAACCACGGTGTACCTGCGGCAGTTCGACGCGCAGCGCTGGATCACGCTGGTCCGCGAGGAAGCCGTCACCAACGCGACGGTGGTGCCGACGATGCTCGACCGGATCGTCACCGCCCTGCGCGCGGCGCCCGGGACCGGGCTGCCGAGCTTGCGCACGCTCGCCTACGGTGGTTCCCGGGCGCCGCTCCCGCTGGTACGCGCGACCCTCGAACTGCTGCCGGAGGTCGGTCTCGTCAATGCCTACGGGCTCACCGAGACCAGTTCGACCATCGCGGTCTCGACACCGGAGGACCACCGGATCGCCTTCACAGCAACCGATCCCGCGATCGCCCGCAGGCTCGGTTCGGTCGGACGGGCGGTGCCCGGCATCGAACTGGAGATCCGGGCCGAGGACGGAACCGTCCTGCCGCCCGACGAGATCGGCGAGCTCTTCGTCCGGGGCCCACAGGTATCCGGGGTCTATCGTGGCATCGGCTCGGTGCTCGACGACGACGGGTGGTTCCCGACCAGGGACCTGGCCGCGGTCGACGCCGACGGCTATCTGTTCATCGGTGGGCGCTCCGACGACACCATCATCCGCGGCGGGGAGAACATCGCCCCGGCCGAGCTCGAGGATGTGCTGGTCGAGCATCCCGAGGTGGCACAGGTGGCCGTCGTCGGTCTACCGGACCAGCAGTGGGGCCAGATCCTGGTCGCCGTCGTCGTGCCCGTCCCCGGCGCGGCGCCGGACCCGGAGCAGCTGCGCGACCATGTCCGCGCGAATCTGCGCGGCTCCCGCACCCCGGACCGGGTCGTCTTCCGTACCGACCTCCCGACCAACCCCACAGGCAAGATCCTGCGGCGCGATCTCGTCGACGAGCTCTGCGCCGTGTCCACCACACGAGGAGCATTGTGATCACCAGCGGAACCCGCCTCGAAAGCCAGGTCTGCGACACCCAGGTCATCGTCATCAAAGCCACCAACGCCATTCAGGGCTTGCGGTGCGGTGGCACACCCATGGTGACCCTGGGGACGGCCAAGGACACACAGGCAGTCATCGACCCGGATTTCGCCGGCGGGACCGCCGTGGGCAAGCGGTACGTACACGCCACCGGCGCCGAGATCCTGGTCACCCGGGCGGGTATGGGCACCCTCGACGTGGATGCTGTGCCCCTGGATCTCAAGGAAGCCAAGCAACTTCCGTCCAGCGACTGAGCGGCGCACGAAACATCAACGGCGCTCCTGCACGAGAGGCAGGAGCGCCGTTGATGTTTCGTGGGCCGACCGCGTCAGCGCCAGACGGCCATCAGTTCGTCGGTCGTGGTGATCGTGGCGATCATCGACAGTGTGTTGTCGATCATCGCCGCACCGTATTCCCGGGGGATGCCGGCCACGGCGTCGCGGGGCACCACCACGTCGTAGGCGGCGTTGACCGCGTCCATCACCAGATTCGGGATGGCCACGTTCAGCGAGACGCCCACCGCCACGACGGTTGTCACCCCGAGGTTCCGCAGCACCGCGTCGAGATCGGTGCCGCCCATGGGACCGAGCCCGTGTCTGCGCCGCAGCACCAGATCACGCGGCTCGGGCCCGAATTCGGGCAGCAGCGCGGTGGCCTCGGTGTCCGGATCCAGGGGCACTCCGCGCGTGCCGAGGGCGAACAGCTTCGCGTTGTGGCTGGAGCCGAGCCCGTCGGGTCGACGCCAGACCAGGCAGTGCACCACGTGCACGCCGGCGGCCCTGGCCGCCGGGAGCAGTGCGCCGATGGCGGGCAACGCGGTGTCGCGGGCCTCCTCGGCCAGCGCGCGCAGCCCGGCCGACGCACCGACCACCGCACCCTGGAGTTCCTGGGTGACGATGGCGGTGCGGCCGGGCGCCACGAGCTCGGCCAGGGACCTACGCGTCATACCCGGACCTGCCCGCACAGCGCCGTCATGTCCGCACCGGCGCGTCCACAGGCGGCACGTCGTAGAACTGCGTCGCCCACTTACGCAGGGAGAGATACGGTTTGGCGTCCTTGGGCGAAAGCGGCGGGTGCTCCACGTACTTCTGGTACCGCCAGATGCTCAGGTCCTCCCAGACCGTGACCAGGAACTGTTTCTCCACCCGCGCCCGGACTTCCGGTGGCGGAACATCGGATTCGTCACCCGGATTGCGCGGCCACCAGATCGAATAGAACAGGTCCGAGGATTCGTCGTCGACCGGTGTGGTGGCGAAGATCAGCCGATGCCGGGACGAGCCCTCGAACGCGCTGATCGAACCACCGAGACCGAACATCTGCGCGTGGATCTTCAGCGCCATCTTGTTCGGATCGTCGCTGCGCGCGTCGGGCCAGCCGGTCAAGAACGACCAGGTGTGATCGACGGCGCTGTAGTCGAGCATCTGCGGGGTGACGGTCGCACCGTGGACATACTCGAAATGCAGGCTGTCCGGTCCGTTTTCGAGCACGACCTGCGGATGCACCGGCTCGCGTTCGGTCTTGCTGGAGAACTCCGGATAGGGCCGGTAGTAGTCGGCGGGATCGGATCCCAGTTCCGGGAACATGCGCAGGATATCGGGCATCTCCCAGGATGGTGCTTGCCCTTCGGGGTGGTGCCACATGAAGACACACCCATTCTGCTCGTTCACCGGGTACACCCGCAGTTTCAGGCCGCGGTTGACCCGGTTCTCCCCGGGGATGTGCCTGTTAGTGCCGTCCGGACCCCACCGCCAGCCGTGGAACGGGCACTCGACGCAGTCACCGACGACTTTGCCGCCGTGGCCGAGGTGCGCGCCCAGGTGCCGGCAATGACCGGTGAGTATGTGCAGTTCACCGGCCTCATCGCGATAGGCGACGAGGTCTTCGCCGAAATAGTGCAGCGGCCGCGCCTCCCCCTGCGGGAATTCGGCCGACCAGCCGACCATGAACCAGCCGGTGACTTTCCAGGTGAAGGGGACTTTCACGGGGGACCTCCTGTGTCGGATGTTGTCCTCGGATATTCACTACAGCGCACGGCAGGCCCGCTCAGGTCGTCACGATGGTCGCGCCCGCGGTGCCGGGCGCACCGTAGAGCAGCGCGAATCCGGCCTTCGGTCCACCGGCGACCTGACGCTCTCCCGCGGTGCCGCGCAACTGCAGCACCAGCTCGTGCAGCTGGCGCATACCCGAAGCGCCGATCGGTTCCCCGTTCGCGATGAGCCCGCCGTCGGTGTTCACCGGCAGCGTTCCGGAGATCTCGGTCGCCCCCTCGGCGATCAGCCGTTCCTGCTCACCGTCGGCACAGAAACCCGCCTCGGCCATGTGGATGACCTCCGCGCCCGCATCGGTGTCCTGCAACTGGACCACATCGATGTCGGCCGGTGCGATCCCGGCTCGCTCGAACGCCGCGCGGGCGGCATACACCGACGGCGAAACGTCCTCCTGCACCGGCGCATAGGTGGTATTGACCTCGTAGGCACCGTAAGTCCGGGTGCGCACCTCGACCGCCCGGACATAGATCGGCGTACTGGTGAACCGGTGCGCGATATCGGCGCGGCACATGATCACCGCGGCGGCGCCCTCGTCCGGCGCGCAGAACATGTAGTGGGTCAGGGGATAGTTCAGCATGGGCGCGGCGAGGATGTCGGCCTCGGCGACCGGCTTGCGGCGGAAGGCATTCGGGTTGAGCACGCCGTTGCGGTAGTTCTTGGCGGCCACCTTCGCGAGGGTGTCCACCGAGATGCCGTGGTCGTGGAGGTAGCGGTTGGCCTTCATCCCGAAGAACTGGGTGGTCAGGTACTGACCGTTCTCGCCATACCATTTCGGCATCCCGACCAGGGTGGGGTCGACGGTGAACGCACCGCGCGGATGTTTGTCCATGCCGATCGCGATGCCTATGTCGTATTTGCCGAGCCGGATGGCGTCCGCACAGGCCTCGGTGGCCGACGCCGAGGTCGCACACGCGTTGAACACGTTGGTGAACGGAATACCGGTCAGGCCCATCAGCGACACGATCGCATCGGGGTTGGCGACCTCCCAGCTGCCGCCCACCGCGAATTGTATGTCCCGCCACTCGAGGCCTGCATCGGCCAGGGCCGCGCGGATCGCGTCGGTCCCCATCTGCATGGCGGTCTTGCCGGGAAAGCGACCGAACGGGTGCATACCCACACCGATGATCGCGACATCGTTGGTCATCTCAGAAGTTCCTGTCCGTCAGGCGGGCTGGAAGGCGAAGGTGAATACCTCGTTGCCTTCGGAGTCGGTGCCGAGGGGGATGCTGGTCAGCACGACGCTCATCCCGAATGTCAACGTCGCCGGATCGTTCTCGGTGAGCCGCCCTTCGATCCGGATGATGTCGCCGAGCTGGACCAGCCCGACCCCGAACGGCACGAATGTCTCCGCGGTCTCGTCGCCGAGATACGGTGCGCCGGGGAGGAATCCCTGCGTGGTCCAGGCGACGAGTGTGCCCGTGCGTGGCAACGTGATCGGCTCGATCGCGGGCTTGCTGCAGCGCGGGCACAGGTCCTGGATCGGGAACACCGAGGCGCCGCAGTCGCCGCACGATCCGGCGATCAGCTGGAAGTCCGGCTCCGGCCAGGTGGAGATCTCGGGGGCGATCATTCTCTGCATCAGTCGTTCCTCTTCGTCGAATTCGTCACCAGGTCTCCGGCTCGCACCGCGCACTCCTCGACGAAGGCCAGCAGGCCGAGGTGATAGCCCGCGGCGCCGAAGCCGACGCTCATGTTGTGGCCACATCCGGCCTGTTCGTGGTTCACGACCCGGGGCGCCTCGGTGAACAGGGCGCCCAGCGCGCCCACCGCGACGGGATCGGTCCGCCACACCCGTTCGTGCTCGGCGTGGGTCAGCCGCACCGGGACCCGCACCTGTTCGGCCAGCACCGGGAAGTCGGTCGGCCACTCCTGCACGACCACGGTTTCGTACCTCGGTGTGGCCGAGGACAGGGACCGGCCGCCGAACACTTCGGGTGGGTAGCCGTCCGGCGGGCTCCACAGCAGGTCCCGGATGCCGCCGGGGCGCCGGGTGCGGTGGATTTCCTCGATGACCCGGATGGCCGCGGGCTGCTTGTCCACGCCGGTGCCTGCCAGTTCGAGGCCGAGCAGGTCGTTGCCACGGGGGTCGGCGGCCATCCGTGCCGCCAGATCGCAGCCGGCCGAGTGGCCCATCACGAAGGCACCCGCGCCGCGCGGACTTGTGCCGAGCAGTGCGTCGATCGCGGCGAAGGTCGCGTCGACCCGATGCTGAGGCGTGTCGAAGGTTCGATCCCAGGGCGCCGATTCGCCGTAGCCCGGTCGGTCGAGCGCGATCACGGTGAATCCCAGCCGCGCACCGAGCTGGAGCAGCGACAACCACGGCCGGTCCGGCAGGTCGAAGTACTGGGCGGTGGTGGCACCACCGTGCAGGGCGACCACCACCGCACGTGGCTCGGCAACCTCGGCGCACAGGGCCGAGAACCGCATGCCTCCCACGTCGACCGTGCGTGCGGTCACCGGACCGGTGGTGGCCGGACCGTTCTCGATACTCATGTGTCCCTCCGCAACAACATCACTCCGCTGGGGGTCAGTCCCCCGCTGCTGACGACCGCCACGCGGGCGCCCGGTATCTGTCTCCGGCCCGCCTGCCCGCGCAATTGGGTCACCGCTTCATGGATCAGGCCCATGCCGTGGGTGCGCCCGTGCGAGAGCTGACCACCGTGGGTGTTGAGCGGCAGGATGCCGTCACGGGCGATGTTCGTGCCGCCGTTCAGGAAGTCCTTCGCCTCGCCGATGCCGCAGAAGCCCAGGGCTTCGATCCAGGACAGGCAGTTGAAGGTGAAGCCGTCGTAGAGTTCGGCGACGTCGACATCGTCGGGCCGCAGGTCGGTGCGAGACCATAGGTGCGCGGCTTGGCCGAGCACCTGTGGTTCGTGGGTGAGGGTGCTCTGATCCCATTCCAGGCGCTCGGCGATCTGCGTACCGACCGCTTCGACCAGGACGGGCGGCTGTGCCAGATCGGCCACGGTGTCGCGCGCGGAGACGACCACGGCCACGGCGCCGTCGCAGGGTACGTCGCAGTCGTAGAGACCGAACGGGGTGGTGACCAGGCGCGCGGACAGGTAGTCGTCCATGGTCAGCGGATCCCGGTAGATCGCACTCGGGTCGAGGGCCGCGTTGGCGCGCTGGTTGAGCGCGATCCAGCCCAGGGTCTCGCGGTCGGTGCCGTAGCGGTGGAAGTGCCGTTGCGCGGTCTGCGCCAGCAGGTGCGCGGCCGACACGGCGCCGAAGGGCACCAGCCAGGGATCGGTGATGCCGCCCGACGGGGTGATCCGCCCGGTGCGCACGAGTTCGCCGTAGCTCGACTCCCAGACCGTGCGGAAGCACAGGACATGCCGGGCCAGGCCACCGGCGACGGCGAGCATGGCCGCGATCACCGATCCGCCGGGACCGAAGGTTTCCGCGCCACCGTTGTGCCAGGTCGGATACAGGCCCAGCGCCGATTCCAGCGCGGTGACACCGCCCTCGCCGAACGGCCCGAAGTCGCCGGAGCCGGGGTAGGTCGACAATCCATCGATATCGTCGAAGGACAATCCCGCGTCCTGCACCGCCGCCCGGCATGCCTGCACTGTCAACGACATCGGGTCGGCCAGGAGCCTTCGGCCGATCGTGGACCGGCCGACGCCGGTGATCGCGACCCGGTCCTCGAACTTCGTCCTGGTCACCGGCCCACGGATCCGCTCACGCAGCCGTGCCGGTTCCACCGGATCCGTGGGTAGCTCCGAAAGCGGTTCCGCTGCCACTGGATCCGCCGGCCGGAACAGTGGCAGCCAACTCCGGCCCGCCTGGTGGAATTCCACGATCATCCGCTGTCCCAGTACGAGATCGGCCGGGTCGGCGCCGATCACGTTGGTGGTCAGCCGAACCCGGTCGTCCTCGGCGATCGCGACCTGGGCGACCACGTACGGCGCGGGCAGACCGGGCACCGAGAAGCGGTGGTTGACGGTGAATCCGATCAGCGTGGCGTAGCCGGAGACCGCGTGAATGTCGAAGTCCTCACCCCGGCAGTACCGGCACACCGGCCGCGGTGGGTGAACGAGTGCGGCGCACGACCGGCACTGCCGGAAGCGCAGCCGGCCGTCGGCGCCGGAGGCCCAATAGAATTCGGTCTCCGGCGTCGTCGGTGGTGGCAGCCGCTGGGTGTCCTCGGCCACGGGTGCTCCCTCCGAGCCGGTCAGCTCGCCGTGGCTTTCGGCGTGGCGAGCGGTGCGTAGGTGGGCCTGCCGAGTCCGAGGACGTGCTGGGCGATCATGTTGCGGAACACCTCGAGGGTGCCGCCGTAGATGCCGCACAGCGGCGCCCACCGGAAGATGTATTCCATGCCGCCGTCGTCGGCCGCGCCCTCGGTGCCGATCGGCAGCGCGGCGGCGGGCCCGAGAATGTCCATCAGGTCCGGGGAGATGTCGCGCATGGTCTGGGCGATGGCCACCCGGCCGAACATGTGCGGCGCGGACAGGGCCGCTTCCATCCGGGCGATGCTGCGGCCCAGCCGCAAGGCCACCGACCGGTCGTCGAGCAGCCGCTGCCCGCCGGGCCCTGGCTGCGCCGCGATCTCGGTGACCCGGTCGACCGAGGTCGCCATCATGGTGCCCTGGTGGACGAGGATCGACACATCCTGCAGTCCGTCGGCATCGGCGTCGACCACGCCGTGCTCGGTGCTGAGCGGGCCCATCAGCACCGACCAGCCCTCGTTGACCGCGCCGAGGCGGTACTTGTCGTCGACCCGGACATCGCTGTAGTACACGATGTTCGTGCGGTCACCGTCGACCGTCTTGATGCCCTGGATCTCGATGCCCGGAGTGTTCAGCGGCACCAGAAACATGGTGAGGCTCTTGTGTTTACGCGCTTCGGGATCGGTGTTGGTGATGAGGAAGACGTACTGGCAGTTGTGCGCGCCGGTGGTGAACATCTTCGAGCCGTTGATCACCCATTGGTCGCCGTCGCGCACCGCCCGGGTCTTGCACATGGCGACATCGGATCCGCCCTCGGGTTCGGTATAGCCCAGGCACAGCCGGATCTCGCCGCGCTCCAGACCCGGTAGCACTTCGGCCTGCAGTTCCGCGGAGCCGTGCGAGCGCACCGAGGTGGCCACGATGGCGGTGGTGCCCCAGGTGACCCAGGGGATGTGCACCCGCCGCTTCTCCAGGTCCCACAGGCGCCTGCGCAGCCTGCCGAGTCCACCGTCGCTCTCGCCGGCGAGTTCGGCGGCCAGCCAGCCGGCCGCGCCCAGGGCCAGGTGCACGCCCTCGTCGAAGTTGTCGCCGGTCTCGCGGTCCCGGCGCCGCACCTCGTCGGTGACGTGGGTGGCGAGGAATTCCCTTGCCCCGTCGAGGAATTCCTGATCCTCGCTGGACAGTTCGACGCGTGAGAAATCCATGTTCGTACTCCGTTTCTAGGCGGTCGCCGCGGCGAAGAGTTCGGCGACCTGCACCGCGCTGGCTCCGAGGTCACCGGCGGCCAGCGGCCAGCCCCTGGCCCGGAGGAGGTAGGACGAGGCCGCCGATTCCTCCGACACCCCGAGACCGCCCTGGACGTGTGTCGCTGTGGTGGCCGCTTTGGGCGCCGCTTCGGCGATGTAGACGAAGGCCGCGGCGGGCAGACCGGGCTGCACCGTGGGTTCGTGTTCGAGGAACCAGGCCGCGCGCCGGGTCAGGTTGCGGGCGGCGTGGACGGTGATCGCGATATCGGCCAGCGGGTGTGAGATGCCCTGCAGGGTCGAGATCGGCACGCCCATCGTGTAACGGGTGGTGGCGAACTCCGCGGCGATGCGCAAGGTCTCCTCGACGAGCCCGACGAGGGCGGCCGCGGTGAGTACCCGCCATTCGTCCAGGGCGCGATCGTATTCGGCCAGGGCCGCGGCCCCCTCGGCCAGCACCGTCCGATGGTCGGCCGCGGCGGGATCCACCCACGCCATCGGCAGTTTGCCGATATTGGCGACCGGCGCAGGCCGGGTGTCGAAGCCCAGCTCCACGATCTCCGCACCGTCGCGCACGATGATCCGGTCGGCCGCGGCGGCGGCGCCGACGAGTCGCCGTCCGCTCGCGGAATCGACGCGGGTGTCGAGCGCGACCAGGCGCTTGCCCTCGACGACGGCGCTGCCGGCCGCACCGGTCAGCGCGCCGAGCCGGGCGAGCAGCCGGGCGGCGCAGACGTGGTCGATCCAGGGCACCGGGGCGAGTGCACGGCCGAGTTCCTCGGCGACCAGCGACAGGTCGACCAGGGTCGCGCCGTCACCACCGGCGGATTCGGGCAGTGCCATCGTGGTGGCGCCGGTGGCGCACAGCTGTTCCCACAGGTTCTTGTCGAAGCCGGATTCCTCGGCGGCCCGGACGGTGTCGAGCGGACTCCGCGAGCGGAAGAACTTCGCGTAGACGGCCTGGAGTTCGGTCTGGTCGGCGGACAGCGAGTAGTCCTGCCTGCGCAATTCGTAACGGTCCATTGTGGTTTGCTCCTGATTTCGCCTGCGTCAGCTGCTGACGGGCCGGTCGCCGAAGAAGAATTCCTGGGCGTTGTTGTAGAGGTAGTTGTCGACCACGTCCTCGGGCAGATCCAGCGCCAGTGCCTCGGGCACCACCCGGCGCATGGCCAGGACCGGCCAGTCCGATCCGAAGATCACCTTGTTCTTGCCCCGGGTCCGCATGAAGTGGATGAGGCTGTCCGGCAGGCGTTTCGGTGACCAGGCCGAAGTCATCAAGCGCAGATTCTCGTATTTGAGGAGCAACCGGATGGCGGTGTCCCACCAGGGGTCGGCGCCGTGGATCATGCACAGCCGCAACTCCGGAAACTGGTAGCACACGCGATCGAGGTAGATCGGGTTCTGTACTTCACCGGGAATCGGCGGACCCGGAATGCCCGTGTTCATGCACAGCGGCAGACCCATTTCCGCGCATTTGTAGTAGAGCGGGTAGTACACCGCGTCGGTGGGCGGATACCGGCCGTCACCCCAGAAGCTGGCACCGATGGTGGTGTAGCTGACGGGCAGATCGCGCACGAGCGCGGACAGTTCCCGCAGGGACGGGACCGGGTAGAGCAGGTCGACTCCGTTGACCGCCAGGGAGAATCGGTCCGGTCGCTGCTCGACGAATTTCAGTGCGGTCGTCGACGGCTTGACCATCGAGTACATCAGCACCGCCTTCTCGACACCCTGTTCGTCCATCTCCCCGACAAGGGCGTCGAGTTCGACCGGGGCGTACATCGAGCTGCCGCCCTTGAAGTAGTTGTCGCGGACCTCGAGCATCCAGGAGGGTTGCTCCCGTTCGCCGAAATGCACATTGACCAGGCAGTCGTTGACCTTGCGTTTGCTCATGCTCCGATTCCTTCCGCGGCCGCGTCGGCCGCCCGCTGCATGGCCCACCGGTAGTCCGGTTTTCCGTTGCCCAGCCGCCGGATCTCCTCGACGAAGATCACCGCCTTGGGGACCTTGAATCCGGCCAGGCGCGACCGGCACAGGGCGCGCAACGCCGCTGCGATGTCCTCACCCGGGGTATCCGTGCACGCCAGTGCGACCACTTCGTTTCCCCAGGTGGCACTGGGTCTTCCGACGACCAGCGCGTCGTGGATGTCGGGGTGGGCGCGCAGGACTTCCTCGACTTCCTCGACGAACACCTTTTCGCCACCGGTGTTCACGACCAGGGCGTCGCGCCCGAGCAGTCGCAGGGTCCCGTCGGCGTCGACCGTGGCCCGGTCGCCGGGCACCGCGGTGCGGACGCCGTCGATCTCGGGGAAGGTGCGTTCGGTGGCCTCGCGGTCCTGGAAGTAACCCAGCGGCACCCGGCCGGTCCGGGCCGCCCAGCCGACCTCGGTCTCGCCCGGCGTCAGGAAGCGGGTGCGGTCGTGGGACACCGCGGTGCCGCCGGGCATGGGGGCGAAGGTGTCGACCTCGTTGCCGCGGGTGCTGCGGCCGAAGCCCATTCCCCCAGTTTCGGAGGAGCCGTAGCCTTCGACGATGTAGGCGTGGGGCAGCAACTCGAGCAGGTCGTGCCGGTGCACCGGGTTCGTCGCCGCGCCGCCCGTGCCGATCGCCAGCAGTGCCGACAGGTCGTAGTCGCCGGCGCGCAACGCGCGAACCAGCGGCCCGGCGTAGGCGTCACCGACGATGGTCATGAGCGCGGCCCGCTCGGCCTCGGCGATCTGCAAGGCACGGGCGGCGTCGAAGCGCTCGCGGTCGTCGTAGAGCACCACGGTCTGCCCGGCCAGCAGGCCCGCGAACGAGGTCCAGATCCCGGCCGCATGCGACAGCGGTGACACCGCGAACCACACATGCCCGGTCATCCGCGCCAGCTGGTGCAGCCCGTCCGGCACTTCGTGATCGGCGCCGTTCATGGACGAGACGTACATGTCGCCCTGCCGCCAGAGCACACCCTTGGGCCTGCCGGTGGTCCCGCCGGTGCACAGCATGACCAGGTCGTCGGGCGAGGTCTCGATCACCGGTTCAGGACGGCCGACGGTCACCGCGTTCTCGTACCCGGTCGCGCCGGCGATCTCGGGGATCCGGCTGCCGTCCTCGACCGAGAGCAGCAGGTCGACCCCCTCGGGCATCGCCTCGGCGACGACGGGTCCGAACGAGCGGTGGTAGACGATGCCGCGGGGCCGCAGGTAGGCCAGCAGGTCGCGGATCTCGTGGACGGTGTAGTGGTGGTTGATATTGACCGGTACCACACGGGCTTTCAGGCAGCCCAGCATCACATCGAGGTACTGGTCGTTGCGCATGATCAGCGCGATCCGGTCCTGACCGCAATCCCACCGGTCGAGCTCGGCCCGTTCGGTGTGCAGGCCGAACCCCCGGCCGGCCAGGAAGTTCGCGAACCGGCGGGTGCGCAGCGCCGTGTCACCGAAGCTACGGCGCCGTTCGCCACAGACCGTGGCCGTGCGGTCGGGTACCGCCGCGGCGATCTCGTCGAAGACCGCGCTGATCGACCACTCGCTCACCGCAGCGCTCCGCTGCCGGGACCGCAGAATGCGGCGATGTCGGTGTCGTCCGGCACGGCCTGGGGAGAACGCCCGTCGAAGGTGACGGCGTCGAGCGGCTCGTAGAACTGGTTGCCGACATCGATCGCCGAACAGCTGAGCGCGGTCATCAACATCCTCTCGTGTCACTGGGGTCGCTTCGACATGCGGGCGCCGTCGTGCGGCCACCGGTGCCGATCCACCGCGGCCCGGTGGCCGTACGGCGCACCGCAGCTCGAATAGATATGACTACTGTATACGTAACAGTAGGGTTGAAAGCAAGGAATTCGTACGCAACCGCGAACATCCTCCAGACAGAACGGTATCGTTTACAGTATCTACGACGGTAACTCGGTCGTCGATGATCGGAAGGTGGCACGCAGTTGGTGAGCGAAGATGAGGACACCGCGGGCAGGATCGACGTCACCCGCGACGGGCCGGTACTGCGCCTGACCCTGCATCGGCGCACCCGGCGTAATGCCCTGTCCCCCGGCATGATCGATACCCTGACCGCGGCGCTGACCGATGCCGCCACCGACGAGGAGCTGAGGGTCATCCACCTCAGCGGCGCGGGCGAACACTTCTGCGCCGGTGTCGACTGGGTCTCGACCAACGACTCCGGACGCAGGCCGCCCGCCGGCGATCTGGTCCGCCGGATCCCCCACACCGCCCACCGTGTGATCGAGCTCCTGCACGCCGGCCACCTGCCCGTGGTATGCACCGTGCGGGGATGGGCGGCCGGGCTCGGGTGCAATCTGGCCCTCGCCGCCGACTTCACCCTCGCCGACACCGACGCGGTGTTCTGGGAACCCTTCCTGCCGCGCGGGTTCAGCCCGGATTCCGGTGCCACCTGGTTGCTGCCCCGGCTCGTCGGGCTCGCCAGGGCGAAACGCATGCTCCTGCTCGGGGAGAAAGTCACCGCCACCGACGCCGCGGACTGGGGCCTGATCCATGCCACCACCGCACCCGCCGACCTCGACCGCGCCACCTCCGAGCTGCTCGACCGGCTGGCGAAAGCACCCACGGTCGCACTGGGCCTGGCCAAGCAGGCCGTCCACCGCAATCTCGGCACCGGGCTCCCCGAGGCCATGGACAACGAGCTCTACGCGCTCGAACTCGCTTGCCGTACCGCTGATTTCAAGGAAGGTCTGGCCGCGTTCCGGCAGCGCCGCGCCCCGGACTTCCATGGCCGTTGACCCGGCCGCCAGCACGTCCCAGCTCGAGACAACGAAGAAGGTCCGATGAAAACCAAAGGCGCACTGATCCGGGACCGGCACCAGGCGTGGTCGATCGAGGATATCGAGATCGGCGACCCGCGGTCTGGTGAAGTCAAGATCAGGATGGAGACGGCCGGATTGTGCGATGCCGACCATCATCTGGCGACCGGGGATCTGAGCCTGGCCGGGTTCCCCGTCCTGGGCGGCCACGAAGGTGCGGGCGTCGTCGTGGAGGTCGGCGAGGGCGTCGACGATCTGCGGGTCGGCGATCACGTCGCGATGTCGTTCGTGCCCTCCTGCGGTACCTGCCCGCCATGCCTGGCCGGGTTGTGCAATCTGTGTGACCTCGGAGCAGGCCTGCTCGGTGGTGCCGCGGTCGCCGACGGCAGCTTCCGGGTCACCGCCGGTGGCCGCGATGTGTATCCGATGGCTCTGGTCGGGGCGTTCGCACCCTATGCCGTGGTGCACCGCGCCTCGGTGGTCAAGATCGACCCCTCCATCCCGTTCGAGATCGCCTGTCTCGTCGGCTGCGGCATCACCACCGGCTACGGATCGGCGGTGCACACCGCGCGGATCCAGCCGGGTGACGATGTCGCCATCGTCGGCTTGGCCGGGGCCGGTGCGTCCACGCTGCAAGGCGCGGTGCTGTCGGGCGCGGGTCGGGTGTTCGTCATCGATCCGGTCGCCTGGAAACGCGAGCAGGCCGAGAAGCTCGGCGCCACCGGCGTTTTCCCCGATATCGCCACCGCGACCACAGCCATCACGGACGCGACCGCGGGACGCATGTGTCACAAAGTGATCGCGTCGATGAGCCGCCGCGACGGCCACGATCTGGAGGCGTGGCTGAACCTGACCGCACGAACGGGCACCTGTGTACTCACCGCCATGGGCCCCACCATGGCCGGCGAGGCTCCCCTCACGTTGTCGATGCGCGCCTTGCTGCAGAAGAACATCCAGGCCACCCTGTTCGGCGGTGGCAACCCCCATGAGGACATCCTCGAGGTGCTCGCGCTGCACAAACTCGGCGACCTGGACCTCGACGCGGCGGGCACCAAGGAATACCGACTCGACCAGATCAACGAGGCGTACGCGGAGATCCACCGCACCCCCGGACTGCGCGGCATCATCCGGTTCACCGACTCCGATCACTGAACCACCGACGAGGGGCCGGGCAGCTGCCCGGCCCCTCGTCGTCGCCCGGTTCAGGGCAGGATGACGGTGCGCCCGACCGGCTGGGCCGCCGCCTGCCGGGCGTAGATGCCACGCTGCAGCGACCGCAGCAAGGTGTTGCGCGTCTCCTCCGGCCGGATGAGCTCGTCGAAGCCCATGTGCTCGGCCGAATGGTACGACGCCGTCAACTCCATCTCGCGCAGTTCGGCGGCGAGTTCCTCCTCGGCATTCGAGGCATTGCTCAGCGCGGCCGCGCTCATCGCCCCCATCGTCGCTCCGGGGTAGGCGAATGTGCCCGCCTGGCCGTCGAATCCGATCAGCGACATCACCATCGAGCCGAATCCGTAGGCTTTGCGCAACGTCACGTGCAGTTTCAGCGTGGTCGCCGCGGTCTGCGCGACGAACATCCGCGCGCCGCTGCGCAACACACCTTCCCGTTCGGACTCGCTGCCGGGCAGCATTCCCGGGTTGTCGGCGAGGAAGATGATCGGCAGATGGAAGGAGTCGGCGACCATGATGAAATGCGCAGCCTTGTCCGCGGCGTCGGCATCGATCGACCCGGCCAGCACCTGCGGCTGATTGGCGACCACGGCGACCGGATGACCGCCCAGGTGCGCCAGCGCGCAGATGACGGCGGTCCCGTGGCCGGGCTGGACCTCGAACCAGTCGGTGTCGTCGAAGACCACGTCGAGCACGGCCCGCATGTCGTAGGAGTTGCGGTTGTCCCGGGAGACGATGCGCAGGAGTTCCGGTGTCGCACGGGGTTCCGTCGATTCGTCGGCCAGGTAGACCGGCGGGTAGGACCATGCGCTCGGCGGGAAGTACGACAGGTAGCGGCGGATCTCGTCGAGGACCTCTTCGTCGGTCTCGCCGACGTTGTGGACGACCCCGCTGGGAATCGCCACATCCGGGCCACCCAGATCCTCCTTCGAGACGTCCTCGCCGGTCGACATCTTCACCACCGGCGGACCCGCGGTGAAGATCGCGCCCTGCCTGCTCATGATCGCGAAGTCGGCCACGGGCGCGATGAGCGCACCGTGGCCGGCCGAGGGGCCGAGGACCGCGGTGACCACCGGTACCTTGCCCGAACACTGGGCCTGGGCAAGCAGATCGGTCGGCGTGCGGCCGTAGTGGTCGCCGGTGGGCCGGAAACCCGCGCCTTCCAGCAGCATCACCAGTGGCACCCGGTCGCGCACCGCGAGTTCGGCCAGCCGGTAGCGCTTGGCATTGCTACCGGGGGCGATGGTGCCCGCGAGAGTGGTGAAGTCCTCGGCGCCGACCATGACCGGTACGCCGTTGATCAGGCCCGAGCCGGCCACGATCGCGTCGGCGGCGACCGCGCCGCCGACCAGGGTGCCGAATTCCTGGAAGGTACCCGGGTCGAGCAACCGCTCGATCCGGGCCCGCGCGTCGAGTTTGCCCTTGCCGCGATGCTTGGCGACGCGCTCGGGGCCGCCCATCTCGAGCACACGGGTGCGCCGCCGCTCGAGATCGTCGAGGGTCTCGTCCCAGGTATCGGCATGGTTCATTTCGGGCCTGTCTTCTGTGATGAGCGTGCCGCAGCCGGCACGCGGGGGCGGGGAACGGATCGGCGGGGGCCGGGTCAATCCAGGGTGAAACGGATCGGCAGGCGCTTGAGGCCGCCGACGAATGTCGTTGCGGTGAGCTCGGGTTCACCCGCGAGTTCCACCGATTTCAGCCTGGGCAGCAGTTCGCTGAAGAAGCTGCCGATCTCCATGCGCGCGAGTGCGGCGCCCAGGCAGAAGTGCACCCCGTACCCGAAGGCGACGTGCTTGTTGGGTTCGCGGCCGATGTCGAACCGGAACGGGTCGTCGAACACGTCCTCGTCCCGGTTGGCCGACACATACGACAGCAGCAGCGAATCACCCGCCGGAATCGTGATCCCGCTGATCACCGAATCCTCGGCCGCGGTGCGCATGAAGGCCTTCACCGGGGTCACCCAGCGGATGATCTCCTCGGTGGCCCGAGGCATGAGCCCGAGGTCACCGCGGAGCCGGTCGAGCTGCTCGGGGTTGTCGATGAGCGCGCGCAATCCGCCGGAGATGCTGCTGCTGGTGGTGTCGTGTCCCGCGGTCGCGATGATCGCGTAGTACGACACGATGTCCACATCCGAGAGCGGCTCACCATCGATCGTCGCGTTCGCGATGGTGGACGCCAGGTCGTCGGTCGGCTGTGCGCGGCGCGATTCGGTGAGTTTCTGGAAGTAGGCGAACATCTCGATGAGCGCGTTCATCGACTCGTCCGCCGGGGTCGACCGCGTGAGCTCGGCGTCGTCGTTGCCCATGAGCTCCTGGGTCAGCTTGAGCATGAGCGGGAAGTCCGATTCGGGCACCCCGAGCAGCGACATGATCACATACAGCGGGAAGTTCACCGCGACCTCGCTGACGAAATCGCACTCGCCACCGGTGTCGCGCATCCGGTCGACGTAACGCACCGCGAGTTCCTCGATCCGCAGCTTCATCGCGCGCATGGCCTTGGGCGCGAACCAGTCCGCGGCGATCGCGCGCACGACCCGATGCTGTGGGTCGTCCATGTGGATCAGGGTCTTGATGCCCACCGCGGCCTGCATCTCGTCCGATCGCGCGGTCATCAGCACCGGGCGCGGCCAGTTGGTGAACCGCTTGTCGGCGCGTTCGACCGCCATGATGTCGGCGTGCTTGGTGAGCGCCCAGAACGGCTTGTAGCCGGGCACCTCCACTCGCGCCACCGGATTTCCCGCCCGCAGCGCCGACAGCGCGGTGTGCAGCCTCTTCTCATCGGTGTAGACCGTGGGATCCGCGAGGACGTTCGCGGCTTCGTCGACGACCGGCATGCTCATCAGCACCCTTTCGGATTATCGGCTCGCTCGACCGGTTCGGCGTGGTGCCACGCGGCGCCGGTGAGCGCGTTGTCCAGGACACAACAGTGATTTATAGTTGGGCTTACTGTCAAGCATTCGGTAAATACTTCTGTCGCATCTACGAAGGGGTAGAGTTGATGAGTTCCCAGCAGCGCAGGATCGTCGTGGTCGGTGCCGGATCAGGCATCGGAGCCGCCGCTGCCACCCACTTTCACGAGCGTGGCGACCACGTCCTCGCGGTGGATCTGCGCCCCGGCGACACCCCGGCGGCGCGACGCGAGATCTGCGATCTGCGCGACCCGGCGGCCATCGCCGGCCTGCTCGGCCGGATCGGCGGTGACTGGGACGCCCTGGCCTTCGTCGCCGGCGTCCCCGGCACCGCACCCGCCGATGATGTCCTGGCGGTGAACTACCTCGGTATGCGGCTGTTCGCCACCGGCATGCTGCCCCTGCTGCGCCAGGGCGGCGCGATCGTCACCGTCGCCTCGGTGGCCGCGCTCGGCTGGCAGCAGCGTATCGACGACCTCACCGGACTTCTCGCCGCCACCGACGTCGCGGCGGTGCGGAATTGGCAGCAGACCCAGGATCCGGCCTACCCCGTCTACAGCACGTCCAAGCAGGCCGCGATCATCTTCGCCAAGCGGCTGGCGCCGTCGGCATGGCAGAAGTACGGCGTCCGAGTCAACACCGTCAGCCCGGGCCCGACCGATACCCCGATCCTCACCGACTTCGAGGCATCGATGGGCAAGGACGTCCTGGATGCGGTGAAGGCCACGATCGGGCGGCACGCCACGGTCGCCGACATCGTGCCGGTGATCGACTTCCTGACCGGCTCCGGCTCGCGCTGGATCAACGGCCAAGACGTGCACGTCGACGGTGGTTTCGTCGCGCCGATGACCGTCGGACCGGCCGTCGAGCTCTGACCCCGAGACACAGGCACCGGTCCCGGCCACATTGCCGGGACCGGTGCCGACTCTTATACTGTATGTCTTACAGTAACTACATCTACTCCGCCGTTCGGCGTGACGAAGTCAGAGGTGAGCCGTGAACAGTCCCGTCGAGGACCCAGCAGCGACGGTCGCAGAGGTGCCCGATCCCCATGACCCCTACCCGTTCTTCGCGGCACGCAGGCGCGCCGGCGGCGTGTTCCACGGGACGGTGATGGACTACTCCCGAACCCCAGCGGAACTGCGCCCCACCGACACCTTCGCCGCCGTGTCCTGGTCGGCGGTGAACCAGGCGCTGCGCAACGGATCGGTGTTCAGCACCCAGCTCTACGACGCCACGATCGGGGTGTTCATGGGGCCGACCATCCTGGCGATGAACGGCCTGACCCACAAGGCGCACCGCAACTTGGTGTCGGCCGCGTTCAAACCGCAGTCGCTGGCGACGTGGGAGCCCGAGATCGTCCGCCCGATCTGCGACAAGCTGATCGACGAGTTCATCGCGGAAGGTCGCGCGGATCTGGTGCGCGACTTCACCTTCGAGTTCCCGACCCGGGTCATCGCCCGGCTGCTTGGCCTGCCGGAGGAAGACCTGCCGTTCTTCCGGGAAGCCGCGGTGGCGATCATCAGCTACGCGGGCAACGTACCCCGGGCACTGCAGGCCTCCAAAGACCTCAAGGAGTATTTCCTCGAACACATCGAGCGCCGACGGTCCGCACCCGCCGACGACATCATCAGCAATCTGGTCACCGCGGAGATCGACGGCGAGAAGCTGTCCGATCGCGCGATCTATTCCTTCCTGCGGCTGCTGTTGCCGGCCGGGCTCGAGACGACCTACCGATCCTCGGGCAATCTGCTCTTCCAGCTGCTGACCCACCCCGACCAGTTCGCGGCGATCCAGCAGGACCACGGTCTGCTACCGCAGGCGATCGAGGAAGGACTGCGGTTCGAGACACCGCTGACGCTGGTGCAGCGGTATGTCACCGAGGACACCGAACTCGACGGTGTCGCCATCCCGGCGGGCGCGGTTCTGGACCTGTGCCTCGGCTCGGCCAACCGCGACGAATCCCGCTGGGAGCGGTCGGAGGAATTCGACATCTTCCGGCCCCGGCTGCCGCACATCAGTTTCACCGCCGGCGCCCACACCTGCCTCGGACTGCATCTGGCGCGCATGGAAACCCGGGTCGCGATGGAGGCACTGCTGCGCAGGCTGACCGGGATCACCCTGCTGCCCGACGGTGATCCGCACATCTTCGGCCAGCCCTTCCGCTCGCCGACTGCACTTCCGGTGAGCTTCGATGTCGTCTGATCTCCGACTCCACCACCGTTTCCGAGTTCGAGGAGCCCTGTGAACACCAGCACCCTGTTCGACCTGACCGGCCGTGCGGCACTCGTCACCGGAGCGGGCGGCGGTATCGGTGCCGCCGTCGCGAGCGCACTGGCCGCGCAGGGCGCGACCGTAGTCGTCACCGATATCGATGGCGCCGCAGCCGAAGCCACTGCGGACAAGATCGTCGCCGATGGTGGGCAGGCCACCGCGACAGCACTGGATGTCCGCGACCGGGCCGCCGCCGATGCCGCCGCCGCACTCGCGGCGCAGGCCGGTGGTGGCACGCTCAACATCGTCGTGAACAACGCCGGGATCACCGAGCCCGCGATGTTCGGTGCCACCACCGAGGAGTCGGTGCTGCGGATGCTCGACATCCACCTGCTCGGCGCGTTCCGCTGTACCCAGGCGGCGCTGCCGTATCTCCCGGCCGACGGGACGGGGCGCATCATCAACGTGACCTCGTCCGCGGGTCTGGTCGGCACGCTCGGGCAGGTGAACTACTCGGCCGCCAAATCCGGCATCGTCGGCATGACCAAGTCACTGGCAAAAGAACTGGCGCGCAATCAGATAACCGTCAACGCGCTGGCCCCCGCCGCGGCGACGCCGATGACCGAGACGATTCGCACCGATCCCCGGTTCGCCGAGCAGATGCTCAGCCGCATTCCGATGCGGCGCTGGGCCGAACCACAAGAGGTGGCAGGCGCTTTCGTGTTCCTGGCCTCCGACGCCGCCTCGTTCGTGACCGGCCAGATCCTCGCGGTCGACGGTGGCCTGGTCATGTGACATCGACACCGGCGAGGCCGGTGCCGGCAGAGTTCCGGCACCGGCCTCGTCGTCGATGTGCTAACCCAGGTCGGGTTCGGGGACGTGGAAATGCACGTCGCGCAAGCGGAATGCTTCCTTCGTGCCGTGCTCGGCGCGGGTCTTGACGAAGTTGAACTCGCCCGGGGCGAACTGCAGGTTGGTACCGAAGGCGTGGAAGAGGTAGCTGGCGACTTCTTCCCCCTGATAAGCCTGGCTCTGTTCGACCATCCGGAAGGCCTCCTTGGCGATGACGACGCCGTCGGCGGGCATCTTCGCCGCCTTCTCCGCCCAGTAGCGAGCCCGCGCGGTCACCGCCGCGGGATCACACGTCTCGGTGAACACACCGAGCTGCTCCACACTCGCCGCCTCGACGATGTCCCCGGTCAACAGCAGACGGCGGGCCAGCACCGGGCCGAGCCGGTGGAAGAACATGTGCAGGCTGCCCAGCGCGGGACCGAGGAACCGGGCCGCGGGCATGCCGATTCGCGTGTCACGGGCGATCACCGAGATATCGGTCATCAGGGCCATCTCGAACCCACCGCCGAGCGCGTACCCGCTGATCTCGCCGACGGTGACCTTCGGAAAGCCCAGGAACTCGTGGTAGAAGCCGAAGGACTTGCGGTCCACGGTCAGCCGTCTGCGCTGACTGGGCCTGCGCGGTGCCGTGCGCTCACCGTCGGCGGCGGCGCGCTCGCCGTACCAGCCGTAGGCGTTGTTCATATCGGCGCCGGTGCTGAACACCTGCTCCGCGCCGCGCAGCAGCACCACGGTGATGTCGTCGTCGTCGGCAACTCGGTCGAGACAGCGGGCGATGTCGTCGCGCATCGCGGCATCGTAGGAGTTGCGCTGGGCCGGGTTGTTCAGGGTGATGGTGGCGATCCGGCGGTCCGGATCGAGCTCGTAGAGCACACGGCCGTCGGTGGCAGGGGACACGGTCATCGGCTATCTCTTCCTGGGTTTCTCGGGGTGGTCGGCGGCGGCCGCACGGGTCGCGGTCAGGGACGGGTGGTACGGGGCCCGAAACGCGCTGTGGGCAGGCCGTCGATGGGCACGGCGACGGTGCGTACGACCGCCGAGCACAGCAGTTGCCCGTCGCGCAGGATGCGGGCGGTCGATTCGATCTCGTGGTCGCTCAGCACACGCACGATGTCGAAGTCGAGTTCGGTGAGAATCGGGGTCGGCCTGCGGTAGGTGACCTCCATCGATCGGGTCTTGCCCGCCACCCCGGACGCGCAGCTGTGATGCTGGACCACGGCGTCGAAGAAGACACCGAGGAAACCGCCGTGCGCGAGACCGGGCGGCCCTTCGTGGACGAGGGGGAAGGTGATGCGGCCCCGCGCCGTCGTGGTGTCGAGGTGGTCGAAGACGTACTCGGGGAAACAGGGATTGAACGCGCCGATGTCGAAGGCGTGATTCAGGTACACCCGCCGGTCCGTGGGGTCGCCGGCGAATCGCGGCGCCGGATCGGGCGGCACCGCGGCGGCGAGCTCACGTTCCCGTCCCGACAGCTCGGACAGCATCGCGTCGACGGTCGGGTGCGGGTGCTCCAAGGCGAGCAGCAGGCCGATGACGCGGCGCAGTGTCGCGGCTGCGGCGACGGTCTGTGCCAGGGGTTCCGCGCCGAAGCGGGCCGTCGGCCTGCGGTCGGTTCGCGCCGTGTCCGGTGGCACGGTTCCAGGCTCGGCCATCGCAGCTCTTTTCTTCTCGGGGCATCGCGGCCACCCTGGCGGGAGACCGACGGTATTGTCTACTGTACATGCAACAGTATGTTTCACTACCCTCGTCTCCAGGAGGCAAGCATGCCGTTCGACACCATCGGCTACGAGGTCGACGGGCACACGGCCACCATCACGCTCGACCGCCCGCACGCCCTCAATGCGCTGAGCCCGCACATGATCACCGAGCTGCGGGCCGCCTACGACGAGGCCGAGCGCGACGACAAGGTGTGGCTGCTGATCGTCACCGGGACCGGCCGCGCGTTCTGCACCGGTGCCGACGTCAGCGAGATACCGGGCGACGGCAAGGTGGTCAACGAGCGCCCCTACCTGTCGACCTACGAGCAGTGGGAGGCACCGCAGGAGGGCACGCCTCCGTTCCGCACCATGACCAAGCCGATCATCGTCGCGGTCAACGGATTGTGCTGCGGCGCCGGGCTGGACTGGGTGACCACCGGCGATATCGTCATCGCCTCGGACCGGGCGACCTTCTTCGATCCGCACGTCAGCATCGGGCTGGTTGCCGGTCGTGAGGTCGTGCGCCTGGCCAGGGTGCTGCCCCGGACCGTCGCGCTGCGGATGGCCCTGATGGGCAAACACGAGCGGATGAGCGCACACCGGGCCTACGAACTCGGCATGATCACCGAGGTGGTCGAGCACGACCGCCTGCTCGAACGCGCGCGCGAGATCGGCGATATCGTCAATTCCAATGCGCCCCTGGCTGTTCGGGGCACGCGGTTGGCCATCGTCAAGGGCCTGGACGTGCCGTTGCACGAGGCCGAGATGCTCGCCGAATCCTTCCGGGAGCGGGTCACCCGCACCGAGGACGCCCTCGAGGGACCGCAGGCCTTCGTCGAGAAGCGCGACCCGATCTGGCAGTGCCGATGAGCACCCCCTATTCCACCGTGCTGTTCGAGGTCGACGAGCGCGATCGGGTCGCGACGGTGACGCTCAACCGCCCGGACCGGCTCAACGCCTTCGACCGCACCATGTGCGAGGAGATGCGCGAGGTCTGGCGGCGGATCCGCCTGGACGACTCGGTGAACGCCGTCGTCCTGCGCGCGGCAGGCACGCGCGCCTTTTCCGCGGGCCTCGACATCAAGGTGCCCTACGGCCAGCCGGAGGGGATCTGGCACCACGAGGATCCCGGCGAGGCGCTGAGCCCGAAATGGCAGAAGATGTGGAAGCCGGTGGTGTGCGCCGTGCAGGGGATGTGCACGGCGGGCGCGTTCTACTTCGTCAACGAAGCCGATGTGGTGATCTGTTCGGAGGAAGCCACCTTCTTCGACTCCCATGTCTCGGCGGGGCTGGTCTGCGCGCTCGAACCGATCGGGCTCATGCGCCGCGTCGGTCTCGGCGAGACCCTGCGCATCGCGCTGATGGGCAATGACGAGCGGGTCTGCGCCGACACCGCGCTGCGGATCGGTCTGGTTTCGGAAATCGTTGCCCGCGAACAGCTCTGGGAGCGCGCACATGCCATCGCGGCCGGCATCGCGGCCAAACCGCCGACCGCTACCCAGGGCACGGTGCGCGCGATCTGGGAATCCCTGGACAAGCCCTACCGGGCCGCGATGGAGCACGGTCTCGTCTACACCCGCCTGGGCAATCCGATCGCCACGGCGGAACTGGCCGCCGCCCGCGACAGCAGGCCCGCCACCCCGATCGAACCGAGGATCCGCTGATGACCCAGCCGCACGACCACCCGCTGAGCACCCGGATCCGGCAGATCCTCGACCTCGCACCCGATGCCCGGGCGATCGAGTTCGACGGAACATGGTTCACCTGGGGCGAACTCGCCACCGCGACACACCGCACCGCCGACCACGTACCGCAGGCACAGCCGGTGGGCATCCTGCTGCGCAACCGCCCCGAACATGTGGCCGCGTTCCTCGGTGTCCTGCTCGCGGGCGGCACGGTGGTCGTGATCAACCCCGCCCGCGGTGACGACCGCATCCGCGCCGACATCACCGCCTTGGACCTGCCGCTGGTGATCGGCAACACCGGCGATCTCACCGCCCTGGTCGATCCCGGCACCACCACCCTGGCGGTGGACGGTCTCGAGGGACAACCGGCGCAAGCACCGGCGAAATCCGGTGCGGCGGCGACGAAACCGGTGACCGCGGTCCGCATGCTGACCAGCGGCACGACCGGCCCGCCCAAGCGGGTCGACCTGACCTACGACATGTTGTGGCGCAGCGTGCTCGGGGCCGATCCGGATCGCCATCCGGTACCCGCCGCGCCGCGGACCGGTGTCGCGATCGTCAATGCCCCGCTGGTGCACATCGGCGGCGTGTTCCGGATCCTGCAGTGTGTGCTCACCGCACGGCCGTTCGTCTTCCTGCCGCGTTTCGAGCTGGACCGCTGGGCCGCCGTGGTGCGCGCACACCGGCCCGGTGCGGTCTCGCTGGTGCCTGCCGCGCTCCGCATGGTGCTGCACTCGGATCTCACCGCTGATGATCTCGCCGGTGTCCGGGCAGTCACCTCCGGCACCGCTCCCCTGTCGCCCGCCGACGCCGATGCCTTCCAGGAGAAGTTCGGCGTCCCGGTCCTGACCTCGTATGCCGCCACCGAATTCGGCGGCGGGGTCGCGGGATGGACGCTGGCCGATCATCAGCAGTTCTGGCGGGCCAAGCGCGGCAGTGTCGGACGGGCCAGCGGTGGTGCCCGATTGCGGGTGGTCGGGGACGACGGCACCGAACTCGGCCCGGACAGCCCGGGACTGCTCGAGGTGATACCCGGCCAGCTGGGGCCGGGGACGGACTGGATCCGCACCACCGACATCGCCCGCATCGATGCCGACGGCTTCCTGTGGATCCTGGGACGTGCCGATCAGGCCATCATCCGCGGTGGATTCAAGATCATGCCCGACGAGGTGCGCACGGCCATCGAGGCGCATCCGGCGGTGCGCGGCGCCGCCGTCGTAGCCCGGCCCGACCAACGCCTCGGCGAGACCCCGGTGGCGATGGTCGAACTGCGCCCCGATCGCCGGACCGAGGTCGCCGATCTGCTCGACCATCTGCGAACCCGCTTGGCCCGCTACGAGATTCCCACCGATATCGCGCTGGTCGACGCTATCCCCCGTACCCCGTCGGGCAAGGCGGATCTGTCCGCGGTCCGCGCGTATTTCGCCGGTTCCGGCACCGGCCAGGAGTGAATGCCATGATGACAACCCTTCGCCACATCAGCGGGCTGCTCGATCACATCGGTTTCCGCAAGAGTACCGACAGCCAGGGCACACCGAACTGGGAACTGCCCGTCGCGCCACACGTGGTCAACACCTCCGGAGGCCTGCAGGGCGGCCTGATCGCCACCCTGGTCGACATCGCCGCGGGCACGGTCGCGCTCGAGCACCGGCCACCGAACGCCGGTGTGGTCACCTCGGACCTGAGTGTGCGCTACTTCCGTCCCGTCACCGACGGCGCGGCGCGCACGCAGTGCACGGTCATGCACGCGGGCAAACGCTCGATCGTCGTGCAGGTCGAGGTGTACGGCGGGCCCGACGACAGCCTCGCGGCGCTGGCCACCGTCAACTTCGCGACCGTCGATTTCGCGACCGACCGCACCGCCGTCGCGAGAGACTGACCGATGGATCCCACACGGGCATCCGCGATCGAGCGCAGCTGCGCGGTGACCGCGGTGGCCTTCTCCGAACGCCGTCGCACCGATGTGCGTCTGATGACCGGCGAACACCGGGGATTCGGTCTGAGCGCGGGACGTCGCATCGTACAGGTCCCGTACCCGCCGATCGACGCCGACTGGACTCGCACGACCCTGACCTGCGGTGTCGCACTGCAGTGTTCGCCGTCCAAAGACCGGATCGCCGAGTTTGCGCTGCACGAGTTGTCGCCGCGGCAGCGGGCGGCGCTGTCATTGGTCGAAGGCGGTGTCGCCGCCGCCTGGGTCGGTGCCCGGCTGCCGGGTCTGCTACCTGAATTACGCAGGGTGCTAACTCATCTGGAGTTGCACGAGGAAGATCTCGACGGTGGCCGGATGCTCGATCGGGCACTCGAACTGGCCGGGACCCGGCAGGTACTCGCGACGCACTCGTTGCTCGGCACGCTGCCGTCTGGTGCGGTCGGCCGCGGCGCCCTGGCCTCGGCCGTGCGCCGGGTGTATGCCCGGATGCCGTGGACCTCGGCGCGCAGTGACTCCTACCGCCCGCTGACGGTCCCGGTCGGCGGGGACGGCGGTGCGCGCAACGCGAACCTGCCCCCGCCGAGCAGACCCGAGGACGACGACGTCGAGATCTGGGCCGACCAGCGCGCCGGTATCCCCTACCCGGAGTGGAATCGCTGGACCGGTGCGTTCCTGCCCGACCATGTCGCCGTGCTGGAACGCAAGCTGCCCACCCGCAACACCCCGGTCACCGCCGTGTCGGGCGATGTCCGGCGCTGGTTCGAACACAACACCCACCGCGCGATGCGTACCGGGCTCGAGGACGGATCCGATATCGACATCGACCGCTACGTCGCCTATGTCGCCGACGCCGGCACCGGCCGGGCGCCGCAGCCACGGATCTTCCGCGAACTGGCGCACACGTCCCGCGATGTCAGTACCGCCCTGCTGCTGGACGGCAGCTCCTCGCTCGGTGTGCACGGCGGGCAGGTCTTCCGGCTCGAACTCGACTGCGCGGACGCCCTGTCGCGGGCAATGACCCTGGCCAGGGAGCGGCACGGCATCTTCGTGTTCACCGGCAACACCCGGCACCGGGTGCAGGTGGACTGTCTCAAGGATTTCCAGGACCCGCATTTCGTCGACCCGGGCAGCCTGGGATTGGTCACCGGGGGCTACACCCGGCTCGGCGCGCCCCTGCGCCACCTGACCGCCCGGCTCGTCGATCAGCCGTCCCAGCGCAGACTGCTGATCGTCATCGGCGACGGGCTGATGTCGGACGAAGGTTACGAAGGACGCTACGCCTGGGCCGATGTCGCCCATGCCGTGGAAGAAGCCGAGGACGCCGGGGTCCGGATCTTCTATCTCGGGGTCGGCCCGACCCGGGTCGACCCCCTGCCGGAGGTCTTCGGGCCCCGGCGGTCCCGCCGCATCGGGCGGGTCGACGAATTGCCCAGGGCCCTGGCCCAGATCCATCGAGAGTTGGTAGCCGAATGAACACAGATCCGTACTTCGCCGGCGGCATCGAGGTGCCCCTGTTCGAGGGTGCACATCGCCAACGACTGCCGGTGATGCTCACCGGACCCACCGGGTGCGGCAAGACCCGTTTCGTCGAACACATGGGCAGGCTGCTGGGCAGGCCGGTCGTGACGATCAGCTGCCACGACGACCTGACCAGTTCGGACCTGGTCGGCCGGTTCATGGTCGCCGGCGGTGACGTCCGCTGGACCGACGGCCCGCTCACCCGGGCCGTGAAGTCCGGGGCGATCTGCTACCTGGACGAGGTGGTCGAGGCCCGGCACGATTCCCTCGCGGTCCTGCACGCGCTCACCGACCACCGCCGCACCCTGTTCCTGGATCGCGCGGACGAAGTCGTGGCCGCACCCGATCCGTTCATGCTCGTCTGTTCCTACAACCCCGCCTACCGCAGTTCACTCAAGGAACTCAAACCCTCGTTCCGGCAACGGTTCGTCACCATCGCCATGGACTACCTGCCACCGGATCGCGAGGCCGAGCTGCTGGCCGCCGAGACCGCGGTGGATCCGGCGGTGGCCCGGCGGCTGGTCGGGTGCGCGGTCGCCATCCGCAAGGCCGACGGTGTCTTCCATTTCGAACCACCCTCGACCCGGGTACTCGTGGCGGCCGCGCGGCTCGTCGCGGCCGGGGTGAGCGAGCTCGACGCCGTGCACGCCTGCGTGCTGGCGCCGCTGAGCAGTGACGGCGCCATCCACGACGGCCTGCGCGAGATCGCGGCGGCGAGTCTGGCGGAGGTGCGGTCGTCCACCTGAGAGCGCGCGGCCGACATCCGGCGGGTCAGGACGGTGTCGTGGCAGGCGGCCGGTAGAACAGCGCGAGCTGGCCCGCGCCCGCCGCCAGGCCCACCCCGGCAGCGATGCCGAAACCCCACCAGCCATCGACCTGTTCGCTGCCGAGCAGCAGCCCGTCGATGCTCAGCAGACCCGGGCCGAGGGTTGCTACGCCGATCGCGGCCACCGCGAGCACCAGGTTGTACTCCCAGCCGTTGCCGACGATGAAGAATCCGTGCGCGCGATGCACCGTCCACGCGGCCACCACCATCAGGGCGACGAACCCGGCTGCCGCGAACGGCGTCGCAATGCCCAGTGCCAGGGCGAGTCCCGCACCGATCTCGGCACCCGCGGCCAGGCGGGCGTGCACCGCGCCCGGGCGCATCCCGATGCTGTCGAACCAGCGGGCCGTGCCCGGGATCCGGCCGCCCGCGAAGATCTTGCTGTATCCGTGCGCGGCCATGGTCAGCCCGAGGCACACCCGCAGGATCAGCACTCCGGCATCGAACGCTGTCATCGTCATTCCCGCCTGTCCGCCGGACCGGCGGGTCTCGCCCACCGTTCCAGCACTCTTCCCATATAGGTTACCGATAGTATTACAGTAAATACGAACACAAGCATCTGGACCACCACGGCGACAGCTGCCGTGCCCGAGGAAGGCTCCTGCCATGACCAGCACGACCACCGACCAGGTCACCGACGAGGATTTCCGCCAGATCCTCTCCCAGACGAAAGATTTCGTCCGCACCGTCGTGGTCCCGCGTGAGTCCGAGATCGCCGCGCAGGACCGGATCCCGGACGAGATCGTCGCCCAGGCCAAGGCCATGGGTCTCTACGGGTATGCCATCCCGCAGGAGTGGGGCGGGCTCGGCCTGCATCTGGCCCAGGATGTCGAGCTGGCCATGGAACTCGGCTACACCACCCTGGCCCTGCGGTCGCTGTTCGGCACCAGCAACGGCATCGCCGGGCAGGTCCTGGTGGGGTTCGGCACCGAGGAGCAGAAGGCCAGGTGGCTCGAGCCCATCGCCACCGGCGCCGTGGTCGCTTCGTTCGCGCTGACCGAATCCGGCGCCGGATCCGATCCCGCGTCGCTGCGCACCACCGCGACCGCCACGGGCGCGGACTGGATCATCAACGGCGAGAAGCGATTCATCACCAATGCGCCGGTGGCCGATCTGTTCGTCGTCTTCGCCCGCACCCGGCAGGCCGACAGCTCAGGCCCCGGGATCTCGGTGTTCCTGGTACCGGCGGCCACGCCGGGCGTCACGGTCGGCCCCAAGGACCGCAAGATGGGCCAGGAGGGCGCGTGGACCGCCGAGGTGAGTTTCCGGGACGTGCGGGTCGGCGCGGACGCCCTCGTCGGCGGCAGCGAGGACGTCGGCTATCGGGCCGCCATGAGTTCCCTGGCGCGTGGCCGCGTCCACATCGCGGCGGTGGCCGTCGGGACCGCGCAGCGCGCGCTCGACGAATCGGTCACCTACGCCGCCACGGCCACCCAGGGCGGCACCCCGATCGGGCGATTCCAGCTGGTGCAGGCGCATCTGGCCGACATGCAGACCGGTGTCATGGCCGGACGCGCACTGGTGCGCGCGGCCGCACAGTCCTGGGTCACCGGCGAGGACCGCCGCGTCGCGCCATCGGTCGCCAAGCTCTACTGCACCGAAATGGCCGGTCGCGTAGCCGATTCCGCGGTGCAGGTGCACGGTGGCACCGGGTACATGCGGGGGGTGGCGGTGGAACGGATCTACCGGGACGTGCGCCTGCTGCGGCTCTACGAGGGCACCAGCGAGATCCAGCGGCTCATCATCGGGGGTGGACTGGTGCGCGCCGCCGAACGCACCGCCCGGTGACAACGACCCGGGTGGTGCGGATCGGCCTCGATTCGCACCACCCGGATTCCTCGGCTCACTGCTCGCCGGCGACCTGTTCACGCGCCCAGCGATAGTCGGCCTTGCCCGCCGGGCTGCGGCTGATGGCCGGCCGGAAGACGACCGCCTTGGGCAGCTTGTACCGGGCCAGGGACCCCGCGGCGTGCTCGACCAGTTCGGCGACACCCACCGAGGCGCCCTCGGCGAGCTGCACCACCGCGACGACCTCCTGCCCCCACCGCTCGCTGGGGCGTCCGACGACCAGGACGTCGGCGACGCCGGGATGGGACGCCAGCGCCATCTCGACCTCCTCGGCGAAGATCTTCTCGCCACCGGAGTTGATCGTGACCGCGTCGCGGCCGAGCAGTTCGACGGTGCCGTCGGCGCGGTGACGCGCCCGGTCACCGGGCAGCACGTACCGGACGCCGTCGATCACCGGGAACGTCGCCGCGGTCTTGGCTTCGTCACCCTTGTAACCCAGCGGGGTGAACCGCCGCTTGGCCAGCCAGCCCAGGCCGTCGTGGCCGGGTTCGAGCACCGAGGCGAGATCCTCGGCGACCACGCGGGTGTCCAGGCCTGCCGAGAAGGTGCCGGTGGAGACGAAACCGGCGGCCGAGACGTGATGCAGCTGGGTCCCGGTCTCCGACGAGCCGACCCCGTCGAGCACGGCCAGTCCCGGCACCGCGTCGATCCACTCCTGTTTGAGCACGGGGTTCAGCACCGCGCCGCCATTGGCGATCGCGGCCAGCGACGACACGTCGGCGACGCCGGACCGCACCGCGGCCAGCAGCGGCCGGGCCATGGCGTCGCCGACGACGATGGCGATCGCCACCCGTTCCCGCTCGATCGCCCGCAGCGTCTCGTCCGCATCGATCCGGTCCACCACCGGGGAGAACACCACCGACTGCCCGGTGGTCATCGCGGTCAGCACCGCCCACTGGGCGGCACCGTGCATCAGCGGCGGCAGCAGCATCAGCTTCACGCCGGGATTGGCCGCGGCCCTGGCGCCGATCTCCTCGTAGGAGCCCACGGTGGCGCCGGTGTTGACATCGCGTCCACCACACGCGGCCATGTAGATGTCGTGCTGGCGCCACAGCACGCCCTTGGGCATGCCGGTGGTGCCACCCGTGTAGAGGACGTAGAGGTCGTCGGGCGAGGGTGTCACCGGCGGCGGGACCGGGTCGGTCTCGGCCAGGACTGTCTCGTAATCGACTGCGCCGTCGAGCAGTTCGTTGCCCGAGTCGTCGGCGATCTGGATCAGGACCCGCAGCTGGGGCAGTTCGGCGCGGATCTCGGCCACCCGCGGCGCGAAGGCCGCGTGGTAGATCAGGGCCGTGGCTCCCGCATCGGCGAGCAGATGGCCGAGTTCGCTCTTGACGTAGCGATAGTTGACGTTGAACGGCGCGACCCGGGCGCGGAACGACCCGATCAGGCTCTCGATGTACTCGTGGCCGTTGTGGGCGTAGATGCCGAGCAGATCCTGACCGACCTCGTGACCGCGCAGCGCCGAGCGCTCGGTGTGACAGCCCAGCCCGCGCTGGTGCAGATAGGCGGCCAGGCGGATGGAGCGTTCGGCGGTCTGGCCGTAGGTGTGGCGGTGTTCGCCCTGAATGACCAGTTCCCGGTCCGGCAGCGCGGCCGCGGCAGCGTCGGCGGCTCCCACGAGGGTGAACTGAGCCGGCCCGGGCCCGGTGGTGGCAGCGGACAACATGACTCCTCGAAAGTCGGCCGTCGGCGACGGCGCGTCGGATGGGGGATGTGGGCTTGCGAAACGGTCAGGCATCAGCGGTGGATACCGGCACCCGCCCCGCGACCCGCCGCGCGGTGCGCCACCGGGCGGCGCGCAGGGCCAGGTCGACGATCCGGACTGTCCACTCTCCGAAGGGTGGTGCCGCGAATCCGGTGATCGGGAAGGGCAGATCGGTGCCGGCGACGGTGCGCCGATGGCTGAAGGTGTCGAAGCCGGTCTTGCCGTGATAGGCGCCCATACCGCTGGAACCGACGCCCCCGAACGGCGCGTTCTCCGAGAACATGTGGATCGCGAACTCGTTGCGGGCCACCCCACCGCTGCGGGTTCCGGCGACGAACGCGCGGAAGTCGGCGCGGTCGGGGCCGTACCAGTAGGCCACCAGCGGCGACGGGTGGGCGTTGATGTGGTCGCCGACCTCGCCGAGCGTCGCGTACGGCCGGATGAGCAGCACCGGACCGAAGACCTCCTCGGTGGCGATGCGCATGTCGTCGGTCACCTCATGGATCAGGGTCGGCGGGATTTTGCGACGGCGTGGATCGGGAAGCACTTCCCCTGCCGGCACCACCGATTCCACCCGGGCACCGTGTGCGCGGGCATCCTCGATCAGCTCGACGACCCGGGTGTAGTTCGCATCGTCCACCGACGAGGTGTAGTCGTCGTTGTCGCCGATCGTGGGGAACATGCCCCGCAATTCCGCCCGCAGCGCCTCGGTGAACCGGGCCATGCTCTGCTCGGGCACGAAGACGTAGTCCGGGCACACACAGACCTGGCCCCCGTTGACCATGCGCGCGCGGGCGATCCGGTTCGCCGCGCGCCGCAGGTCGGCGCCGGGGCCGACCACGACCGGATTCTTGCCGCCGAGTTCCAGGGTCACCGGGACGAGGTTCTCGGCGGCGGCGCGCATCACCTTCCGGCCCACCCCGGTCGAACCGGTGAAGAACAGGTGGTCGAACGGAAGCGCGGTGAACGCCGCGCCGACCTCCGGTCCGCCGACGACGATGGAGAGTTCGTCGGGTTCGAAGTATCGCGCGGCGAGCGAGCGGGTGAGTTCGGCAGTGCGCCAGGTGATCTCCGACATCTTGATCATCACCCGGTTGCCCGCCGCGAACGCCGAGGCGGCGGGGACGACCACCAGTTGCAGCGGGAAGTTCCACGGACCGACGATGCCGACCACTCCCAGCGGGCTGGGATGGATCTCGGTGCGGATGCCGTAGGCACGCGAGAGCGGATTCGGTTTCTCCGGGCGCATCCACCGCGCGACATGGGAGCGGGTGTGCTCGAAAGCGGCCAGCATGCCGAGGATCTCGGCGAACAGGGTGCCCGTACGCGACCGGGTGCCGAAGTCCTGCGACATCGCCTCGGCGTACTCGTCGAGGTGATCGAGGACCATGGCCAGCAACCGGTCGATCCGGTCGCGCCGCACTGCGGCCGACGGCTGCCCCTCTCGCAGGAACGCCGTGCGCTGGCGAGCCAGCATCGCCGGCAGCTCCGCCGGGTCCGTCGCGGCCGGGTCGGAGCGGACTCCGGCGCCTGCTGTGTTGGTGGTCGTGATCTCCATGGGCGGTGCCTCTCCGGTGCAGCGTCAGATCAGGTCGAACGGGCCGTCGGCGATCGCGGTGCGCAGGCCGGCGAGGTCGACGCCGAGATCGGCGGTGGCGCTCACACACGCCGCGACGTCCTTGCGCAGGAACGGGCCCGCCAGCTTCCCGAATTTGGCGAAACCGCCGGTCTTGCGGATCGAATCCGCCGCGAAGCTGTTGCCGCTGGCCACCGCCAGCGCGTCGAGGAGCTGGTTCTCCTCGACGCCGAGCTGCCTGCCGACCGCGGCGGCGACCCCGACCAGCTGGGCATTCGCGGCGAAGAGGGCGTTGTTGATCAGCTTCACCCCCAGCGCGCTACCGAGCACACCGGTGGCCATGACCGTGCTCGAATAGGCCTCCAGCACCGGACGGACGGCCCCGGCGGCTTCGGCGGGACCGCCGAGCAGCACAGTCAGCCTGCCGTGGGCGATGTCGTCGGACGAACCACTCACCGGGCCGTCGAGCAGGACCGGCCCCTGCGGGTATTCGGCCGCCAGCGCCTTGACCGTCGAGACCGCGCCGGTGGTGTGCGAGACCACCACCGCGTCGGGCCGGGCCGTCGCCAGCAGACCGGCCGGACCGCCGAGCACCTCGATCAGCTGCGGGTCGGAGTAGAGGCAGGTGATGATCACCTCGGCACGCTCGGCGATCGTCGCCGTCGAGTCGACGACCTCCGCGCCCGCGGCCTGCAGCCGCTCGCGCACGTCGTCGCGGCGCGCGTACACGATGGTCCGGTATCCGGCGGCGACCAGCCGGACCACCATCGGTTCGCCCATGCGCCCCGCCCCGACAAACCCGACAACCTTCGACATCTCGCGCCTCCTCATCGGCCGCATCCTCGCGGCCGGACGTCAGCGCGGACCTGGCGCGCTGCGGACAGATGGTAGTCCAGTAATCCATACTGTAACCCAATCGACCGAGTCGGCGGGGCGAACCGCGTCGAAAATCCGACAGCGGCCACCGGCCGGCCCGGCGCGGACGGAATTCACCTCCTTGCACCCCGCCCACCCCCACAATAGAGTCTGGATGAAAGCCATACCGTTGCCTTTACAATATGGCTAACCAGAGGGAGGTTCAGTGACCGGCCGACACACCGACAAAGTCGCGTTCATCACCGGCGCCGCGCGTGGACAGGGCCGGGCACACGCGGTCCGCCTGGCCACCGAGGGCGCCGATATCATCGCCGTCGATCTCGCCGGCCCGCTGCCCGCGGCAGTCCCCTACGACTCGGCGACGCCGGCCGACCTGGACGAGACCGTGCGCCTGGTCGAGGCGACCGGGCGCAGGATCATCGCCCACCGGGTCGACACCCGTGACCTGGACGGGTTGCGCGCGGCCGCCGACGCGGGCGTGGCGGCGTTCGGCCGCCTCGACATCGTCGTGGCCAATGCGGGCATCTGTATCCCCCAGGTCTGGAACGAGATCACCCCCGCGTCGTTCCGCGACGTGCTCGACATCAATGTCACCGGCACGTGGAACACGGTGGCCGCCACCGCGGGTCACCTCGTCGACGGTGGTCGTGGCGGCTCGATCATCCTGATCAGTTCCGCGGCGGGGGTGAAGATGCAGCCGTTCATGGTGCATTACACCGCCAGCAAGCACGCGGTGACCGGGATGGCGCGGGCACTGGCCGCCGAGCTCGGCAAGCACCGGATCCGGGTCAACAGCCTGCATCCCGGAGCGGTCGCCACCCCGATGGGCGGGGGCGACATGGTGGCCGCCCTCGGACGGGCACTGCACTCCAATCCGCAACTGGCACAGATGGCCACACCGTTCCTGCCCGACTGGATCGCCCAGCCCGAGGACATCGCCGCGGCGGTCAGCTGGCTGGCCGCCGACGATTCCCGGGCGGTGACCGCCGCGCAGATCGCGGTCGATCTCGGCTCCACACAGTACTGACACGGAAAGGAATCCACGCCAATGTCACTTCTGGATGGACGCGTCGCGGTGGTCACCGGCGGCGCCCAGGGCATCGGACTGGCCATCGCCACAGCGTTTCTGCGCGAAGGGGCCTCGGTCGTCCTCGGTGATCTCAATCCCGGTTCCGCCCTGGACGACCTGGGCACGGACCGGGTCCGCGCGACCCGCTGCGATGTCACCAGCGCCACCGACGTCGAGGCGCTGCTGGCGACCGCGGTGACCGAATTCGGGGCGGTGGACGTGATGGTCAACAATGCCGGGATCACCCGGGACGCCTCGATGCGCACCATGCGCGAAGAGGACTTCGACCAGGTGATCGCGGTGCATCTCAAGGGCACCTGGCACGGCACCCGCCAGGCCGCGGCGATCATGCGTGAGCAGGGCCGGGGCTCCATCGTCAACATCTCCTCGCTCTCGGGCAAAGTCGGGATGGCCGGGCAGACCAACTATTCGGCCGCCAAGGCGGGCATCATCGGCCTCACCAAGGCCGCGGCCAAGGAGACCGCCCGGTTCGGCGTGCGGGTGAACGCGATTCAGCCCGGCCTGATCCGCTCCCCCATGACCACGGCCATGCCGGAGAAGGTCTGGGATCAGAAGATGGCGGAGATCCCGATGGCCCGGGCGGGTGAACCCGGAGAGGTCGCGGCGGTCGCGCTGTTCCTGGCCTCGGACCTGTCGTCCTACATGACCGGCACCACCCTCGAAGTCACCGGCGGGCGGTTCATGTGACCGCATGGCAGGCGCACACCGTGGTCACCCACGACTACGTCGATCCCGCCCCGGTGGCCGCACTGAATGCCCTGTTCGACTCGGGTGCGGCCGCGATCGGAGTGGGCGATCCGCTACCGCCGCTGTGGCATTGGGCCGCGCTGGCCCGCTGGCCCGTCTCGTCGGCCATCGGCGCGGACGGTCACCCGGCGCGTGGCTCGTTCCTGCCGCCGGTGGAGCTACCGCGCCGCATGTTCGCCGGCGGCACGGTGTCGTTCCCCGGGACCGTGCACGTGGGATCCACCGTCCGCCGGGAGGCGCGGGTGGTCGCGGTGAACGCCAAGAACGGCCGGTCCGGTCCCCTGACGGTCGTCGAGGTCGAGATACGGTTGTTCGCCGAGACCGGTGCGCTCGCCGTCGTGGAGCATCAGAACCTCGTCTACCGGGGCGCCGCGGCCGCCGCGCCGGTGACCGAGACCGACGCTGGATTCCAGCACCCGCGAAACCCCTTGCAGCGCAGCACCGAATGGGACTGGCAGCTGCACACCGACCCCACGGTCCTGCTGCGGTTCAGCGCGGCCACGGCCAATCCCCATCGTATCCACTACGACCTGCCCTACGCGACCGCGGTCGAAGGATATCCGGGACTGGTTGTGCACGGCCCGCTCATGACCCTGGCCATGGCCGAAACCCTGCGCTGGGAACGTCCCGACCGGCGGCCGGCCCGGCTGCGGCACCGCAATATCGCGCCACTGTTCTGTGGCGATCCCGCCCGTATCCGGCGTCGCGAGACCACCGATGGCGACCTCGCGCTCGCCGTCCATACCGAGCCCACCCCCGACCAGGCGGTCGAGCACACCGTGCTCACCGCCGATTTCACCGTCGACGGAGACCCAGCCCATGCGTGAAACTGTCATCTGCGAGCCCCTGCGTACCCCGATCGGACGCTACGGTGGCGCGTTCGCCTCGCTCACTGCGGTCGAACTGGGCGTGATCGCCCTGAAGGGCCTGCTCGACCGCACGGGCATCGACCCTGCCGTCGTCGACGACGTCGTCCTGGGCCACTGCTATCCGAGCAGCGAGGCACCGGCCATCGGCAGGGTCGTCGCCCTCGACGCGGGTCTGCCGGTGACCGTCGGCGGCATGCAGGTCGACCGGCGCTGCGGCTCGGGCCTGCAAGCCGTCGTCCAGGCGGCCATGCAGGTCGATAGCGGCGCCTGCGATGTCGTCGTGGCCGGCGGTGTCGAATCCATGACCAACACACCGTTCTACTCCACGGATATGCGCTGGGGTGGTGCGCGCGGCGGCGTCCGGGTCCACGACGCGCTGGCGCGTGGCCGCGAAACCGCCGGTGGCCGTTTCCATCCGGTTCCCGGCGGGATGCTCGAGACCGCGGAGAACCTCCGGCGCACCTACGAGATCACCCGCGAGGAACAGGACCGGCTGGCGCTGACCTCGCACCAGCGTGCGGTCGAGGCCGCGCGCAGCGGAGTGCTCGCTGCGCAGATCGTCCCGGTGGCGGTGCGCTCACGCAAGGGCGAGGTGGTCGTCGACACCGACGAACACCCCAGGGCGGACACCACGCTCGAATCCCTGGCCGCGCTGAAACCCGTTCGGGCGGCGGTGGATCCGGAATCGACCGTCACCGCGGGCAACTCCAGCGGCCAGAACGACGCCGCTTCGATGTGCCTGGTGACCACCCGGGCCAAGGCCGAGGAATGGGGGCTGACCCCACTGGTCTCGCTCACCTCGTGGGCCGTGGCCGGGGTGCGCCCCGATGTCATGGGTATCGGACCGGTACCCGCCACGGAAGCGGCGCTGCAGCGGGCCGGACTCACGCTGGCCGACATCGACCTGATCGAACTGAACGAGGCGTTCGCCGCCCAGGCCCTGGCCGTCATGCGGGAGTGGAAATTCGGCGATCGTGATGCCGAACGCACCAATGTGCACGGATCCGGCATCTCGCTCGGTCACCCCGTGGGCGCCACCGGTGGCCGGATGCTGGCCACCCTCGCCAGGGAACTGCACCGCCGCGAACAGCGCTACGGTCTGGAAACGATGTGCATCGGCGGCGGGCAGGGCCTGGCCGCGGTGTTCGAGCGGGTGAACTGACCATGACACTGCGCCGCTTCACCTCCGTCGACGACCTCACCGAAGCCCTCGGCGAACCCATCGGTCCCGGCCCGTGGATCGCCATCGGCCAGGAACGCGTCGACACGTTCGCTGCGTGCACGGGCGACGACCAGTGGATCCACGTCGATCCCGACCGCGCCGCGAGCGGGCCCTACGGCACCACGATCGCCCACGGCTACCTCACCCTGTCCCTGCTGCCCCGCCTCGGCCGCGATCTCTACACCCTCGAGTTCGGCACAGCCCGGATCAACTACGGCAGCAACAAGGTCCGCTTTCCCGCCGCGGTCCGCACCGGAACCCGCGTGCGGGCGGTGGCGATCCCGCTCGCCCTGAGCACCGAGGGCTCGCGGGCCCTGCTCACCGTCAGCTGGTCGGTCGAGAACGAGGACGGCGGCAAACCCGCGCTGGTCGCCGAGACCCTCACCGCGATCATGCTCTGATTCCTCGCCGCCGGTCTGCCCCGGCCGGCGGCGCTGTCCCTTCCACGAACGGATCCATCGATGAAACTCGCGCACACCCACGGACTCACCGACGTGCAGACCGAAATACTCTCCGCTGTCCGGACTTTCGTCGACAAGGAGATCATCCCTGCCGCCCAGCAGCTCGAGCACACCGACACCTACCCACAGGACATCGTCGACCGGATGGCCGAACTGGGCCTGTTCGGCCTCATGATCGACGAGGAGTACGGCGGCCTGGGCGAATCTCTGCTGACCTATGCCCTCTGCGTCGAAGAGCTGGCACGCGGCTGGATGAGTGTTTCCGGTGTCATCAACACCCATTTCATCGTCGCCTACCTGATCGCCCGGCACGGCACCCCCGAGCAGAAACAACGGTTCCTGCCACGCCTGGCGACCGGGGAGATCCGGGGCGCGTTCTCCATGTCCGAACCCGAACTCGGCTCCGATGTCGCCGCCATCCGCACCAAGGCGACCCGCACCGAGGACGGCGGATACACCCTCGACGGCCGCAAGATGTGGCTCACCAACGGCTCGACCGCCACCCTGGTCGCCACCCTGGTCCGCACCGACGAGGGACAGCCACGCGCGCACGACAATCTCACGACCTTCCTCCTCGAAAAGCCTGTCGGCCTGGGCGAAGTCGCACCGGGCCTGACTATCCCGGGCCGGCTCCACAAGATGGGCTACAAAGGCATCGACACCACCGAGATGCTGCTCGACGGCCACACCGTGCCCGCCGAGGCGGTCCTGGGCGGCACCACCGGCCGTGGGTTCAAGCAGATGATGGACGGCATCGAAGTCGGTCGCGTCAATGTCGCGGCCCGCGCCTGCGGGATCGCGATCCGCGCCTTCGAACTCGGCGCCCGCTACGCCCAGCAGCGCAGCACCTTCGGCAAACCCATCGTCGAACACCAGGCGATCGAGTTCTCGCTGGCCGAGATGGCGACCAAAGTGGAAGCGGCGCATCTGATGATGGTCAACGCGGCCCGGCTCAAGGACTCCGGCCTGCGCAACGACGTCGCGGCGGGCATGGCCAAGTATCTGGCCAGCGAGTTCTGCAACGAGGTGACGCAGGCCGGGTTCCGGATCCACGGCGGCTACGGCTACTCCACCGAGTACGAGATCGAACGCCTCATGCGCGAGGCGCCGTTCATGCTCATCGGTGAAGGCACCAGCGAGATCCAGAAGCGCATCATCGCCAAAGGCGTACTGCGCGACTACCGGATCTGACCACGCCGATCAGGGGATGGTCACGCGGCTCGCGAGCCACCGGCCGTCGACCAGTTCCATGGTCATCTGCACGCGGCTGCGGTCGATCCGGGGATCGGTCGCGGCCGCGTTGCTCACCGTCTGATCGATGAACAGCAGCACCTCGACCTTGTCCGGCTGTGCGGATTTCACCGCCGCATCCAGCACGGTGCCCTTGCCTGCCGCCTTGTTCTCGACGAGCAGCTGGCGCAGCTGGCCGCTGGAGCGGGTGTACATGTCCTTGAACTCGCCGGTGGACCCGTCGAGCACCGCGGTGAAGTCGTGGTCCAGATCGGCGGAATCGACACTGGTCAGGGTGACAGCGTAGGCGCGGGCCGCGGCGAGGCCGGCCTCGGCCGCGGACTCGGTGTCGCTGTCCTGCTTCAGTTTCCATCCGAAGACCGCCGCGAGCACGACCGCGACGACGGCGACGACGATCAGCAAGGGGATCCGGATCTTTCGCCAGATCAGCAGGGCGATCATGCGCCGGATCTGCCATTTCGTCGGCAGCACGGCCTCGGGCTGCGTAGCGGCCGTGGGAGATTCGGTGGCTGTGGTGGCAGTGTCGCCGGCCGCGGCACCGGAGTCGGCGGGTTCCTCGGTGCCGGGATCGGAATCGGTGATCTCGTCGGCGGTGGTGTCGGTGTTCTTGGTCATCACGGGTCCTCGCTTCTACGCAACGTACTGAGGGAGCTGTCTTCACTTGGGGGGTGCGGGTATCTCCTGGCCGGAATCGGCCAGTGGCAACGGAATCGGCAGGGAGAAGGGTCCGGTGGGAGTCACGGTGGCGGTCCGGTCGGCAGGCTCGCCGGGCGGCGGCGGGCCGGGGACCCGTTCGCCCGGTGGGCGCGGTGCGTTGTGCGCGCCGCGGACCAGCAGCGACGGATCGGTGTCGGCGCAATAGGTGTAGAGGTAGGGCTCGACGTAGTTGTTGATGGACGGGGCCTGGCGGGGCAGATCGTAGGTGCAGGTGCGCCGCGGATACAGGCTCACCAGCCCCCAGAAACCACCGTCGTGGATCACGGTCACCAGCGCGTCCAGCGTGGAGCCGGAGCGCTGGGTCGGGAAGAAGAACTCCTGCAGGGCCGGTACCCGGGTCGTGGTCATCGACGCGACGGTCGACAGGTTCGTCAGCAATGAAACCACCGCCGTGGAATTGTCCGCCACCATCGTGTCCAGCGCGGCGAGTGTGCCCGGCGTGGTGTGCAGGAGCTCGGTGTAACCGCCGGTCTTCGCCTCGACACCGCGCGCCGAGGTGGCCAGGTCGGCGGCGAATCGGTCGAGCGCGACCGATCCCGACCCCACCGTCGACAGCACCGTCTTGCTGTCGCGGATGAGCGACACCGTCTGCGGCAGAACAGCGTCCAGTGTCGACACCAGGAAGATACCGCCGTCGAGCACATCGGCCAGTTTCTGCGGACCGCCCGGGCCGGAGCCCAGTTCGTCGAGCACCGCGGTGAGCCGAGCAGGATCGACCTGAGCCAGGGTGCTGTCCAGCGTGCCCAGCATCCGCCACAGCGGTGTCGGAACCGACGTGCGTTCCTGGGTGATCTCCGCACCGTCGCCCAGATACGGCCCCTCCGATCGCAGCGGCCGGAAGTCGAGGAACTGCTCACCGGCTGTCGACAGGCTCGTCACATCGACCGAGCCGTCGCCGGGTACCTTGACGCCGGCATCGATGCGGGCCAGCGCCACCACGCCGCCGGGAGCGAAGTCGACCGCCGCGACCTCGCCGATCGGCACGCCCCGCAGGGTGACGTCCTGTCCGGGGAGCAGCCCACCGGATTCGGTGAGATGCACCCGAACCGTGATGGTCGCCGCGGTCGGATCGACGCCGAGGGCACCGAAGACCAGATAGGTGGAGCCGAGCAGCGCGGTCGTGGCGAGTGCGATCGCCGACACCGCGTGCCGATAGCGCTTGCCGCCCCGGACCACGCCGACCAGCAGGCGCGCGGGCAGGTCCGCGGTGGCGGCGACCGCCGCCCGACGCCGGCTCACCGGCCGGGTCCCAGCACGCGTTCGCGCAGGCGCAGCAGGGTATAGGTCAGTGAACCGACCATCGCCTGCCAATCGCTCGCGTCGGGGATCCGGGTACCGGGATCGGCCTCGTGCCCGGGATCGGCCAGCGCGCCGATCGCGAAGTCCTGCAGGTCCACGTTCCCGTGGGCGGAGGTGCCGCTGCTCAGTTTGATGATCGAGGGCAGCAGCGAGTTCATCGCGGCCAGGCTGGTCGACGGATCGAGGATGGCGTCGTTGAGGCCGGCCGAGATCCGGTCGAGATTGCCGATGAGGCCCCCGATCTCACCACCGCGCAGCACCGGGAACTTCGCCAGCTCGGCGGTGACACCGTCGATCCGGCGGACCATGTCGAGCATCTGGGGCGCGTTGGCGTCGACGACGGTCGAGGCTGGGCCCGCCGCGGCGACGAAGTCATCGATCACCTGGCGGTCCCTGGCGAGTTCGCCCACCAGGCGGTCGGTTTCGGCGAGGGCGCGGCGGATGTCGTCGGATCTGGCCGACAGCGCGGTCACCAGGTCCCGGGACTGGTCGATCAGGTCGCCGAGCCGGTCACCGCGATCACCGACGGCCCGGCCGAACCCGTTGACCACAGTGGTCATATTGCGGATCGCGCCACCGTTCACCAGCAGGGACGCCGTCGTCAGCAGCTCCTCGACGGTTGCCGCCGCCGAGGTCTGCCCGACATCGATGGTGTCGCCGTCGCGCATGGTCGCGGTCGAAGGCCCGGCATCGGCCGGGGCGTCCAGGGCGACATAGACATCGCCGAGCGGTGTCGCGGTGCGCAGCTGGGCTCGGGTGCCGACCGGCAGGGCGACATCGGCCCGGATGTTCAGATGCACCACGGCCCGGTAGTCGGCCACCGTCATCTCGCGCACCTCGCCGACATCGGCACCGGCCAGCCGCACCTTGGCCTTGTCGGGCAGATTCAGCGCATTGGTGAAACTCGCGGTGATCGTGTAGCTCGGCGCCCCGGATCCGCGCGCGGACAGCGGCAGATCACCGAGTCCCACACCGCATCCGGTGGTCAGCACGAGCACCGCCGCGGCACAGGCAGTGGTCCCGAGAACGGATCTTCTACTCATCGCGGCAACCTGCTCATCGCTTCCAGCATGTCGGTGACCCCGAAGTCAGGGCCGAAGTCCTGCAATGTCCCTGTGCTGCAACCCAGTTGGCGAAGGCCGAGGATGTTGCAGACTTCCTTGACCATCTGCCCGTCGAACACCACGCTGTCGGTCAGCGCGTGGATGCGCGCACCGCCGGTCTGTTGATCGACCACGTTGTAGCCGTTGGCCATCAGCATCGGGGTGACGTCGAGGAACTCCGCGAGCTGATCGCGGTAGTCGGCCAGGGCTTTGACGACCGTCGCCGAATCGGTGACCGCCGAATGCAGTGCGTCACGATTGTCGACGAGCAGCGCGTCGGCCTGGCGCATGACGGCGACAACCTGAGCCCCGGTGGTGCCCGCCCCGATGTCGAGCTGGGCCAGCATGTCACCGAGTTGCACCGAAGCCGCGCCGAATTCGCGGATGGTCTGGTCACCGCGGGACGCGGCCGCGACCAGGGCCGACAGCTCGTTCACGATCTGGGTCACCGTGTCGCGGGTCTGGGCGCCCGCGTCGTCGCCCAGGCGCAGGGCGCGTGACAACTCGTCCATGGTGGCCCGCAACTGATCTCCGTTACCTGCGGTCGCCGAGGACGCGACCGCGAGCAGCCGTGCGATCGGGCCGTCGCCGGGCTCGGCACCGGAGAGTCCGCCGGACATCCGGTCGGCCATCGAGAGCAGCCGGTCGACGCCGACCGGTGTCCTGGTGTGGTCCGGCGCGAGCACGGCGCCGTCACGCAGTACCGGACCGCCCCGGTAGACCGGAGTGAACTCCACATGCCGGTCGGTCAGCACCGAGGTGGACACGGTCACCGCGGTCGCATCGGCCGGGATCGGGGTCGCCCCGTCGACCCGCATGCGCACCTCGACGTAAGCCCCGGCGGGGGTGATCGCGATAACCTCGCCGACCGGCATCCCCAGCACGGCGACCGCATTGCCGACATACAGACCCGCGGCGTCGTCGAATCGGGCCACCACGGTGATGTCGTCGGGCTCGGTGCGCAGCGGGCCGCCCGCACACCCGGCCAGGACGCAGATCGCGAGCAGCGCCAGCGCGCGCAGCACTGTGGTCGGCGACATCATCGGCACTCCCCGAAGTATTTCGGCAGACTCTGCTGCGCGGCCTGTCCGCTCAGCGCGCACATCCAGGAGTCGACGAGGACGCCGGCGGGGGCGTTGAAGTCGACCGAGTTCCCGTTTCCCGCCGCGTTGGCGAGGTTGCGCACCGACACCGGCAGGATCTCGAGGGTGTTGCGCAGCAGGTCGTCGTGCCGGGCGAGGGAGCCGAGCAGCCCGTTCAGCCCGGCGATCAATTCGTCGACGCGGGGCCGGTCGTCGACGACGATCGCGCGCACTTGTTCGACGAGCCGGGTCGTCGCCGTCATCAGCAGTTCGATCACCTGTCTGCGCGAGGCGATGTCGGTCAGCAGGTCCCGGCCCGTGGTGGCGATGGCGGTGAGGTCGGACTGCTGCGCGGTCACCGTCGCGGTGAGGTTGCGCACCCCGGCCAGCAGCGACCCGAGCTCCCCGCGTCGGCTACCGAGAATGCCTGCCAGGGTCCGGATGTCGCTGAGCACCCCCGGCAGCACGGCCGGAACTCCGTCGAGCTGGGTGGCCAGCAGGTCCAGCGACTGGCCGACCTGCTCGGCGTCGATCTGTTCGAAGGTCGTGGTGGCGTTCTCCAGCGATTGCTGAAGGTCATAGGGAACAGCGGTGCGCGACAGGCCTATTCGGCGGTCGGGCAGCGCTCCGGGTCCGGCGGGGCGCAGCTCGACGTAGCGGGCGCCGAGCAGGGTGGTCAGCTTGATCGCCGCGGAGGTCTCGGCACCGAGGGTGACCTGGTTGTCGACGCGCATCGTGACCACGACCCGGTCGCCCGCCAGGCGCTGGCCGGTGACCTCGCCGACCGGAACTCCCGCCACGGTGACACCGTCACCGACACGCAGGCCGGCCGCCTGGGCGAACTCGGCTTCATAGCTGCGTTCACCGATGCCGAAGGCGGACACCCCCAGCGCAGCCAGGAGCACCCCGGCGAGCACGGTCAGCGCGATGACTCCGAGAACACGGGGACGTTGTTCTTCGAGTGGGCGGCCGGCGTCTACAAGGCGCCGGAGCCTGGGTGGGATCGTCATTGGGTGGTTCACCTACAGATCGGCGATTGCTGGACGGTGCCGGACGGTGTCGCGTAGCGGACGATCGCGGGCACGAGGTCCGACAGGGCGGGGACGGCCGTGAAGCCGAGATTGCACAGGTAGACGTTCATATTCGCGCCCTCCTGACTGACCCGGGCGATTCCCTTCAGCAGCACCGGGAGGTTGAAGCCCAGGTAGGCGAACTGGTCCTTGTTCTCCTCGAAGTGCCGGGTGAAGCCCGGCTCCCGGGTCAGCAGCCGTTCCAGGGCGGGCCGGTCCTCGGCGACGACAGCCGCCATCCGGTCGGCGACCCCGGACGCCTCGGTCAGGGTCGTCATCAACTCGGCGCGGTGGCGGGCCAGCCCGTCGACGATGGCGCGGGTCCGGCTCAGCAAGGTGCCGAATTCCGCACGGCGGGTGTCGAGGTGGGCCACGACCTGGTCGAGGTTGACGATCACCGAGCCCAGCACCTGGTCTGGACCCGCGAGTGACTGAGCGAGCGTGGACATCTGGGCGATGAGCGTGGTCAACGATCCGGCGTCGCCCTGCAGGGCCCGCACGAGCGCGGCGGTGACGTTGTCCACCTGCTGCGGGTCCAGGCCGCTGAACAACGGCTCGAATCCGTTGAGCAGGCCGGACAGGTCGAACGAGGGTTCGGTGCGTTCCACCGGAATCTCTGCGCCGCCGGGCAATTCGGCAGCAGGCCCGGTTGCCGGGCGGGACAGACCGAGATAGCGCTGCCCGATCACGTTCTGGTAGGTGATCGCGGCGGTGGTGTCGGCGTAGAGGCGCTGCTCGACCGCGACCCGGAAGCGAATCCGGGCCATCGTGCCGCTGAGTTCGACGGCGTCGACCCGGCCCACCCGCACGCCCGCCATGCGGACGTCGTCACCGGGCCGCAGGCCGGTGGCATCGGTGAAGATCGCCGAGTACGACCTGGTCGTGCCGTCGACGCCGCGGTGCAGCGTCACGAATGTCATCCAGATGAGCGCGAACGCGACAACCAGAAACATGCCGAGTCCGACCACCGAGCGACGGGACTTCATCGCGGGACACCTCCTGTTCCGGGAATTCCGGTGGTGAGCAGTTGGGCGAGAACCTGTTCGGCGGCATTGGCGTCACCGCCGAGCACCCGGCCGATCAGGTCCTGCAGTTCCGGCGCCAGGACCGGTTTCGGTAGCGAACGCGGGTCCAGCGAGGCGGGCAGGGGTTGCGCGGTGGCCGATTCCGGTGCGGTCGAGCAGCTGGGTCCGGCCAGGTTGCCGTAGCGCGGGCAGTCGGCCCGGGTGTAGGGCGTGTCGGCGCTCAGCCGGATCTGGAACTTTCCGGTCCCGGTCTGGGTCTGCTCGTTCCAGAACTCGGCGAACCACACATCGGACAGCTTCTTGATCCGGCCCGCGATCGGGCCGAAATGTGAACTGCCCGCGGCGAAGACATCGAGCACCGGCGTCAGCTGATCGGTCGCGGTGACCATCTCGTCGACGTGTGCCCCGAGCCCGCCGCCGACCGTCGACAAGGTCGCGGCACCCGCGGTGAGGACATCGCGCAGAGCGGCGTCCTGGGCCACCACCGTCTGCATCGGTATCACCGCATGATGCAGCGCGTCCAGCAGGTCGGGGGCGGCGGCGGCCAGGCCCTGCACCGAATCGGTGAGCGCCGCGATCGTCGAGGGCTCCCCCGGCGGTGCGATCTGCGCGGACAACCCTGCGGTGATCCGTTCGAGCTGAGCGCCCGCCGCAACCAGGTCGCCACCGCGCCGGTCGGTGGCCTTGGCCACCGCGGCCAGCACGCCGACGGTGTCACTGGTGCCGATCCGGGCGGAGGCGGCGACGATGGCGCGCAATTTGGTCAGCGCCGTCTGCAGCTGCACGGTCGACAGGCTGTCGTCCTGCTCGATCGCATCACCCGCCCGCAGCGGCCTGCCCGGTCCGTTCTCGACCAGCTGGACCGAGGACACCGCGAAGACATTGCTCGGCACCACGCGCGCGGTGACCGTACTCGGGACATCGTCGAGTATCCGGGGGTCGAGTTCCAGCAGCGCCCGGCTGGGCCGCCCCTCGGATCCCGGTGACACCTGGGCCACGGTCCCGATGAGGACGCCGCGAAACTTGACGTCGGATCGCGGTGGCAGGCCGTCGCCGACGTGCTGGAGCAACGCGACGACCTCGGCCTTCTCGTCGAACGCGCCCGACGATTTCAGCACGACCACGGTGACCCCGCCTGCCATGAGGGCAGCGAGCACGACACCACGGATCAGCAGCCAGAACAGGGAGGGTCCACGCCCGTCCTTGTCGAACATCACCGGTAGCTCACCCTCCCAGCCGGGCGCTGGTACCGATACCCCACAGGGCCACGGTCAGCAGCAGATTGACGACGATCATCACCGAGATCGCGGCGCGCATTGCCCGGCCCGCCGCGATGCCGACACCCTGCGGGCCGCCGGCGGCGTAGTAGCCGTAGTAGCACTGGATCGTGGTGGTCAGCAGGACGAACACGATGGCCTTGCCCAGGGAGTAGACGATGTCGGGTCCACTGAGCACGAGTTGGAAGTAATGGTGGTAGGTACCCAGCGACAGCCCGCCCGCCGCGCCGACCACGAACTCGACCGCCAGGTAGTTCATCGCGAGACAGACCAGATACAGCGGCACTATCGCCACCACCGACGCCAGCAGTTTGGTGCTCACCAGATAGGGGATCGACCGGATGGCCATGGACTCCATCGCGTCGATCTCCTCGGAGATCCCCATCGCCCCCAATTGCGCGGTGAACCGGCACCCGGCCTGCGCGGCGAAGGCCAGCGAGGCCATGATCGGGGCCAGTTCCCTGGTCGAGGCGGTCGAGGCGACCAGCCCGATCGCCGGCTCCATACCCAGCAGGTGCAAGGCGTTGTACCCCTCGAGTCCCACGATCGCACCACCGGCGGCGCCGAGCACGATGATGACGCCCGCAGTGCCGCCGCCGACGACGATCGAGCCGTTCCCCCAGGCAACGTCCGACAGCGTCCGCAGGAATTCCGCACGATAGTTGCGCAGCATCACCGGAATAGCGAGCACGGCCCGGACGAAAAAGGTCAGCATGTGTCCGAGGCGCATGAACACGACGCCGATTTCCTTCAGGATCACGGCCGCCATCCGCATTCCCGGCGGGTAATAGGTCGAAGCCATTACAACCCCTGCCGCGGGAACAGCATCATGAATATCTGAGTGAACAGAACATTCACGATCATGAGCAGCAGGATCGACGAAACCACCGTAGAATTCACCGAATTCGCCACACCCGCTGATCCGCCCTCGGTCGTGAGCCCCTTGTGACAGGCGACGATCGCGACGATCGCGCCGTACACCACCGCTTTGATCAGCGTCAGGACGAGGTCGCCGACGGTGGCGAACGACGCGAAGGTCGCCACGAAACTGCCCGGCGCGCCGTCCTGCGCGAAGACGTTGAAGACATAGCCGGCGACGAAGCCGACGAAACAGACTACGCCCGTGAGTGATACACCGATGAGAACCGCGGCGGCGAACCGCGGGACGACCATGCGCCGGATGACCGAGACGCCCATGATCTCCATGGCGTCCAGTTCCTCGCGGATCTTGCGCGAGCCCAGGTCCGCGCAGATCGCGGAACCGACCGCCGCCGCCATCAGCAGCGCGGCCACCATGGGGGCGCCTTGGCGGATGACGGCCAGGCCGCTGGCGGCGCCTGCCAGCGAGGTCGCGCCCACCTGACCTGCCAGCAGCCCGAACTGGATGGACAGGGTGACCCCGATGGGCAGGGCGACGAAGATGGTCGGCAGCACCGCGGCCGATGCCATGAAGGCCGCCTGATCCACGGCTTCGCGTACCGCGAACCGACCGGTGAAGATATCGGTGATCAGGAACTGCACGGTGCGCACCCCGAGGACGAATTGCCCACCGACGGTGCCCAGTGCGACGCCCGGGTGCCGGTCGAGGTATCCCCGGAACCAGGAGCCGACTTCCCGGCTGGCCGGCATCATCGGCGCGGCGGGTTCGGCAGTTCGCTGATCCGGCTGCTCATTGTTTCCATATCGCGTTCGCCCGGAATCACCGAGTGCGCCGATAGAATTGGATTTTTTCGACATCCGGCATTCCTGACGAATCGTGGGGACACGCCGAATCACCCATTGTTCAGTGGGCAATTCGATCAGCAGGTCGGCCGCCGTCGGTCAACGTCGGCCCATCGATGTGTACTTCGGCGCAGCCACTGGCGCAGCCGACGATCTCCGCTGCGGGTCCAGCCGGGCCGCACCAGGATCTACATGCCAATACTGTAGCACTTACAGTTACATCCACAACAGAGTTCCGGAACACCCGCCGAAATTCGCGGCACGCCGGACGCGGAGACCATCTCCACCAGCTCAGACGAAGTCGGAACCGCCGTCGACATTGATGTTGGCGCCGGTCATATAGGAGTTGCGCCGGGAGGCGAGAAACGCGACGACCGGACCGATCTCGTCGGGCAGGCCGGCCCGCGGCAGTTGCGCGGGATGCCCGTAGTGCTCACCGATGGCCGCCATCAGCCGGTAGGGATCGTCGTCCTCGATACCGACCGAGCGAGCCCACCCGAGAAGGGCCGGTGTCACGAAGGTACCGGGCGAGACGACATTGACCAGGATCTCCTCCGGCGCCAGCAGCAGCGACAGATTCTTCGAAACGCTCGTGACCATGGCCTTGGCGGCGGTGTAGGCCGCCAGCGATACCGATTGGCGCTGGGTCGAGTGCGCGGAAAAGTTCACGATCCGCGCCCAGGACGCCCGGCGAAGCAGCGGTAGCGCCGCGTTGACGCAATGCACGACGGGCAGGACTCCGTGATCGAGGGCCTCGTGCCATTGTTCGCCGGTCAACTCCTCCACGGTGCCACGCACATCCGGCCCGACCGTGTTGATCAGCGCGTTGAGCGCGCCGTCCCACCGCTCACCCAGTTGCCCGAACACCGCTGCCACCTGATCGACATCGCGCACGTCGGCGACGAGACCTACCGCATCCGCACTCCCCGAGCGGACGAGATCGTCGGCGGCGCGCTCGACATCGGCGGCGGAGCGTCCGACCACCGCGACCCGCGCACCCTCCTGAGCCAGACATCGCGCGGTCGCCAGCCCCATACCCCGGCTACCGCCGACCACGACCGTGGCCGCATCGCGCAACCCCAGATCCATTCCGCACCCACTTCTCATCAAGGAGATCACCCGGGGCGCGACCTCGATATCGTGGCCGACAGACAGGCACACCGGCCTCCTATTCGCCGTTACTGTAAAGCATCCAGTAACGAAGGTGAAGGCCTGTCCGGCATTTGCCGGCGACGGCTCCACGCTGCAGGGATCCACACTTCCCGGCCATCGCCCGACCCCGTAGGTCGCGCCAGCGGCACCGTCGCCCCGGATTCCACACCGGCCGCACTCGCCGGCACCCTGCGACACCCGAGATACCGCTGGCCACAGCGGTTTACAGCCGAACTCGTTGACAATTTTCACTGACATCTGTCAACATCAGCACACCGCTCCACACGTTGACAGCGGTCGAGGGCAGGGGTTAGAACCCAGCCCATGAGCACAAACCCGGAGCAGCACCAGGGCAGACAGGCCCGGCGGCTGCACACACGGCAGCGGGTGTTCGACGCAGCCATCGCCGAACTGATGCAGACCGGCGTGGCCGAAGCCGACATCAACGCCATTGCCAAGTCCGCCGGTGTCGCACGCGGCACCTTCTACTTCCACTTCCCCACCAAGGAGCATGTGCTGCTCGAGCTCGAGCAGCGAGAAGAGTCCCGAATCGCCCAGGCATTGGAACGATTCCGACGCCGATCCCCCGATCTGCGCGACACCCTCATCAGGACCATCCGGCTGGTCACCGAGCTGGAACGGCAGCTGGGCAGCCTGCTGTTCAGAGATCTTCTCGCCATGCACTTCTCGCCGACGAGGCCGGTCGACGACAGCTGGCGTGAGCATCCCCTGATCATCGTGCTGACCGAGGAGATCGCCCGCGCCGGGACACGAGGCGAAGTACAGAACGCCGTCGAGCCACACCACAGCGCGATGTTCTTCCTGCTCGGTCTCTACGGCCTGCTGACCGCGACCACCGGCACGAAAGCCCTGCGGCAGTCCGTACTCGACAGCTATCTCACCACGACACTGCGCAGCCTGGAACCCCGATGAGGGCGCCCCGGCCGCACCGACAGACAGGGAGAACCGAGCATGCTGCTCGACATCGTCCGACTGATCCTGACCTGGGGAGCGATGCTGCTGATCATCGCCTTCTGGTACTGGGTCATGAACAATATCGGCACCTTCTGACGAAGCGCCAGCGAATTCCGCCGCCCCGCGCGGTATCCCACTGCCCGCGCGGACCTTAGAAGAAGAGAGTTCCCGTGAACGAACAAGATCGCCGGCGCAAGCGTGCGCTGATCGTCTTCCAGATCGCCATCTACGGCTTCCTGCTGACGATGTTCCTGATCCAGATGCAGATGTACATGACCAGGGACTGGTAGGGACCGCCATGACCGCAACCGTCACTTTCGACGAGCACCACGAGGAGAGCAGGCTCGCGCAGCGGCACGCCGATCGCTGGCTCACCGCGGGCACCGCGCTGATGGGCACCTATGTCCTCGGGATATTCGGCTTGCCACTGTTCCTGCGCGGGGTCTGGCTCCAGCGCAGAGCCCAGCGATCAGGGCTGTCGGTACGGCCCGTGATCGTCACCCTGATCGGCTATCTCGTCATCCTGGACGCCTTCCTCAACACGGTCGGCTGGGCGCTGGACATCGGCGCCAGCCACACCCTGATCACCCGGGTGTTCTTCACCGCCTGGGGCAATTTCTTCGACGGCGGGTACTGGTGGCACTACAACGAACTCTGGATCGGCGGGTCGGGCGCGCCGGGCGAGAAGGGCTGGGAGATCGCCTGCATCCTCGTCGTGTTCCCGATGCGCGTCGCCGCCGCGATCGCGTTCCTGCAGATGAAGCGGTGGGGGCACCAGTGGCTGACGGTGACCTGCTGGTTCGGCGTGGTCATCTGGGTCGGCTACATCGTCAACATGACCGTCTACGCCGACATCCGGTTCGACAGTGTCGTGCTGCCGGTCATCGGCTGGTGGCTCTACGACATCTTCTACATCACGCCGTTCCTGGCAATCCCCTACCTGCACACGGTCAATCGCGAGATCTTCTCCGACTGAACCCCCGGCCCGTTATCAGGAGTACCCCATGACCGCCTCAGAATCCGGTGCCGGACAGGATCTTCCGCTGGGCACCACCCCGACGTTCGCCCGCATGCACAAGCTCCTCAAGCGCGGCATCTTCGTCTGCCTGTTCGCCCTGGTCATCGAGGGCGCGTTCACCGTGCCCGCCCTGGCGCTCTGGTACGGCTGGCCGACCTTGTCGCTGCACGAGATCTGTGACGAGATGATCAAGGTCCGCTACTCCGACGATGCACTGACCTGTGAATATCCCGCGGCGTTCACTGCGCCGCCGCTGGGTGGCCAACCCGAGGGCGCCGGGCAGACCACCGCACGCGACGAGTGGGGGGTGCAGCCGAAACCCGGGTGGGAGCGCATCGGTTTCCGCGAACTGGTGCGACGCCACGACGAGCGCATCGCCCGGCAACAGCCTGACCAGGCCGGTCGGTGACCACGCAGACGCTGCATCCGGCGCGTGTCCTCGCCGAGGGCACGCGCCGGGCGGTGCGCACCGCCCTGAACAGGATGTCACCCGGTGCTTCGCGGGTGCCCTCGCAGCTCACCGACATCACACCAGCTTGGCTGGCCACCGCACTCGGTAGGCCCGAGGGGGCGATCCAGGGGATCAGTGTTCTCGACTGCCATTCGGGCACCGCGGCCCGTGCCCGCATCGGTGTCGCCGCCGACGACGACAGCATTCCCGGCCACCTGTTCGTGAAGCTGCCGCCGAGCAACTATCTCCAGCACGTCCTGCTCGATCTGTTCGGTCTGGACGAGAAGGAGGTCCTCGCCTATCGGGCGCTGGGCGAGCACCCACCGGTGCGGATCCCGCGATGCTATGCGGCGGAGTCGGATCCACGACGATCGCGTTTCGTGCTGGTGCTCGAGGATCTCACCGTGACCGCGCGGTTCCGGACGGTCGTCGACACGGTGAGCCGCGCGGAGGCCGAAGCGGTCATCGATGCGATGGCGGACCTGCACTCGGCGTTCTGGAACAGCGACCGTTTCGCGGGTGATCTCGCTCCGCTCGCCTACCGCCCGGCGATCGAGAGTCACCTGGGCACCCTGATCCGCCGGCTCCTCCTGCGAAACATCAAGGGGCACACCGCCGACCTGATCCCGGACGCGGTCAAGCGGGCCTGCCGGATCTTCTATCTGCGCGGTGCCGAGATCGATACCGTCTGGGCGGGCCTGCCGCAGACCCTGCTGCACGGCGACCCACACCTGGGCAATCTGTTCTTCGAGAACGACGTGCCCGGGTTCCTCGATTGGCAGATCGCGTCCGCCGGTGCGGGGATCCGCGATGTCGCGTATTTCCTGACCTCGTCGGTGGATCCGGCGTTGCTGCGCACGATCGAGCGAGCACTGATCGAACGGTATGTGGATCGGCTCGCCGCCGCGGGAATCATGGTCGACGGCGCGCAGATGTGGACGCTGTATCGGGCCGGTGCCACCGACTGGTTCCTGGCCGCGGTGTGCACCGCCGAGGCCGGTGCGCGGATGCAGCCGCTGGAGGTGTCCCGGGTCGGTGTCCGCCGCGCGGTCGAGGCGGTCGAAGCCCACGACAGTTTCCGCGTGCTGACCGCGCTCGTGGACGGCCGCCGACTCAGGTGAGGCGGTGGACCGGAGTCAGATCGGGCGGGGCAGAGCCTGGGCTCGCGAGTCGGTGCCGATGTCGTCGATCAGGTTCCAGCGCAACGCCGTCGCGGTATCGATGGGGTCGCCGGTGAGCATCATCCAGGCAGCGCGCCAGCGCCCGATGCGCCGGGGGATGCTCACCGTGCCCCCGGCGCCGGGGACCAGTCCCATCCCGATCTCGGGCAGCCGGAACCGGGTGCCCGGCGCCGCGACCAGCTGCCCGGCGAAGGCCGCCATCTCGATGCCCGCGCCGATGCAGGCGCCCTGGATGTGCACGGTGATCCGGTCGCGCAGCCGGTCGATGATTCGCCAGGGTGCGCGCTCGAGCCGAACCTCGTAGGCGGCGACGACGTCGGTGGCGGTGCCGAACTCGTCGAGATCGCCGCCACTGCAGAACACCGGCCCTGCCCCCGATATCCGCACCCGCTCGATATCGGAGTCGAGTTCGGCCAGGCGCAGTACCTCCAGGAGTTCCTCACGCAGGCGCGCACTCAGCGCGTTGCGGCGCTCGGCATGATCGAGGACGAGCGCGAGCTCTGCACCGGACCGGTCGAATCGCACCAGTGGGCGGTCGGGGAAAGCCACCGGACGCGGACCGCCCCGGTCGCGCAGCCATGTCCGGAACTCGGTGCCCGCCAGCAGCATCGAGTACACGGCGGCCTCGCTGCTCAGTGCCACGGTGGTGTCCGCGACGCCGGTCTGGCGCAGGAGCCTGCCCAATGCCACGCTCGCCCGCGGATTGTGTCGTGTCGCCTGCTCGAGCTGCTGCACCGCCGTGGCGGGATCGGGGTGGGTCACGATCTGCCGGGACACGTCCGGGCGGTCGCTCAGTGTCAGGGTCAGCGCATCCAGCAGCGGGGTCACCGCAGGCGGCGCCGCGCCACGCAGAACACCGACGGTGAGGCGGAGCGAACCCGACAGCAGGGCCGCCGTGTCGGCGATCCGTGCGGGCGACTCGTCGGCCCAGTCGTCCAGCGGCAGGACCAGCAGTGGCTGCACCGGCGTTCCGTCCGCGTCGAGATCGAGTTCGAAGTCCACCGGCGCCGGGTCGGTCCCATAACGGCTCACCGGCCCATCGTGACACGCCGGCCACCGCAGGCGCACGTACTCACCCGTGCCAATCGATCGCACCGCCCTGCACCACAAGGCCCCACGGCGATCGAGCGAGGCGGCACCCGCGAGGTGATCGTCCCCGGGGCCGGGTCCTTCGCCCTACTATCGAGCGGTGCCCTTCACCTGCTCGTCCGAGTCCGGTTCACCGGTGGTGGACTGGTGCGACAGTGGTGTGGTCGCGCTGACCGGGCGACCGGACGGGCCCATGCTGATGCCGCCCGGGCGGGCAGCGACCCGTGCCCGTGAGCTGATCTCCGTCCTCTCCACCGCTGCGGGGAGAACGATCGGGCTCGACGGCGCCCGACTGCTCGGGGAACGCGCCGCGATCACCGGCCTGCGCCGCGGTGGCGCCATCTCCGCGGGCCGCCACTGCCGGCTGCTGCGCACCGCCGACGGCTGGGCCGCGGTGTCCTGCGCCCGGCCCGGTGACCCCGACCTGATCGGCGCGCTCGTCGGCACGGATCTCGGCGGAGCAGATCCCTGGCCCACGCTGACGCGCTGGGCCCGCGAGCACCCCGGCACCGAACTAGGGGAACGTGCCGAACTACTCGGTCTCGCAGCAGGTCCCGTCCGCACCCGGGCCGACACCACGGTCGTCCCGTGCCCACCTGTTGCCGGCGACATCCACCCGTCCACGCCGACGCCCTGGCCCGGTGCGTCGTCCCCGATGGCTGCTCGCGCGGTCGGCGGACTCCTCGTCGTGGATTTCAGCGCGCTGTGGGCGGGCCCGCTGTGCGCGCATCTGCTCGGGCTGGCCGGTGCGCGCATCGTCAAGGTCGAAACCCCCGACCGCCCGGACGGTGCACGACGTGGCAGCCCGGAGTTCTACGCGCTCCTGCACCACAGGCACGAGTCCGTGGTGCTCGATCCCGCGGAAGCGGGCGGCAGGCGGGCTCTGGCCGCGCTCGTCGACGCGGCGGATATCGTCATCGAATCCTCCCGCCCCAGGGCGCTGGCCGGTTTCGGTCTCGACCCCGCGCGCGCGGTCGCCCGCGGCGCCGCCTGGATTTCGATCACGGCGGCCGGCCGATCCTCGCACCGGGTGGGTTTCGGCGACGACATCGCCGCGGCCGCGGGTCTGGTCGCCCACGACATCGGCACGAATACACCGGTGTTCGTCGGTGACGCGATCGCCGACCCACTGACCGGCATCACCGCCGCCGCGCTCGCGGCCTCGGCTCCAGCCGACGGGTCCGGCGTGCTCTGGGACCTCTCGATGACCGATGTCGTCACGGCGACCCTGACCGACGAACCGATCTCGCGCATCCGGCGACACCGCGAGCAGTGGATCGCCGACACCGAGGCGGGCCCGGTGCCGGTGGCCGATCCCACGCCCCGGGCACCGGCCGGCCCCGCGCCGGAATCCGGCGCCGACACCGCCAGGGTGCTCGGCTCCCTGCGGATTCCGGTCCCGTGACCGTCATCGTGATCCGGCACGCGGAGGTCGACGGTGTTCCCGGTGTGGATGTCCGGCTCCGTGACGGACGCGTGGAGCAACTCGGGCGGGCCCTGTCCTCCCGCGACGCGGCGGAAGTGATCGACGCACGCGGTGGTGCGCTGATCCCAGGTCTGCACGACCATCACCTGCACCTGCACGCGACCGCCGCCGACGCGACCTCCGTACGGTGCGGACCACCCGCTGTCCAGGACCGAGCCGCTCTCGCGACGGCTCTGGCAGACGCACCCGGTGACGAACACGGCTGGGTACGCGGCACCGGCTACGTGGACACCGTCGCGGGCGATCTCGACGCACCGGCACTGGACACGCTGTATTCCGCACGCCCCGTCCGCATTCAGCATCGCAGCGGCGCGATGTGGATCCTGAACACCGCTGCCCTCACCGCCGCGGGAATCAGCGGTCCCGCGCACCCGGGCGTCGAATGCGGCACCGACGGTGTGCCGACCGGCCGTATCTGGCGGGCGGATCCGTGGCTGCGCACCCGGCTGCCGCGCACCGGCCCGCCGCGACTCGACGGGGTGGGTGCGACCCTCACCGGATTCGGGATCACCGGAGTCACCGACGCCACGCCGGACCTGTCCGGCCGGTCGCACGCGGCGCTGGTCTCCGCCGTTGCCGAAGGCGATCTACCGCAACGGGTCTCGCTGCTGGGTGCCCCGCTCGGCAGCAGGCCGGAGTACCCCGATCGTGTCGGCGCCGGGCCTTACAAGATCGTGCTGGCTGATTCCGGGCTACCGCTGTTCGACGACCTCGTCGCGCGCATCCGCGCCGCGCACGCGGACCGCCGCGCTGTCGCGGTGCACTGCGTGACCCGCGAGGCCCTGGTCCTGCTGGTGGCCGCCCTGGAGGTCGCCGGCTCGTTTCCGGGAGACCGCATCGAGCACGCGGCGATCGTGCCGGCGGACACCATCGCCGCCCTCGCGAGCCGGGGTCTGCGCGTGGTCACCCAGCCCGGTTTTCTCGCCCAGCGCGGCAGCTACTACCGCGACCACCTCGCCGCCGACGACCTGTCCGACCTGTACCGCTGTCGCACACTGCTCGACGCGGGTGTCGGCGTCGCGCTGTCGAGCGACGCGCCGTACGGCCCGATGGATCCCTGGGCGGTGATGGCGGCCGCCGTGCACCGCAGCCCGGATACGGGCGAGGTCCTCGGTCCGGGGGAATGCCTTTCTCCCACACAGGCACTCGACGCCTACCTCGCGCCGCTCGACGATCCCGGCGGCCTGCCCCGGCGCATCCGGCCGGGTAGTCCCGCCGACCTCGTGCTGCTCCACGAGCCGCTGCGCAGCGGTCTCGCCGCCGGCTCGGCCGCCGTCGTCCGCCGGACGTTCATCACCCGGGCTGTGGCGTGACCGCCGCCCGCCGCCCCACCCCGCGGCAGCGGGTCACCGGCACCGCGTCGACGATCTCGGCCGTCGAGACGTGCCAACCGCAAGGCAGGCCACAGGTACGAAAGACGCTGCGCTCCAGCACACCCCGGGAGAAGGCGCGCGTGGTGACCGACGCCTGCGCCGCATACCCGCAGGCCGGGCACTTCTCGAAATAGTCCAGCAGGTCGTGGGTCGTCGTGCCGATCAGATCACCGAGAACGGGCTCATCGATGCCCGTATCCGGCGATCGAGGCGACCCGGTTCCGGCGCCGTTGCGCTCGGCCATCGAGCACCACCCTTTCGGTCGAAGCAATTACTGTTGATATTACAGTAACTACTCCAATCCACGGCTCGTCTCGCTCGCTTTCTCGGCGATGACGACCGGCGCGTCGTCCGAGGCGGATTCGAACGGCCGCTCGCCCGCCCCGGAATCGGCCACGGCGGGGCGCACTCGGCCGGGCGCCCAGAAGACGGTAACCACAGCCGCGGCGAGCACGCCGGTCCCCAGCACCGTGGCCGCCGCGCTCGAACCGTGGACAAAGGCCTCCTCGACCTGCTCGACGAGGGGACGCGCCGCGGGCCCGAAAACCCGTGCCGCCTCCAGCGCCGCGGCAGGCGAGGCCGCCACCGGAGCGCGTAGCTCCAGCGGCAATGCCGCCACCACCGGGCCGATCCGCTCCCGATACCCGGCAGCGAGCAGACTGCCGACGACCGCGATCCCGATCGCCGCGCCCACCTCACGGGTCGCATCGTTGACCGCCGCGGCGACGCCGTGTTTGTGCGTCGGCACAGCTCCGACTATGGCCGCCGTCGCCGGTGTCGCAGACAGCGCGATACCGAAACCGACCACGACCAGCGCCCACAGCAGTTCGGCATACCCACTGTGCACCGACAGCCGGGCCAGACCGTACATGCCCACACCGGTGACGGCCAGTCCCGACGCCATCATCAAGCGCAACCCGAGGCGATCCGACAGCCAGGGGGCGACCGGCGAGACCAGCATGAGCGGAACCATGATCGGCGCCACCGCCAGCGCCGCGCCCAGCGGGCCGTAGCCGAGCACCAGCTGCAGATACTGCACCACCAGCATGAAAACGCCGAACACCACGAGGAACTGCGCGGTGATGGTGAACGCTCCCGCCGCGAACCTCCGGTCGGCGAAGAGCCGCACATCGAGCATCGGCGCATCGGCCCGCAATTCCACAGCGACGAACAACGCACCCGACCCGAGACCGACACCGAGGAGAACGAGCACGAGCGGATCGCTCCACCCGACCAGCGGCACTTCCGAAGCCGCGAATACCACCGAGCCGACGGCCACCGCCCCGGCCACCGCCCCGGATATGTCGAACCGGGGCCGCGACTCCTCGACCGACTCCGCCACCGTGCACGCGGCCACAGCCAGGACCACCCCGGCACCGGCCATCGCCACGAGAATGGCCGTCCACGACCACCACATGAGCAGGGCGCCGGCACCCAGCAGGCCGATCGCACCACCGCAGGCCACGGCCGCCGCCCAGATTCCGACCGCCAGCCCACGGCGTGACGCGGGAAACTCCGCGGTCAGCAACGACAGGGTCGACGGCATGACCAGCGCGGCGCCGGCACCGGTGACCGCCCGCGCGGCGATGAGCCAGACCGGACCCGACACCACCAGTGGGATCAGCGAACCGGCGGCGAGAATGATCAAGCCCGCCACCATCATCCGGCGGCGCCCGTACCGATCACCGAGCGCGCCACCCGGCAGCACCAGGCAGGCCAGTGCGAGGGTGTAGGAATCGGTGATCCAGGTCAATTGCTGCTGCGAGGCGCCGGTCGCCGTGGCGATGCTCGGCAGGGCACCGTAGAGCGCGACCATGCCCGCGATCACGAGCCCGACCGCGAGGCATGCCACGAGCAGCGCCCAGACACGGGTAGCTCCGAGCAGCTCCGAACCGCGATTGCCTGTCATCCGACCCTCCCACGATCCGCTGCCGAATCTTCTACTGTAATTCTTCCAGTAGAACGTATCATCGGCTCGTGACCGACGTGCTACACGACCTCATGACCTGCCTGGATCTGCACGAACCCGGACCGCGCACGGACCCGGACCGCACCACGCCATCGGTGCCGGGCGAATCGCCGCGGGTCCTCACCGGAACCAATCAGCAACTGCCCCACCGGCGTCTGTTCGGCGGCCAGCTCCTCGCCCAGTTCGTGCGCGCGGCACACGTCTACGCGCCGGACCGGTCGATCAAATCCCTGCACGTCCTGTTCACCCGGGAAGGGCGGACCGACGACCCCGTCACCTACTTCATCGACCCCGTCCACCTCGGGCGCTCGTTCGGCGCACTGACCGTCTCCGCGCGGCAAGGTGAACGATCGATCGCCACCTGCGCGATCTCCCTGCACTGCGACGAGGACGGCCCCGCGCATCAGCCGGACCACCCGGCCCTGTCGGTACCCGAGGCCGGGGACCGCGTCGAGATCGAGCTCCTACCGTGGGACACGCGAGCGATCTCCACACCCGACGACGGCGACGCCACCACCGACTACGACCTGTGGATGCGCCTGCCCGGCAACGATTCCGGCTCCCGTGCGGCCCTGCTGGCCTACGCGAGCGATCTCCATGTGATCGCGACCGCGCTGCGACCGTTTCCCGGCATCGATCAGCACGGCAACGGCAGGGACTTCACCTCCGCCACCACCTCGCACACGCTGTGGTTCCACCACCCGATGCCCACCGAGGGCTGGCTACTGCTCCGCCATCGTCCGGCCCTCGTCGGACACGGCCGCTGCTACGGCCAGGGGGACGTCTTCGGCGAAGACGGGACCCTGGTCGCCTCCTTCGCCCAGGAGTCGCTGCTGCGATTCCCCGTCGGCACAACTCCCCGATCCCGCACTTGATCCGTTACTGTATGGTTTACCGTAAATAAGACAATTACCCGTGGGGTGAACCAGGACCACCGGGCCGTCCCGCCTTCGCCAGACGCGCAGCGCGGCCCGCAGCGAACGACCCAGCTCGAGGAGGGCGACCGTGAGCAGCACCGACGAACAATTCCGTGCCGCACCGATTTTCGATGCCGACCAGCACATGTACGAGAACCCCGACGCGCTGACGAGGTACCTGCCGGACCGGTACGAACGAGCAGTGCAGTTCGCCCAGATCGGCCGTCAGACCCGGATCGTGATCAACAACCAGGTCACCGACTTCATCCCGAACCCGACCTTCGAGCGCGTGGCCGCGCCCGGCGCACACGAGAAGTTCTTCGCCGGGGAGAACACCGAAGGACTCACTCTGCGCGAGATGCAGGGGCCCGCGATCGACGCGCCCCCGGGGACCCGGAACCCGGCGGACCGGATCGCCGAACTCGACCGGCAGGGGGTGGTCGAAGCACTCAACTACCCCACCCTGGCCAGCCTGGTCGAGCATTCGGCCGCCGACGATCCCGCCCTGACCTTGGCGATCATCCACGCGCTCAACCAGTGGATGGCCGAACACTGGACCTACAACTACGAGAACCGCGTGTTCTCGACGCCGATCATCAACCTGTCCGAAGTCGATGCGGCACAACGGGAACTCACCTATGTCCTCGAGCACGGCGCCAAGGCCGTGCTGATCAAACCCGGACCGGTCAACGGACTGCACGGCTGGCGTTCGCCCGCCCTGCCGGAGTTCGATCCCTTCTGGCGCGATGTGGAGTCCGCCGGCCTGCCCGTCGTCCTGCACGCGAGCTACCCGCCGCTCGACAGCTATGTCGCCCGCTGGGAACCGCCGCACACCGCGAACTTCATGGCACAGAGCTCGTTCCGGTGGATGACCCTGGGGCACCGCGAGATCGCCGACATGATCACCAGCCTCATCTGTCACGGGACCCTGACCCGCTTCCCGAAACTTCGCATCGCCAGCGTCGAGAACGGCAGCTCGTGGATCCAGCCGCTGTTCCACGACTTCGAGGACCTCTACAAGAAGATGCCGCAGAACTTCCCCGAGCACCCGCACGAGGTGTTCCGGCGCAACATCTGGGTGAGCCCGTTCTGGGAAGGCTGCGTCGCCGACGTGGTCGACACGGTCGGATGGGACAAAGTGCTCTTCGGGTCGGACTACCCGCACCCGGAAGGCCTCGCCGAGCCCCTCGGCTACTGGAAGTACGCCGAGAACATGGACGTGCAGCGGACCTACGACTTCATGGGCGACAACGCGCGCCGGTTCCTCGGCCTGCCGATCGCGAATCCCGCGCCCACAGTGCGGTCCGCGGCGACCTCGCCCAGCGAATCCGGCGTGGCACAACTTCGATGACCAGCGGGCCGGTGCTCCCCTACCTCGTGGAGAGCACCGGTGGGGGTCGTCGCGACCACACTGGAACACGTTCTATTCCACTTGCTACCATCAGCGACATGGGGAGACCGACCGTGGATCGCGACGCCTTCGCCGCCCGATGGAAACGAATCCGGGCCAGGTTCTCCGTGCACGATTTCCATCCGGATCTGCGTACGATGGCAGCGGTCGCCCCGAGCCGCGCGATCTCCCGCAGGTCGCTGCCGTTGTTGCGCGTGCTCGTTCAGCTGCTGCGGCTGCGCTCCTCGACCCGTGCCGCGGAGGCGACCACTGCTACCGGGGTTCGGATCCGGCTGCACCGCCCGCGCGCCGCGGTGGCCGGTCCGCTGCCCGCCCTGCTGTGGATACACGGCGGAGGATATGTCCTCGGCCTGCCGGAACAGGATGACGCGCTGTGCCGTCGTCTCGCCGAGTCGCTGGGAATAGTGGTTGCTGCCGTGGACTATCGACTCGCCCCCGAGCATCCGTATCCCGCGGGCCTCGAGGACTGCTACGACGCGATGACCTGGCTCGCGCGCCACCCCGACATCGACGCGAGACGGGTGGCGATCGGCGGCGCGAGCGCCGGCGGCGGCCTCGCCGCGTCCCTGGCGCTGCTGGCCCGCGACCGCGGCGAGGTCACGCCCGTATGCCAGCTGCTGGTTTATCCCATGCTCGACGACCGGACATCGGCGCGGTCCGACCTGGACGACAGCCGCTGGCGGCTGTGGGATCGGCGCAGCAACCGCTTCGGCTGGGCCGCCTACCTCGGCGATGCCGACCCCGAGACAGCAGTACCGGCACGCCGCACGGACCTTGCCGGCACCGCCCCCGCATGGATCGGCGTCGGCACCGCCGACTTGTTCCACGACGAGTCCACGGCGTACTCGAAACGTCTGGCCGACGCCGGTGTCCCGTGCTCCGTCGAAATCGTCCCGGGCGCATTCCACGGTTTCGACCTGGTCATGCCGAACGCACCGGTATCGCGCTCGTTCTTCGCGAGCCAGCGCGAAGCACTGCGCGCGGCACTCGCCGACCGAGCTTGATCCCCGGCCCGTCAGAGCGATGCCCACATTCGCGATCAACTGAGAATCACCCCGAACAGGCACAGTGGTGTCAGTGCCTGTTCCCGTACAGGGTTCGTACCGCGCGCTTGACGATGGCCATGGTCGTCGCCGTTCGCTCGAAGGTCAGCAGGGCCATCCCCGGAATCGCGAACCGTTGCCGCGCCAGCGAATGCGGACGGGCGAACTCGCGCAAGCCTTCCCGGCCGTGAATGCGCCCGATGCCCGACTCACCCACCCCACCGAACGGCAGCGACGAGATGGCGCCGAACGCGAGGACCGCGTTGATCGACGTGGCCCCGGCGCGCAGACGACGCGCGATCTCCACCCCGTGCCGCTTCGAGTAGACCGTGGAGGCCAGTCCGAAGCGGGTGCCGTTGGCCAGCGCCACCGCCTCGTCCACGTCGTCGACCGATCGCACGGTGAGGGTGGGCCCGAAGGTCTCCTCCTGCACCGCGGGCGACTGTTCGTCGACATCGAGGAGCACGACCGGGTCGATGAAAGGCGCCCGCACCGAATCCGGTCCCCCGACGACCGCGGTGCCGCCGTCGCGCAACGCGTCGTCGATATGGCTGCGCACCACCTCGATCTGGCCCGGCATGGTCATCGGGCCGTAGTCGGCCGCGGGATCACTGCCCGCGCGCACGCCGTCGAGGTTCTTCCGCAACTCCGAGACGAACTGGTCGCGAACGGATTTCACGACATACACCCGTTCGACACCGACACAGGTCTGGCCGCTGTTGGCGAAGGCGCCCCAGGCGATGTCGCGGGCGGCGGCCTTGACGTCGGCGTCGTCGGCGACGATCGCGGCGTCCTTGCCGCCACATTCCAGCAGCACCGGCGTCAGGGACTCGGCCGCCGCGGCCATGATCTTCTTCCCCGTGGCGGTCGACCCGGTGAAGGCCACCTTGTCGACCCCGGCGGTCACCAGGGCCGCACCGGTCGCGCCGTACCCGTTGACGGTCTGCAGAATCCCGTGCGGCAGATCGGGATTCGCCCGGGCGAACGCGGCGGCGAAGTAGTTGCCGACGCCGGTCGTGTACTCACTCGGCTTGAACACCACGGTGTTTCCGGCGATGAGGGCGTAGGCGATCGAGCCGGTCGGCGTGTACACCGGATAGTTCCACGGCCCGATCACCCCGACGACGCCCAGTGGCCGCCATTCGACCGTGGCCGCGAAGTTCGCCATCAGCAGGCCCGGAAGTTCCCGTCGGGGCGCGAGAACCCGCTCGCCGTGCCGTGCGGCCCAGTCGATGTGGCCCAGCGCCAGGGTGAGTTCGAGGAAGGCGTCGTCGACCGGCTTGCCGTTCTCCTGCTGAATCAGCGCCGTGAACTCGTCGGCGTGGCCGGTCAGATACGACGCCCAGCGCAGCAGCGCCTTGCGCCGCACCGAGAACGGTTGCCCCGCCCAGAATTCCGCGGCAACGCGCGCGCTCCCGACCACCCGCTGGACCTGCTCCGGGGTGTCGATCGGGTACTCGCCGATCGGCGACCCGGTCGCCGGATCGAACGACACCAGAACCTCCGCCGCGACCGGCACCTGCTCGGTTGTACTCATAGTCCACTCCACTCGCCTGCGCACGAAACGATCCGTGCGGTCTGCTGATTCATCGCTGTCGATTCGGGGGTCAGCGCGTGGATGCGTACATCGTGTCGATCTCGGCGGCGTACTTGGCCGTGATCGGCTTGCGCTTCAGCTTTCCGGTCGGTGTCAGTTCGTCGCCGCCCGGCTGCCAGAAGACCGGCGCGACAACGAACTTCTTGATCTGTTCCACCCGGGCCAGCTTCGAGTTGGCATCGCGGATCCCGGCGTCGAGGACTTCCAGGATCCCCGGATCCGCCGCCAGCACCGCCGGGTTCGGTGTCACCCCGTGCGCGGCAGCGTACGCGGCGGCGGCATCGGCGTCCAGGGCGATCAGCGCGGTGACGTAGGGCCTCGCGTCGCCGATCGCCACGACGGATCCGGCGAGCGGACACGCCACCTTGACATAGCCCTCGATCTTGCTGGGCGACATGTTCTTTCCGCCGGAGTTGACGATCAGTTCCTTCTTGCGGTCGACGATCGAGACGAAGCCGTCGGCGTCGATGGTGCCGATGTCGCCGGTGTGCACCCAGCCGTCGGCGTCGACCGCCTCGGCGGTCTGTTCCGGGTCGCCGAGGTAGCCCCTCATCACGATCGGACCGCGGACCAGGATCTCGCCGTCCTCGGCGACCGACACCTCGACGCCGCGCGCGGCGACACCGACCGTGCCGAGCCGCATCCGTCCGGGCCGGTTCAGGGTGGCGATGGCCGACAGTTCCGACATGCCGTACACCTCACCGACCGACAGACCGAGACCGAGGACGAACTCGAGCGCTTCCGGTGCGATGGGGGCCGCGCCCGTCGCGCCGACGCGCAGGGCATCGAGCCCGAGCCGGTGACGAATCTTGGCCAGTACCAGACGATCCGCCACGCGATGGCGGGCGGCCAGCCACGGCGAAACCCTGCCGCCGGGCACGCTCAGCTCGGCGCGCACCTTCTGCCGGCCGATGTCGATGGCCCAGTGCGCGAGATTGCGCTTGACCGAGCTGGTTTCGGCGGCGAGCTGCGCCTCCAGCGCACCCTTGATCTTGTACCAGACCTGGGGCACGCCGACGAACGCCGTCGGCCGGGTATCGGTCAACGCGGTCACGATCTGCTTCGGGTCGGCCAGATCGGTGACCGGTCCACCGCCGATCATCGGGAAGTAGTGGCACGTCCAGCGATTGACGATGTGCGCGTCCGGCAGGTACGACACGGTCCGGTGCTCGAACCACGGATCGAGCATCTCGCGGACGCCGTCGATATTGCTCAGGATGTTGGCGTGCGTGAGCTCGACACCTTTGGGCGTTCCGGTGGTGCCGGAGGTGAAGATGATCGTCAGCACGTCGTCGGCCTGCACCCGCTGCCATGCTTCCCGGAAGTCGAAGCCGGGCAGCGGGTTCGACTCGAGCTCGGCCAGCGACATGGTGTCGGCGGGTCCGGTGTCGACGACCACGACCGTGTCGACGTTCCCGTCGACGGCACGGACCGCGGCGACCTGTGGCAGGAACTGCTCCTCACAGACGACCACCCGGCTCTCGGTCTTCGCCAGCTGATAGGCGATCGTCTCGACCGGGTTGGTGTTGTAGATCGAGAACGGAATCGCGCCCAGGTGCATCGCGGCGGTGTCGACGAGATGGAACTCGGGCCGGTTGGTCAGCATCAGCGCCACGGCGTCACCGGGGGCGACTCCCAGATTCGCCAGGCCTGCGGCGATCTTCTCGACCCGGCGCGCGTACTCGCCCCAGGTGATCCGGGTCGTATCGCCGGGAGTGCGCAGGGCGACGGCGTCGGGCATGCGGGCAGCGGTGCGCTGAAACGCTTCGCACAGGGTGGGCGGCAGCGGAATGGTCATCGGTCGGCTCCGGCTGGTCTCGTCGGTGAATGGCGTCGATCGGCTGCTGTTCACAGCCCGGGGCGGTCGCCGGCAGCGGGGACCACCTGGTAGTCCGGCAACGCGAAGGTGCGGGTTTGCCGGCGATAGCTGGTCACGGTGCCCGGCCAGTTGTTGGTGATGCGCCCGGCCGCGGTGCGGTACCAACTCGAGCACCGGGTCCAGGGTGACCGTTCCAGCCGCTGCTGGACCTGGGTGTCGTACTCCTCGGCGACCTCGGCCCGCACGTCGAGCACGCGCCCCGGCTGTTGCGCGATCTGCTGGACGGCCTGACGGATGTAGCGGGCTTGGGATTCGATCATGTACACGATCGAACCGACGCCGAGATTGGTGTTCGGGCCGTAGATCAGGAACATGTTCGGGAACCCGGGCACGGACATCCCCTGGTAGGCGCGGGCGCCGCCGTCCCACTCGTCCTCCAGCTTGCGGCCGCCACGTCCGGCGATCCGCATCGGCCACAGGAATTCGGTGCCCTTGAACCCCGTGCCGTAGATGATCACGTCCGCGCCGTGCACCACGCCGTCGGCCGTGCGGACGCCCTCGGGCAGGATTTCACTGATCGCGCTCGTCTCGACGTGAGCGTTGGGCTGGGTGAGCGCGGGAAAGTAGTTGTTGGAGAACAGCGCCCGCTTGCATCCGGCCGGATAGTCGGGCAGCAGCGCCGCACGCAGCTCCGGGTCCTGCACCTGGTTCTCGAGGTGCCAGGTGGCGAGCCGCTGCACCATCGGCCGGATCGCGGGGACATCGACGATGCCCAGCGACAGGAACTCGCACAGTGCCCAGAACGCGAATCGCTCCGCCAGCCGGACCGGCGGCGCGTACGCGAACACGGTGTGATGCCAGGACCGATACTCGATGTCCGGCTTGGGCAGGATCCACGCGGCCGAACGCTGGAACAGCGTCAGCCGCTGCACCGTCGGCTGGATGGCGGGCACGAACTGGATCGCGCTGGCGCCGGTCCCGATCACCGCGACCCGCTTGCCGGTGAGATCCACGTCGTGATTCCACTCCGCCGAATGGAACGACTCGCCCTGGAAATCGCCGATTCCGGGGATGTTCGGCAAGGCCGGACGCGACAGCTGGCCCACGGCCGGGATGAGAATGTCGGCGGTGAGCGTCGCACCGTCCGCCGTGCTCACCGTCCAGGTGCCCGCGGCATCGTCGAACTCCGCCGCGGTGACCTCGGCGCCGAACCGGATCTTCGAGATCAGGCCACGCTTCTCGGCGACCTCGCGGAGATAGGCCTGGATGTCGGGCTGCTCGGAGAACCGCTTGGGCCAATCGGTCCTGGGTTCGTAGGAGTACGAGTACAGCGGCGAGGGGATGTCGCAGCCCGCGCCGGGGTAGGTGTTCTCCCGCCATACACCACCCACATCGGCGGCGCGCTCGAGGATGGTCACGTCGTCGAACCCGGCCTTCTGCAGTTCCATCGCCATGCCGAGACCGCCGAAGCCGGTGCCGATGATGACGATCGACGGGGTGGTGCGCGCACTCATGCCAGGACTCCTCTGTCGCTGATGTCATCGACGACGCTACGACCTGCGCAAACGCCGATCACAAACAACGGCGGCCAGCGAATCCATACTTTCGGCCATACTGAGGGGATGCGCACCGTCGAAGAGCCGGGGATCCGGACCTGGGATTTCCCGCGCGGCATCGCCAGCATCGCGGTGATGGCCGGTTGCGCCGCCGATCACGGCGTCTCCACCGACCGCATCCTGGCCGGCACCGGCCTCACCTCGGCCGCTCTGTCCGATCCCGATCTGCAGGTACCCGGCGCAATCGAACTCGTCGTCGTCCGCAATCTCGTTCGCGAACTCGCCGATGTCCCCGCGCTGGGGGTGGAGGTGGGGCGACGCTACCGGATCAGCACCTTCGGCATCTTCGGCTACGCCTGCATCACCAGTCCGACACTGCGCGAGGCGATTTCGCTCGCACTGCGCTACTACCAGCTGGGCTACGGATTCTGTACCCCGGTGGTAGAATTCGACGAAGGCACCGTACTCGCCAGGATCCACCACGACCTCGTCCCCGCCGATGTGGCGCGCTTCCTCGTCGAGCGCGACATCGTCGCGATGCATCGGGTGATGGGCGACCTGCTCGGACACGAATTCGCCGTCTCCCGGATCGAGCTCGACTTCGCTGCGCACGAGGGTGCCGATCGCTTGTCCGAGGTCCTCGGTGCGACGCCACTGTTCGGTCGGCCGCAGACGGTCTTCGCCCTGGACCCGGCGATCCTGGGGCAGTCCCTGCCCCAGGCGAACGCCCAGACATGGAGCCTCTGTGTGGCGCAGTGCGCCGACCTGGTGCAACGGCGCACCGCCCGCACCGGTATCACGGCGCAAGTCAGGAAGCTGATCCTGCCCGGCGGGGACAGCACCGGCATCCCCGCCCCGCCGACCATCGAGCAAGTCGCTCGCGAACTGGGCACCAGCCCGCGTACTCTCCGGCGCCGCCTCGCCGAGGCAGGCACCGGCTATCGAGCTCTGGTGGACGAGGTGCGCTGCACGTTGGCCGAGGAGATGCTCTCCGGCACCCCGTTGTCGGTCGACGACATCGCCATCCGGTTGGGCTATGCCGAAGCGACACCGTTCATCCACGCCTTCAAACGCTGGACCGGCACCACGCCCTCGGCCTACCGGCGCAAGCGCGCCGGCAGCGCTCGGCCGTAACTGTCGATTTCCTGGCCGAAGCCGTTTCCCGTCCCCGGGTCGACCCACCCATGCCAGGCGTGACGGAGAATCGATTCCATGACCGGCCTCGTCGTGGTCTGAGCCGGGTGCGGGCACACTGAGGGGGATGAGATCCGAGGTGACCACCCGCCGCACGCGACCGCGCAACCGTCGCACCATCATCCTCGACGCCGCGTTCGACGCGTTCGCGCACGACGGATATCACGACACCTCGATGGCGATGGTCGCCGCCACGGTGGGCATTTCTCCCGGGGCCCTCTACCGGCACTTCGACAGCAAGCAGCAACTCCTCGGCCAGTGTCTGCTCGCCGGATTGGACGACGCGCTGGCGCGGCTCGAGACCGCATACCGACGGTCCCCCGCCGACGACGCGGTCGTCGTCGAACTGGTCCAGGTGGCACTCGACCGCCGCGGCCTACCGCGGTTGTGGCAACTCGAATTCCGTCATCTGCATCCCACCGACCGGATCGCGGTGCTCGTACGGGCCGCCCGGCTGACGGAGTTTCTGCGCCGCACCCTGCGGGCGCAACGACCGGAGCTACGACCCGCCGATGTGGAACTGCTGAGCTGGGCGACCTTCTCGGTCGCGGCGAGCCCGGCCTACCACCGGCTCGAGCTGCCCGCACCGGTCGCGGCGCGGGTGCTCGTCGCGACCGCGCGCGCGGTCATGGCCATCGAACTCCCGGCGAACGGGACGCGCGCCGCGCATGTGCGCGCGCACTGGGCGGCCAGCGACCGTCCCGGGCTCGACCGCACGGTGCGTCGCGAACGCATACTCGCCGCAGCCGCCCACTTGTTCACCGACCACGGCTTCCCCGGGGTGAGCATCGACGACATCGGTGCGGCCGTCGGAATCACCGGCCCGGCCGTCTACCACTACTTCGACAGCAAGGCTCAACTACTCGACGAGATCGTGCGCAGGCACGACGAGTGGGTCCACCTGCTGGTGTCCCGCGCCCTGTCCCACGGCCGGGATCCCGGCGAAGCGCTGCGAACCCTCACCCGCAACTTCGCCCGGTTCGGCGTCGACGAACCCGACCTGCTCGCCATCACCGTCAGCCAGACCCGGTACCTGCCGGCGGCGGCCGAACGCCGGTACCGGCAGGTCCGCCAGGACGGCATCGGCCGCTGGGCCCGCATGCTGCAGACACTCCGTCCCGAATTGGCGCCACCCGTGGCGCGCATGCTCATCCGCGCGGTGACCACGGTGGTCATCGAAGCGGTCCGCAACCCACGGCTGGCCGGGCGTCCGGACCTGGTCGAGGCACTGGTCGCGGTAGCCGAGCGCATCCAGGCAGTCCCGCTCGAGCCCGCACGACCTGGAAAGTGATTCACGCCACTTACGGGTCGTTCACTGGGGGCCGCCGAGGGCCGGTTACCAGCCGCTGGGCCCTGCCATCCCCGCCGACCCCGTTTTAGCCCCCGTTCACTTATCGTTGCCCACCGCGCAGCCGTGCCGCACAGTGTGCCGCGGGAGCCGCACCGCCGCGCCCCCATTCCTCTCCTCCCCGGACGCGTCGCGTCCCCGGCCCACCGAGAAGGCAACGTTCGTGAGTCATTACAAGAGCAACGTGCGAGACCTCGAGTTCAACCTGTTCGAGGTGTACGGACTCGAAACCGTCCTCGCGGCAGGCACTTTCGGTGATATGGACGCGGATACCGCGCGCTCGGTGCTCAGCGAGGCGGCCCGGCTCGCCGAGGGCCCGGTCGCGGCGCCCTACGCCGACGCCGACCGCAACCCGCCCACGTTCGACCCGGCCACGCACACGGTGTCGCTACCGGAGTCGTTCAAGCGCGCCGTCCGCGCCTGGTACGACGCGGAGTGGTGGCGTCTGGGCAAGTCCGAGGCGCTCGGCGGTGTTCCGGCCCCGGCGATCCTGGAGTGGGCGGTCACCGAGTTCGTGCTCGGCGCCCAGCCCGCCGCGCACATGTACAGCATGGGGCCGTTGATGGCCGACATCCTCGACCGCGTCGGCAACGACCTGCAGCGCGAATGGGCCCGCATCATCGTCGAGCGCAGCTGGGGCGCGACGATGGTGCTGACCGAACCCGACGCCGGCTCCGACGTCGGTGCAGGCCGCACCAAGGCGATCGCGCAGGAGGACGGCTCCTGGCACATCGAGGGCGTCAAGCGCTTCATCACCTCCGCCGACTCCGACGACCTGTTCGGCAATATCGTGCACCTGGTTCTCGCCCGCCCGGAAGGCGCCGGTCCCGGCACCAAGGGTCTGTCGTTGTTCTTCGTGCCGAAGTTCCACTTCGATTCCGCCACCGGCGAACTCGGTGACCGCAACGGCGTGTTCGTCACCAACGTCGAGCACAAGATGGGCCTGAAGGCCTCGGCCACGTGTGAACTCACCTTCGGCAGCCACGGCGTCCCGGCCAAGGGCTGGCTCGTCGGTGACGCGCACAACGGCATCGCGCAGATGTTCGAGGTCATCGAGAACGCCCGCATGATGGTCGGCACCAAGGCCATCGCGACCCTGTCGA